>NZ_CP130886.1:5457069-6063410 GCF_030622045.1 Planctellipticum variicoloris | reverse complement strand
CGACGTTGCCACGACAGGTTCACGGAATCGCTGCATTCTTGGGCCTTCCCGGATTTCCGCAGATCACCCCCTTCCGGTCTGCGCGCCCTCCGCCGTGGATCCTCTTTTTCATCCCGAACTATCCCGCCACCACCGTCACCTTCCGCGTCTGCGCGACCGGCAGCTTGGGAAGCTTCAGTCGCAGCACGCCCTGGCGGATCGTTGCTTCGACCCCCTGGCGGTCGATATTGTCCGGCAGCTTGAAGATCTGCTGATAGTTCCCTTCGCGGTACTCCCGATGGACGAGCTGAAAGCCGGGCAGGTCGGTCGGCTGAACCCGGACGTTCAGAATCAGCCGGTCGGGTTCGAGCGAGATCTCCGCCGACTGATCGTCGGCTCCGGGAACCTCGCAGACGATCTCCCACGCCTCGGCGGTTTCCTGAATCCGCGTCCGCGGCACAAACTGCAGCTCGGTCGCCCGAGCAGGAGCACAGGCTGTCTCATTCGTCATGATTTCCATCTCCAGGAGGGCCGGGCGCGCCCGGCCGATTGTTTATGTGATCTCGTTCCCCAGTCTCTGCCCGGGGACGCCCTTTTGAGAGGCTCCGCCCCATTCCTTCAGCACCCACTCCCACACGGGACAAACTCCAGATTTGTGGGAAAACTCAAACAGAGAACACGAACCACGAATGACACGAATCCGCACCAATGACAGACAGCAAAACTCCATTGCTCCTGTCTTCCTCCGTTCTCCGGTCCCCTCCGTGATCTCCGTGCTTTCCGTGGTTCAATCCGTTCTTCATTCGCGTTGATTCGTGCAATTCGTGGTCAATCCTCCGGACTCACCCCGCCGCCACCGGCACCTTGCGCGACTGCTGCGAAACCGGCCGCCTCAACCGGATCGTCAGCACGCCTCGCTCATAGCCGGCTTCCGCCGACTGCGAATCGACCGGGAACGGCAGCTTCAACGTCCGGGAAAACTCCACGGTCTCCGACTGCCCGGGCTCCGGCGACCAGACCGGTCGCTGGCCGCGAACCGTTACCGCGTCAGCCCCGACTTCCAGATCGATTCCCGCAGGGTCCAGACCCGGCGCGACCGACGTCAGGACCACCTCTTCGGCGTTCTGATACACATTGAACGGCGGGTACTCCGCGTCTGCGGGCCGATTGTGCCGGGCCAGCCGCTGAACATCGTGCTGCAGCCGGGCCAGATCGCGCCAGGGATTCCATCGTTCATGAACAAGTCGCATGGGAACGGACTCCTGAAAACCTGCCTGCGGAAAACACCGTTCACGGGCTCCAGAGCTGTCGGGAGCCCGTCAAACACGTCTGTCAAGTCTGGTGATCTCATTTTGCACGCCGCGTGCCAGAATCGAGGAATTCAGAATCAGGATTTCGATTGGCGCCGCAACTCATTGTGTAGTCGTGGATTACGCGCAACCTCCCGGACTGGACGTCCGGCTTGCCACATTGGCAGCTCGTCGCCGACTGCCGTAATGGCGTCTTTGCGCGGCAAAGAGCGGTCAACTCGACGGAGCCTGCTGATCTGGCAGTCTCAACTTACCCAGTGTGAACGAAGCGACTTCCCGCAACTCGAATGAAACTCCGCCGGTCGATTCTCCGATGAATGGGGCGTAAGTCCCGTGGATGACGGGTGCTCGGGATTGCGCAGCGCAATTTTCCGCAGCAGGAGATCTGCACGGAGGCAGTGGCCGGAGGCGGGCCGGAATCGGAGCAGTTCCACTGTGGACTTCCGGTCGGGCCGTCTCTCCGCCCTGGTCGACCGGCGTGAACCTGCGGGCATCGGTTTCCACGGCAACTCTTCCCGAGTTCCTCAGCCTGGATCGCCGGTCACTCCGAACATGTCGGTGCAGTTTGCTGGTGCGCGTTCTTCCGACGACCGCCGCCGCCGTCGCCTGGCGGTGAACGCGGAAGGGAGCCCTGCAGCCCTCTCCCCGGAAGACGCCGCACGGATCGAACGCCGGGGGCTCTCCGCCGATTCCGTCGTCGCCGTCGCCGCACCCTGGATTCCCCAGGCGCTCTGGCGGATCTGGACGGCTGGCGTCCTGTTGATCGTCGGGCTGGTCCTGACCGGCATTGCGACCGTCGAGCCGTTTGCGCTCCGACCGGAGCTCCAGTCGCTGCAATCGCACCTGCTGGAACGGTCCCGGCCGGTCCTGGTCGACTACCTGCAATCGGTGGGCTGGACCGGCATCACGGCCTGGGCGCTCCTGATCGGCTGGTATCGTTCGCGGAGTCAGTCGGACTTTGGCGGCCGCTACCGCATCTGGACCTGGTTCGCCGGCTTGCTGGCCGTCATCGGCTTCTGCGCGGGGACCGATGCCCATCAGGCGCTGGCCCGGATCGCCGTGGAGTTCAAGCTGCTGCCGGAACACGCCGGGACATTGATCTGGCAGATCCCGCTTCTCTCCGCCGGGCTCCCGCTGGGCGTGATGATCGATCGCGATCTCCGCCGTTCGCGAATGAATCTGGTCCTGTACCGCATCACCGCCGCCGTGCTCCTGGCCGCCGCCGGGGCGCCGTTGCTGGCCCGGTCTGTGGCGGGGGCGCCGTGGTTCGAATATGCCGCGATTCTGCTGCCGCTGACCGGGATGGGGCTGCTGTTTCTGACCCTCTGGCTGCACGCCTGGTATGTCGCCTACTTCTGTCCGGATTCGCCGGACATCGAAGCCGGTCGCCCGTCGGTGCTGGGCCGGTTGCTGTGTCGGATCGCCAGGCTGTTCCGCCGAAAGGCCGCGGACGGGGAGGACGACGAGTCCGCGAAGCCGCGCCGCCGGCGCAAGAAGGCCGAATCGGAGTCTGAGGCGGTGGCCGCCGCCCCCCGTCGCAAGCGCAAGGCCACGACTAAACGGACGGCGAAACCGCGGACCCGGACGCGCAAGGCGGACGACGAGGAAACCGAACTCGAAGCCTCCGAGGAATCGACCGGCTGGAATGAAGAGTCGACGGCCGAGGAAGCCTGGGGCGCTTCCCCCGCGGAGCTGGCGGAAACCTCGGAATGGTCGGAACCGGAAGATCCGGCGCCGTCCCGCAAGGCGTCCAGCTCGTCTCGCTCACCTTCCGCCAGCCGCCCTTCGGTTCCGGAACCGGAGGAAGAGCCTTCCGCCAGCGAAGAGTGGAGCGACGACGACGGGAACGACTACCGCGTCGACGGTCCCCCGGCCGACCAGCTCAAAGGCCTGAGCAAAAAACAACGCCGGGAACTGCGCAAACAGTGGAAAGACCTGCAGCGCAGCGGCTGATCTGTGCAGGCGGGCCGGGCAGCTCGAAAAGCGAATGCATTGCAAATTGAAAAGTGCAAATTGCAAAACGCAAAATGAGAACGCGACAGCGTCTACTCCCGTCCGGCGATCAGCGACCTGAGGTGCTGTTGCCGTCGATCATCGGGAGTCGAGAAAGGCAGCGTTCTGGACGCTGAGATGGCCAGCCCGCGTCTTGAGCGCCGAAGCGGGCGACGGGCTGTAGCCACGGGTGAAACGAAGTCCGCCGTCAGGCGGACGGAGTGCAACCCGTGGAACGACGCGTCCTCCGCGCGCATCCGCCCCGGAAGGGGCGGCGGAACGACAAACTCGTGTGTCGGTCCCCACACAACGTCTTTCCCCCCGTCCGGCGATCAGCGATCAGCCCTCTTCTCCGGCTATTCGCTATTCGCTATTCGCTTCCCCCCCCCTCACAACACCGGCGAAAACATCCGGCAGAGGTTCTCCTTCAACCGCTCGACGGTCGAGCGCTTCGACCACGTCGGCAGTTCGATCTTCAGCGCGTCCGGCAAGTCCAGCTCGAAGTGCGCGCTGAGCTGCTCGGCGATCGTGGCGTCGTAAATCGCCACGGCCACCTCGAAATTCAGGAAGAGGCTGCGGGCGTCGCAGTTCGGCGTCCCCACCAGCGACCAGCAGTCGTCGATCGCCAGCGTCTTGGCATGCTGCTGGCCCCGACGGTATTCGTAGATCTCGGCCCCCGCCTGCAGCAGCGAATCGTAGTACGAGCGACACGCATGCCGCGTCACCCAGTACGTTTTCGGCCCGGAGACCATGATCCGCACCCGCACGCCCCGTAACGCAGCCGTTTCGAGAGCCGTGACGATTGCCGGGGGAGGCACGAAATACGACGTCATCAGCGTCACGGAGCGCCGGGCCTCATTGATGGCGGCGAACATCAGCGTGTGAAACACATTCTCCTCGTCATCGGGACCTCCCGACAGGACCTGAGCCGTCACCCCCCCGGTCTGAACGGCCGCCGGATACAGTTCCGGTTGCACGAGCTGTTCGCGAGTCGCAGACATCCAGTCCAGTGCAAAGACTTCCTGGAGCTGCAGCACGACCGGGCCTCGAAGCCGCAGATGCGTGTCCCGCCAGTAGCCGAAATACGGATCCCGACCGAGATACTCGTCGCCGACGTTCATGCCCCCCGTGAATCCCACCGCGCCGTCGACGATAATGATCTTCCGGTGACTCCGCAGGTTGATCGACCAGCGCTCGAACAACGACCGGCCCGGCACGAAGGTTGCCACGTGAATTCCTGCGTCGCGCATCGGCTGCAGGAACCGTCGGGTCAGCCACATCGATCCCAGCGTATCGTAAAGAAAGCGGACCTTGATCCCCTCCTGCGCCCTGGCGATCAACAGGTCGCGGAGCCGCGTCCCCGTCCGGTCGGGCTGCCAGATGTAGTATTCGAGGTGAATCGACGACTTCGCGCCTTGAATCGCCCCCTCGATTTCCGCAAACACGCGATCCGCGTCGTGCAGCACGTCGACGACATTGCCCCACATCGCCCGGGTGCTGTCGAGTCGGCGGGCGATGCGGCGGAGCGCCGCCGGGACCGGACCGCATTCCGCGTCTTCGGCAGTCGGACTCCCGGCGATCGGAGGCAGCAGACTGCCGAGGCTCTCCTGAATCCGCTGTCGACTTCGTAACCGGCGACGGGCGACGCGATTGACGCCGAAGACCGCAAACAGAATCGCCCCGACGATGGGCATGGTGACGATGGCCATGACCCAGGCGACCGTCGAGACGGGCTGCTCTTTCTTGGTCAGCAGCACGACCGGCAACAGCAGCAGCGTCGTCGCATAGCCCAGGAGGGACGCAAACCCCAACAGCGATTCCCAGGATTCCATCATGCCGCCGTCCGCCCGTGGTGAGAGTGCCGCCGCGATTGTCGGCTGTGGAGCCGTTCTCGACAACGTCGGCCCAGAGAACCGTGAAACGAGACGTTTCACCATCGTCGGCGCCGGCGAGCGGCAGATTCCGCCAGTCTCGCCCGCAGTTCGCACCCGGTGAAACGGGTTTGCGCCGGCGCCCGCGGAATTCCTGTTGACGCCCGGCCGCGACTTGGGCTATTTCGCCCCATCGTCTGTTGAACTCAGCGGGCCCGACGCCGGTCGCATCGGCAATGCGACGGGCGGCCAGAAACACATTGACCCCATGTCCGCAGTCGTTGTGATCTGTCCCGAAGTCGGGGCCGCGGCGAGTCAGGACGCCTCCGAATCCAGGAAGGAGCAGCAACGGCATGAAGCCATCTCAGTTCTTCAAGGTTGCCATCGTCAGCCTCGCGACTCTTGGAGTCGTCATGCCCCAGGCGGGCGTGCTTGCAGCCGCTGAATCGCGTGCACCGGCCCGGAGCACCGTCCGGATCGCCCGCACCGGTGAAGTCGCCGACGTGACGCTGGCGAAGGACGGAACATTCGCCGGTCGCGTCGTCGATCACGGCGGCATGCCCCTCGCCGACGCCGAAGTGGTCGTTCGCCAGGGCCAGCGCGAAGTCGCTCGCACGCGAACCGATGCCAAAGGGGCCTTTGCAGTCAAGAACGCGCGAGACGGCGTTTACGAAGTCGCCGCCGGGAAGACCGAAGGCCGCTTCCACCTGTGGACCGGCGAGACGGCCCCGAAGATCTCCCGCGAGCAGGCTCTACTGGTCATGGGCGAGAACGGCGCCCGGGGTCAGTACGGCGCGGTCGATCCCGCACTTCTGCTGCTGACCGCAGCCGTCATCGCCTCCGTCATCCTCGGCGCGATCGCCGTGGACAAAATTGACAACCTCCAGGACGACGTCGACGGTCTCCAGGATCAGGTCAACAAACTTCAGCAGTCGCTGTAGCGATTCCGCGACCGCTCATCGCTCTCCATCGCCGGCGCCGCCGCAGGTCATTCTGGGTCGACCTGTGGCGGTGCTGTTTTTCACGAGGCATCCCGCCCGGGCAGATCGCAGCTCTGTGGAACGCCCGTCTGGACGTTTCATGCGTCTGGCGCGTCATTCGCGGATTACCGTGCTCTCCGAGACTTCCCGTCTTTCGAGGAACCGCCGGAAATAGCCGGATTTCGGGAATATCGCGCTCAGCGCGTCGGCATCGGCAGGCCGATATTGCCGTTGACGGAGGACCCCGGCAAACTCAAGTTCCGTTCACCCCGGCGCCATCCTCCTCTCCGATACTCAGAAATTCAATGTTCTGTGTTCGCGCCCGAGGGTCGCGAATTGGCACGGATGACCGTCAGGGACTGGGCCCAGGAGCTGAACGAAATGCAGGGAATGTCGCTGTTCAAAGGGGCGGTCGTCGCCCTTGCCACGTTCGGCGTGGTCTGCCCGCAGGCCACCGCAGCCGCCGCAGGACAGACCGCCGCCGCCAAGCCGGTCGTCCACATCGCCCGGGCCGGCGCCGTGGCGAATATCAAAACCGCGAAAACCGGCGTTTTCGCCGGCCGCGTCGTCGATCACAACGGCTCGCCGATCAAGGGGGCGGAAGTGGTCGTCCGTCGCGACGCCAAAGAAGTCACCCGGATCGCGACCGATGACCGAGGCGTCTTCCAGGTCCGGCATCTGGAGAACGGCGACTACCAGGTCGCTTCGGGCGGCACGGAAGGCAACTTCCGCGTCTGGAACGACGGCTCGGCCCCGGCCACCGCCGACGAATACGCTCTGATCGTGCAGGGTGAGGACGGAGCCCGCGGCCAGTACGGCGGAATGGGCAACGGCATGCTTCTTCTGACCGCTGCAGTGATTGCCGCGATCATCATTGCCGTCATCGCGATCGATCAGAACGATGACGACAACAACGACATCGTCAACGCTCCGCCGCAGTCGCTGTGAACATCGCGCGACGGATCGAGTGAAACGAATTCGACTTGCCGTCGGTTGCCTCGGGTGCAGCCGACGGCAAACGTCATTTCAGGCCGCCCGCGCCCGGTCGCTTCCGAAGCGATCCATCAGCCGCGCGATTTCATTCGCGCCGTGCAACACGCGCACCCGCTGATCGACCGCCAGCACCGACGGGCCGTCGAGAGAATCGCCCGGCAGCTTCACCAGGTCTTTCAGCGTCGTGACCAGCGCCGCGGCCCCGATGGCTTCGGCCTTCCGCCGCAGTCGTTCGAAGTCCGCCGCCGTATAATGGTGATGGTCGGGAAAGACTTCCAGCTCGGCAGAGATCCCCGCCGACCGCAACGTCGCCGCAAAGCCCTCGGGATTGCCGATTCCGCAGAACCCCTGGCAGACACGCCCCGCCAGCGACGAGAGGGGCGTCTCGCAGCCCTCGCTGTCAATCAGCATGCCCGGCTCAAAAGCGATGTCCGCAACCGGAACCGGAGCGATCTCGGCGATCTCCCGGCGCAGCTCGGCCACCCGCGCGGCTGATGCCTGATCGGCCCGCGTGATGACGATCAGATCGGCCCGTCGCAGACCCGACATCGGTTCCCGCAACAGCCCGCGGGGCAGGAGTCGTCCGAAGCCCCACGGGCGCAGCGCATCGATCAGCACGATCTCCACGTCCCGCTGCAGCCGCCGATGCTGCAGCCCGTCATCGAGAATCAGCACTTCGCAGCCGAACTCGCGAATCGCCCGCTCCGCACCGGCCACTCGATCCGGATTCTGCACTTGCGGCACGCCAGGGCAGAGCCGGTCCAGCACCCGCTTTTCGTCGTTCTCCGCGCCGTCGAGCGAACGATAGCCCCGGCTCAGCAGCCCTGGCCGCAGCCCCCGGGACTGCAGTTCGCGGGCAAGAAACGCCGTGAAGGGGGTCTTGCCAGTCCCCCCGGTCGTGAGGTTCCCGACGCTGATGACGGGAACCGCCGCACGCTGCGACGCCAGCCAGCCCCGGTCATACGCGAGATTCCTGGCCGAAACCGCCGCTCCATAAGGAACCGACAGACCGGCCAAAAGCCAACGGGAGAGCGCCGCGGACAGGCCGCGTCGCTCTCCCGACAGGATCTCCAGCAGCCTCGTCTCATCCATGAGAGCGGCTTTCGTCAGCGTATGAACTACATCGACTGCATCTTGGCGATGATCGCGTCGGCCATCTGAGCCGTTCCGACCGCCGTCGGATCGGTCCGATGAGGCTTCATATCGTAGGTCACGTCCTTGCCTTCGGCGATCACGGCAGCGACGGCGGCTTCCAGCTTCTCGGCCGCGGCCTTCTCGCCCAGGTGCTCCAGCATCAGCTTGCCGGACAGGATCAACGCGGTCGGGTTGACCTTGTTCTGGCCCTTGTACTTCGGCGCGCTGCCGTGCGTCGCTTCGAAGATCGCCGACGACGGACCGATGTTCGCTCCGGGCGCGACGCCCAGTCCCCCCACCAGGCCCGCGCACAGATCGCTCAGGATGTCGCCGTACAAGTTGGATAGCAGAATCACGTCATACTGCTCGGGCTTCTGCACGAGCTGCATGCACATGTTGTCGATCAGCCGCTCCATGTAGGCGACCTGGCTGGCGTCGGTCGTCTTGCCGGCCAGTTCGGCGTCCGGGGCGACCTTCAGCTCGGGCTGCTCGAACTTCGCGCCGTAGGCGGCGGCGACGGCCCGGGTCTCGTCGTACCACAGCCCGTCGGTGAACTTCATGATGTTCGCCTTGCAGACCGAAGTCACCGACTTCCGTCCCGCCTTCACGGCGTAGTCGAACGCGAAATTGGCGATGTTCCGGGTTCCCTCGTACGACATCGGCTTGATGCTGACGCCGGTCGTCGCCTTACCCGTGCTGATCTTCCGACCCGTGGCTTTCGAATTGATGAAGTCGATCAGCTCGGCGGTTGCGGGCAAACCAGCCTGGAACTCAACCCCTGCGTAGAGGTCTTCTGTGTTCTCGCGGACGATCACCAAGTCGACGTTCACGCCCGAAAAGAAGCTCCGGACCCCCTTGTACGTCTTGCAGGGACGGAGACAGGCGTAAAGCCCCAACTCCTGACGCAGATAGACATTAACGCTGCGAAAACCCTTGCCGATCGGCGTCGTGATCGGCCCCTTGAGGGCGACCTGATTCTTGCGAACCGACGCCAGCACCGACTCGGGGACCTTGCCCAGCTTCTCGATCACTTCGATGCCGCATTCCTGGACGTCCCAGTCGAATTTGACGCCGGTCGCTTCGAGACAACGACGGGTGGCTTCGGTAATTTCCGGTCCGGTCCCATCGCCCGGAATCAGCGTGACGTGATGCATGTTGCGTGACACCTAACGTGTTGTAAACCAACGAATTCCGCTCGAAGAAGGGGGCGTCGCTCAGCGGACGCGCCCAGCGCACCTTCCTCGACGTCGCAGGCCCCGCCGACGCTAACACAACCCGAAGCCCGGTTGCAAGCTCAGGGGGCAGTCTGCTGATGCGTTACGCGGTCGGAAGACAGAAGAGTTTTACCGCGGAGACTCGGAGGACGCAGAGGAAAGAGGGAGGAAAATCAATGCAAAAATGGGGATAGAGTCAGATTTGCCAGTCGGCAACTCGGACGACTGGCCTTCCATTCTCGCTGGCTCTCAGCACTGGACTCCAGCTTCTCGACTCGCCCTCACCCCTCCAGCGCCTGCCGGAAATCCGCCACCAGGTCGTCCGGATGCTCGATTCCCACCGAGACCCGCAGCGTGCTGGCGGTGATCCCCGCTTCCCGCCGGGCCGGCTCGGTCATTGAGGCGTGGCTCATCGTGTCGGGGTATTCGATCAGCGACTCCACGCCGCCCAGCGACTCGGCGAGCTGGAACAGCGTCAGTTTGCTCAGAATCTTCTCGACCGCCGGCCGGCCCCCCTGCACGTCAAAGCTCAGCATCGCGCCGAACCCCTTCTGCTGCCGCTTCGCCAGCGCGTGCTGCGGATGATCCGTCAGCCCCGGGTAGTAGACCTTCGCCACCGTCGGCTGGCCGTTCAAAAACTCAGCCAGCGCCTGGGCCCCCTTCTGATGGGCTTCCATCCGCGGACCCAGCGTTTTGACGCCTCGCAGCACCAGCCAGGCATCGAACGGCGAACAGGCCAGACCGAGGGCGTTGACGACGTAGCTCACTCGCTCCGCATGGGCCTTGTCGCGAGTAATGATCGCCCCGCCGACGACGTCGGAGTGTCCGTTCAGATATTTCGTCGTCGAGTGGACGACGATGTCCACGCCGAACTCAAACGGCCGCTGGAGATAGGGCGAGAGGAACGTATTGTCGGCGATCGTGATCACGCCCGCGGACTTCGCCACGTCGCAGATCGCCTGGATGTCGACGATATTCAGCAGCGGATTGCTGGGGGTCTCGATCCAGATGCATTTCGTATTCGGCCGCAGCGCCTTGCGGACGTTTTCCGGATCGCCCATCCGGACAAACTCGAAATCGATCCCCATCTTGCGGAAGACGGCGTCAAACAGCCGGTACGTTCCGCCGTAGATATCGTGCCCGGCGATGATGTGATCGCCCGGCTGGAACAGGTGCAGCACCCCCGCGATGGCCGACATCCCCGTGCTCGTCGCCCGGCAGTCGATCCCTCCTTCGAGGGCGGCCAGGTTCTCCTCCAGCGCCCGGCGGGTCGGATTGCCGCTGCGCGTGTAGTCGAAGCCGCGGTGTCCGTCCAGGTTGTCCCAGCGGAAGGTCGATGACGGATAAATGGGAGTGGTGGCGCTGAGCCAGGTCGAATCCTTGTCCACGCCGGTGTGGACGCATCGCGTTTCGAAATGCATGAGCCGTTTTTCCTTGCGCAAATCTCGGGAACCGGGCACAATCGTAGGTGAAACCTGGGAAAGGAACAATCGCTCCGCCGCCGGGCCGGGTCCCGCGAGTCGTCTGCGACCCGAGTGGCGCTGGCGGCCTTCAAGCCGCCAGTCTTTTTCTGCCGAGAATTGCAGCGTTCATCCCCGGCAGCGCAGCGCGTCCAGCAACTCTTCCAGCGGCGCGACGGCCTGTTCCAGCGCCGCGGCAGTCGCCGGGGCGTCGGCCTCAATCGCCGCCCGCTCGATGTTCCAGAACGCTTCGCGGGCACGGAGTGCGCCGATATTGTCCGCCGAGCTTTTGGCGGAATGGGCGACGCGCCGGGCCTGTTTGAAGTTTTCCGCCGCGACGAACTCCCGAATCAGTCCCAGCCACTGCACGCCTTCGCTCAGCACGAGCCCGAGGATTTCGTCGCAGAGCGCCTGGTCGCCGCCGGTCCGCTCGAGCGCCACACTGCGGCTGTAGACACCCGGCGTCCCGGTCGAGTTCGCGGAAAAAGCGGTCGCACTTTCGGCGGAGGACTCCCGACTTCGTGACGGCTCGATGGTGACGTCCGCGGACCGCCGCGACAGTGACTCTGCGAGGAGCGCATGCAGGGCCGTCCGTTCGATCGGCTTCCGGGCATACCCCGTACACCCCGCGTCCAGACAGAACTTCTGGTCGCCGAACATGGCATTGGCGGTCAGAGCGTGGATCGGGCCGGTCCAGCCGCGTCGGCGCAATTCGCGGGTCGCTTCATAGCCATCCAGCACCGGCATCTGCATGTCCATCAGGATCAGATCGAAGGGTTCTCCGACCTCCCGGCTGGCGAGCGCAGCATCGACGGCTTGTCGACCGTCGCCGGCGACGGCCACCGTCAGTCCCCACCTGCGCAGCAGGCTGGCGATCAGCCGCTGATTGTCCAGACAATCTTCCGCGAGCAGCACGCGTCCGGCAAGAGTATCCAGCATCCTGAGATCCAAACGGTCAAAACGTCGACTAAGCTCTGTGCCGGCGGCCGTCATTTGAAGTCCGCGAGCCGATTCCGTCATATCGTTGCAGGGCGACTTCGCCAAGGTCCGCCGGCCGGAACGTGAACGGACTGCGGATTTCCGCTATCCTCGCCGCAGCCTCAGCCGGCAAAATCGTTCCAGGAGATTCCCGTGGCCCGCAAACGGAAGAGTCAACCAGGGCCGTATCTGCGCTATCTGGAGATCGCGCGATGAATGTCGGCAGCGCCAATCACATCAGGGCGGCATATCGCCCCGGCAGGGGCGCAGGAGTGTAGCCACGGGTGGAGCGGGGAGGCGAAGCCGACCGACGCGGAACCCGTGGATCTGCCGAATCAAAGGACTCGGAGCCCCGGGCGGGGCGAAGGAATCCGTGCCGTTGTCATTCCCGCAACGTCGTCATTCCGCCGTCCCTCCGGGACGGTTGCCCGAGAGTCGCATCGAGTCCCACGGGTTGCACTCCGTCCGCCTGACGGCGGACTTCGTTTCACCCGTGGCTACAGCCCGCCGCCCCATTCGGGGCTCAAGACACGGATCGACAGCTTCGACGTCCTCAGTCCGTCCGGCATCCGCACCGTGGCCTATGAAGACACCGAGCACTTCCTGGTCACACGCGGCTTCCTGGCCAATCCGCAGCGGACGCTGTCGCTGCTGATGGAGGAGGGGAACGCCAGCGGATGACGCGACGTGAAAGCTGCCCGTTGTTTCGGCGCAAACTCTTTACGCAACGGTGCTCTTTGGGAGATCACGATGTCAGGCACGCGAGACAAAGAACTCGATAAGAGAAGAACTCTGGAACTGATCCGAAACCCGAATCGACCGAAAGACACGGATGGTGAGAACTGGCTGGGTCACGGAGCTCTTGGAGGGCAGTACGCGAAGCTTGATAACCTGCTGCTTGACGGCGCAACGATGGAGGAAATGCAACATGCGGGGAACGCAAAAAGCACAATCCGCGCACATATCCAGTCCCTGAAACGAGACCATGACCTGCTCGTGATCAAGGACGCTCACGGCCGATGGATGTTCGACAGGAAACATCTGGAAATTGCCGTATCTGAGCCGTTCCCTGAGGAAATCGCTGAGCCACAAGGGCTTCCCGAAGGTGCCGTTCGCACGATTACCGTGAATGCATACGAACGAAATCGGGAGGCGCGCGACGAATGCATCAAGGTGCATGGCACAACCTGCACCATCTGCGCCTTCAACTTTCGGGATGCCTACGGTGAGGTCGCAGAGGGACGCATCCATGTCCATCACCTCCGCCCGCTTTCGGAGATCGGAGAAGAATACTTCGTCGATCTGGTTGCCGATCTGCGTCCGGTTTGCCCGAATTGTCACCTGGTGCTTCATCTCCGAAATCCAGCGTACAGCATTGAAGAAGTGAAGGCATTTCTGGGACAGCGTGTGGTCCGGGCCGTCGAGGCTGAGTAGTTCATTCGTGGCGTTGCGCCTGGAGTGATTTCCGCAACGCGAGAGGTGCCGGACTCCAACCTTGTGTCGTGCAGCGGTGACACGTCCCGACTTTGGTCAGGTGGCGCAACTGCGTCGGCGATCTTGAATTGCTTGCTGGAGATCGCGCGATGAATGTCGGCAGCGCCATCACATCTGGCCTGCATATCGCCCCGGCAGGGGTGCAGGAGTGTAGCCACGGGTGCAGCGGCGCGGAGGCGAAGCCGACCGACGCGGAACCCGTGGATCTGCCGAATCAAAGGACTCGGAGCCCCGGACGGGGCGAAGGAATCCGTGCCGTTGTCATTCCCGCAAGGTCGTCATTCCGCCGTCCCTCCGGGACGGTTGCCCGAGAGTCGCATCGAGTCCCACGGGTTGCACTCCGTCCGCCTGACGGCGGACTTCGTTTCACCCGTGGCTACAGCCCGCCGCCCCATTCGGGGCTCAAGACACGGATCGACAGCTTCGACGTCCTCAGTCCGTCCGGCATCCGCACCGTGGCCTATGAAGACACCGAGCACTTCCTGGTCACACGCGGCTTCCTGGCCAATCCGCAGCGGACGCTGTCGCTGCTGATGGAGGAGGACGCGTCCAGCGAATGACCTGAAGTGTTAATCGTCCGAGGAAGTGAGAAGTCGCTGCGCCACGGCTGACTCAGCCGTGGCACACATGACTTCCATGCGTTCCTACTTGCCCGAACCCATTTCGGCGCTGGTCTCGTAGAAGTTGGCGGCGTGGCTGACCGAACGAAACGCAACTTCCGGGTTTTCGCGGCTGTAGTAGTTGCAGGCCCACTCGGACCGGAACAGCACGACCGGCTGCATGTACGAATCGAGCACGATGCGCGACTCCCGGTCCAGCTTGAGCTGATGCAGATCGGCGGCGGGCATGTCGACCCAGCGGGCCAGGGAGTAGGGGAGCGGGTCGATCGTGACGGAGGTATTGTATTCCGTCTCCAGCCGGAACTTCACCACATCGAATTGCAGTTCGCCGATCGCCGCCAGAATCGGTTCCCCGATCTGGCTCGACGACGGATAGAAGACCTGCACGGCCCCCTCCTCGGCAAGCTGCTCGATGCCGCGGGCGAACTGCTTTCGCCGCTGAGTGTCGGTGCAGCGGAAGACTGCGAAGTGCTCGGGGGGAAACTGCGGCAGGCGTTCGTAGTGAAACACGTCTCCCACGCAGAGGGTGTCCCCCAGTTGCAGCCGGCCCGGATTGACGAGCCCCAGAATGTCTCCCGGAAAGGCCACGTCCAGCGTTTCCCGCTCCGCCGCAAAGACCCGGTGGCAGCGGCGGACGTTGATCTGTCTGCCGGTCCCGGCGTGCGTCACCGCCATATCCCGCTCGAACTGGCCGCTGCAGACCCGCACGAACGCCACGCGATCCCGATGCCGCGGGTCCAGATTCGCCTGGATCTTGAAGACGAAGCCGGAGAACTCGGGTCGGTCGACCGGAATCGGCCCCAGGTTGCTCTCGCGGTTCTGCGGCGACGGCGCCAGGGTCAGAAAGTGGTCGAGAAAATTCTCGATCCCGAAGTTCGTCAGCGCGCTGCCGAAAAATACGGGCGTCTGTCGACCGGACAGAAAGTCGGCCTGACTGAAACTGGCCCCCGCCCCTGCCAGCAGTTCCAGTCCCTCGGTCAGTCGGGCGCGGTGTTCCGCCTCCACCTGGGCGTCGGTCAGTTCGTCGAGCGCGAGAGTCTCGAAGGGAACGATCTGGTCGCTGGCGGCCTCCCGATCAAAGACCAGGGCCCGTTCTTCGCGGCGATTGTAAACGCCTCGGAACTCGCGCCCCGAACCGATCGGCCAGTTGATGGGGACCGCGACGAGTCCGAACTTCGATTCGATTTCGTCGAGCAGCTCGAACGGATCTCGCCCGTAGCGGTCGACCTTGTTCACAAACGTCAGAACCGGAATCTTCCGCAGCGCGCAGACGCGAAAGAGCTTCTCCGTCTGCGACTCGATCCCCTTGGCAAAGTCCAGCACCATCACGGCGCAGTCGGCGGCGTACAGCGTGCGGTAGGTGTCCTCGCTGAAGTCCTGGTGACCGGGGGTATCGAGCAGATTGATCCGGTGGCCGCGATATTCGAACGTCAGCACCGTCGAGGTGATCGAGATCCCGCGCTGCCGTTCCAGCTCCATCCAGTCGGACGTGACCGCGCGATTCGATTTCCGCCCGCGGACCATCCCCGCAACACTCAACTGCCCGCCGTACAGGAGCAGCTTTTCCGTGAGCGTCGTTTTCCCGGCGTCGGGGTGAGCGATGATGGCGAAAGTCCGGCGACGGAGCGCCTCATTCCGCACCGTTGAATCCGACGCCCACATTCAGGGTTCCTCAAGACGACTGCAGGGATCACCGTCGGCGGACCGCCGACTCTCGACATTCAGCGCTGCTGCGCTGGAAAACTCTTCCCGCAGGCGGCGACGACATTTTTTTCCGAGTCTGGCCGATTGTCGCGTCCGAAACAACTCCGGTGGGCAAACCGCCTGTCGCGGGCCGGTCCGTCGACGTCGCTGCCCGGTTTCCCGTCGAAACCTGGAAACCGGGCAGCAGGGACCGCCGGAACTGCGGGAGCTTCACGACTACTTCACGGCGAACTTCGCTTCGTACGCCAGGCTGGCCAGGAAGTGCTTGGCGGTGATGTATTCGACGGGTTCAAGATGATGGATGTTGGCCTTGACGATGTCCATCATCTGCGTGCAGGCCTTGTCGATGGCGACGGCGTTGTCGGATCCGTCGCCGCTGTTCCCCGGCGAACGGTCGTGGAACAGCTTGTCGATCGCGAGGCGGGACTCTGCGAATTCACCGGCGCGCAGGACGTGCGGCCAGTAGATCAGGCTGTGGGCGCGATCGAACTGCTCGTCGCTCAGCCGGTGCGGCGCTTCCATCTGCTCGATCTGGCGGAGGACCGTCTGGACGTGCTTTGCGTACTCGGCGGACTTCTGCAGTTCGACTTTCTGGTGCGCTTCGAGATCGGCCTGATTCTTGAAATGCGTATCCAGCTTAAGCCGCTGATTCTGCAGGTACTCCGCGACCACCTGCTGATGAATCAATTGCGCCTTCTGATTGGAAACCTGGTACTGGCCGAGGCCGGATGCAAAGTTCCCCATCCCCGTCGCTTCTGCGCCCATACCCATCCCGGCTCCCAGGGCCGGCGTCATTCCGCCGCTGAAGCCGCCATATCCGCCGTACCCGAACCCGCGGTATCCGTAGTAACGGTGATACTGGGCCTGGGCCGGATCGGCCAACCCGAGAATGACGCCGCCAGCGATTGCCGCCAGTACCAAGAGTCCACGCATGCCAGCCCCTTCCCGATCGTTGTGAAGAATGTTCATCCGACGACTGCCCCGCTCGGGCGGTGCGCAGTCAGATCTCGCCCGTTTTCATGCTACCGCGCGGCTGCGGGAGTTCCCACGACCTGAGCGCCGATTCGCCGTCCGGAGAGTTCGATTGCGCGGGATGCAGCGGATTTTCCGTGGCTTGAGGATCTCAACCAGGAATCGCCGGGCCGCGACGAGCCGGAGGAGGTCTGAATTCAGCCCTGCCGATGCCCCGTCAATTCGCTCGATTTCCGGTCCTGGCCCCGATCCAGCAGCTTCGGCCGCGGCGGTTGAGCCGTCGCCGGTTTGCCGGTCAATTCCGTTTCGCTCACGCTCCGGTACAGCCCGATCGGAAACAGCAGCGGTCGCCAGGGGAGACCTCCCAGGATCTCGCCCATCACGTGCTTCACCGGCAGCGCGTTCGGTTCGCGAATCTTCCGCACCCAGCCGGCGGCCACCCACCGCAGGACGATGCTCCCGGCGAACATCACGTGAAAGTGACCCCACGACCTTCCCAGCAGCTCCCACCGCTGGCCGGCGAGCAGGGTCATCAGGCCCCCCGCCGCGATCGACGTCACCCCGCCGACGATCCCCGCCAGGGCGGTGCTGGCGGCGATGTACATCGTCCGGTTCTGCGACGGCGAGTGCTTGATCATGAACCCGTTGTTCGCGATCAGAATCCCCGCGTTGAGGACCTGGTCGAGCATGAAGATCGGCGCCAGCGCCCAGAAGGCCAGGACCGGCGTCGGCGGGATCAGCAGCAGCGCGATCATGTTCACCGACTTGAACGCGACGCACAGCACCAGCACCGGTCGCGCGCCGAAACGGTCGGACCAGCGGCCGAGCCGGTGCGAGAACATCGCCCCGCCGATCCACGAAAACGTCCACAGCAGCAGCACCTGGTAGAGCGTCATTCCGACCTCTTCCAGCAGGTACAGGCTGATGAACGGCGCGCCGGCCATGGCCGCGAAGTGCCAGAAGCAGGTGAATTTGATGAACCGCTTGAACTCGCGGTTGCGGAACGGCTCCGACAGAACGTCTCTTAACCGCGGCTGCGGCACCCGCGTGACCGGCGGCTCGGGAACTTTGACGAACAGCAGCAGATCGGCGGCTCCCAGGACCGTGGCCAGGAGCGTGAAGGCGGTGAAGGCCGTGCGGATGTCGAGGCGCAGTTCGTAGAGCACGGTGGCTGCGGCGAACAGCGAAACGGCGCTGGTCCACTGCATCCAGTATTGGCGGGCGCCCCAATAGCTGCTCAGTCCGGTGTGCGGGAGGTAATCGCCCATCCACGACAGCCAGAGGGGCGAACTGAAGTGCAGGAGCGCCTGGTTGACGGCGGTCAGCCCCAGCAGCAGCCAGATCCAGGTCGGGCCGGACGTTTCCGGAAACAGCCAGGGACCCAGCGCGACGGGGAGGAGCATCAGCCGATGGGCCATCGCCGTCCAGAACCAGAGCCGCCGACGGTACTGCAGATGATTGACGGCAATGGCGGCCAGGAACTGACAGAAGAGCATCAGCGTCGGCAGAGCGCCGAGAATGCCGATGTGCAGCTCGTTCGCCCCCAGTCGTCGGGCGTATTCGATCGTCGCGGGAGACGTCGTGAGCTGAGTATACGCAGCAGCCAGGCAGCCGGCGAAAATGATCGCCCGCTGCGCCTGAGGCAAAGACCACACGGCAACAAACTCGTTCGGATCGGAGAATTGGGAGGCGGAGTGATAGCAGACCGGCCCGACCGGCGGCTAGAGGGAGTCGCGCGGAAGTGGGGCGGAAGTCAGGAAAATGAAAATTGGCTGCGGAGCAGCGGAGGACGCGGAGAAGGCGAAGACTGAGAAGGTCCGGAAAGTGAAAAGTGAGTGTTCTTGAGTGAGTCGTGCAAAATGAAGGACTCGCCACCCGGCTGTGGATCACGTGCTCCGTCACTTTGCACTCATCACTACTCAATACTCACTTCTCACTCTCCGGATTTCTTCTCCGCCGCTCCGCGGTGAAATCATCTTTACGTACGCGTCCGTTCCGGATTCCGTCTGGACATTCGCGTGAATTCGTGCGATTCGTTGGTGACTTCGGCGTCTTCCACGAATCAGGGCTGTTTCCCATGGGCTTCATCGACCTCTCCAAGATCCCAACAATCACTCCCGTCCCCGGCTGCCGGCTCCGGACGCCGTTCGGGCAGAACCTGATGCTCTCGTACCTGGAAATGGAGGACGGGGCCGAGGTGCCGTTGCATCACCATCCCCACGAGCAGGGGGGAATTCTGCTCGAAGGGAAAGTCCAGCTCACCATCGGCGACGAAACCCGCGTTGTGGAAAAGGGCTCGCTGTTCCTGATCCCGCCCGGCGTCCCGCATCGCGCCGTGGCGGTCGGCGGTCCCGCAGTCGTGCTGGACGTCTTCAGTCCCGTTCGCGAAGATTACGCCGAGCTGATTAACAACTACATTCCCCCGCTGCCGGGCGTCTGAAGGGAGCACAGCATGTCGGATTCCGGCCCGCTCGATCGGCGGGAGTTCGCCCGCCGGGGACTCCTGGGAGGCGTCGCCATCCTCGGGCTCCAGGAGGCGGCCGTTGCGGCGCCGCCGGATCGCAAAGAACCGCCCGCCTTGGCTGACGACCCGGTCAATCTTCCCCCCGAACCGGCCCTGCCGACCGAAGAGGCCTTGCTGCTGACGTATCTGGTGCAGCATTATCCCAGCCCGCACTACAGGGACGAGGGGGTTCTGCAGGGGATCTACGGCGACATCGCGGGGGATCTTTCCCGCGGTCGAATTCTCAGCCGGTTTCCCCTGACGAACGCCGACGAGCCCGGCCCCGGATTTCAGGCCTGGCGATCCGATCTCGGCGAACTTCTCGGGCGCTGACAGCAGGTCGGGTCGGGTGAGGTCGAGTCTTCGAGGCTCACCGCAGTTGGTTATTGGTGGTTGGTGGTTGGCGATGTGAAGTCGGTGGTTGCTCGATCTTCCCCTCTCGCACGCCGCCTTCTTCGCGGGTCTGCCAGTACGTCCCGCTTCCCACGTCCAGGCAGGTCAGCCAGCCATCGGCACCGCGGAGGGCTCCGTAGGCCCAGGTGTCGATGGCGCACCAGCCGGGCGTCGCCAGCGGCAACCCGGACTTCTGCGGCGTATGCCCCACGTAAACCGTCTTTTCCGGCTGCCAGACCGGCCGGTCCGGCGTGTGCTTGATCCAGCGGAGCCACGCGGACGATTGATCCGCCAGCGGGACATCCGCCGCCAGTCCGGCGTGAGCGAAGAGCGCAGCCCCCTGCTCGAACCAGTCGACCGACCGCTGCAGAAACTCGACGTGTTCCTCGGGAATCCGGTCCATCCGCCCGCCATACTGCGCGAGGGTCTCGGCCCCCCCGTGCAGCATCCAGGCGTCAAACGCCGACGGTTCGTCGAACGAACGGAAGAACTGCTCCTCGTGATTCCCCCGGATCAGCACGACGCGGCAGCGGCGTTCGAGGTCCAGCAGGCGTTCGACGACCCCCGGCGTATCCGGCCCGCGGTCGATGACGTCCCCCAGGATAACGACGGTCTCGTCCGCCTCCGGCGCGGATTCTTTCAGGATCGCGTCGAGTGCGGAAGCGCAGCCGTGGATGTCGCCGATGGTGAGGAGTCTTCCGCTCATGGAGGAAGTGTAGCGGGTTCGTCGAGGGGTGGCTGAGGCATCCGGTCGATGGTCGGCCAGTCCTGCCACGACAGGCTCGCCGCGATCGTGCAATGGAGCGTCACAAACAGCGGCGACAGATGCATGATGACGCTCACTTCCTTGCCGACCCCCGAAAAACGGCCCGACAATTGGGCGTCCGCCACGGTCGCCATAACCGCAGCGACGGCCGTGGCGGCCGCTCCGAGAGTCCAGGTCTTCCTCGAAGTTCCCCGGCAGATCCAGGTCATCATGTAACCAAAGACTCCGCCGACGATCGCCATCGGCAGCAGGGCCGCTGTGTCATGCGGTTCGTTACTCGTAAAGACCGGGCCGGCTGTCGCCAGGCTAATGACAAACGCCGCCGGGTGCAGGATGATCGCCCCCGATAGCGAGCCCATCCATCGAGCGAGCGTCCCGGAGCGAAGTGTTTCCAGCGGTCCGGTGACCAGAAGTCCAAACGCCAGCCCTGGACAGGCGAGACAGGCCAGAATGACCGGAATGATCATCCCGATCGGGAGTGACTGGGAATCGGCATACAACAGGATCGCCAGAATTCCCCCAGTGGCGACCCACCCCGACAGCATCCCCAGCCCGCCGAAGACCAGCGTTTTCTGCAACTGCGGAAGTTGCAGAAAACGGCGGCGGACCATCTCCATCGAGTTTGGCGGCATCAGGCGGCTCTCTGTAAAAGGATTCAACCGCGGCTCCAAGCTCGAAGACCATCGCCCCGACCCTCGCCCGCCGCAGACGGCGGGCGAGGGGGGCAGGAATTGTCACGCTCATTCTCCCATTTTTTCTTCGGGGCGTCGTTGGGTGAAATTTTCCCTCTCCGATCTCCGCGTCAAGTCCTCTTCTTTTTTCCGTCCTGCCCCGCCCCCGGACCTGTACGTCCGCGAAGCGGAAAAACCTCGCCTCGACAGATTCGACAGCAATCTTTAAAGTTTCGCCGCCTGTCGAGACCCGGAATCGCGGAATTGGCGTCGAGACCGGCGGAAAACGCCGGTCGGACTCCGAGTTTCGAGTTCCGGCCGGTCGGTCCGATTGGATGCGGGCTGCATCATCAGAGGAATGTGGAATGACTCTTCGAACCTGGCCAGGGATGGCAGGCGGATTGCTGACGCTGCTGCTTTGCGGCTGTCAGTCTGCCAACTGGTTCGCCCTCAACCGCGATCAGCGCGAACCGCCCGGCGGCGGCAGCCTGGCGGATCGTCGCGACGACTCAAGACCCGAACGCAATCAGTCCCCCGAGAAATCTCCCAAGGAATCCGGGACGAAGATCGCCCGCACGGGATCGGATTCCGGCTCCAAAGGGACGTCCTCGAAGAGTCCCGCCGAGTGGTACACCGAAGGGGCGCGGCTCGAAAACGATCGTCACTATTCCGAGGCCCGCGCGGCCTACGAGCATGCGATCGACGCCGATCCGGCTTTCGCCGAGGCGCACCACCGGCTGGGGGTGATCGCCGACCGCGGCAGCGACTTCCCGCTGGCCGACCGGCATTACAACAAGGCTCACGAGTTGAAGCCGTCCGATCCGTCGATTCTGAGCGATATGGGATTCTCGCTGTACCTGCGGAAGCAGGATCGGGAAGCGGAACGGCTGCTCAAGCAGGCGCTCGAACTCGATCCGCAGCACGCCGACGCCAACGGAAACCTGGCCCAGGTCTGCGTTCGACAAAAGCGTTATGACGAAGCATTTGCGGCGTTGAAACGCATTGAGCCGTTCGACGTCGCGAAGTCCAAACTCGCCAGCATGCTGCCGCCGGGCGCACCGTCGATCGAAGAGATTGCCCAGCGTGAAGTTCCGGAGGCGACTCCGCTCCGGGGGGGGATTCAGCAGGTTGCCGACACTGGCTCGATGTCCTCCGACCAGGCTCGCTGGCTGGAGGAGCAGACGCAGGGGGCCGGGGCGGCCGCCGATCCCGCCAGTCAGAAAGTGATTCACGCGGGGGGGGCCAACGAGTTTCCGGACGCCTCCGCCGAGCCAGTGGCTCCGCCGCCGGGGCGGGCCAGCCTGCCGACCATTGCACCCTTTGGCGGAAGCAACCCGCAGACGGCGATTCCGCAGGCCGGGCCGCTGGTGGCTGAAGCAGGGGGTTCGACGCGCCCCGCGCCGACGGGCAACGGCGGCTTCTGGCAGGGGACGCCGCTGCCGGCGGTCGAACCGGGACCTCCCAAGCTGGTCCAGAATCCGACAGCTCCACCAGCTCCACCAGCTCCGCCAACTTCGTCGAGCCCTTTCCCGGCCGATCCCTCGGTGCCGCGTGCGACGATTACGGACATCACTCCTCGCAACGAGATCACGCTGACTGGCGGCACTGCACCTGCGCCTGGCGTCGATCAGAACTCCGTCAGCCGTCTGGCGGCGCTGGCCGGGCTCGATGCCGGACCGGGCAGTCTGTTTCCCACAGGGGTGACAGCGGCGTCGGTCACTGTCGCCAGCACAGCTCCGCCGGCAGTTGGAACGGCGAGTCCGTGGGGCAACGCGCAGGCAGTCGCGACGGCGCAGGGCCTGCCGGCCTGGCCGAACGCTGAAGCGAAAGCCCCGGCCTCGGGGGTGGTGCAAGCGGGGGGAACATTGGCCGACTGGCCGGCGGCCAACCTGCCAGTGAGCGGCACTCAACCTCGGCAGGGCGATCCGCTCGCCGCGTTCCAGCACGAAATTGACCAGAGAGCCGGGTTGGAAGCGGGCCGAAGCGTGCCGGGACGGCCCGCGGCGACGCCCCAGCCGCCGGCAAATCCCAATGCTGCCGTTTCTCCCTGGCCGGTCCCGTCCGCAAACGTGACGTCAGGTTCAGCCGCGGCGTCACCGCTCGCCGCCCAGATGGACGCCGCGCCGCGCCCCGGAACGGCCGAGCCGTGGCCTCCCAGGCCGCAGACGCTGCAGAAGCCCGTCGGGCCGCCATCGCAGGCTCCCACGGTCGCATGGCCTGCCCCGCAAGGGGCTCAGCCGTTGCCCGCATGGCCGTCGGAGACGACGCAGAGGTGATCGCGGGAATGGCGAATGGCGAACAGGGAATAGCCAGAGAAAGCGGTGGCACGCGCTGTGGCGTTGCGAAGGGCGTGATCCAGTCCGCCAACCGCGCCCATCGAGGACTTTGGGCGTGCCACCCGAACTGAAGTGCATGCGTGACGTGGGAGGCTGATCCGTGAGAATTCGCAGTCGTTGGGCGCCCCGGGTCGCCGGACTGATTTTGTCCGTGGTCATGCGCCTCTGGTTCGCCACCTGCCGCAAGGTGTTTCTCTCGCCTGATCCGTCGCTCGGGATCAACTACCGCCGGTCGCCTGCGGAAACCGAGCGGTTCATTCTCTGCGTCTGGCACGACGCCGTGCTGGTGCCGATCTTCGCCGCTCCCGCTCATGCCCGCCGGCAGACCTGTTGCCTGGTCAGCCAGCATCAGGACGGTTCGTTTCTCGCGGAAGCCTTGCGCCGGCTGGGTTACTCGACGGTCCGGGGGTCGTCGAAACGCGGCGGCGCCCAGGCGCTGAAGCAGCTCATTACCGACACTGACGGCAAGAACATTGTGATCTCGCCCGACGGCCCCCGCGGTCCGCGGCGCGAAATGAAGGCTGGAGCGGTCTATCTGGCCTCGCAGACCGGGAGGCGGATTGTCCCCGGCGGATATGGCGCAAAGCGAGCCTGGAGAGTCCAAGCGAGCTGGACCGACCTGCTGGTGCCGCTGCCTTTCACGACCGTGTATGTCGTTTCCGGGGAGCCGATTGCGATTCCTCCGGACCAGAGTCGCGAGGAACTCGAAGTGCATGTCGCCCGCGTGCAGCAGGCGATGCAGGACTGGACTGACTATGCCGAGCGCGCGGCGCGTGGCGAAGCGGTCGAAGTACCCGCCGCAGGCGTCGCGACTGAACCGGCCCGGAACCGGGCGGCTGCCTGATCGAACCGGGCCAGCAGCTCGCGGGAGAATCGTTCCAGCGAGAACTCCCGTTCGGCCCGTTCCTGCGCCTGTCGCGACATTCGCCCGCGGACGGCCCGGTCCTTCAGCGCCTGCAGCGCTGCGATGAACTCCGCCGTGCCGGTGCAGAGTCGCCCGCAGCCTTCGGTGACCTGCTCGACAAAGCCCCCTTGGCGATCGACGACTGGAATGCAGCCCGCCCGCATCGCCTCCGCGACGGTCCGCCCGAACGATTCTGCCAACTGTGGATGGTGGTAGAGCAGGACATCCCAGTCCCGCAATCGTCCGCGCGCCGACCAGTTGGCCGGATGGAATACGACATTCTGCCGACAGGCGTCGGCCAGCGGACGCTGCAGCTCTTCTGGGCAGCCGACGAACTCCCACGCGACATGGGGACACGCGGTCGCCAGTTCGGCGTACCAGGCGATCAGCTCGCGCGGCCACTTGGCGGCCGCCGGAGTGCAGAGGCGTCCGACAATCAGTCGCCCGGCCTGTCCGCGCGAGGCCGCCGCGGATTCGATCAGCGGCGCAGGTCGCGGCACGGCCTGCCACAGAACCGATTCTCGCGGCAGCTTCAGGCGCTCCGCCAGCCAGTGCGAGCAGCAGAGGGTGAGGTCCGCGTTCGCGGGTTGAAGGATCGAATGCAGGTACTGGATCGTCGGCGCCGGCAGTCGTTCGAGCAGACGTTCCGCCGGTTGATTGTGGAGCAGGACGATGTCCGGCTGCACCGCAGCGACCAGATCGCGATTGATCGGTTGTTGTTCCCACAGGCAGGCGGCCCGGAAGGCATCCCGCGTCTCGGGAGTCACCGGTCCGGGGAAAGCGACGTGGTGTTCCCAGGCGGGGAGGCTGCGGGCGACGGTCCAGGCGCAGGCCGCGGTGCCGCCGCAGATCTGGCCGACGTTGCAGAATTGCAGGAGGCGGGGGCGGCGAGGCATCGGTATGTCTTTCGTAGGGTGCGGTGAGATCGACCATCGCAGCCGCGCTCACCCGGCGCATCTCGGCGGGTGGCACGCCCAGAGGCTTTGCGATGGGCGTGATTGTGGAATGGAAGACCACGCCCTTCGAGGACTCAGGGCGTGCCACCCGATCGACTGGCGCAATTCGGCCGGGCGCGCCCGGCCTTACGACAGAGACCAGATCTCGATGAAGCGCTGTCGGTCGGCGCGCCAGAGCGCCTCGCGATCGGGCGATTGCCGGGTGGTGCGATGGCCGAGATGTTCCAGCGGCAGATTCTCGACGGCGTGCAGCGCACGTTCGCCGTACTGTTGAACGGCGCGCCATTGGAAATCGGTGTCGGACCAGTAGAGGCGCAGCGAGGCTTCAAAGCCGCCGAGCTGTCGCCAGGTCTCCCGCGCCAGAGCGAGGCACCAGCCTTCCAGCAGTCGAGTCGCAGGCGACCGATGCAGGAGTGATTGAGGCAGCATTCGTTCAGTGCGCCAGCGAGCGCCGGCGATCACGGCGGTTCCGTCAGCGAGCGGCTGCAGCAGTTGTTCCAGCCACGGGCCGTGAATCAGGACGTCATTGTTGAGCAGGACTACGTAGTGCGTCGTGGCTGTCGCGAGGCCCAGGTTCCAGGCGGCGGTGACGCCCCGCGGTTCGGTGCGGAGCACTTTCACCGGGGCGGGCGAGGTCCGCTCGACATCCTCCGCGGAGTCATCCGGACTGCCGTCGTCGATGACAAGGATTTCGCCGACGTCGGGTTCGTACCGGAAGAGTCCCTCCAGGCAGTGCCGCGTCAAAGCGGCGCCGCCCCGTTGCGGAATCATGAGGGTGACGTCGTCGGGAGTGACCATCAGCCCTCCTCGATCGGCGCGGCGTATGCGCGCTGAGCGAACGGCGTCCAGCCTTCCCGCTCGACGATCAGTTCCCCGGCGGGAACCGGGGGAACCGGATCCTGTGCTCGCTTCGGATCGGCCGAGCCGGGCGAACGGTAGTCGCGCATCGGGCCGGCCTCGGCGTTTCGACGCGGCAACTGCTCCGTGTAAAGGCCGCGCGTCGGTTCGCGGGCCGGATCGCCGATCTCGGTCCGCAGTTCCTGAAGAACCTTCTTCACCGGGAGATACGGAAAGAAGCCGTTCAGCCGGCTGCCGGGCGTCACGGAGATCAGCTCCACGCCATGCAAGGCCAGGTTCCGACGGGAGAGCCGCAGGTACTGGACGATGCGAAAGTAGTGCGCATCGGTCGCGATCGCCGCTGCGAGTGATTTCCGTTCGTCGAAGTGGTATTGAGCGCCGACGGAGCTTTCCTGCTGCAGCAGCTCGTTCAGACTGGCGCGGGTGCAGCGCTGGAAGAATTCCTGCAGCAGTTCGCCCGGCTGGTATTCGACGCCCCGCTGCCGCGCCAGTTCGACGACTTCCATCGACGGGGGCACGCTCAGGTCGCAGCCGGCCAACAGAATTCGCCGGAAGCCGAGCCGGTAGAGGATGTCGATTCCCTGTACCAGCGAGTCGCTCCAGTCGATGATTCCGGCGGCCTGCGGGTCGAGCAGATGGTCGTAGCTGCGCGCGCCGTCGCGGTCAAAGACGTACGTCGCCGGGCACTCGCAGACTTTGAACGTCGTCTCCGGAACCAGATCCATCGCCCGCCGACGGTGGACGAACTTCGTGATACCCGCGTCGAGATAGATCGACCGGTGAAAGCGGACGGTGGGGTCGTACGACGTCCAGAACGTCGGCCGGATGAGGCCGCACCCCGACAGGTTGACGGCCAGTTTGGGACAGGGACTGGCGGCGATCTGGTCGGTCGGGAGTTGCGAGAGGGACGGTCCGCCGCCGATCAGCCAGCAGGTGCTGCGGGTGGTTCCCGCATACTGGTCCTCAAGCCAGACGCTGCGCTGTTTTCCGGACGTAGAGAGTCGGTGAAAGAGGGGCATGGATTCGGGTCTCGGGATTCGGGTCTCGGGTATCGCAGAGAAGAGAGTGGTTAGTGATTAGTGGCTGGTGGCCAGGGAAGACGAAGGAGTGGCGAGTGGAAGGCATCGAGTGCGACATCCTGTCCCCTCTCCCACTGAAGACAGCGGGAGAGGGGACAGGACCAGAAGACGCACAGTTTCAGAATCGATGCCGGTGATTTCGCTTCTCACGCTGACGATGTGCCCCAGTTCGATTCGCCGCTGGCGGCTCCTGAGGAGGCGCCGGGAGGTTGGCTGGTTGTACCGCCGCCTGTCGTGCCCGAGGGCCAGTCGGACTGCGTACCTCCGCTCAATGTGCCGGTCAGCGTCGTTTCCCCGCCGCCAGAAACCGATGTGGCATTCGAGCCTGCGCCCGAACTGTTCGAGTCGCCGCCGGCGGTGCTGCCGGCTTGCGAACTTCCAGACCCGGCGGGACCGGAGCTTTGGCCCGACGTTCCGCCCGCGGTCGAACCCGGATCGCTCCCTGTCCCACCCCCCGACTCGCTGGTTTCGGTTCCGTCGGTCGACGTGGTGGCCGGATCGGTCCCGCCCGACGACGGGTCTGACGCGAGGAACGAGCTGTCACCGGACGTGGGGAGATCATCGGAGGTGAACTGGCTGGAAGTCAGCCCCGACGAAACCGGCGGCCCCGAGGAGTCGACATCGCCGAGGCTGGTCGAGTGACCTCCGCCTCCTCCTCCGCCGCCCCCTCCTCCGCCGCTTGGCAGCGAGACATCGCCTCCACCCCAGCCCGAGACGGCGGTCGAGCCCTCGGGCCAGCGTTCATCGTGCGGCGGTTCCGGCCAGTGCGTGTGCGGATCTTCCAGCCCGAGCTGCAGCCGGAACCGGGGGCGATGATCGAACTGGACGCGAAGCGTCGTGACCGCCGCGGTGAGGAGCTCGGCTCCGGTCCGGTCTTCCAGGCGGACGACACCCTCCCACGGTTTGACGAGCTCGTCTCGATCCGGTACGTCGAGCTCGTAATTCATCGAAGGCGTCGCGTAGGTCGCAAAGAACGCCTGCGCAAAGGCCCGCGAGTCGGCGGCGGTCCGAATCCAGGGCGTCCAGACGCGAATGCGGCGTTCGCCATACAACGCCCGGCTCGCCGGCTGAAGGTAGTTGCCGCGCCAGCGGAAGCTTCTGCGGATGCCGCTGGAGACTTGCTGATCGTAGATGTAACCGCCCGTCAGCAGGAGGCGATTGTAGAGCAGGCTGCGGTCGGAAGTCTCGCGGAACCGGACCGGATCCCGACCTTCGCGCCAGGTCGCCGCCAAGGCGGTTCGCGGCTCAAGGAAGAAGAACTTGCCGGTTTCATCGACGCCCCAGGGGACGTTGCCAGCCCGCAGTCCGACTTCTTTGAGGATCGACCGGACCGACTCTTCGCCGTGGAACTTGGCGCTCTCCAGCGTGACGGCTTGCGTCTGGTCCTCGATACGGGCCGGATCGACGTTGATATGCGTCGCGCCGGCGACGTACTGGGTCAGCATCTGCCGGACCAGGTCTTCGGGGCGGGTCACAATATCGACCGACTCCTGGGCGTAGTCCGGATCGCCGACGAAGCCGTCGGTGACGCCGTAGCGGTGCGGTTTGCGGCCGTCCGCGGTCAGGCCGAAGCCGCCGGGGAAGACTTCGCCCAGTTCGACGGCCATGCCTTCGAGCTGCAGGGTGATGCCGGCGGCGCTGTCGGCGCTGCGCGATTCCACGCGGCCCAGGTACCAGCGTTCGCCGTCGTCGAACTCGAAGGCGATCCACTCGCCGACTGCGACGACATGCCGGTCGGCGAACGAGGTCCGCAACTGGACTTCGCCGGCGCCGCAGCCTCCCTGGCGGAGCAGTTCGAACCAGCAACCGGCGACGGCGTCGTCGGAGAGCGTCCCCTGCAGGTCCGCCGGGTCGGCTCCGAAACGGAGGATGCGTCGGCGGTAGGGCATGGGAGAGGCTCCGGAAGCGGAAAGCAGAAAGCGGAAAGCCGGACGAAGAAATGACGAATGTCGAAGGCGGAATGTCGAAAGAAATGCCGACAGTCGTCGCGCTTTCTCGACGCTCAACCCTCAACGCTCAACGAAATCACGCGTCGGGGGCGGTTGTGTAGAGGACCGGGTCTTCGGCGTGGATGACGGCCGAGTAGGTGTAGAGCTTCTCGTTCGACAGGTCGTAGTCGAGGCGGACTGTCGAGCAGTTGCGGAAGTGGCGATAGGTGGAACTGGCGTCGTCGTGGAACAGGAAGAATGCGTAGCGGTCGTCGTTGGGGCCGACGTGCAGCGCGGTTCGCAGAGCTTCGATCGCGGCGAACATCTCTTCCTCGGTCAGTTTGAGCGTCCCGGCCTGGCTGCCGACCTGACCCTGCAGCGCGATCTCGACGCCGTTGCGCGAGTGGCCCACCCAGCGGTCGCCATCCTGCAGCGGGACCTTGAAGCGTTCGACGTCCCACGATTCCTGGATCTTCAGAACCGGGACCGGCCGGGGGAATTCGAACAGGACGGAAGCGCGCCAGATGGCGGGTTTGAAGCGGAACATGGGGGGACCCGAGAGTGGATGGTGGTGAGTGGGTGGGAAGAGTCGGGCTTCGGGTATCGGGCTTCGCAGAGAAGACGAGGCCAGGCCAACGTCATTCTCCGGCGATAAGCGATGAGCCTCTTCTCTGGCTACTCGCTATTCGCTACTCGCTATTCGCTACTCGCTCAACCCCGCCGCGTGGCCAGGCGGGACTGTTCCTGCGCGAGCGCGTCGAGGACGTGGCTGACGTCTGTTGCGGTCTGGACCTGCACGGTGATGCCGCCGAAGTGGTTGGTGACGCTGGCGCTGTCGGCGCCGCCGGACTGGGGCAGATCGCCGCGGCGGAAGCCTTGCGGGCGGTCGTTGAGGGCCTGCAGGAAGGCGACGCCAAGCTGTTCGACCGCCGCCGGGCGCAGGACGAACTCGCCGGCGGAGAGCCACGCCGGGACGCGGTCGATGCCGGGAAGTCCGCCGACCAGGCCGCCGCGGGCGTAACCTTCGACCGGGCTGCGCGGTCCGGGCAGCGGTCCGCCGAAGGGAATGCCCGGCGCCATGGGGACGGCGAGCGATTGGAACTGGGCCGCGACCTGAGCGATGGCCTGACTGAGCATGTTGAGGGCGTTGAGAGCGGGCGTCACGTTGAGCGAGATCGACATGTGGCTCAAGGCGTCGACCTGCCCGGCGACCTGCTGCAGCGCCCGGCCGAGGTTCTGCACCGGTCCGACGGCGGCCCCGAGGCCGTTCGCCGCAGAACCGGCCTGCTGAAATCCCTGCTGGACGCTCTGGACGCGGGACTTGAGAGTGTCGAGCTGACTGACGACGTTCTGGAGCTCGCTCTGGAGCGCGGAACTGTCGGCGGTCAGCGTGACGGTGAGGGATTCGGAGAAGGAGGACATGGGGGGCTCGCTGGGAGTAGGTGGCTGACGGTGGTTCTTTGTCAGTGGTCAGTGGTCAGTTGAGAGAGAACGCCAACTTTGACCGGTTCCTCTCTCTCAACTCTCAACTCTCCGCACTCAACTCCTCGTGACTGCCGGCGCCGCTTCGAAGTCGCGGCCGGTGAAGGCGATCACGTTGCCGTCGTCTCCTTCACGCAGCGTCAGGGCTTCGCGGTAGACCTTGGCGAAGGTGATCTTTTCGTGGGCGACGTTCGCCGGGTCGCGGACGGTGAATTCGAACTTCAGCGTCTGCTGCTCGCCGGCCTGGGACGTGCTGACGGCGCCGGTTCCGGCGGCGAAGGTGAGGAGTTCGTAGAGCTGCAGGGGATCGGCGGCATTGGCTGATTTGCCGACGAGCTGAGTCCATTTCGCCGTGAAGGAGATCGCCACGGACTCTTCGTCGCCGCGACGGGTATGTCCGGCGGCGATGGAGCCGCGGTCTTTGATCTCGATGGTCCGCGACCGCTGCGTCCACGACAGGTCTCCCTCGTCGAGGAGGACCGTGAGGGCAAGGGGCGTGGGACTCGTGCCATCTTTGATGACGAGCTCGCCATCGCGGAGATTGCGGACGAGGTTGGTGACGGACATGGGGGGCCTCGAAGAAGTGGCTAGTGGATAGTGACTGGTGGCTAAATCACCGGCCACGATTCTGAAACACTTCGATGGTCGTTCCTACAGCGCCGCCGGTCGCCGGTGGTTGTGTCGGCGGATGTAGGAGCGGACGTTTCGCATCAGTTGCGGCATCGTCGAGCATTTGTGGTTCCGTGTCACGTTGGCGTGTAAGTCCTCCCACGTTCGTTCGATCCGGTTGTGATCCGGACAGTACGGCGGCAGGAAGTGCAGGCGCAGCCTGCGCCCCAGCGGCGTCGCCAGACTCTCCCGCACCAGTCGGGTCGTATGGATCGCGTAGTTGTCCAGGACGACATGGATCTTCTTCGCCTGCGGATAGCGCTGCGTCAGCTCCCACAGCAGCAGTACGAACAACGCCGTGTCCTTCCGGTCGCCTTCGATCGCGATCAACTCCTTCGTCCGCGCATCCTGAGCCCCCGCCAGGTAACGCTTCTCGTTCTTCCCCGGCGTGAGAACCTGTTTCTGCTGCCCGCGGAGCATCCAGTCCTCGCCGATCTTCGGATTGAGATGGATGTCGATCTCGTCCTCCCAGACCGCCACTTCGCCCGTCGGCAGATGCGCCACCAGTTCCTCGATCTGCTCCAGACACTGCTGTTTTTCGGCCTCCGGCCACGGACACTCGACCGTTGGCTTCGGTCGTCCGCGCCGCGCCCCGATCAGCCGCAAGGCCCGGCTCATCGTCGACAGGCTGATCTTCACACTCGTCCGTCGACGGAGCGTTGTGATCAGCATCTCCCGCGTCCAGGTCGGCCGCTTCCAGCCGTCCTGCAGCGGATCGCCGGCCACGACCTCCCGCAACTGCGTCAGGTACTCCTCGGTCAGTTTCCGTGGCCCGTTGCCGCCCCGCCGGTCGAACAAACCGATCTCGCCGTCCTTCCCGTAACGCTGCTCGGTCCGATACACGGTGCTGCGACCGACCTTGAGCGAGCGGGCAATCCAGGTGGGAGAACGTCCTTCCAGTCGATGGATCACGATCAGATACCGCGTTCTCAGCCCGGCGTCCTTCAGAAACTTCAACTGCTCGGACAACCGCTGCTTGGCGCGCTCCGCCCGGGGTGAAAGAATGCCTTCCATGGGGAACTCCTTCCTTGGTTTGGAGTTGTGATACCTCCAAGGTAAGGGTTCCCCATCTCGTTTCCACTGCAATCCCTCCGCTCTGCCGCGCGCCTCACATTCGTGGCCGGTGATTTAGTGAGGAGAAGACGGGTATCGGGATTCGGGTATCGCAGACGGGAGAAGCAGGCGGTTTGGATTCTTCCGGCCATCAACGATCGACGATCAACCATCAACGACTGTTTGAGCCACTCCGCGGCAGCGGACGAGCGCGTGCCTGAGCGAGCTGTGGCGGCGTTCGCGATGGCCTCGGGAGAGGTCGAGGATTTCCGGCTCCTGCAGTTGCAGGTAGCCGAGCAGGGGATCGGCGGAGGTTGCGCGGACGGGGATCAGGGCCGCGGCCAGGATTCGCCGGGCGGTCTCGGCGAGATCCTGCACGCGGCCGGCGTCGAGGCCCGGTTTGGTGAAGCCATGCACGCTGACGGAGACGTCCCAGCTCTCCGGCGCGCCGGTCCGTTGAGTTCGCGTCGACCAGGCGTCGACCCAGAGTTCGAACCACTCGGTGAGCGTTTCGGTTCCGGCGTCGATTCCCGGATAGATCGTGACGATGTCGGAGGTCATCGCGTCGCTCCAGTGCCGGCAGACGCTGGTGGCGATGTCGCGTGTGGAGAGGTGGGGCATGGCGGGACTCGGTGAGGCGGAAAGCTGAAAGCTGAGAGCGGAAAGCCAGAGGAAGAATTTCGAAGGAGAGCCAAGAGCTGTCAGTCGGAGATTGCGTAGCGACGGGGCTTTGTGACTGGCGATGAGCGATACGCGATCGGCGATCAGCCCTCTTCTACGGCTTTGAGCCCTCCGCTTTCAGCTTTCCGCTCGGTCCATTCCTTCCAGCAGTCTCGCTGCCAGCTCCGCGAGTGCCGCCGGGAGGTTGCGGCGGACCATTGCGCGCGGCCTGCGGCCGATGTCTCCGTATTCGAGGAGATCGATGTAGTCGACACCGTTGAAGAATGAGACTTCGGCGTGTGTGCCGTTGTCGGAGAACTCGGCGCTGCCAAGCGAAGCGCCGTCGGCAATGGCGGCAGGGTCGGGATGACTGCCTTCCCAGCCCCCTGGAGGAGAACCCCCGAGGTCTTCGAGGGCTGCGACCCAGGCGCTGCGGGAGCGTCCCGAGTCGACCGGATTCGCCGCGATGATGTTCTGCAGCAGCGCAACGCCGGCCTGCTGGACGGCGTTGCCAGGTGCGGCGGTCGCCCGGCCGCTCCATTGATTGAGTCGCTGCCGCAGGCCGGCGTCGTCGACTTCGAGTTGCCAGAGGATTTGAGCCATGAGGAGGTCTTTGAATCTGTAGGGCAGGCTCCGGCCTGCCGATCTGGATGTTCGTTGCCACATTTCGGCAGGCGGGAGCCTGCCCTACGTGCGCCGCTGCCCCGTCAGGCGCGTGATGCCGGTGGCGTCGTTGTGGTCGACTTCGAGGACGTCGTATTCCCGGCCGTCATGGACCAGGCGGCGGACTGCGCCGGCGGGCAACGCCGGGAGGTCTGTGCTGGCCATGCGGAAGTTGCGCAGCTCGGTGCTGGCGTGACCGGCGGCGCCGGGTGAGGGGCGTAGTTCGGCCGTGGTGACGAGAGCCGTCAGCGCGACGTCCGTCGTGGCCTCGCTGACGGACTGCGTGTCGGGATCGAACGTGGCGACGACGGTGCGATGCGTGACCGGTTCGCCCCAGTCGGCGAGAATCTGTGCGATATCGGCGGTGGTGATGGGCATGGGAGGAAGTGGTTAGTGGGTAGTGGATGGGGAAGACGGGCTTCGGGCTTCGGGATTCGGGTATCGGGCTTCGCAGAGGAGATAAAGTGTCGGGGGCGAGTGCTGCTGTCGGTCGTTCTCAACGCTCAACCCTCAACGCTCAACGAGCTACGGTCCGCCGGGGCCGAGGCGCTGGAGGATCAGGTTGAAGACCGAGCCCAGGACGAAGGTGCCGACGGCGAGGACGGGGGTCAGGGCGCTCTGCCAGCGTTCGAGGCCGCGGAGGCGCTGTTCGTGGTCGGCGACCGTTTCAATCAGTCGCTGCAGCGAGACCCGCAGGCTCTCGACGTGGATTGTCACTTGTTGAACGGATTCGAGGATGCGGTCGAGTTTGTCGTCCATGGGAATACTCGTTGATCGTTGATGGTTTATGGTCGATGGCCAGAAAGAAGAGACGTAGAACGGTCGGTGATGATTGGCGGTCGTGTCTGACCATCAACGTTCAACGATCAACGCTCCTGCAGCACGTTTCCGCCTGTGATGTCGTCCAGCCTGGCAGGGATTCGAGCAGGCGCTGGTATTCCTGGCGGGCGGCGAGGAGGGCCTGCAGGTTGGCTGCCCGGTCGGCGCCCAGGCCGGCGCCGCCGGGGAGGCTGTATTTCAGGGCGGCGAGCTTGCCGTCGCGGAGGAGATTGGTGACGTCGAGGTCGATCTGCGCGAGGATCCCGCGGAGCTGGGTTTCGGTCAGCTCGCTGCCGGCGATGGTGGAGAGATCGGGAAGGTCGGACATGGAATTCTCGTTGATGGTTGATGGTCATTCTCGTTCCCAGGCTCTGCCTGGGAACGCTGTCTTCGGACGCTCCGCGTCCTCCGTGTCGTTTCCTCCTCTCGGGTAGCGGACGAGGCAGAGCCTCGGAAGAGGGCGTTCCCAGGCGGAGCCTGGGAACGAGGCCCCAAGTTCTCGACGATCAACCTTCCTCGCTTCTCCGCAGCCGGTCGTAGGCCAGCCAGCGGAGTTGGGTTTCGTAGGGGGCGGCGTAGAAGTCGCCTTCTTTGAGACTGAGGCGTTCGCAGGTGCGAAGGATGTACCAGGCGAGCGTGCGGGGGGTCAGACCGCCGTCGGCGGTCCCGCGGAGAAAAAACGGGCTTCGCTCTCCTTCAGATGGCTGTCGAGCAGATTGCTGAGCTGCATCACCTGCCGGCAGAGCCAAACGAGATCGCCGGCAGTGAAACCGGCGCGGACGAGCTCGTCGTGGAGTTTGTCCGCGTAGGGCCGCCAGTCGTCGGGGAACGCGTCGGCGCGGGTTTCAAACTCGATGCGGTCGTCGCTGCCGAGGGCTTCGACGATTGACAGCACCGCGAGCCGGCGCTGGTAGAGATCGCGTTCGCGGCGGTAGTCGGCGTCGTGTTCGTCGGGAAGCAGGACCGCCGAGCCATCCGCCTGGCGGAGCGGACGGCCCTGGCTGTCCCGCGCGACCCGGACAGGAGGGAGGGGCGGTGCGATCTGACGAGCGCCAAGTCGTTCCGGGAAACCGAGCGGCAGCGGCCGGAGGGAGAGGAGTGGGCCGCCGCCGCCCGGCCGGGGAAGTGAGACCACGGTGGTGAAGCGGAGATCGAGGGGGGAGCCGGAGAGTTTCATGGGTGGGGCCGTTGATGGTCGATCGTTGATGGTTGATAGTCAGAAGAAGAAGGCCCTACTGGGGTGGCACGCCCAGAGTCCGCGATGGGCGTGGACCTCAGAGATCAAGACACGCCCTTCGAAGACTCAGGGACGTGCCACCCTGTCGGGCGTTGATGGTCGATCGTTGATCGTTGAGAGAAGGAAGGAATGACGCGGATCCAGTTCCCCTCCGACCATCAACGTTCAACCATCAACGATCAACGATTCCCTCACTCCCCATCCACTTTCGTGACGAAGACGGTGTCCACGGCCGAGACGCCGCCGTAGTAGCGGACCTTCACGCGGAGGACGACGTCGCGGTCGAAGGCGGCTTCGCTGTCGGCCCGCTGCAGGAACGTCTGCACCGGCCAGATCTCGGTCCAGACGAACTGTCGGCGGAAGTCGCCGATGTACCAGTCGTTGAGGGCCTGGCCTCCCTGTTCGTCGATGAACGGCGAGCTGAGGACTTCGAGCTGGCCGTGGATCGGATTGGCGAACCGCGTCTCCTGTTCGGTGCGGGTGACGGTGATCTCCGTCGAATGAATGATGCTGCGAGCCTGGCCGCGCAGGCGTTCCGGAACGAGCAGTTGGCGGGCGGGAGCCATGATCGGCCGGGTCGTGCCGTCGATCCGGTCATCCTTGACCTCGGTGGCCCGGTAGTTGAGAGCCTTGTCGATGTGGGTCCAGTCCTCCAGTACCACCGCGGCGGCGAAGTCGGGGGAAGTCGTGTTGCCGGCGCCGATCCAGTTGCGGTGCGAACCGTCGGTCTTGTAGAGAACCGTTCCGCCACCCGACGGGCGATAGACGAACGTGCCGCCGGCGGCATCGGCGTCGGTGACGGCGCGGACGATCGTCCGTTCGCGTTCCTGGCGGAGGTAGAAGCCCAGGGCCATCGCCCGGCGGTTGATCTCGCCGGTCTGATCGAAGGCGATCAGTTCTTCATTGATCGACAGGACCCGGCCCTGTTTGCTCTCCGCGGTGGTGACGAACTTATCCTCGAACGTCGACTCCTCGTACGGATGGCCCTCGGCGACCTCGGCAGGGCCGGAGAGAGCGCGGAAGCCGGCGAGCCGGGCGTTGCGGAGGCGGCTCGGCAGGACGGTGACCAGTTTGTCGCCAATGAAGCCCGAGGCGTCTTCATAGCCTTCGATGACCTTGCGGCCGATCAGTTCGCCGGTGACGACCTGAAACAGCGCGGTGCCGACGCCCGGGTTCGATTCCCGCAGCAGCGAGGCGACGGGAGCGCCGCCGGGAGACCATTCCCGCAGCCGGCGGAGCTGGGGGAGGACGCCGCAGGCTTCGGCGAGTTCGTAGTAGCTGAAGTCGTCGACGATGAGCTGCTTCTCGTTGAGCAGCGTGCAGACTTTGTCGTAGAAGCCCTCGGCGCCGAGAGATTCGACGAGGGATTTGAGGGAGGTGCCGCGCATGGAAGGGTCCTGAAGAGGGTGGATAGTGGGTTGTGGATGGTGGATAGGGGGTTGGGATTCTCGTTCCCAGGCTCTGCCTGGGAATGCCGTCTTCGGACGCTCCGCGTCCTCCTGGTGACTTCGATTTGTCGGTCGGCGGACGAGGCAGAGCCTCGGAAGAGGGCGTTCCCAGGCGGAGCCTGGGAACGAGGCTGGCGCTCAACGACGCCGTCACCCGATCGCCGCGTTGACGTTGCTCGAGCCCGTGTGCAGGGCCGAGGCGAACTGGACGCGTAGCAGCGACGAAGAGGCGGCCTTGTATTCCGCGGCGCGGGCGATGGCCCGACTGGCGGCGGTGACCTTGGCCAGCCGCTGGTCGACCAGAGCGCTCGGAGCGCCGTCGACGCCGAGGAGACCGCCGAGTTCGAACGTGCTGGCGACGACGTCGAACTCGTAGACCGCCAGCGGGCTGAGGTCGATCGAGACGGGATCGACTTCGCCCACCGCGGACGGCTGATGAACCACGCCGGCGAAGACGTTGGCGAAGTTGGCCTGGGTGGTGGCCAGGTCGGTGGTCCAGGCGAAGGCACTGGCCGGTTTGACGTCGTCGGTATCGAGCCAGACGAGGTCGCCGGCTTCGAGTTCGGTGTCGCTGTCGACGCGGACCTTGTGGAGTTCGACCTGGCCGGAGCGGAAACGGAGGCGGTTGGACATGGGGGGGGCCTTGCAAGAGTTGAGAGTTGAGAGTTGAGGGATGAGAGTTGAGAGCCGGATTGCGGAGTCTTTGATGGTTGCGAGCCGATAGAGCGAGCGATGAGCGTGTCTTCCTCTCAACACTCAACTCTCGACTCTCAGCTCATCACACTTCCCAGCCCGTCAGGACTGAGGGGCGGAAGCCGCGGATCGCGTGGACGAGGGCGGTGTCGTCTGCGGCGGCGCCGCGGCGGGCGGTGGAGAGATTGCGGGGCGTGAGGCGCTGGATCAGTTCGCGTCGTTCGCGGATCAGGTGCTGGCGGGCTTCGTTATCTTTTGCGTCGCGGACCTGCCGGCAGAAGGCTTCGGAAAGGGCTTCGGGAGGGAGGCCGGCGGCGCGGAGCAGGCGGTCGGCGGCTTCGGCCCGGTCGCGCTGATCGAGGAGCTGCTGGAGCTGCTCGCAGCGGGTTTCGAGCTCGGCCTGTCTGGCGTCCCAGCGGGCGGCTGCGTCGCCGTCGGTCTGTTCGCCGAAGCCTTGCGTCGTCGCCGGGAAGACGACGGCGTCGACGCTGACGACGTCGTGAATCCGTTCGACGAGCGTGCGATCGGCGTTGCGCTGGGCCAGGACGACGTGGCTCATGCCGACCGCCGGTCCGTCCGCCTCGGCGAGGCCGAGGAAGATGCGGCCGGCTTCGGTGTCGAGGACCTGAATGTCACCGCGAATGCGATCGCCTTCGAAGCGGGGATTGCGGACAACGCCGACCAGATCGCGAGTGCTCCGTTCGTAGGGGCGGGAAGGGGTGACGGCATGGTCGAGGAAGACGGGTTTCCTTTCGTAGAGGGGGGCGGCGTTGCGAAGGGCCTCGCTGGCGTAGCGATGGCCGTTGCGGGAGACGTCGCCGCTGAGGGTGACGTTCTGCACCAGGCGGGAATGGCGATCGACGGCGAGATCGGGCGAACGCCATTCGGCGACCTGTTCGACGAGGGGTTCGAGGGGGAGGGGAGTGGTGTCGGACATGGGGACCTCGGGGGGGGGGAAGACGGGCTTCGGGATTCGGGTATCGGGCTTCGCAGAGAAGAGCGTGGCTAGTGGTTAGTGGATGGTGGCGAGTGAGGAAACGAAGCGCTGATTGTGTCCTGTCATCTATAGGCAGTTTGTTGCGCGGAATTCACAATTGGGTCATTGGTCCGTTGTCCGTTGTCAGTGGTGAAGACCTACGAGATGGGATTCACCACATTCCCGGTGTTGTGCTGGAGCCAGGCTTCGAGGCGTCTGCGGGTCCGGTCGATCGCCGTGGGAGTCGCTGGGAGGATGCAGGACAGCCATTTGGCGAGCCTCCAGGGAAGCAGGACATACAGCCCGGCGGGGCGACGGCAGGGGACATTCGGGCGCTGCCACAGGCTGAGATGCGTCTGGTCGTCGACGTATCGCCGAAGCTGCTGAGCGATGCGCTGGCGTGCCGCTTCCGGCTGCTCCAGCCATTCGAGGACGAACTCGACATCGGCCGGCGTCGCGGCGTGACAGACGGCGTCCGGATGCGGTGGACGCTCAAAGCCGAGCCAGAGGAGGCGGGGAGAGGGTGTGGGCATGGGGGAGAACCGGGTATCGGGGATCGGGATTCGGGTATCGCAGAGAAGCGTGATGAGTGGTCAGTGGTGCGTGGCGAGTGAGAAGAAGAGACGGCCGATTGTGTCCTCTCAACCTATGGGGGTTTGTTGCGCGGAATTCATAATCGGGGTTGGTGATTGGTTCTTCGTGATTGGCTATTGGTGAAGAGAAGACGAAGTAAAGACCGTAGGGCAGGCTCCTGCCTGCCGATCTGTGGTAGCGAAGGCACAATCCGGCAGGCGGGAGCCTGCCCTACGTCTGCACTCATCACTTCCTCCCCCCTACATCTGCTCAAGCGCCGATTGTGGAGAGCCTGTTTCTTCTCGCAGTTCCGCCTGCATCGTCTGCGGGTCGACGTTGTCGCGGCGGGCGACCTCCGACCGGCTGAGGACTCCGGCTTCGACGAGGCGGACGTCTGCCAGGCGTTCCTTTGAGCGGTCGCGGTTGACGAGTTGGGGGAAGGTCCAGCCCGGTTCGACCTGGTCGAGGAAATCGGCTGGGAGAAATCCCTGGGCAATCGCTTCACTCATCACCCAGCGCCAGAGGCGGTCGAACTCCGCGGCGAAGAACTGCTGCTCGCTTTCGAAGAGTTTGACCGCGGGGCCTTCGGCGACCATCGTCGACGCGAAGTTCGCGTTGGAGGCGTCGCTGCTGAGCATGAACTCCGGCACGCCCGCCCCGGCGGCGATCGACAGGAGCACGAGCCGGCCGAGGGGGACGGCGTCGCCGAAGTTGGTGTGCGGCTGCAGAAACTGCAGGTCGGTGCCGTGCGAGGTCGTCAGGATCGTCCCGGGGCGATAGCGTTCGCGGCGGCTGCCGCCGTCGCTGTCGGCCGCGGCGTCGGCGAGTGCGGCCGCCTGACTGGGGGAGCCCTGGACTTTGCGCCAGAGGACAATTGAAGCTTGCAGCTTGCGGGCCTGCAGTTCGGTGTCGAGCCATTTTTCAAAGCAGCACAACGCGTCGAGGACCGGGGCCAGGAGCGTGACGCCGCGCAGCTCGTTGGTATCGACGCCGAGGCGGGTGTGGATCATCTCCGCGGCGGGAATCTGCTCGACTTCGGCCCCGGACGACGGATCCAGCCGGCGGTAGGCCAGCACCGTCTCGACGTCGTCCGGGGCGCTGACCAGGCCGTCGTCGTCGGGGGCGCCGGTTGGAGAGCCGATCAGTTCGGGATCGACGAACCGCACGGTTGGCGGCCATTCGACCTGGCGGAAGAGCCGCAGGAAGCATTCGCCGTCCCGCCAGGCCCGCCGGGCATGTTCGCGGAAACTGAAGTGCGCGCGGTTGAGCTGCAGGAACGAACGCCACAGTCGGTCGGCAACCTGCAGCACATCGGGGGAGATGGTGGCGCTGGGAATCGGAGCGGGTGTGACTTTGAGACCGGGACCGACGACGTAGACCTCCAGCAGCCGGACCAGGTTGCGGGCGTACGGGTTGGTGCGGATCAGGCGGCGGGCGCGGGTCCGCAGCTCGTCGCGGTTGAGGGCGTCGAGTTCGGCTTTTCCGGAGCCAGCGAGGGTCCAGCCGCCGGCTTCGTCGCTGACCGGCCGGGGACGCTGGTCTTCGGCGAGGGCCAGGAGCTGCTCCTGGACGAGCCGGCGGTAACGGGCGCGGAGTCGGACGGTGTCGAGGGTGTCGCGGAGCCAGGTGAGCATGGGGGGGATCCGGGTATCGGGTATCGGGATTCGGGTATCGCAGAGGAGAGAGTGGATGGTGAGGAGGAGAAGAAGCGCTGAGTGTGCCTTGTCATCTATAGGGAGTTTGTTGCGCGGAATTCATAATTGGGTCAGTTGTCAGTTGTCAGTGGCGAAGACCGTAGGGCAGGCTCCCGCCTGCCGAAATGTGGCCGCGAATGCACAACGCGGCACATGGGAGTGTGTCCTACGTCTGCGATCCCCGATCCCCGATCCCCGATCCCCGATCCCCGATCCCCGTTTCTTATCCCGGCCACAGCAGGCCGCCGTCTGACGTCGGGGGCGTGATCACGAGCCAGTCTCCTGTCGGACTGTGTTGCAGGGCTTCGAGACAGGCGACGCCGAGGGCGAAGGCGCGGTCGTCGTGGCAGTGGGCCTCGTTGCGGTGGTTGATGCGGAGGCGGCCGCCGACGGTGGTTGTGAGGAGCAGACTGGCGAGCTCGGTTTCGAGGTCGTCGCGGTGAATGCCGTCCAGCGCGCCACAGCCGGGATACCAGGCAAGGTGGCGATGGACGATCAGGTTGCGGAGCTGAAGCGCGAGGGCGTGGTTCCCTTTGCCGCCGGAGAAATCGAAGCGGGCGACGTCGTACTGGCCCTGGAGTTCTTGCAGAACTCCGAGCAACTGATAGTCATCGAGTACAAAGCGGACCTGCCAGAACGTGGCGGCGATCCGTTCCATCCAGTCTCGGACCCAGCGGACGGGGGTGGGACATTCGGGCGCCGGATCGACGACGTCCATGCGATCGACGATCAGGCGCTCGCCTTCGCGGTGGAGGATCACGCCGACGGTGCGGTCGTGCTTCTCGGCATAGTCGAGCGCGGCGAAGTATTGCCGGCCCGGTCGGCCGGCGGGTTGTTCGGTGAGTGATGAATCGCGGCAGGCTTCGGCTTCGGCGAGGGTGACGAATTCGCCGTCGGAGTGCTGCCAGAGGTTCCGCCAGAGGCGGTCGAAGACGGGCTTGGGGAGGAGTCGGGCCTGTTCGGCGAGATCCTTGTCGCTGATCCAGGGGGCCTGCGAATCCTGGAGGGAGGAAAAGTGCCAGTCGGGGGAGGTGCGGGCGGCTTCGCGGATGTCCCATTGCCAGCCGCGACCGATGCCCGCGTTCGTGAGGACCGCCAGGACGCAGGTGGACTTCTTGGCGGCTGACGAGAGGAGCGAATACCAGAGATCGGGTTGAGCCCAGTGGCAGAGTTCGTCGCAGATGACGAAATCGGGGAGCTGGCCCCACGAACTGCGGACGTCGGAGGCGATGATTTCCAGATGTGCACCGGTCTGTGTGTTGCGAACCATGTGGAGCTGGACTTCGAGGTCGCCGCAGAGGTCCGGATTGCGATGGACGAGGTCGCGGATGGCAGCGCGGATCAGGCCGGCCTGGTCGCGGTCCGCGGCGGCGGCGATCCCGCGCAGCGGCGACTCTGCGGCTTGCAGCACCCACGCGGCCTGGATGGCCATGTCGGTGGTTTTCGAATGGCCGCGGGGTCGTTCGGTCCAGGCCCGGCGAATGGCCGGAGTCACCTTGTGGCCGGCGAGGCAGCACCAGGCTTCGTCGAGTGCTGCGAAGTCGGTCTCCTGCCAGTCCTGGAGTCCGTCGCGGAGGCGGCCCTGTTCGCCGTCACGAATCCGGATGAGCTGGCGGAAGATCGCGGGATGTTTCTTCGATGCGGAGGACTTCCACGTGGAGTGTGCGGACAGCTTTTCGATCAGACTCTGCCGCGCGGTCGTGCTCAAGGAGGGTGTCGTCACTGGCGTGTTCCAGGCTGGTCTGCATCGGGGTTTGGGGGGCGCGATTCCAGAAGAAAGGGGGAAGCTGGCGGAGGAGGAACTGCTGCATGCTGACGCTCCCTCCCATCGCCGACTGGTAGGCCTTGGACGCGACGTTGAGATTCAGCGTGTGCTGGGTCTGCTCGTAACGGGCTTTGAATTCGAGGTCGGCTTCGAGCGTGTTCCAGAAGGCCTGCATGCTGAGGCCGAGCTTGCGGCAGGCCAGCCCGGCGCCGATGCCGTGCTCGGCGTTTTCGAGGATCACTTCCTGTTCGTCGGGGGTGAGCAGCTCGGGCGAATCACCGCGCGGTCTCGGGGAGATCGGCAGCAGCGGCGCTTCGTCGTCCGGCGGATCGGTTGTCGTAGATGTAGTAGACCGGCGCGGTCCAGCGGCTTTTGTCGTGGGTGGCGGCGGTGACGAGTCGGCCTCGTCCATGTCGTCCCTTTCCATAGAGTTCGGAGTGTCCATCGAGACTGCGTTTGCCGGCGGCGACGTCGACGCGGACGAAGCCGGCCCGTTCGAAGAGGGGGTGCAGCCGGCCCATCTCGGCGAGGGTCTCGATCCAGGGGAACGGGCAGAGCCGGCAGCTCGCGCGGACGAAGGCCGAGGCCAGCCCCGCGCCGCGGTAGGTGGGATGGAGGACGACCCGGCTGAGCGTTACAAGCTGGGCGCTCTGGGCCTGAAGCTGGGCGCGGGACCATCGGCCACTGAGACCGAAGAAGCGATTGCGGCCGCGCAGCGAGCGGGCGGGGGCGGCGAAGACGCAGATGCCGACGGGCCGGTCGCCGTGCCGGAGGACGGTTACGAAGCGGATGCAGGCGATGTCGTGACCGCGGTAGTGCCAGCGGGCGAACGGGGGCCAGTCGGCGGCGGAGCCGATGCTCGTCTGGAGACTATCAGCGAAGGAGATCGGAGTTGCGAGTTGACGTTCGCGGCGTTCGACAGTCGGCTGGCCGGTGAGATCGCCGCGGATGAGGAGATCGGGCTGGAGATCGTCGAGGATGTCCTCATGCGTGGTCGCCAGCAGGCCGCCGAATCCGCTGCGTCGAGCGAGGCGGCGGAGGTTGAAGGCGACGACTTTGGCGAGCGTGCGATCGAGGATGGCGGTGAATTCGTCGGCGACGAGCCAGGCGGGCTGGAGAGCGGCGGAGCGCGCGAGGCGACAGCGGAAGCGTTCGCCGTCGCTCAATTCGGCAGGCGTGCGGAGCATGAGACGCGGTTCGCCGAGACCGCAGCGCGTCAGCAGCTCGAACGCGGCGTCGGCGGGGAGTCCGAGTCCGTCGATGACGAGGGCGTCGCCGAGGTCCAGGCGATCGAGCCAGACCGTGTCATTCAGTTGCCCGGCGGCAGCGCGGAGCAGGCTCGATTTTCCCGAGCCGGAGGGACCGAGGAAGCAGACGATGTCGCCGGGCTGGAGCGGAATCTCCAGATTGTCAGCGATGACGTGGCGGGTCGTTTCGGGTCCGATGCCGAAGCGATCCATGACCAGGGCCGCGCGGCAGCTCGGTCGGTGCGGCGGGAAGGTGTGGGAGAGGGTGAGTTGCATCGGGTATCGGGTATCGGGATTCGGGTATCGCGGAGAAGAATGAAGTGGCGAGTGAGAAGGGTTGCCGGGTGGCACGTCCCTGAGGCTTTGCGAAGGGCGTGGTCCTGCGATGAAAAGACACGCCCTTCGAGGACTCAGGGACGTGCCACCCGTTCACGCATCGACGTGCAATTTGCAGTCGTACCGTTGTGCGAGGTCGTCGATCTCCGGGCGGGCCGCGTCCCAGTGATCGCGGGGGATTTCGAGGGTAACGCGGACGGTGTTGGACTCGGCGTCATCTCCGGGGAGGTCCTGCTCTGGTTCGAGGAGCAGGTCGTGCAGGGCTTTGTCGTCGAAGCCGGTGAGGGTGACGTCGAAGTCGGGAATGTCGGTCAGCTCGTCGAGCAGTTCGACGAGACGATGGGCGTCCCAGTCGCTGCCGACCTGGCTGTTGTTGAGGGCGACGTTCAGAGCCTTTTCCCGTTCAAGAGGCAGCTTGACTACGACGGCGTCGATCGTGGTGTGGCCCTGATGCTTGAGGATTTCGAGCCGTTGATGGCCGCCGACGACATGGCCGGTCGTTTCGTTCCAGACGATGGGCTGGACGAGGTCGAACTCGCGGAGGGAGCGTTCGAGCCGCTTCCAGCCGGGCGAACCCGGCTTGAGCGGCCGGCGCGGGTTGTAGGGAGCGGGCTTGAGATCGGCGATGAGGAGGGGGCGGAGCAGCATGGGGGGGCTCGGGTATCGGGTCTCGGGATTCGGGCATCGCAGAGAGAGAAGAATGATGAGTGGTCAGTGATGAGTGGCGAGTGAGAAGACGGGCCGATTGTGTCCCGTCACCTCTAGGGACTTTGTTGCGCGGAATTCATAATTGGTCCGTTGCCAGTCGTCCGTTGTCAGTGGCGAAGAGAGTCGCAGGCGCTACGATCTCTTCAGCCTTTCTCGACGCTGAACGCTCAACCCTCAATGCATTCGCAGACCACGCCCATCGCAAAGGCTCCGGGCGAGCCACCCACGCCTGGCTCTGTTCTGCGATACCCGAATCCCGAGGCCCGATACCCGCGATTCACGGCTCATCCGGGTCCGAGAAACCGTCCTCCAGCTCGATGAAGCGGCGGCCGTCGCGGAACTTGCGGCGGAGCTCCTGTTTGACGCTCAGAATTGCGCGGGTGACGTGGCCGGGATGGCGGCCGGTCGCGAAGCCGATCTGGTCGATGGTCCAGCCGACGCTTTCGCGGAGGGCGAACATGGCCAGGTGCTGCCAGGCGAGAGGGTCTTCCTTGGCGTAGATTTCCTGGATTTCGGACCAGAATTCGTCGGCGCCGTGCCGGGGGAGAAGCTGTTTCTGCTCGAACGTGTCCATGAGAGACATGGGGAACTCCAGAGTGGCTAGTGGAGAGTGGCTGGTGGCTAGTGAAGAGAAAACTGGCCGATTGTGTCCCGTCATCTTTAGGGACTTTGTTGCGCGGAATTCACAATGCGGGCTTCGGGTCTCGGGCTTCGGGCTTCGCAGAGAAAAACGCAATGCCCGTCATTGCACCTCTCGACGCTCAACCCTCAACGAGTCTGGGTGGCACGTCCCTGAGTCCTCGAAGGGCGTGTCTTCCAATTCCTCAACGCTGAACGCTCAACCCTCGACGACTTCGCAGACCACGCCCTTCGCAAAGCCTCAGAGCGTGCCACCCGGGCTAGGTACTGTTCTGCGAAGCCCGAAGCCCGAAGCCCGAAGCCCGATAACCGATGCCCGGTTCAACTGACGCGAACGGAGACTCGCTCTGGTACAATCTCTGTTCAACCCCACTTTGCGCGGATTTCCTGTGAACGAATTGAACTCCTCCAGCGACGACCTGGACCGCTACAGCCGGCAGATGCGGTTTGCTCCGATCGGCAAAGCGGGTCAGCAGCGGCTGCGCTCGGCGCGCGTGCTCCTCTGCGGTTGCGGCGCGCTCGGGTCAACGATCGCCGACTCCCTCGTCCGGGCCGGCGTGGGCTTCCTGCGGATCGTCGATCGCGACTTCGTCGACCTGTCGAACCTGCAGCGGCAAGTGCTGTTTGACGAAAGCGACGTCGCCGAGCGACTGCCCAAAGTGATCGCGGCGACGCAGAAGCTGCAGCGGATCAATTCGCAGGTGTCAGTCGAGCCGGTGATCGCCGACATTCAGCCGGCGAACATCCTCGAACTGAGCCGGGACGTTGATCTGATCCTGGATGGCTCCGACAACTTCGAGCTGCGGTTCCTGATCAACGATGCGGCGCTGGAGACCAGTCTGCCGTGGGTCTATGGCGGGGTGGTGGGAAGTCACGGCCAGACGATGGCGATCCGTCCCGGCCACACGGCGTGTCTGCGGTGCCTGATGGAAACGATGCCGGAGCCGGGTTCGACGGAGACGTGCGACACCGCGGGCGTGCTGGCGCCGGCGATTCACGTGGTGGCGTCATTGCAGGTCGTGGCGGCGCTCAAGCTGTTGACCGGGCAGGGTGAAACGATTCCGCAGCAGCTCACGATCGTCGATGTGTGGGGCGCGACGTGGCGGACTGTGTCGCTGGAAGGGCTGAGGGAAAGCGGCGAGTGTCCCGCGTGCGGTCAGGGCCGGCGTGACTGGCTGCACGGCAAGTCGGGGACGCAATCGACGGTGCTGTGTGGTCGGAACTCGGTGCAGATTTCCCCGGCAGAAGCGTTCCGGCTTTCGCTGGAGGAACTGGCGGCGAAGCTGAGTCCGCTGGGCGCGGTGAAGCAGAATGCGTTTCTGTTGCGGTTCACACCGACCGGCAGCGACTGCGAACTGACAATCTTCCGCGACGGGCGGGCCATCATCCAGGGGACGGATGATGCGACGGTGGCGCGAGGGCTGTATGTGAGGTATGTGGGGGGGTAGGAGAATGTCGAATGACGAAGGCGGAATGTCGAAATGAGAAGAGTGACCGTGGAGTAATCGCCGCCCGTCAGGTTGCGATCTTCAGGCCGATGATGCCGGCCAGGATCAGTCCCAGGCAGAACAACCGGGCCGCGGTCGCCGGTTCGCCGAACAGGACCATGCCCAGCGTGGCGGCTCCGACAGCGCCGATTCCGGTCCAGATGACGTAGCCCGTGCCGATGGGGATCGTACGCACGGCGAGGCCGAGCAGGAGCATGCTGAGCGCCATCGCGACCACGGTCGCCACGCTGGGCCAGAGCCGGGTGAAGCCGTGGGAAGACTTGAGCCCGATGGCCCAGCCGACTTCGAGCAGCCCGGCGAGGATCAGATACCACCATGCCATGACGCGACCTTTCTGGCGTCGGCAGGGTCGTCCCTACCCGAGTCGAATTGCTGACGCACGGTCGTCCGTACGCGATACGCGAGCATTATGGGCTGCTCGGAGCGCCAATTCGAATCGGGCGACACAAAGCCGAAGTGCGTCCTTCCGCCGTTGAGAATCCAACGGCGGCCTCTTGCGTCTGCGCCGGCCGGTGGAACCGGCCCTATGCTGGGGCGCCGTTCTTCAGGATGTCGCCGACGACCTTGGCCGGACGCTTCGCGGTCAGGACCTGTTCCTGGCCGTTGTGACGGTAGACGAGCTGCTGGTGGTCGAGGCCGAACAGGTGCAGCAGCGTCGCCTGGTAGTCGTTCGGCGTGACGACATTCACCGCGGCGCGATGGCCGACTTCGTCGGTTTCGCCGTAGGTCATGCCCCCTTTCACACCGCCGCCGGCCATCCAGATGCTGAAGCCCTGGCCGTTGTGATCGCGACCGCAGCCGGCCCCTTCGCCTTCGGTGACCGGCAGGCGACCGATTTCGCCGCCCCAGTGGACGAGGGTCGAATCGAGCATGCCGCGCTGCTTGAGGTCTTTGACCAGTGCGGCGGCGGGCTTGTCGGTCCGGGCGGTAATTCCCTTGAGACCGTCGCGAAGGTTGCTGTGATTGTCCCAGGGCTGGCCGCCGAGGAAGAGCTGGACGAAGCGGACGCCCCGTTCGACGAGCCGGCGGGCGATCAGGCAGCGCGTGCCGTACTCGCGGGTCGCGTCCTGGTCGAGACCATACATCTTTTGAGTGGCTTCGGTCTCCTGGCTGATATCGAGAGCCTCGGTGGCGGAGGTCTGCATCCGGGCGGCGAGCTCGTAGCTGGCGATCCGGGCTTCGAGGTCGGCTTCGCCCGGATGGCGTTCGAGGTGGCGCCGGTTGATCGCGGCGAGGAAGTCGAGGTTCTGCGCCTGCAGGTCCCCTTTAAGACGGGGGGGCGGGTTGAGGTTCAGGATTCGCGGCTCCGAAGGACGCAGAACCGTTCCCTGGAAGAGCGGCGGGAGAAAACCGTTGGTCCAGTTGTGGGTGCCGTCGACCGGGTGTCCGCCCGGATCGACGAGGACCATGTACGCCGGGAGGTCGCGCGTTTCGGAACCGAGAGCATAGGTCAGCCAGGCGCCGAGCGTCGGGCGGCCGAGGACGGCGGGGATGCCGCTGTGGAAGTAGCGGATGGAGACTTCGTGGCCGTTATGGCCGGTGTGCATCGAGCGAATCAGACAGATGTCGTCGACGATCTCGCCCAGGTGAGGGAGCAGCTCGGACAGCTCGGTGCCGCATTCGCCATGTTTCTGGAACTTGAACGGGCTGCCGAGGAGTTTCTTGCTGGCGCGATTGACGAAGCTGTAGGCCACCTCGCCGGTATAGTCCTGGCCGTCGTGCTTCGTCAGTTCGGGTTTCGGGTCGGTGAGGTCCATGTGGGCGGGGCCGCCGTGCATGAACAGGGAGATCATCGCCTGGGCCTGCGGGGCGTAGTGCGGGGAGCGCGGGAGCAGATCGCGGTGGACTTCTTTTTCGGTAACGATGGGGGGCTTGGCGAGGAGGTTTTCCTGCTGGAGCAGCCAAGCCAGTGCGACGGAGCCGACTCCCATGGCGTTATGAGCCAGGAACTGACGACGCGAGGGGAGCGATTGATCGAACATGAGAGAACCTCGTCGGCGGGGCCGGGCAGGCAGTGGCATCGGCAGGCAATGTGGGCAGGCGGACAGGGGGCGACGTATCAAGCGGCTCCCATGAGAGATATCTTCGGGCAAACGGGCGGTGGTTGTCCAGTGGAGAAGTAGGGAATAGCGAGTAGGGAATAGCGAATAGCCAGACGAAGAGGGCTTATCGCTGATCGCCAAACAGGAGAATCGATTCTGGACGCTTCGACGTTTTCACGGTTTCGGAAGGCGTTGCTCAAGTGGCACGCACAGCATGGACGCGAGCTGCCGTGGCGGAATCAGCGGGATGCCTATCTCGTCTGGATCAGCGAGATCATGCTGCAGCAGACGACCGTCGTGGCGGTGAAACCGTACTTCGACCGGTTTCTGCAGCGGTTTCCGTCGGTCCGGGAGCTGGCGGCGGCTGACGAGAGCGACGTGCTGCGGTTGTGGGAGGGGCTGGGCTATTACAGCCGGGCGCGGAACCTGCATCGGGCCGCTCAGGTCGTCGTCGAGCAATTCGGCGGAGAGTTTCCGTCGGAACCTGCGGTCCTGGAATCGCTGCCGGGGGTCGGGAGGTACACCGCCGGGGCGATTGCATCGTTCGCCTACAACCGGCGGGCGCCCATCGTCGAAGCGAACACGCTGCGGTTGTACTGCCGGCTGCTCGGCTACGACGGCGATCCGCGGTCGACGGCCGGGCAGCGGGTGCTGTGGGAATTCGCCGAAAAGATCCTGCCGGCGACCGGGGCGGGGGAGTTCAACCAGGCGCTGACCGACTTGGGGGCGACCGTCTGCACGCCGTCGCAGCCCGACTGCGACCACTGTCCCGCGAAGACGTGTTGCGTCGCCGCGGCGGAAGGCCGCCAGCACGAACTTCCGCGACCGGCGAAGCGGCCGGAGATCACGTCGGTCACCGAGGCGTATGTGGCGGTCTGCCACGAGGGAAAATATCTGCTGCGGCAGCGGACCGCCGAGGAGCGCTGGGCGGGGCTGTGGGATTTCCTGCGCTATCCGCTGGAGGATCATGCGGCGACGTTCGCGTTGCAGGGTCTCGTGCGCGATCAGACCGGGCTGCAGATTGAACTGGGACCGCAGGTGGCGGAATTCCAGCACAGCGTGACGCGATACCGGATTACGCTGAAATGCCACGTCGCCCGGCGGACCGGCGGACGGCTGACGGTCCGGGAAACGCCCGCGGAATGGGTGGCCGCCGAGCGGTTCGGGGAGTATCCGTTGTCGGTGACGGGGCGGAAGCTGGCGGGAGTTCTCGGGGCCGTTGGGAGTTGAGAGACGAGAGTTGAGTGTCGGAGGAAGACGGCCGCGCGGCCCGACGGACAACTGACCAAGGACAACTGACAAATTCCTCGCTTCGCGATCCTGATCCACGACCATCCGTTCTTGCACTGGGATCTGCTCCTGGAGGCGGGGGAGGTGCTGCGCGCGTGGCGGCTGCTGGCGGAACCGGCAGCGGACGTGGCGATTGCTGCGGAGGCGCTGCCGGATCATCGGCCGGTGTATCTGGACTACGAGGGGCCGGTCTCCGGGAACCGCGGGACAGTCGCCCGGTGGGATGCGGGGGAGTTCTGCGGTGACGTCCATGGATCGCAAGTGTCGCTTCAAATCCAGGGTGAGCGTCTGCGGGGGACGGTGACGCTTGTTGAGGTTCACGGACCGGCCGGCTGGCGGTTCCGATACGAGTCGGCGGAATCGTCTCGATCGAGCAGCGGTCCTGCTTTCGGCGATTCGCGATAAGCGATCCGCGATACGCCATCTTCGGCCGGCACAGCCACCCCTATCGCCCGGCATGCCATTTGCCAATCTCTTGAGCGATGGTACTCCGCCAGACAGCGAATTCTTCCCAACTTCACGTCCGCTGCGGTGTTTACGACCAGGCTGGCTGACGGATTCCGCGACGAGACCACAGACGTGACGCAAAACACGGCACCGCATGCCCAGATAACGGGCGTGGCGGGTTTTGCGACGGGCGAGGACCAGGCACCATGGATTCGCATGAACCGGCACCTCCAGCAGCGTCGAACGCCGTCGGCCGGCTGGGGAGCGAATACGCCCTGTCCGCCGCCTACGACGAGATGTTCGACCGCGACCTGCAGCCCCGGCCGCATTACCGGACGCTGGCCCGCCTGCTGCAGTCGCTGACCCCCGACGAGTTCCGTCGTCGCAAAACGATGACCGATCTGTCGATGCGGCGGGACGGGGTGGGCTTCACTGTCTACCGGGCCGAGGAAGGGATCGAGCGGGTCTGGCCGATGGATCCGGTGCCGCGGATCATCCCCGCCCACGAATGGCAGCAGATCGAAATCGGGCTGACGCAGCGGATCACGGCGCTGAACCTGTTCCTGGACGACATCTATCACGACCAGAAGATTCTCAAGGATCGCATCCTCGACCCGCAGCTCATCTACGGCGGGGCCTACTTCCGCCGGGAGTTCGTGGGGGCCAAGGTTCCCAAGCGGATCTATATTCACGTCTGCGGGACCGATCTGATCCGTGATGCGGACGGGAATTATCTCGTCCTGGAAGACAACGGGCGGACGCCGTCGGGCGTGAGCTACATGCTGCAGAACCGGCAGGTCCTCAAGCGGGTCTTTCCGCTCGTCTTTCAACAGTACAACGTCCGTTCGACGGACGACTACCCGGCAGCGCTGCTGGACGTGCTGAAGTACATCGCGTCGGGCTTCTCCGCCGACCCGACCGCGGTCCTGCTCAGTCCCGGTATGTTCAACTCCGCCTACTTCGAGCACAGCTTTCTGGCCCAGCGGATGGGGATCGAGCTGGTCGAGGGACGGGATCTGGTCGTGGATCAGAACCGCGTTTTCATGCGGACGACCCGCGGCCTGCAGAAAGTCGACACGATCTATCGCCGGATCGATGACGACTTCCTCGACCCGCTGACCTTCCGTTCCGACAGCATGCTGGGGGTCCCCGGTCTGGTGAACGCCTACCGGGCGGGCAACGTGGCCCTGGCGAACAGCATCGGGACCGGGATCGCCGACGACAAGGGGATCTATCCCTTCGTGCCGGACATGATTCGGTACTACCTCAAGCAGGATCCGATCCTGCCGAACGTCGAGACATTCCGGCCCGAGATCCCGGCTCAGCTCGATCACGTGCTGGCGAACATCGACAAGCTCGTCGTCAAAAAGGTCAACGAATCGGGGGGCTACGGCATGCTCGTCGGCCCGGCGAGTACGAAAGAGCAGCAGGACACCTTCCGCGACCTGCTGCGGGCCTGTCCGCGGGACTACATCGCCCAGCCGACGATCCAGCTCTCGACGCATCCAACGTTTGTCGACGGCCGGCTGGAAGGCCGGCACGTCGACCTGCGGCCGTTCGTGCTGACTGGCGAAAAGACTGTCATCGTGCCGGGCTCGCTGACCCGCGTGGCGCTCCCGAAAGGAAGCCTGGTCGTCAACAGCTCGCAGGGAGGCGGAAGCAAGGATACGTGGGTGCTGGCGACGGATGAGTAGAGAGAAGAAGTGGCTGGTGATGAGTGATTCGTGGCGAGTGAAGAGAAGACGAAACAAAGGAAGAAGAGGGCCTGGCGCGCCCGGCTCTACGGCAGTTTGAACTCGTTCCCAGGCTCTGCCTGGGAATGCAGTCTGCGGACGCTCTGCGTCCTCCGAGGCATGCTTCGACTGGGTCGCAGACGAGGCAGTGCCTCGGAAGAGGACGTTCCCAGGCAGAGCCTGGGAACGAGGGATCTCGGACAAGGAATTAACCATGCTCAGCCGTGTTGCTGATGCGATGTACTGGATGAGCCGGTATCTGGAACGGGCCGAGCATGTCGCCCGGCTGCTGGATGTCAGCTTCCATACTGAGCTGGATCTGCACGGCGTGCTGAGTGGGCCGCTGAAGCTGCAATGGAACGCGCTGCTGGCGATCCTGCAGGTCGATGTGATCCCGGAACCGGAAGAATCGCTGCAGCAGGCGATCAGCCGGCGGCTGACGTTCGAGATGGAGATTCCGACCAGCATCATGATGTGCGTCAACCGCTCGCGCAACAACGCGCGAAGCGTCCGCGGATCGATCGCCTCGGAAATGTGGCGGGAGCTCAACAAGCTCTACTGGCAGTTGTCGGACCCGGATTTCCGACAGCAGGTTCTGACGTCGCCGCACGATCTCTATCAGACCGTGCAGGTGGGGAGTCAGCTCTTTCAGGGAATCTGCGACGCGACGATGTCGCACGACGAGAGCTGGCAGTTCATCCAGCTCGGGAAGTATCTCGAACGGGCGGACAAGACGCTGCGGATTCTCGACGTGAAGTCGCAACTGCTGTCGCGGCTGACCAGTCCGACCGAGCTGCCGCTGGCGAACCTGCAGTGGGGTTCGGTGCTGATGAGCTGCTCGGCGTACGAATCGTACCGACGGCTGTATATCAGCCGGGTCGAGCACGAACGGGTGATCGAATTCCTGCTGATGAACCCGGAACTGCCCCACTCGGTCCGCTTCTGCCTGGAGCGGGCGGCGGACGCCTTGGTCGAAATCAGCGGCAAGCCGCTCGAACGGAACGACAGTCCGGCAGCCCGGCGGCTGGGACGGATCATCAGCGGACTGCGCTACCGCGACATCGACGACCTGATCGAATCGGGCCTGCACGACGTCCTGGCGACGGCCATGGCGGGGGTCAGCCAGCTCAGCAGTTCGATTCAGCAGCAGTACTCGTTGCACTGACGGACTAAGTTCCAAACACCAAACACCAAACACCAAACACCAAATAACAGAGAGCCAATCCCCATGATTCTAGAGATCCAGCACGAGACAACCCTGGAATATTCCGCTCCCGTGCGTGAGTGGCTCGCCGAGCTGCGGATGGAGCCGGTGACGGATGGCGAGCAGAGCTGCCATCTGTTTCATATCGCGGTCAGCCAGCCGACGTCGGTCCATCGGTACTCCGACGGCTTCGGCAACCACGTGCATCACTTCAACCTGCTGCAGCCGCATCGCCAGGTGCGATTGCTGGCGGCGAGCATCGTGGAGACCGATCCGCGACGGCGGGACCTGATGACGAGCCAGTCGACCTTCCCGCTGCAGTTCGACAACGTCGATCTGTCGATCTACGATCTGCTGCAGCTTCGCGGCCCGGTCAGTCCGACCCCGCTCCTGAAGCCGCTGCTGCAGGACCTGCACCCCCGCGACAATGGGCGGATCGGCATGTGGCTCTGCCAGACCGGGGAATACATCCGCAGCCGCTTCGAGTATGCCCGGTACTTCACCGACGCCAACTCGCCGATCGACGACATTCTGAAACATGGCAAAGGGGTCTGCCAGGACTTCGCGCACCTGATGATCGCCGTCTGCCGGTCGTTCGGCGTGCCGGCCCGATACGTGAGCGGCTACATTCATCGGCCGAACAAGGAGTCGCAGAGCCACGCCTGGTGCGAGGTCTGGATCCCGGACATGGGCTGGGTCGGCTTCGATCCGACCAACGGCTGTCCGACGAGCGAGCGGTTCATCAAGGTGGCGATCGGCCGGGACTTTACCGACGTACCGCCGAACAAGGGGACCTACCGTGGCGAAGGGAACGAGCTGATCAACGTGCGGGTGGCGACGCGGGAGCTGGATCGGATGCCGTCGCTGGCCTGGCAGGAGCAGTTGCCGCCGCTCGACGTGCCGATTACGGCGATCGCGCGTCAGCGGCGGGAAGACTTTGCGGGCGAGCAAATTCTGCAGCAACAGCAGCAGCAACAGCAGCAGCAACAGCAGGCGTGAGGGTTGTCGGTCGCCAGTGGTCCGTGGGCAGTGGGTGGCCCGATGGCGCGTGGTGAAACAAAGTCTTGACATTCTCCTGTTCTGACCCGATGATCAGGATGCGGTGTTGCAGCGCTTACGGGGGCGTAAATGGGGCTCTTCGTTGCGTGAACGTACGCGAGAGTTTCTACAGTGGCAATCGTCGAACAGGTTGACCGTCTTCGAGCCGCGTGGCTGGACCGATTAGATCATCTCGTCCGGACCGTCGAGTCGTGGGCGATCGACCTCGGGTGGTCCACTCGTCGAATCGAGGTCCAACTCCGCGACTCCGAACTGGGGGCATATGCTGCGCCAGCGCTGCTGCTGCAGCGCCAGACCGTTCGGATCCTTGTAGAGCCAATTGCCCGTTCGGCGCCGGGGGCGGAAGGCGTGGTCGATCTCTCCCTGATGCCGGCGTACGACGACGTCGCAACGCTCTATTTCTATGACGACGGATGGCAGTTGCACCATCCCGTCTACTCGGGCGGCGCGGTCGCAGGGATTCCCGATGTCATTCCGGAAACCCTCACGCGAGAGTCGTTGAGCTCGGTCCTCGATCAGATGACGCAGCATGTCGTCCAGCAGGTTTGATTGGCTGCGGCGAGTAAAGTCGGTCGAGCGCGAACACCTGGCACGCGATTCGCTGTCGACCATCTGCTGGAAGAGGTTCACGTCGATTCTGGCGCTATACCCGCCGGGTTGCGTGTCCGGGAATTGTACGGCGCATCGGACAACCTCGAAGCGACCTACGTGATCCGGATGTTTGCCGAATTTGAATCCGGTCTACGCTCTGTCTGGACGTCGGCACGCCGGAAGGAGTCACCCACGCGAACGCGCGACCTGGTCGACGGCATTGGCGCGTTCTGCCGGATCCCGGACGATTGCATCGCTCAGGCCCACGCAGTTCGAGAATATCGCAATTCCCTCGTCCACGGCGGTGAGAGTCCGCCGACTGTGTTGATAATCTCGCAGGCCCGTCGTCACCTCTGCCTGTTCATGAGTTTTCTGCCGTTGCGGTGGTGAACCTCCGCAAAAAAACACAGCCCCGGATTCCTTGCGAAATCCGGGGCTGCGATTCGGTTCCTCGTTCAGGATCGGAGATCCTTCACGAGTCAGTGGCTGCCAGTCGGCAACCCGTCGACTGCCACTAGCAGAGGCCACTCTCCTGGCGTTTACACTCGTAATCCAAAAGACCACCTCCTCTCGTAAAGAACCCCCTGCTTCGGCCGGGAGCCAGGCCCGGTCACTTCGCAGGCTTGCGAACCGTCGCGTAACGTCTACGCGAACCGCTCTACAAGGATCTTTTCCGATTTCTCCAGTTTCGACAACCCCAATTTATTCCGTCGATGTGAAAAATCTCCGAACTCGGATTGGGAGAACTCCCTGACTGCTGATCGCAAGGCGCCGGCGAACTGTGGAACCGAACGTGGAATTCCCCGCGCTCCGGGAACACAATCGGCTTCAGATCTCGCCATCAGTTCTGGCCGGGAGCGACGGCGCCCAACCGGCGAAGTTCGCGCAATCGGTTACGAATCTGGCGCGCTCGTTCCGTCGAGTGCGGCAGATCGGCGGTTTGCGCGGCCGACAGCGCCAGTTCCGCGCAGCGCTCGGCGGTCTGCAGCCAATCCCGTGCTTCGCAAAGTGCACACAGATTGATCAGATCGCAGATCTCCCCAACGACGTCCCCCGCGTCGCGATGCAGGCGCAGGGCGGCGAGGACGAGACGCAGCCCCGCGCGCGGCTCGCGTCGAAGCCCCCGCGTCAGTCCCAACGTCCCCAGCAGTTCCGCCGCCAGTTCCGGCTGTTCGGCAGGTTCCACCAGCTCGAATGCGGTTTCCAGGAGACGCTCGGCAAGCTCAAGCCGGTCCGCCTGCAGGGCGTCATTCGCGTGCGCCAGCAGTTCTTCGGGGCCGACGTCCGGCTGGGCCATCAGCGCCCGCTGCTGAAAGCGGGCAGCCAGCTCTCGCTGGCCGAGAGCCCGGTAAACCGCGGCAAAATTGTGATGCAGCCGTGCCGTCAGCAGGGCGTCGTCGGACTTGGCAACAGCATCCTGTCCGGCGGTGAGCTGGCGGAGGGCTTCCCCGTAGCGTTCGCGGGCTCCGAGGAGCTCGGCAAACTCAACGTGCGCGAGGCCCGTTCCTTCGGCGACAATCGCATCCCGGTAAAGCTGCTCCGCGGCGACCCAATCCCGGACGCGCAACGAATCCCGGGCGCGCTGCAGGATCGATTGGGAAGGACGGTCGGCAGCCGCGGTCATAGGTCGATCTCGTGAAGTCGGAGCACGATGGATCGAGCACGTCCCAGCCGTCCTCAATCGGGGGGAGCAGCGGGGCAAGGCGACCTGAGAGATCTCGATTGTCGCTGACGGACGGGATCGCTGTCAATTGCGGGGGCTGCGATGAGTTTACCGATCGGCGAGCAAGCGTCCGTTGCCTGGCAGTTTCCGTCCGTGGCGGACTCGGGCGGGGTCTGCCAGATTGGCAGCGCCCCGAGGAATCCAGGCCGGCCGGACCGTCGGGATGGCAGTTTCGATTCGCCTTCACGATCACGCATCGCACTCCTCCACAACAGGTTACGTCATGTCGTCCTGTGGCATGCGATTCGCATCTGACGCGGGACGACACACGATCGCGTCACTGTGCGCGAGGTCTATACCAGGCATCGTGGTTAACTGCTGGAGGAAATCTGAATGGCGAAGAAGTCGTCCAAGAGTGCTGATGAGATCAAGCTGGTCCCGCTGGGCGACCGCGTTGTCCTGAAACGGGCTGAAGCGGAGAAGAAGACCGCCGGCGGCATCGTGCTGCCCGATTCGGCGACCGACAAGCCGCAGCGCGGCGAAGTCATCGCCGTCGGCGAAGGTCACGTCAAGAATAACGGGCTGCGTGTGGGCCTGACCGTCCAGGCGGGCGACGAAGTGATCTTCAGCTCGTACGCCGGCGACGAATTCAAGGTCGGCGAACAGACCTATCTGCTGATGCGCGAGAGCGACATTCTCGCGGTGGTCGGCTAGTTCCGCTTTCCGCCCCGTGGCAGCCTGCAGGCCGCTCGCGGATGACTGCCGGGGCCTTCCGCTTCCCTCCATTGAACATCGCACTGCATTACCGGAGTTTTCTCGATGTCTAAGATTCTCGCGTTTGATCAGGAAGCCCAGGAAGCGATGCGTCGCGGCGTGCAGAAGCTCGCCAAGGCCGTTCGCGTGACCCTCGGCCCCCGCGGCCGGAACGTCATTATCGAAAAGAGCTTCGGCTCGCCGACGGTCACGAAGGACGGCGTCACCGTCGCTCGCGAGATCGAGCTGCCGGACAAGTTCGAGGACATGGGCGCCCGGATGGTCCGCGAAGTCGCCAGCAAGACCAGCGACGTCGCCGGCGACGGCACCACCACCGCCACCGTGCTCGCCGAAGCGATTTACTGCGAAGGCCTTAAGGCCGTCGTGGCGGGCGTCAGCCCGATCGACATGAAGCGCGGCATGGATAAGGCCGTCGAGATGATCACGGAAAAGATCCGTGGCATGGCGGTCAAGTGCGATAAGAAGCAGGCCATCGCCCAGGTCGGCACTGTCGCTTCGAACGGCGACACCGAAATCGGCCAGATCCTCGCCGACGCGATGGAGAAGGTCGGCAAGGACGGCGTGATCACCGTCGAAGAGGGCAAGTCCCTGACGACGACGTTCGATATCGTCGAAGGGATGCAGTTCGACCGCGGGTATCTGTCGCCGTACTTCGTCACCGATCCGCAGTCGATGGAATGCGTCCTCGAAGACGCGTACATCCTGATCCACGAAAAGAAGATCAGCAACATCAAGGATCTGGTTCCGGTCCTCGAGAAGGTCGTCAACTCGGGCAAGCCGCTGCTGATCGTCGCCGAAGAAGTCGAAGGGGAAGCCCTGGCGACCCTGGTGATCAACAAGCTCCGCGGCACGTTCAAGATCGCCGCCGTGAAGGCCCCGGGCTACGGCGACCGCCGCAAGGCGATGCTGCAGGACCTGGCGATCATGGTTGGGGGCCAGGCGATCTTCGAAGACCTGGGGATCCAGCTCGAGAACGTGCAGTTGTCCGATCTGGGCCGCGCCAAGCGGATCGTGATCGACAAGGACAACACCACGATCATCGAAGGCCTCGGCAAGCCGGCCGACATCAAGGCCCGCACCGAGCAGATCCGTCGGGAAGTGGCGAACAGCACCAGCGACTACGACCGCGAGAAGCTCGAAGAGCGGATCGCCAAGCTGTCGGGGGGCGTGGCCCAGGTCAACGTGGGCGCCGCGACTGAAAGCGAAATGAAGGAAAAGAAGGCCCGCGTCGAAGACGCCCTGCACGCCACCCGTGCGGCCGTCGAAGAGGGGATTCTCCCGGGCGGCGGCGTGGCCCTGCTGCGGGCTTCGCTCGACCTGAAGCCGGAAGGTCTCAACACTGACGAGACGACCGGTTTCAACATCATCGTCCGGTCCTGCCGGGCTCCGCTGACCCAGATCTCGAACAATGCCGGCGTCGACGGCGCCGTCATCTGCGAGAAGGTTTCGGAACTGAAGGGGAACATGGGCTACAACGCCGCCAACGGCGAGTATGTGGACATGGTCAAGTCGGGCATCATCGACCCGGTCAAGGTGACCCGCAGCGCGCTGCAGAACGCGGCCAGCGTCTCGACGCTGCTGCTGACCAGCGACGCGCTGATTGCCGAGAAGCCGAAAGGCGACGAAGGCAAAAAGGGCGGCCACGATAACGACCTGTACTAAGGCCCGTCGCTCCGCGACCGGCGGGGCCTGATGGCAGCTTTCAGACGCCCGGCTTTCTTTGGAAAGCCGGGCGTTTTTGTTTGCCGCGGGTGTTGCGGAGCTGGTTCGGAATCTACCTCGCCACTTCCGACAGCGGCGCATCGCTCCAGCTCAACGCCTGCAATGTCGCGGCCAGCGTGAGAATCGCGTCGCAGGCCGGGTAGTCTTCGTCGAACCAGCAGCGCTGGTCGCTGCCGGCTCCCAGGACGGCATGTTCTGCGGAGACCGCTCGGGCCAGTTCGGCTGAGTCATGTCCGGTGACGACCAGCGTTCCTGAAAGAGCACCGACGGTCACCCCGAGGTGTGACGCCAGATCGCTCGTGACGACGACCGTCCCGCCGGGATGGTCGCGCAGCAGCCGTCGACAGAGCATGTCGACGACCTGGCGCTGGGCTAACGGCGTGCCGGTCTCATCGAGAATCGTGCAGCGCTCGCCGTCGTCGTCGATCACCAGTCCGAGATCGAGCCCCTCCCGCGCAATGCATTCCGCGACGCGGAGAATGTCCCCATCGGCGGGGTCGTCGAGCTGTCGTCTGCGGACGGGGAGCGGGACTGGCACGAGTTGGCAGGGAAGTTCGGCGAAGAGTTGTTCGAGCCAGCGCGTTCCGAGTCCGCCCGGCTGACCGCAGGCCAGACGCAGCGGGCGCAGCGCGTGGAAGTGCTTCCGCAAGCCAGCCCGGTACGGAATCATCGCCCGGAACGAACGGACCGCGCCCGCCTGCCGGGTCGGACGCATCACAGACTCCCGCGACCGCTGCTCCAGTGCTACCAGCTCCGTCGCCCGATTCCACGGAATCCCGGAACGGCCGGCCAGATCGAAACCGGTCCAGGCCGGATCGCAGCCGGCGCCGGTGATATAGATCCCGGCCGCCCCTTCCAGATGATGGACGGCAAACCGCCAGCATGGCTTTGTGGTGAGGCCGATATCGATCACCTGGCAGCCCATTCGCCGAAGTCCAAGGACCGCGCCGGCGAAGAGGTCGGGCGACGATGAGCGTTCGTCGTAACCGACGACGACGCTCGGCCCGGCGTGCCGGCGGAGGGGGCTGGCGGAGTCCGTGTCCGCGGGCGGCGTCGGTGATTCTCGACCCGGTCGGGGGATGTCATCCCAGAGCCGGAGCGCCAGGGCGGCGGCCCAGTCGGCGGTCCGGGGGCGATCCAGTTCGTTGAGATAGACCGCGCGGACGCCTTCGCCCTTGATCCACGTCGGCCGGGGGGCGCGCTGCCGAGTCTCGGCGAACCGGCCGATCAGTTCCTGCGGCAACTGACCGGTCTCGTTCCGGCACGGGCATTCCCGGCAGGCGGGGTAGAAGGCGGCGAGCCGGGCCAGATGCACCGAGCGCGAGATCGGGTGGGTTTCGCCCGGGCAGAGGTATTCGGCGGGCTCGCGGTCCGGGGAAGGCATTCGTCACGTCCCATGCCGGCTGCCGCCAGAAGCCGCCTGCAAACAGCGTCGGGTGGCCGGGGCTGGAGCGCCTTCGCGAAGCCCGGGTGTTCGCATCTCATGCGGCAGACCGGGGCTTCCCTTCGGTCCAGCCCCGGCCACCCCTGTGAATGACTGGTGGAGAAACCGCTTCGACTTGTACGCGGGAAGGGGCTGGCGGTCAATGTGATCCGGTTCGGCGGGACCGCGGCGGGCCGCTGGTGGCAATTCCCCGGCGGCGACGTCAGAATGTCACGCATCAACGATCGGCCTTGCGTCGTCGACTTGTCCATCACGTCTTCACTTCGACGGAGTTCCCCTGCATGCAACCCTCGTCCGGCATCGCCACGGATGCTCCACCACTGCGGATGGATCTGCGGATTAATCTGTCGATCATGATGTTTCTCCAGTTCGCAGTCTGGGGAGCGTGGTTCGTGGTGCTGGGGAACTACCTGGGGCACCTCAAGTTCAGCAACACGCACATCGGCACGATGTACAGCCTGATGCCCCTGGGGGCCATCTTTTCGACGCTCTTCGTCGGCCAGATCGCCGACCGGTACTTCTCGTCGGAACGGCTGATGGCGATCCTGCATCTGGCCGGGGCCGGGCTGCTGTATGCCATGGCCCAGGTGCAGAATCCCGACCACTACATGATGCTGATCGGTCTGACCTTCGTCTATTCGCTGCTCTACAACCCGACGCTGGCGCTGTCGAACTCGATCGCATTTTCGCACATTCCCAGCGGCGAACGGGACTTCCCCGGCATTCGCGTGCTGGGCACGATCGGCTGGATCGCGGTCGGTCTGATCGTCGGGCAGGTGCTGTCGACGCCCGGCAGGCCGGCTTATCACACGAATCTGCCGCTGCTGCTGGCGGCGGGACTGTCGGCGGTCCTGGGGCTCTTCAGCTTCGCGCTGCCGCATACGCCTCCCACCGGTAAGGCAGGCGACGCGATCCCGTTCATCCGGGCGCTGGGGCTGCTGAAGGATCCCTCGTTCGCCGTCTTCTTCGGCGTGTCGTTCATCATCACGATCGTGCTGGCGTTCTATTACAGCTTCACCGGGAAGTTCCTGGAGACGGGTGCGGGAGTCAAGGACGTCGCCTCGACCATGAGCATCGGCCAGTTCGCCGAGATGCTCCTGCTGCCGTTCCTCCCCTGGTTCCTCAAGCGATTCGGCATGAAGTCGGTCCTGGCGCTCGGCATGCTCTGCTGGGGCGTCCGCTACGCCATGTTCGCCGTCGGCAGTCCGTTCGCGCTTGTCATTATCGGCGTCGCGCTGCACGGCATCTGCTTCGACTTCTTCTTCGCCGCCGGCTTCATTCATGTGGACAACACCGCCCCGAAGGAAATCCGGGCGAGCGGACAGGCGCTGTTCAGCTTCCTGACCTACGGCGTCGGCATGTACCTCGGCAGCGTGCTGTCGGGTTATGTGGCGGAGGCCTATACCAATCCGGAAACCGGCGTGACCGACTGGCGGGGCTTCTGGATGGTACCGGCGGCCGGCGTGATCGCGTCGCTGCTGATCTTCCTCGCGGCTTTTCGAATGAAGCCCGCAGTTGCCGCCGCCGATCTCTCCGCCGACCTGGCGGCCGAGCCGGCCGGACTGCAATAAGAGCGAGTTTGCTCGATGCCCCAGCGCCCGGACGAATCGTCCGGGCGTTTTTCTTGGTGGTTCAGAGCACAATTCGGTGGCGGGAGCCTGCCCTATCGCGCTTACGGATCACGCCGCTGCGCGCCAGCTCGGCGCCGTCTGCTCGGAGTCCGGCAGGGGCGCAAAGTCCCAGCCGGCGTCGCGCAGCCGCGGCAGGTAGTCGTCCAGCAGTGCCGGCGTGACCGCGCCCGAAGCGGCATTGTCGTGCAGCAGCACGATGCTGCCGGGACGGAGCCAGCGATCGAGCGACTGACGGACGTCCCGCTGCAAAACGCCCGGACAATAGTCGGGCGGGGCCACGTCCCACATGACCATCCGCTGCCGCTGCCGACGGCACCAGGCGATCAGCGGGAGCGTGAAGTGTCCATAGGGGGGCCGCATCCAGTGGGGCGGATGCCCGAGAATGCCGGCCAGGGCATCGGCCCCGCGATCGAAATCGGTCAACAGATTGGACGTTCGGACGCGCCAGCCATCGAGATGGGTGTCGGAGTGATTGCCGATGACATGACCGGCATCGGCGACCCGGCGAACGAGATCCGGATGACGCTGGACGTTCCGACCGAGCATGAAGAACGCGGCCGGAACTCGGTGACGGGCCAGCGTCGACAGGATGCGTTCGGTGACGCCCGGTTCCGGACCGTCGTCGAAGGTGAGGGCGATCCGCGGTCGCACGGAGTCGCCGGGTAGCGTCCAGACGGCGCTGTCGAACATCCAGGAGACGCAGCGCGGAACAACCGTCCCGGACCACTCGCGGAGCATGCTGGCTTCCCTGCCACGGAACCCGGTTGGCGCGGCGATTCACACGCGGGACCGAGTCCTGCGAACACTCTCTGCAAGGTCTCGACGATGCAGCGCCAAACCTTGAGGGAGTTGGCGGCCGAGGGATCGCGAATCGTGTCCCAATTGGGCAGGTCCCGGCAGAGTTCGCCGCGGCCATCCAGTCTGCCGACGGTCCGTGGCGAGGTCTGCCGGGGGCGGTTATTATCCTTGACGAACTTTGATTGACACATGTCTGGCTGTCCGATCGCCTGCAGGCGAAGCGGACCTGCGGGAGTGGAACCGATGCTGCGACCGGCTCTGGGCGTCTGGCTGGCCTGTGGAATTCTGCTGTTTCCCGCAATGGCGTCCGCGGCCCATCCGCAGGTTCCCGGTTTCGAGCGGTTCTACTCGGAGGCAGACGCCGATGCCGCCGAAGGGGGCCGGCTGCTCCTGGCCGAGCTCAACTGCCTGGCCTGCCACAAAGGCGAACTGGCGACGGCCGGCGTGAAGTCAAAGCAGGCCCCGATTCTCGATGACGTGGGGGGGCGGGTTCGACCGGAGTGGATCCAGGCGTTTCTGACCAGTCCCCACGACGTCAAGCCCGGCACGACCATGCCGGACGTGCTGGCGGCGCTCCCCGCATCAGAACGGCTCGCGGCCGCCGAGGCGCTGACCCACTTCCTCGCCAGCACCGGCAGCGTGTCGGACACGTTCCCCGATGCGGGCGCGGCCAAGAAAGGCGAGAAGCTGTTTCAGCAGGTCGGCTGCCTGGCCTGCCATGCCCCGCGCGACAATAAAGCGGCTGCATTGATGACATCGGTAGCCTTGCCGGATCTGGCGAAGAAGTACACGTCGGCCAGTCTGCAGGCGTTTCTGAAAGATCCGCTGAAGAGCCGGCCGTCGGGTCGCATGCCGGCCTTCCAGCTCAAAGACGAGGACTTTCGCGCGATCGCGCACTCGTTCGTCCGTGATGTGAATGTCGCCCCGAATCTGAAGTTCGCGGTCTACGACGGGGGCTGGGACGACCTGCCGGACTTCAGCGAGCTGAAGCCGAAGTCCGAAGGAGAGTGCTCGGGCTTTGATCTGACGGTCGCCGGAAAGACGAACAACTTTGCGGTCCGCTTCGAAGGCTGGCTCAACATCCCGAAGACCGGGAGATTTCAGTTCTTCCTCGGATCGGACGACGGAAGTCGACTGCTGATCGATGACATCGAAGTCATCAAGAACGGCGGGGTTCACCCGCACCAGGTGAAGGAAGGCCGGATGCCGCTCGACGCCGGATGGCACAAGCTGGTCGTCGAATACTTCCAGGGGGGCGGCGAATGGACGCTGGACCTGGAAATCGCCGGCGGCGGCATCAACCGCCAGCCGGTCGCCGGCCTCGTCTCGCTGACGAAAGAAACGACCGACGCCAAACCAGGCTTCGTGCGAAACGCGGAACTGGCGGAGAAGGGGAAGGCCCTCTTCAGCTCGCTCGGTTGTGCGGCGTGCCACCAGCTCAAAGACGGCGACCGCAAACTGGAGTCGCAGATCGCGGCCAAACCACTGGCGGAACTGAAGGGAACGACAGGTTGTCTGGCGGAGTCACCGGCCGGGCAGTCGCCGCGGTTCGGGCTGTCAACGGTGCAGCGATCAGCATTGGTCGCGGCCCTGAAGCAGCCGCAGGGGGACGACGCTCCGGCCGCGGTAGTCCATCGGTCGCTGGTCGCCTTCAACTGCTATGCCTGCCACAAGCGGGGCGAGATCGGCGGCGTCGAGCCCGGGCGTGACGCATTCTTTGAAACGACGATGAAGGAGATGGGCGACGAAGGCCGGATTCCGCCGGCGCTGACCGGTGTCGGAGACAAGCTGCAGGCGGACTGGCTGAAGGAGCTGTTCCAGAAGGGGGCCGACGACCGACAGGTCTACATGAAAGCTCGGATGCCGAAATTCGGCATGGGGAATGTCGGGCACCTGGTCGAGGCATTTGCCTCAGCCGATCTGCAACCGGACACGGCTCCGAAGGTCGAGTTCGCCGAGCCCGACTACCGTGTGAAATCGCACGGCCGGCAGCTCGTCGGCGGGACGGCGCTGTCGTGCATCAAGTGCCACGACTTCGGCCAGTACCCGGCGCAGGGGATTCGCGCGGTTTCATTGACGACGATGACGAAACGGCTGCGGGCGGACTGGTTCGATCGTTACATGCGGAATCCGCAGGTCTTTCGTTCCGGGACCCGCATGCCGGCCCCGTGGCCGTTCGGTCAGAGCACCATCAAGAACGTGCTTGGCGGCAAAGTCGACCAGCAGATTCGCGCAGTCTGGCTGTACCTGGGCGACGGGGACAAGGGGGCGGTGCCGGCGGGGCTGGTCCGCGAGCCGATCGAGCTGCTGCCGCAAGGCTCGCCGATCGTCTATCGCAACTTCATCGAAGGGGCGGGTTCGCGGGCGATCGGCGTGGGGTATCCGGAAAAGGCCAGCCTGGCGTGGGACGCCAACGACATGCGGCTGGCGCTGATCTGGCACGGGGCGTTTATCGACGCCTCGCGGCACTGGAACGGCCGAGGCGCCGGTTATGAAGGTCCGCTGGGGGATCACGTGATTCCGCTGCCGCAGGGACAGCCGCTGGCCCGGCTGTCGTCCGCCAATGAGTCGTGGCCTGCCGGCAAAGCACGCGACGCGGGCTTTCGCTTCCGCGGTTATCAGTTCGATGACAAAGGCCGGCCGGCGTTCCGTTACGAATGGCAGGGGCTGACCGTCGAGGATGCCATCGCACCGCTGATGCGCGAGGGCGATCCTTACGCGGCCTTTCGCCGGACGCTGACCGTGAAGGGGACCGGCGAACCGGTGCAGTTCCGGGCGCTGTCGGCGGACAAGATCGAGCCGCAGGGGGATGGGAAGTATCTGGTGGATGGCTTCTGGACGCTGGTGGTTCACGGGTCGTCGGAAGCCCCGTCGATCCGAGATTCTGCGGGGAAGAAGGAACTGCTCGTTCCGCTGACGTTGAAGGATGGCGGAGCGCAGATCGTGCTGGAGTACCTCTGGTAGGTACTCTTTGAACTCCTCGCGAATTGCGGCAGGCGGGAGCCTGCCCTACGAGAGACGACTTGATGCAGCGGTTACTGTGGCAGAGTGGGCTGGTCCTCCTTGCGATCCTCGCGTCGCCGGGGCTTGCTCACGCCCAGACGGACGCACGGAATCCGTTCTTTGCCTACCTGACCGATCCGGTACAGCGCGCGACGCTGATCTGCTATACGCCTTCCGAGCTCGATCCGCGCAATCCGGCCAATCAACGGGCGCTCAAAAGCAGCTCGATCAAGGCCGATCTGGCGGCGCTCCGGCCGGCTTTCGACGGTCTCGTCCTGTATGGCTACCACGAAGCCTGCACGCCGCGGATTCTGGATCTGGCGGTCGAGCTGAAGTACCGGGCTGTCCTGCTGGCGCTGTGGGACCCACGGTCGGCGGACGAAGTCGACGGCGTGCTGAGCCTGGTCCGGCAATTCGACGGCAAGCTTGCGATGGGCGTGCTGGTCGGCAACGAGGGGCTGACGTCCCAGCGTTACGAGACCGAAGATCTGACGATCGCACGGCATCGTCTGCAAGCCGGGTTGCCGGCGGACGGACAGATCCCGTGGACGACGAGCGAGCCGCTGGTCGGCTACGAGCGGCCCTTCGTAATGGAGTTCGGCGACTTTCTGGCGCCGAACATTCATCCGGTATTCGACCGGACCGATTTTCCGCCCGACAAGGCGGCCGAGTGGGTGCATGCGGAGGCGTTGCGGCTGGCGAAGGCGACCGGCAAACCGGTCCTGGTGAAGGAGACCGGGTTTCCCCATGCCGGGAAGCCGATGTATTCGCCGGATTCGCAGCGGGCTTTCTGGGCCGCTTATACGAAGGCAGGGACCATTGGCGGAGCGGGGAACGCCTGGACGCATCACGGCGTGGCCTTTGAGGCGTTCGATCTGCCTTGGAAGTCGGAAGAGTCGAAGCTGGAGATTGAGAAGTCCTGGGGACTGTTTTCGCAGCGGCGGGAGGCTTTTCCCGCAGTCGAAGTGTGGAAGGCTGTGAAGGGCCGGTAGAGCGAACTCGCTCGTCAGCGTGGTTGCCAGCGAAACGCGGCAGGCGGGAGCCTGCCCTACGAGAGATTGCCCATGATTCGTCATCTGATGTTGAGCGTCGTGCTGCTGGGAAGCGTGGCTCCGGTCCGGGCCGCCGATCCGGTCGAAAACGACTACTACAAGCTGACCGCGCTGCCGACTCCCGAGGGGACGGTCCTTGAAATCGGCGCGATCAAGCCGCTGCCCAACGGGCAGGTGGCCGTCTCCACCCGGCGGGGGGAGATCTGGCTGGTCGACAACGTCTATGCCGAGAACCCGGCTGAGGTGAAGTGGACCCGCTTCGCGCACGGACTGCACGAGGTGCTGGGACTCGCCTGGCGCGACGGCTGGTTATATGCCACGCAGCGGGGCGACGTCAGCCGGCTCAAGGACAGCAACGGCGACGGCCAGGCTGATCTGTTCGAGATCGTCAACGACGAGTGGGACATCAACGGCGATTACCACGAGTACGCGTTCGGATCGAAGTTCGATCGCGACGGGAACATCTGGGTCACGTTGTGTCTGACGGGGTCGTTCACCAGCGAGAACAAGTATCGCGGCTGGGCGCTGCGGATCACGCCGGACGGCAAGTGCATCCCGACCTGCAGCGGGCTCCGTTCGCCGGGCGGGATGGGAATGAACGCGGTCGGGGACATGTTCTACACCGACAACCAGGGGCCGTGGAACGGGACGTGTTCCCTCAAGTTTCTGCGTCCCGGCTCGTTCCAGGGGAATCCGTCCGGCAACAAGTGGTACGACCTGCCCGAGGCGAAAGCGGCGATGGGGGAGAAGCCGAAGGAACCCGATTCGGGGAGCCGGTTCATGACCGAGGCGGCGAAGATCCCCGAGTACGAGCCGCCGGTGATTCTGTTCCCGTACAAGAAGATGGGGCAGTCGGCGAGCGGGATCGCCTGCGACACGACCGGCGGCAAGTTCGGCGTATTCCAGAACCAGATGTTCGTCGGCGATCAGACCAACAGCACGGTCATGCGGTGCTTCCTGGAAAAGGTCGACGGGCACTATCAGGGGGCCTGCATCCCGTTCCGCGAAGGCTTCGGCTCCGGGACGCTTCCGCTGGAGTTTTCGCCCGAGGGGGCGATGTTCGTCGGAGGGACCAACCGGGGCTGGGGCTCGCGGGGGAGCAAGCCGTTCGCCTTCGAACGGCTCAACTGGACCGGGAAGACGCCGTTCGAAATCCACGAGATGCGCGCCAAACCCGACGGCTTCGAACTGACGTTTACCGAGCCGGTCGATCCGGCAGCAGCGGGAGACGTCTCATCGTACAAGATGATCACGTACGCCTATATCTACCAGGCGTCGTACGGCAGCCCGGAGGTCGATTTCACCGACCCGAAAATCACCGCGGCCAAAGTGGCTGCTGATGGCCTGAGCGTTCGCTTGACCATCGACGGTATGCAGGCGGGGCATATTCACGAACTGACGCTGGGGGGCGTGAAGTCCGCCGGCGGGCTGCCGCTGCTGCACAAAGAAGCGTACTACACGCTGAACCGAATCCCGAAGGAGTAGTGCGTCCCGACGCACGACGAGCCGGTCATGGAAGAGCCCGCGTTGCATCGCCCCCGGCGGCCCGGCTGGTGGAAGCCAGTCCTGAAATGGACGATCTTCGCGGTCGTCCTGGCGTTCATCGGCCAGCGGGCGGTCGTGATGTGGCGCGAAGCGCCGCCGACCGACGTCAAGCTGCACTACGGCTGGCTGCTCCTGGCGGGTCTGCTGTATCTGGTGGCGTGGCTTCCTTCTGTCTGGTTCTGGAAGGTGATGCTGGAGGGACTCGGGCACCCGGTCCCGTGGCGGGACGCCATCCGGGCCTATTACATCGGGCACCTCGGGAAGTACGTCCCCGGCAAAGCGATGGTGCTGGTGCTGCGGGCCTCGCTGCTGAGACCGGCCGGCTGCCCGCCGGGACTGGCGGCGCTGACCGCTACTTACGAGACGCTGGTGATGATGGCTGCCGGGGCGATGATCGCCGTCGCCCTGGCGCCGTTCGCCGCGGGAGATTCCTTCTGGTCGAAGTCGCCGGCCTGGCTGCACTTCGTACGGGACTGGGGCTGGGTGAGCAGCCTGGCGGTGATCCTGCTGACGGTCGCGACGACGCCGTTCAGCTCGGCCCTGTTTACCCGCATCGGTCGCGCGATGAGCGCCCGTTCGCAGACGGACTTCGCTCCCGGGATTCCAACCAGGATGGTGGTCTGCGGGCTGGCCGTCATTTCGCTCGGCTGGCTGGTGCAGGGCGCCAGCCTGGGGTGCGTGATTCAGGGAGTCTCCGCCGAGCCGGTGGCGCTGTCGGACTTCCCTCTCTGGCTGCTGGCGACGTCGCTGGCGACGTTCGGCGGGTTCGTGATCCTCGTCGCGCCGGGGGGACTGGGAGTTCGCGAGTTCCTGCTGGCGGAAGTGCTCCTCAGCCAGCCGGGAATGCACGCGGGAACGGCGCTGCTGGTCGCGGGTCTGGCCCGGCTGGTGGGGTTTGTGGCGGAGCTGGTGGTGGCTGCGGGGCTTTATTGGTTCAGAACGTCGAATGACGCAGGCGGAGTATCGAAAGGAAGCGAGTAGCGAGCAGAGATTTGTGAAGGTCAGAGAGCCTCCTTCAACCCCCGCAACTCCTCCGCCAACTCCGGCATCGCCCCCGCCCGGCTCGCGACCAGCGCTCCCACGCGATTCGCAAAGCGCGCCGAGCGGGCCAGCTCCCACCCTTCCAGCCGGCTCCAGATCAGGGCGGCGGTGAAGGCGTCCCCGGCTCCGACCGTGTCGACCACCTGGACTTTCTCGCCGGGCACGTCGCAGCTCTCGCTGCGCGAGATCACCAGGCAGCCTGCGCCGCCGCGGGTAATGCAGACCAGCTCCGCCGGGTAGCGGTCGAGAATCCAGCGGCCGAACTGGGCGGGTGACAGCGGGCCGGCTCCCAGCAGCGGGCCGAGGACGGCGACTTCTTCGTCGTTCAGCTTCACGACTTTCGCGTGGCCGAGCGACTGTTCGATCCAGCTTCGTTCGTAGAACGGCGGCCGGAGATTGATGTCGTAGACCACCAGGCAATCCGGCGCGGCCAGCGTCAGGCACTGCTGAATCGTCCGCCGGGATGTCTCGCAGCGCTGGCCGAGCGTCCCGAAACAGACGGCCCAGGCCTGCTGGAACGCCGAGGCGAGGGCTGGAGTGACTTCCAGAAAGTCCCAGGCGGAGTCTTTCAGAAACTCGTAGCTGGCAGAACCCGCTTCCGAAAGCTCGATGGTCACCGTCCCGGTCCCGTGAAACGGATCTCTCTGAACGAGCTCCGTCGACAGGCCCTGCCGCTGCAGAAAGTCAAGCAATTCCCGGCCCAGCAGGTCGTCGCCGACGCGGGTGACGACCGCTGCGGCCAGCCCGAGCTGCTGAGCGTGAAACGCGACGTTGGCGGGAGCGCCTCCCGGCAGCCGTCGATCCGGAAAGCAGTCCCAGAGCAGCTCTCCGAGCCCGATGACTTGCGGGGATTCCATAGTGCGCCGCGCTCCGAAATTCACGGGTGAGGACTTCTGCTGCTGGAAAATTGTCGTTCAGGTCGCCGACCGGTCGACGTATACTACAGGAGCGGGCTCACGACGCCATCCGTGGCGCACCGGCCGGCGTTCCGCCCGGTTCGCGCCCGATTTTCCGTTCCCAAGCGACTCCATGACGACCCCTGTCCGTTCCCCGCGATCGACTGGACCACTGCCGGCCGGCTCGCCGAAAGAGTCGCCGGCGGACGAGGTTCTCTTCCAGACGGCGGAGCCGACGCAGCTCGTCGAGGAACCTCCAGTCGAGGTATCAGCGCCGCCGGCCCCCTATCGACCGGGCTGGCTGCGCCCCCGCCCGCGGGTCGAGCAGGCCCCGCTGGCGCTCCCGGAGGAGACCGAGCCGACTCCGCAATCGTGGTGGCGGCGAGCGATCGGTCGAGAAGGGACGCGAGGAATTCTGGTCTCGCTGGTCGTGCATCTCCTGCTCCTGTTCGGAATGTCGCTCTGGGTTGTCAATCAGACCGGCGGCGACTTCGGCATGATCATCAACTCGGCGTTCATCACCGACAACGTCGACATGATCGCCGATGTGCAGTTGCAGGGGGCGCTCGATGATCCCGGCGAAGAGGCCGCTCCCCTGCACTTCGTCCCCGTTCTCGACCAGCTCAACAACGCCGCCGACTTCACGCCGTCCGAGCAAATTACCGGCATGCTGGAAGGGGATGGCAAGGAAACGGACACCGGCGCCGGCGGCCGACTCCCGGAAATCGCCGGCATCAATGTGCCGGCTTATGCCATCACCAAGGGGAGCTTCTCGGTCTGGACGGAACCGAAGGACCCGCGACCCAATCGCCCCTACAACATTGTGATTCAGATTCGAGTGCCGCCCGACCTGGCGGCGCGGGCCAAGGTCTACCCCCTCAGCCGGGATCTGACGGCGGAAGTCCGGGGGACCGACAGATACACCAAGAAGACCAGCTTCAAAGGTGAGCCGTCTCCGCCGATCGAAGACGGCGCCGTGACGACGTACATCACGATTCCGGGCGCCGCACAACTCGTCCGGGACCACATCAAAGTCACGTCAAAGCTGCTCAAGGAGACGCGGGAGTTCGATATCGAATTCTAAGCGGGACCGTTCTCTCCCACGTCTCGCGGGGGAGCCGACTGCGATTCCAAAGCAACGCTGCGATACACCGCCGTCTGCCAGCCCGAGAGCCCCGCATAGGGAAAGACCTTCTCCAGGCGGAACCGCAGGCCATCCCCGACGAGCAGCTCCGGCTCCGGCGCCCACTCCAGATCCTGATTGTGCAGCAGCAGCCACTCAGGCCCCCCCGGCGGCCAGGGGCCCGTTCCGAAGTGCAGCAGCGTCTTGTCGGGCGGCAGCTCCTGCAGGTAGTACGCCAGAACCAGACCGTGTCGGAACGCGTTGTCGCTGCCGACGAGGATCTGATCTCCGGACGTGCGCTCCGCCATCCAGCGGACCACGGCGGCGGGATGGCCCCGTCCCGCTCGATACAACGTCTGCAGATGCAGTCCGTTGCCCAGCGTGATCGCGGCAAGCGACCCCCAGGCGACGATTCGCGGCATCCCGCGGCGTGAAAGCGCCCGTCCCAGGAGACTGCCGAGGGCGATCTGCAGACACAGGACCGTCGCCAGAAAGTACCGCGGATAGATCACTTCGTGCCCCAGCACGGCGATCAGCAACGCCGGTACGATCAGCATCGCCAGCCACAGCACCCAGCGATCGTCCCCCGTGCGGATCAGCACGACGATCTCAGTGCCGATCAGGATCGCCAGCAGCAGCGCGCCCAGCAGAATCCCTTCACCGGCCGACGGCCCGCCAAGCAGCAGAGAAGCCGTCGCCGCACCAACCAGCCAGGGATTCTGAATATCGCCGCCGCCGATCTGCAACTGCGAGTAGCTGACCAGCCACAGGATCAGCCCAAACAGGCCCGGTATAACAAACAGCGAGAGCAGCTCCGTGATCTTGGCGAGCCACCTGGTGCGGGACGTCAGCAGCCGGTAGCAGGCCCACAGTCCCAGCGCGACGAAGGCATAGTAGAAGGTCGCATGGGCCAGGCAGCCGAACATCGCGCTCAGCCAGAACAGGCCCAGATCGAAGCTGCGACGCCCGCCGGAGGCTCGCTCCATCGGCGCCTCTCCCCGTCCGGGAGGCAGGAGCCGCTGCAGCAGAACCAGGCAAGCTGCCACGGCGAACATCATGCCCGCATAGCCGCGGGCTTCCGAGGTGTAGTGAATCAGCAGATAGGAGGGGACCGTCAACAGCGTGACAGCCCGCACGGCGGGAATCCCATCTCGCACGACGGCTCGCCGCGCCAGCAGCACCGTGGCGCTCCCCAGCAGCGCCGACGGGAGCCGATACCAGCGCCAGTCGACATCCGGCCCGAGCGTGTAAATCCACCAGGAGGTCAGCAGGTGGTTGTTGTCGTGACGCAGGGCCAGCAGGATGTCGAGCGGATGCTGCACCTGCTCGCGCACCAGTCCCCAGCTCCAGATTTCATCCAGCCAGAAGTCGTCCAGGCTGGCGGCAAGTCGCAGCAAATTGGCCGCCACGGCGACGAGCACGATCCGCAGCCACAGGGGCAGCAGGACCCGTTGGACCGTCGCCGGCGGACTGGCGCCCTGCGTCATCGCGCACTCCGCATCGACTACTGCGCCTTGAGATCCAGGCAGATCAGGTTGTCCTCAGCCCGCAGAAACAGCCGGCCGCGCGACAGGACCGGGGCCGCCCAGCAAGGGTATTTGAGCTTCGGAGCGGAGAGCCGGGCCAGCTCTTCGAACTTGTCCGACGACGCATTGACCAGCGCCAGAGTGCCGCGCTCTCCCAGAACGATGAACCGGTCGCCGACCAGGATCTTCGACCCGCGTCCGAAGAACGGCCAGGGAATCACCTTCTTGGTCTTCGCATCAATGATCCTGCCCGAATTCGGATCCTGATCGAGATCGTCCTGCGGACGGGTCCAGCCGTTCGTTTCCCACACAAGCTTGCCCGTCTGGAGCTCCACGCACTGGAACATCGCCTCCTGCTCGTGCCGGCCGCTGAAACCGTAGACGTGGCCGTCCTTGTAGATCGGGGTCGACCAGTGGCAGGACATCCCGGCCGCGTTGCTCCAGACGACGTCGTAGCCGGCGCTGTCGGCATGGACCTTGAGCAGCGCCGCGCCGGTATCGTAGGCCGCAGTCAGAAAGATCTGATCGTCGACCACGACCGGGCGGGCCGCATTGACGGAGTCGTTCAGCCTCGACCGGAACCAGTATTTGAATCGAACTTCGCCGCTTTTCGGATCGAGCGACACCAGCCCCTGTCGCACCAGGCAGAGCAGATGTCGCTCGCCGTGGATCGTGGCGACGATCGGCGACGAATAGCTGACCAGCTTCTCCGAATCGGACCACTTGAGCTTGCGACCCGTATTCCACATTTCGACGCCGTCCCAGGTCTTCTTGCCGACCGACTCCCAGACGACCTTGCCCGACTCCGCATCGAACGCGACCACGCCCGAATCGGGCTGCCCGCCGACCAGGACGATCAGCAGATTTCCTTCCAGGATCGGCGTGCAGCCGGCGCCGAAGAAGTTCGTCGGAATCTTCCATCGGCTGGCGGTGTCGTGTTCCCAGACGACCTTGCCGGTTTCCAGTTCCAGACAAATCAGCATCCCCTGCGGACCAAACGTGTAGCAGCGGGTCTCCGTCAGGAGCGGCGCGCAGCGCGAGCCGTTGTTGTAGCCGTAAGGATCTTCAAAGTCCGACGGATACTCGTGCTTCCAGAAGGTTTCCCCCGTGGCGGCGTCGAGGCACTCGACGATCTCCAGTTCGCGCGGCCGATGATGCACGACCAACCGGTTGCCGAGCACGGAGGGCGCCGCGTAGCCGGTGCCGATCTTCCGGCTCCAGACGAGCGGCGGTCCCTCGACCGGCCAGGTCTTCAGCAGGCCGGTTTCTCGGGAGACCCCGGTCTCCTGCGGGCCGAGAAACTTCGGCCAGTCTTCGCCGGCACGCTTGTCCGCTGCCGATCGGGCCGCCGCCACCTGCGACGGTGCTTGAGCGACCGCCTGCTTTTCGGCGTCGTCCCCGTCTGAGGCGTCCGACGGCCCCTTGCCGGCGGCCGACACGCCGCAACCTGTCAGCACGAGCAGGACGGTCCAGACCAGCCCCGCGCGTCCCGTCACTCCTGCCCGACAGACCAGATCTTGCATGGGAAGCTTTCTCTCGACGTCTCATTCGCCCGCGCGACCGGATAACAACCTGCCGGACCCGGACGCGAAACGCAAGAGTGGCTTCGTCTCAGCGAAGTCTCAGTCCGCATTTCGCTGAGCGGCGGCGTGCTCTTCCGCGTGCAATTCGCGGACTTCGAGGAACTGCCGCTTCATCGCCCGATACCGTCGCTCCAGCATGACAATGATGACCACGATGATCGCGGGGCCGCCGAGCTTGACCAGCAGCGAGTTTTCGGGAAACAGCGCCAGCATGACTTTCGACAGGTACAACATGGCTCCGTTGCCGATGACGGCCCCGATGACGCTGCCCCAGAAGGTGGCCCAGCGGCTCAGTCCCAGCAGCCGGCCGAAAATCGCACCGCCGACGCTGCCGGTCGCCGCCAGGGGAAACGCGATGAAGGCGATCAGACCGAAGAACGTCGCTTTGCGCATCCACGGCTGCAGCGACAGAATCATCTCTCCGTCGACGGTCAGTTCCGCGATCTTCGGGCCGATCTTCGGCAGCTTGAACAGAAAGCCGACGTGGAAGGCCATGAACAGCGCGACCATCACGTCCTGGTAGGTGACCATCCAGAACATGTGCCAGGGCTCCAGCAGATCGAGCCCCTTCAGATTGGCCACGGCGTCCAGCGGGATCGCGAAGCGGCCCGCAAAAAAGAAGGCAACGGCCGACGCCGTCAGCATCTGCCAGAAGAACCTCGCTCCGGCGAGCAGGTAAATCGCGACTGCCACGAAAAACGTCACCAGCCACGGACCGATCAGGGTCCCCCACCACACGACTGGAAAGCGCTGCTTGAAGCTCTTCTCGAACTGATGGAACGCATCCAGCAGTTGCTGTTTCCGCGCGTGATCGGCGTCTTCGGCACGCGTCGGCGACGCTCCTGCGGCTTCCGCAACAGAATCAACCGGAATGGGCTGCATGTCCGCCACTCGAAAGCGGTGCTCCCGCCTGGTTACTCAAAACAGTCGATAGTTCCGCGCGGAAGCCTGTCGCCCCGCCAGGCGGGCGACTCTTCAGACTACACGTTCTGCAGCGCCAGCCACAGCCAGTTCGGAGCAAAGAACAGCGCCAGCGTCGCCGCACAGCACAGCCCCACCGCGATCACCGCGGGAGTCGGGCTCGGAGCATGCTCCGTATGAACCGGATCCCGCAGGTACATCACCCCGATCACTTTCAGGTAGTACCAGGCGCCGATCGCCGCGTTCACCGCCAGCCAGATCGCCAGCCAGTGCGCGGACTCCGTCCCCTGCGACCATGCCGCATAGAACAGGTTCAGCTTGGCCAGGAATCCCGCCGTCGGCGGCAGCCCCGTCAGGCTGAAGAAAAAGACCGCCAGCATCAGGGCGATGCCGGCATTCGTCCGGCTCAAGCCGGCCAGGTCGTCCAGCGTCTCGATCTTCCGGTCGCTGGTGCTCAGCGCCCCCAGCGCCGCAAAGACGCCCACCGTCATCGCGCCGTAAACGGCCAGATAAAACAACAGCGCCTCGATGCCGTCGACATGCGACGTCGTCGATTCCCCGACGATCAGCCCGATCAGCATGTAACCCGCATGCGACACGCTCGAAAACGCCAGCAGGCGTCGAATGTCGTTCTGCAGCAGCGCCAGCAGATTCCCGACAAACATCGTCAGGACTGCGATCCACCACAGCATCGGGCTGGCGACGCCGCTCAGCGTCCATTCGTTGGCAACGGCCGCACCGGCCGGCGACAGCGCCAGTCGCAGCAGCGCGACGAAGCCCGCGATCTTCGGAACGTAGCTCAGCATCGCCGCCCCCGACAGCGGCGCCCCCTGAAATACGTCCGGCGCATAGAAGTGGAACGGCACCGCCGTCAGCCGGAAGCCCAGTCCCGCGACCGCCATGACGGCGACAACGGCCAGCAGCGCCGGCATCGGCCCCGTCTTACCCGCGGCCAGCGCCGCATAAATTGCTTCCAGATTCGTGGTGCCGGTCACTCCATACAGATAGCTCAGCCCGAACAGCAGAACCGCCGAGGAAAACAGGCTGAGCAGGAAGTACTTGAGCGTCGCCTCCTGTCCCGCGGCGTCTTTCTTCGGCAGCAGCAGGTAGAGGTACGTCGGGATGCTGATCAGCTCCAGCGCCAGGAAGAGCATCACCAGGTCGTTGGCCGCCGCCACGAGGTTGACCCCCGCGATGATCGCCAGCAGGCACGCCTGGCTCTCCGCCGACCGCGAATCATCCGCCTGATTCCAGTTGACCAGCACCAGAATCAACCCGGAGCACAATGACAGCCCCCGGATGTACCAGGCCAGCGGATCGAGACGGAAGGGACCAGTCCCCACTTCGACGGGGGTGCTCGTCCACCACAGCCAGCCGGCGAACAGCAGACCGATCAGCGACAACCAGCCCCACCGATGGCGGAGACCCGGCTGCGCTTCGCCCCGGTCGCTCACGAGGAACGGAGCGGCGAAGAACATCACGCAGACCGTCGCCAGCAGGACGATGTCCGGCAGCACCAGCTTCGCGGCAAGATTCAGTTGCTGGATTGCTTCGCTCACGGACGACCCTCCCCGGCAGGCATTCCCATTGGCACTCCCATCATCGCCCCGGCGGCCCCCTCTTCGGCTTCACCCTGCGGGTAAGCCATTTGCGAGACCGTATACTGCTGGGACAGCGCATCCACGTCCGGACCGATCAGGTCCAGCAGCGGCTGGGGAAACAGACCGATCCACAGACACAAGGCCGCTAGCGGAGCGATCGTCGCCACCTCGCGAATATTCAGATCGGTGATCTGCGTCAGCTCGTCGTCGTGACCGTGCAGGTGCGGCTCTTTGAGCGGCCCGAAGAACGCCGACTGGAGCATACCGAGCAGGTACCACGCTCCCAGCACCACGCCCATCGTCCCGAGGGCGGCCATGAACGCTTCCCGCTTGAACATGCCGAGCAGCGACAGAAACTCGCCGACGAAACCGTTAAGTCCGGGGAGCCCGATGCTCGCAAACGAAATGAACAGCATTGAGACGGCGAGCAGCGGCAGCCGATTGGCCAGCCCCCCAAGGTCGCTCACCAGCCGCGTGTGATAGCGCTCGTAGAAGAAGCCGACCAGGCAGAAGAGCGCCCCGGTCGACAGCCCGTGGTTGATCATCTGCAGCACGCCCCCGGCGATCCCCTCCTCGTTCAGAGCGAAGATCCCGAGCATGCAGAAGCCGAGGTGAGCGACGGAACTGTAGGCCACCAGCTTCTTGATGTCGTTCTGAGTCAGGGCGCAGAAGGAACCGTAGATGATCCCGATCACCGACAGAGTCGCGATCAGCGGCACGCCGGTGTGCTGACATGCATACGGAAGCATGGGCAGAACCAGGCGAAGAAAGCCGTAGGTCCCGAGTTTCAGCAGCACGCCGGCCAGCATCACCGAACCGGCGGTCGGGGCCTCCACGTGCGCCAGGGGCAACCAGGTATGGAACGGAAAGACCGGCACCTTGACCAGAAAGCCCGCGGCAATCGCCAGGAACAACGCGGTCTGCAGCTCCGGCGACAATGGCTTTTCCACCAGCGCCTTGGCGAGATCGGGGATCGAGAACGGCGTCGACAACCCGGTCGCGTTGTGCACCGAAATTGCCAGCGCCACCAGTCCCAGCAGCGTGATCAATCCCCCGGCCAACGTATACACGAAGAACTTCGCAGCGGCGTAGCGACGCAACGGCCCACCCCAGATGCCGACCAGGAAGAAGAGCGGCAGCAGGGTGAACTCGAAGAAGACGTAGAACATCACCAGGTCGAAGGAACAGAAGACTCCCAGCAGCCCCGATTCCAGAATCAGCAGGCAGGCGTAAAACTCGGCGGCACGCGTCTGGACGGAAGTCCACGAAACCAGCACGCTGGAAATCGTCAAGATCGTCGTCAGCACGATCATCGCGAGGCTGATGCCGTCCAGTCCCAGGTAGAACTCGATTCGCAGCCCCGGGTCGACGGCGACAATTTCGTCCGTCACTCCCTCGGATGTCGTTGTGACCTCGAGCTTCGGGGCATCGAGCGACAGCCAGGTGAAGCGGTGTTCGAAGCGGGGGCTGACCGGCGCCCGGCCGTCGACGACCTTGGCCGGCAACTGATAGAACTGCGCGGCCACGCCCCACGACACCAGGAACGTGGCCACCGTGGCCAGCAGCGCCGTCCACCGCGCGCGGGACGGCGGCGCTTTCGGATCCAGCAGCAACATCGTGATCGCCGCCACGGCGGGCAGAGCGATCATCGTTAACACCAGGCTGGTCATGCTTTTCACTCAACAGGAAAGGGAGGTCACTTCGCCGACCCCCTCAGATAGGTCGCCCCGGTCCGTCACGACCGTCACATCGCGGCCAAGGCTCTCAATACGCCGACCAGGCAGAACGCCAGTCCCACGAGCATGATCAATGCATAGGACTGCACGAAGCCTCCCTGAATCGGCCGCAGGATGCTGCCGAGCACGATCGGAATGAAGCCGACCGCGTCGACCAGTTTGTCGATGACCAGACGATCGATCAGCTCCGACAGTTCCGCCAGCGCGCGGATCGGTCGCACCACAAACGCCAGATACAGCTCGTCGAAATAGAGCCCCTTGAGCGACGCGTTGTAGGCCGGTCCATGCATCACATCGCTCGTGTACGGGACGCGATCCGTCTTGCCGTACATCGACCAGGCCACAAAAATCCCCACGAGAGCCAGCACGGTGCTCAGCACCATCATCGTGACGTTGGCGGCGTGCGGCTCGGCATGCCCCAGCACCGGCGAATTCTCGAGGTAGTGCCCGTACCAGTGCGTCGCCGGTCCCGCCAGAAAGCCGATGCCCACCGCCCCGGCCGCCAGGACATACAGCGGAATCGTCATGATCGACGGCGATTCGTGCGGGTGATGGCAGGCCGCGGGGAACCGCTCCGGCCCCGAGAACGTCAGGAAGTACGCACGGAACGTGTAGAACGCCGTCAGCAGCGCGGTCAGCAGCGAAACCGCCAGCACCGCCAGGTAGAACGTCTTGTGCTCGCCCACCTGACTGGCCTGGTGCAGGATGGCGAGGATCTCGTCCTTGCTCCAGAAACCCGAGAAAAGCGGGAAACCGGCGAGGGCCAGCGAACCGCAGAGGTACGCGAGATGCGTCTTCGGCAGGGTCTTGCGAAGCCCGCTGAATTCCCGCATGTCGATTACGTCCCCCATCGCATGCATCACGCTCCCCGCCGAGAGGAACAGGACCGCTTTGAAGAAGGCATGCGTGAACATGTGGAACATCGCGAAGGTCACCGCGTGGGTCGCCAGCGCCACGTCGGCCCCGGCGGCGCCCAGCGCCATGAACATGTAGCCGAGCTGGCTGACGGTCGAGTAGGCCAGGACCCGTTTGAGGTCGTACTGGGTGAGGGCGGTGATGGCCGCAATCAGGGCCGTCGCCGCACCGATTCCCGCCACCGTCATCTGCGCCAGCGGAGCGTGGACAAACAACGGCGTGCAGCGGGCCACGAGGTAGACCCCCGCGGTGACCATCGTCGCCGCGTGGATCAGGGCGCTGACGGGGGTCGGGCCTTCCATCGCGTCCGGCAACCAGACGTGCAGCGGGAACTGAGCCGACTTGCCGACCGCACCGAGAAACAGCAGCAGGCAGATCGGCAGGAAGATCTCCGGCTGAGTCGCCACCGCTTCTTTAACCAGTTGCGGATCGAACAGAATCTGCGAGAACTCCAGCGTGCCGAACGTGGTCCAGATCAGGAAGATCCCCAGCAGAAAGCCGAAGTCGCCGATCCGGTTGACCACGAACGCCTTCTTCGCTGCCGCCGCCGCGCTCGGCTTCCGGAACCAGAAGCCGATGAGCAGATAGCTGCACAGGCCGACCGCCTCCCAGAAGACGAACATCAGCAGGAAGTTGTCCGCCAGGACCAGCATCGACATCGAAAAAACAAACAGCGCGATCTCGGCGAAGAACCGGGGGTAGCCGGGATCGCCCTGCATATACCCGGCCGCGAAGATCGCCACCAGCAGGCTGACGGACGTGACCATCAGCAGCATCAGCGCGGTCATCGCATCGGCCTGCAGGCCGATCTTGACGTCGAGGCTGCCGACCTTGATCCATTGATAGAGCTGACGAGTCGTCGGAGTCTGCTTGAAAGCTAGAGCCTTCGCCAGCTTCTCGCCGGCCTGCTCTTCCTGGTGGTCGTGAGCATGATCGGTTTCGTGAGCGTGATCGGTCGCCGCCTGAGCGGCGTGCTCCCCTTCCCCTTCGGCATGGTGCGCGAACGTCTGAGGCACAATGCTGAAGACGAGGGCGAGCGTCGCCAGAAACGACACCGACAGCGCCACGATGACTGGTCGGTGCGCGTTGTGCCGATGGCAGAACTGCCCGACCACCACAATCCACAAGCTGGCCAGCAGCGGGGCCGCCGGAATCAGCCAGAGGGCGTTATTGTGAAGCCATTCGAACACGAGGATCGTTCTCCTGCCAGAGGCGGCCCCGAGCGACGGAGAACTTCTCCGCCGTCAGCGTGGCCCGTCTGACGATCTTCAGGGCTTGGTCGGCAAGGTCGAACGCGGGGTTGTCGGATAGGCCGGCATGCGCCCCGCCACGGCGAGGTGCGGCAGAGGCTCTTCGAGCGCCGCAGGAGCCGGCGGATACGTGTCGTCAGCCAGCCGCGGCAGATCGGGTTCGCCCAGATTCGTCCACAGGTTCACGTCCAGCGACTTCTTCCGCCGGTACATCCCCAGAATCAGCGACAGCCCCAGGCCCGCTTCGCAGGCGGCGATCGTCAGCACGAAAACCGTGAACGACTGCCCCTGCGAATTCCCGTGGTACTGGCCGAACGCCAGCAGATTGATCGAAACGCCGTGCAGCATCAGCTCGGCGGAGAGCATGATCAGGATCAGGTTGCGACGGGTCAGAAACCCGATCGCCCCGAGCACAAACAGGATCGCCCCCAGAACCAGGTTGCTTTCCAGACTGGATGTCATAGCGTCCCCTGTGCACGACGCGGCGCAAGTGCAATGGCGCCGATCGTGGCGATCAGCAGAATCGTCCCGGCAAGTTCGACGGCGTACAGATAATCGCCGAACAGCGATCGCCCGACCCCTTGCAACGTCCCCAGATCTCCGTTGACTGGCCGGCTCAGCGGATTGGCGTCGATCCCTTCGGGCGTCGGCAGGAACTGAACGATGGCCGGCGCGGCTTCGCCGTCGGCAGTCTTCAAGGCCTTCCAGTCCCGCAGAACCAGCATCAGGCCGGCCAGCAGCACGAAGCCGAAGACAGTGGCCAGCAGCGGCTGCGCGGCGCGACGGTCATAGCCGGCGGCCCCCGCCTGCTGAGCCAGCATGATCACGAACAGGAAGGTCACCACGATCGCCCCGGCGTAGACGACGACAGTCGCGGCAGCGAGGAACGGGGCCGAATTCAGCATGAAGATGCCGCACACGGCCAGCGTCGCCAGGGCAAACCAGAGTGCGGCGTTGATCGGATCGCGATCCGAGATCATCAGCACGCCCGAAACGACCGCCAGCGCGGCGCACGCAAAGTAGACGCCGGATTGAATCAACGGCCCGGTCGGCGCAGGGAGGAGTCCCTGCAGCATCACCAGGGCGATCACGCCCGCAATCCCCCCGAGAATCCGGGATCGGGATTTGTCGCGCGGCAGCATCCGCCACACCGCCAGCCAGCCCAAGGCCAGCGGCAGCAGGAGCCGCCATTCTTCGAGGATCCATTTCATCGGTCGATACCGCCCGAATTACTGTGAGAAAACCGCCCAAGTTGTACCGGTGCCGCCGGGGTTCGTCAAAGGACCGCTTCTTGCGCCGGCTGCTGCGCGCAGCGATCGATCTTCCCCGGACTGGCCGCATGCGATGCCCGGTCCTCCGGGTGAATCGAGGTCGCCGGGCCGACGGTCGGCAGCGACGCGAACTCCGAGCATCCGCTCAGGCGTCCGCGGTGCGTCCGGGCCGGATCCAGCGCGCAGTCCTTGGTTTTGTCGTAGACTTCCAGCAGCTTCTCTTTGTCGAACAGCATCTCCTGGCGGCTCTGGCCCGTCAGGTCATAAATGTGAGTCAGCTCGATGGCATCGCACGGGCAGGCTTCTTCGCACATGCCGCAGTAGATGCACTTGAGTTCGTCGATCACGAAGCTGGCCGGAAACTTGTCGCGCCCCGCCCACAACGGATCGTCCTTGGGCGCCGGGGCCGCGACGATCTCGATGCACCGCGCCGGACAGGCCGTCGCGCACATCATGCAGGCGACGCATTTCACCCGGCCCTCTTCGTCCCGGTTGAGACGGTGCACGCCCCGGTAATGCAGCGGGAGCTCGGGCTTCACCTCGGGATACTGCTGCGTCACTGTCTTGTTGTCGGTGACGTGGCTCCCCGTGATCCGCAGCCCTTCCAGCAGCGACGTCAGGAACGTCGACTCCCAGAACGACAGCTTCTTCGGCTGGTCGACCCAGACCACTTCGCTGGACGCAATCGGCATGATCGCTTCCTCAATTCTCGCAGGCCGGGACCGTTCCCGGTTGGTGGATTCGGTAACTCGTACGACCCCGACCGGCGGTCGAAATCGTGTCGATCGGTGTCAGTGATGCCCGTGGGCAGGAGCCAGCGCCGCAACCGCCGGTTTCCGCTCACCTTGTGTATAGACCAGGCCCGCCGCGGCGAAAATCGCCATCGAAATCGGGAACAGCCAGAACCAGTTGATCTCGAACTGCCGGACGACCATCACCATCAGCACGTTGACGGTGGCCATCGGAATCAGACCCTTCCAGGCCAGTCCCATCAGCTGGTCGAACCGGAACCGCGGAATCGTCCAGCGGATCATCTGAATCAGCACCAGCACCACGCCGACTTTCGCCAGAAGCACCGCCACGTACGGCAGCGCCCCGATCAAGGAACCGACGAACGAGGCATCGGCCGCGGGTAGCGACGACGCCTCCGCGATCCACGGGAAGTGCCAGCCGCCGAAGAACAGGATGATCGTCAGGAAGCTGACGGTGATCACGTGGCAGTATTCGCCCAGGAAGAACATCGCAAATTTCATGGCGCTGTATTCGGTGTGGAAACCGCCGACCAGCTCCGATTCGCATTCCGCAAGGTCGAACGGCAGCCGGTTCGATTCCGCCAGCGCCGCCGTGAAGAAGATCAGCGCCGCCAGCGGCTGATACCAGATGTTCCAGCCCCAGAAGCCCGCTTCGGCCTGCTGGATCAGGATCTTTTCCAGGTTCATCGTTCCCATCAGCACCGCGATGCCGACGACCGACATCCCCAGCGGAATCTCGTAGCTGATCACCTGGGCGCTCGCCCGCAGCGACCCCAGCAGGCTGTACTTGTTGTTCGACGCCCAACCCCCCAGGATCACCGCGTACACGGCGAGACTGGAGATCGCAAAGATGAAGACGATCCCCAGATCCACGCCCGGAGCGATGATCCAGTGAAACTTGTTGGCCGCGTTGTTGACCGGCCCGAACGGCACCACCGAAAACGCCAGAAACGTCGTCAGGATCGAGATGCAGGGCGCGAAGACGTAGAGGAACTTGTTCGCCTGCCCCGGAATTACGTCTTCCTTCAGCAGGAACTTCGCCCCGTCCGCCAGCGGCTGAAATAACCCCGCATAACCGACGCGGTTCGGACCGATCCGGTCCTGCATCCACGCGGACAGCTTGCGTTCCAGCAGAATCAGATACGCCGCGGCCCCCTGGATCCCCAGGAACGCCACGTGAATCGCCACGAACGTCAGAACGAACTCAAACCAATGATCTTGCCACCAGCTCATTGCGCTGCACTCCCGGCGGGCTGACGGGCTTCCGCAGCCGCACCGTCGTGTTTCAAGAAGATGCCTGTCTCACCCACGTCGCCGACGATCAGGGCCGCCAGAGCCGCCACTTCGCCCGCAATTTCCTGCCGCAGCGTCGGAGCGTGGAACAGCCCCTTCCGCCCGGCAAGCTCCCACAGAATTCGCCCGTCCGGCCGCGCGTCCTCCGGACCCCGCAAGGCCCGGTGAATCGCCTGCGCCAGGCCGTTGTGATTGACGAACGTTCCTTCCTTCTCGGCCCACGCGCCTCCCGGCAGCACGTACTGAGCCTTCTCGGACAGCGGAGATGTCAGGAGATCCTGGACGATCAGCAGCCTGGCCTTCGCCAGCTTGCCGGCCTCCGCCGCGGTGAAGCCTGTCGGGTCGCCGCCGAGGACGTAGATCGCGTCGAACTCGCCCTTGTCCGCCTGGCCGGCAAACTGGTCGAACCCGATCACCTTCCCCTGGAACTGCTTCAGCACGGCTTCGACGCCCGCCCGATTCGGACACTTCTCCGCCCGGATCGTAAACCGCACCGGCTTTGTCGGCTTGCCATCGACACCCTTCGGGTACTGATCGTCCTCGCCGACCACCCGCACGGGCCCCAGGGCCAGCGTGACGTCCGCCGAAAGACCCTTGGCCAGCTTCGCCAGCAGGAACGCCTCTTCGAGCGTCGCCCACGGCGAGATCACCGCAGCCACTTTCTTGCCGTTCTTCTTGATGGCTTCCTGCAGCGCCTGTCGGGCGGCGGGTTGGGCCGTCTCCCAGCTCGCCGGAACCGCCGCTTCGCCGCCCGCCTTCACCAGCGGCGACTTGAGCCGTTGTTCGGAGTGGATGTACTTCCAGCCGAACCGACCCTCGTCGCACATGAAGTGCCCCTGGGCCTGCTCGTTCTCCCGCGGCCGGAGCCGGTAGAGCGTGTCCTTGTTCTGATCGATCTTGATGCTGCAGCCGGTGCTGCAACCGGGGCAGACGGAGTCTTTCGTCTGCAGCCACCACACGCGCTGCTCGTAGAGGAAGTCCTTGCTGCAGAGCGCGCCGACCGGGCAGAGATCAACCACGTTGCCGGCCAGCTTGTTATTACACGGCTGGCCCGGAAAAATGTCGATTTCTTCTTCCGAGCCGCGGGCCGTCACCTGCAGCTCGGCCGTGCCGCTGATCTCCCGCGTGAACCGGACGCACCGCGTACACATGATGCAGCGGTCGGTAAACAGCGTGATCTGATCGCCGATGTAGTCCTTGTCGGGCTTGATGTTCTTCGGCTCGTTGAGCCGGCTGTAGCCGCGACCGTACTTGAAGCTGTAATCCTGCAGCCCGCATTCACCGGCCTGATCGCAGACCGGGCAGTCCAGCGGGTGATTGAGCAGCAGGTACTCCAGCGTGCCGGCCTGAGCGGCCTTCACCTTGGCGCTTTCGGTAACGATGACCGTGCCGTCCTTGACCGGCGTCTGACAGCCCGGAAACAGCTTCGGCTGCATCACCACGGAGCCGTCCGGCTTCTTGTCGCCGACTTCGACGAGGCACATCCGGCAGCTTGCCACGACGGACAGCTCGGGATGCCAGCAATAGCTCGGCACCGTGTCCCCGGCGCGGGCCGCGGCCTGGATGCAGTTCAGCTTCTCGTCGGCCCCGATCTCGACCGGCTTGTCATTTACATAGACCGTCGGCATCGTCATCCCCATTGAAGTTCAGAGGCAGAACCCCTGAGTCCTTCAGCTCTCACATCGACTTCACGCAAACAGCAACCGACCCTTCGGTCGCGGCACGTCACGCCCCAGCTCTACTGCTGTTTCGATCCACTCTCGCATCACCGTCTGCACCGCATCGAGCGCCGCCTGATACGTCTCACCATCCGCCATGCATCCCGGCAATTCCGGAACCTCTGCCACAAAAGCCTGATCGGCCTCGCTCCAGTAGAGAATGATCTCGTATCGCAACTTGTCCGAAACCTCAGTGCGCTCCCGCCACAGCCAGCTCGCACTCTCTCACCAACTTCTTACCGCTCTTGATGAACTCTTCGAATTCGCCGCGGAACTTCTTGACCGCGTTCTTCACCGGCCAGGCCGCTCCGTCCGACAGACCGCAAATCGTCGTCCCCGGAATGATCCCGATCGAACCCGAGACTTCCAGCAGCAGATCCAGGTCCCGCAGCTCCCCCTGACCGTTCCGGATCCGCTCCAGAATCTTCCGCATCCAGGCGGTCCCTTCCCGGCACGGCGTGCATTGCCCGCACGACTCGTGCGAGAAGAACCGGGCGCAGTTGAAAAGGACGTCGACGATGCTCGTCGAGTCGTCCACCACCACCACCGCCGCCGTCCCCAGGCCGAGGCATCCGGCTTTTCCGGGTCCGTTGAAGTCCAGAGGGATATCGAGCTCGTCGGCGCTCAGGAAGCCCATGCTGATGCCGCCGGGCACCACGGCCTTCACCTTTCGGCCATTCAAGACGCCGCCGCCATACTCGTCGATGAGCTGTCGCGAAGTGATCCCCAGCGGGGCTTCGTAACAGCCCGGCTTGTTGACGTGTCCGCTCAGGCAATAGAGCTTGGGGCCGTAGCTGCCGGCGTCGCGGGGAATGTTCGGGTCGGGCGGAACCCCGATCGACTTGAACCAGTCGGAGCCCCGCTTGAGGATCTGCGTCACGCAGGCCATTGTCTCAATGTTGTTGACGATCGTCGGCTTGCGGAACAGTCCTTCGATGGCGGGGAACGGCGGCTTGATTCGCGGCCAGGCCCGCTTCCCTTCCAGACTCTCAATCAGCCCCGTTTCTTCGCCGCAGATGTAGGCGCCCGCGCCGCGATGCAGGTAGATATCGAGGTTGAACCCGGTCCCCTGGATATTCTTCCCGATCAGTCCCGCGGCATACAGTTCTTCGATCGCCTTCTTCAGCACGCGATAGCTGCGGCCGAACTCGTAACGCAGATAGATATAGGCAGCGCTCGACTTGATCGCATGACACGAAATGCAGATGCCTTCGAGCACCTGATGGGGATCTTCCTCCATCAGAATCCGGTTGTTGAACGTCCCCGGCTCGGATTCGTCCCCGTTGATCGCCAGATAGATCGGCCCCGGGTGGTTCTTCGGCAGAAACGTCCACTTCACGCCGGTGGGGAATCCCGCGCCGCCGCGACCGCGCAGCCCCGAATCCTTCACGACGTTAATGACGTCGTCGGGCGGCATGGCCAGGGCCTTCTTGAAGGCCTCGTAGCCGCCGTCCGCCCGGTAAGTCTCCAGCGACTGGCTGTTAGGCTTTCCCCAGCGGGCCAGGAGCACAGGTTCAAACTTCGCCATGAATCACCCTATCCGCAACCTCACCGGTCGCCTCGTTCCCGCCGCCATTCGCCACGTCTTCCGACGGATAGCTGGCCAGCTTCCGGTCGAGTTCTTCAATCACGTTGGCCGGATCGTAATGGACGACCTGACCATTTTCCCAGCCCACCATCGGCACGCCAAACGCCCGATGAAACTCAGCCGCCCGACGCACACCACGATCCAAAGCCCGTTCGACGCGCCACGGCTCGCTAAATGCACGCTCCACGGCATTGCTAGTTTCCGGCGACGCCATACTTTGCCTTCAATTCCAGCCACCGTCCCGCAGCCGCAACCTGCTCGACGCCAGATCGCGATCCGCAGGCAATGAGCTGCCGCCAACCCGCCCTCGAATTGTCGTAAAGCTCCCACTCATCAACCACTGGCAAGTACAACCGAAACAGATTCCTCAAACCCAGTTCGTACCGTCGCATCACAACATCATCGGGCACATGATGTCCACCGAGACGTACTCGCGTTCTGACTCGCTCCAGACACAAAGCCGGATCAGACACCCACAGATAAATCAGTCGACTGCGATAACCTCGAACTCTGAGTTCTTGGATCCACCTCGCGAACGTTCGAGACGCCAACGTGGTCTCGAACGCAAAGCTCGCGTTCTCCTCGGAAAGCTCCCGCAAACGGCCGAGCATTACTCGACCGGCCGCAATCGCTGCCGTCTCCGGTTCAAATCCCGACAGTCCTTTGGCAATCCAGTCCGCGTTCACAAACTCCCGAATTGCCAACTCCCGGTTCAGCAAATCTTCCGACGCCGTTGTCTTCCCAGCCCCGTTCGGACCGGCGATGATGATTACATCCGGGCCTGAGTCGGCAGACACGCTGGCGTCTCCTCACTCACAGCTTCTTGATGATCTCGTCCGCCTTGTCCGCCGTAATATTCATGTGGCATTCGTCGTTCACCAGAATGCAGGGCGCCCCTTCGCAGGCTCCCAGGCACTCGGCGAACTCCATCGTCACCTTGCCGTCCGCCGTCGTCTCGCCCGGCTTCACGTGCCGTCGTTTGCACATTTCCGCCAGCAGCTCTTCGCCGCCACGCAGCATGCAGCTCAGACTCCGGCAGACCCAGACGCGGTCCTTGCCGAGCGGAGCCTTCTCGTCGCGGAAAAAGCCGTAGAAGCTCATCGTGTCGTGGACTTCCGCCGGGTGCAGCTCCAGCAGTTCCGCGATCTCCTTAATCGCCTCGATCGACACCTGACGCAACTCGTCCTGCACGATGTGCAGCGCCGGCAGCGTCACCGCGCGCTTGTTCGGATACTTCGGAAACTCGTCCTTGATCCGCGTTCGAATGGCGTCCGAAAGGGCCGGCATGAGTACTCCACGCTCCCGAAGGTCGAAGGCTGATCCCGTTTCCCGCCGCAAATCACAGGGTTCTCTCCCCGTCCTCGCCGCGCCAAATCGGTTCCCCGTTCGCCCTTTCTGTTCTGTCGTTGTCTGCGGATTGTTGTTCTGCGGACGCTGCGGGAGAACTCGACCTACCGGTCGAGTTCCGCTGCGATGATGTTCAAACTGCCCAGAATCACCGGCACATCGCTGAGCATGCAGCCCTTGATGATGTGCGGGAAGATCCCGAAGTGGACGTAGGATGGCGGACGCGTCCGCGCCCGATACGCCCGCGACGACTCGCCGTCCGTCACGATGTAGTAACCCAGTTCGCCGTTGGGCGACTCGGTCGCCGCGTAAATTTCCTCTCGCGGCGTTTCGAAGCCCCGGTTCGGCATCACCATTTCGAAGTGCTGAATCAGACCCTCGATGCTGCGGTAAACGGCCGGCTTGGCGGGCAGGACGTGCTTGCCGTTCGGATCGACGTTCACCGGGCCGCTCGGCAGATTCTCCAGCGCCTGGTGGGCGATTTTCACGCTCTCCAGCAGTTCCTGCATCCGGACCAGGTACCGGGCGTAACAATCGCCGCCCGTCGAACAGATGACTTTGAAGTCGAGATCCCCATAGGCCAGGTACGGCTCGTCCCGACGCAGATCCCGGACCACGCCGCTGGCCCGGGCCACCGGGCCGGCCGCGCCGAAGTTGATCGCGTCTTCTTTGCTCAGGTAGCCGATCCCCTTCATCCGATCCACGAAGATCCGGTTGCGGGTCAGCAGCCGGTCGACTTCGTCGTGAACCTTTGGGAATCCCTTGAGGAAGTCCCGCACCTGCTCGATCCAGCGATCGTTGACGTCGTACAGCACGCCTCCCACGCGAGTGTAGCTCGTGTGGAACCGCTGACCCGACGCGAACTCGACGATGTCGTAGATCTTCTCCCGCTGGTAGAAGCAGTACAGAAACGCCGTGAAGGCCCCCAGATCCAGCGCGCACGTCCCCACGTTCAGCAGGTGGTCGTGCATGCGGAGCAGTTCCGCCAGCAGCGTTCTCAGGTACTTCCCTCGCGGCGTCAGCTCGATCCCCAGCAGCTTCTCGCAGGCGTGGTGCCAGGAAATCTCATTGTGCATCGGCGACAGATAGTTCATCCGGTCGACGATGGTCACGTACTGATTGAAGTCGAGGTGTTCCCCGAGCTTCTCGAAACCGCTGTGCAGGTAACCGATGTGCGGCACCGCTTTGACGACGCGCTCGCCGTCCAGCGTGAGCACCAGCCGCAACGTGGTGTGCGTCGCAGGGTGCTGCGGTCCGAAGTTCAATGTCCACAGATACTCCTTGTCCGGAGCATCCTGTTCGGCAAGATCGGAAACTTCCAACGCCATGATGGACGAGAATCCCTCTATGGAGTCAGGGGCGCCTGACTCCGATCAACCGGCTGCCGTCAGACGGCTCCAGCTTTCGGAAACAAATCCCCGACGCGAACTGCGAACCCCGGCAGCACCGGATCTCCGCTGAGCTGGTCGTTTTCTTCCAGCCGCTCCACAGGTCCGCCACGCCGATAAACCATCACGCTCCGCACGGGCGGATCCACCACCCAGACCATTGTCACGCCAGCCGTCAGATACTCCTGCACCTTATGCTGAACGTCGTAATACAAATCGTTCGGAGAAGCGACTTCCACGACCAGATCGGGAAAGATCCGGCAATGCCCCTCGCGGAACTGCTCGGCAGAGAGTCGCCCCTGACGAATGAAGCTCACGTCCGGCCGCCGCACGCGGTCCGCCTCTTCGCCAAAGCACTGGTACGAGGCGTCGCTGTTGAAGACATCCCCTTCGCCAGTGTTGTCGACGTAAGTCGAGAGAACCTTGCCAACTCGATTCGCTACCCACGCTGACTCCATGCTCATGGTGCGCTCCACAAGCTGGCCGTCGACCAGTTCGTACCGGTTCCCGTCGGGCAGTTGCAGCAACTGCTCGGGCGTGACGACAGTACTCGGGGAATCGACCGACATCGGTCCTAGCTCTCCGCTCGCGTGATCACCGGGAAGTTGTGCCGCTCGCCGCGACCCTTCAGCGGATAGTCCTTCCGCAACGGGTACGACGTGAATTCGTCGGGCATCAGGATCCGTCGCAGGTCCGGGTGGCCGGCGAACCGAATCCCGAACATGTCGTAAACTTCCCGTTCCAGCCAGTCCGCCGAGCCCCACAGCGGAACCAGCGTCGGCAGCTCGGGCTCAGGATCGTTCACGAAGGTTTTCAGGATCAGCCGCTCGCCGGTGGTCGTGTTCAGCACAACATAGACCACGCCGAATCGGTCGGTCGCGCCCTCGAAATTCAGATAGTCGACCGCGGTGACGTCCATCAGCGCGTCGAAGCCCAGCTCCCCCTTGAGGAACAGCATGACTTCGAGTAGCGCGGCATTCGACACCGTCGTCCGCACGTTGTCCCGGAACCGGCTGAAATTCAGACCGGCATCGGGAAACTTTTCGAGCAGGCGAGCCTGACTATCCATGAAACGATCCGTCGCAAAGGGCGGGACAACGACCTAGTTCAAACTGACAACCTGAAGCTGCTCGTTCGCTTCGCGAATCCGGATCAGCTCGTCCGGGTCGAACGGCGTCGGTCCCATTGCCTGCGTCCGCCCGGCGAACTCAGTCCCGAAAGCAGTTCCCGTATTCTTGACCTTCTGCTGCAGGGCCATGATCCCCGCAATCAGTTGTTCCGGACGGGGAGGGCAGCCGGGGACGTAGATGTCGACCGGAATGAACCGATCCACGCCCTGCACCACGGCGTACGTGTCGAACACGCCCCCCGTGCAGGCGCAGGCGCCCATCGAGATGCACCACTTCGGCTCGGGCATCTGCAGCCAGATCCGCTGCAGCACCGGCAGCATCTTCATCACCACCCGGCCGGCGACGATCATCAGATCGCACTGCCGCGGACTGAATCGCATGACTTCTGCGCCAAATCGCGCCAGGTCGTGGCGGGACGAGGCCGTCGCCATCAGCTCGATGCCGCAGCACGCGGTTGCGAAGGGCATCGGCCAGAGACTGCTGGTCCGGGCCCAGTTCGCCGCCGCGTCCAGCGTCGTCATGAACACGCCATCGGGAAGCTTGCCCGTGGTTTCTACCGCCATTTAAAGACCCCTTTTCGCCACGCGTAGACGTAGGCAATTGCCAGGGTGGCCATGAAGACCAGCATCACGCAGAACACCGTGGTCCGCAGTTCGACCGGCACGCCGGGGCCGTCGACATAGGCGCTGACCGCCCACGGATACAGGAAGAGGAGTTCCACGTCGAACACGAGGAACAGAATCGCGACCAGGTAGAATTTAATGTCGAACGGCTGACGGGCGTCGCCGACCGGGTCCATGCCCGACTCGTAGGGCATTTCCTTGACGGCGGTTTTCTTCCGGGGGCCGATCGTGTGCGTCAGAATCAGGATCGAAGCCGCAAAGCCGACCAGGATCCCGAAATAGAGCAGAATCGCGTCAAACGACTGCATAGTGCCCCAGCCGTAATTTCCGGAGGATTAACTCACGGCGGGATAAGGGTTTAATGCAATCCGGCTCTCCCGGATTTTCTTGCGCACGAACTCCCCGCCGTGCAAACGCATGCGCGGGGATTCTAGAACGGGGGGGGGCAAAGTTCAACACACGGCACGCCAGCCTCTGCCGCCTCACAAAGATTCAAGGCTTGGCAGGGGGAAACCGGCAGTTTTCGCAGCACGACGCAGAAAACTTGGATTTCCCAGGAGGGACACGTCGGACGCACAACCTATCGCTGCGTCCGGCGGAATCCGCTAGTTCCAGGCGGGATTGCCGGTCGCACGCGGCAGCAGCGGATGGGCCTCGGAGACCTTGCGGAGCATCACATCGTACAGTTCGTACGGATCTTCTTCAAAAATGAGATCCTGTGACGCTCGTGCGGTCAGCCAGTCGCCGCGAGCCAGTTCGCCTTCCAACTGATCCGGAGCCCAGCCGGCGCAGCCGGAAAAGACCCGGAATCGGACCACCGGATGATCATCCTGCGTCCGGTTGACCACTTCCTCGAAGGCTTCGGCACTGCATCCCAGGTACAATCCGTCCACCACTTCGAGTTGCCGTTCTTCGATGTCCGGCACGTCGTGGAGAATGATCAATCCCGCCGGCTCGACCGGTCCGCCGCAATACACCAGGTCGGTCGATTCCGGCAGGTGGAAATGCCCGGCGAGGGCATGCGTCACCAGAATCGACGAGGGACGGTTGATCACCACTCCCATCGCACCGTCGGAGCCGTGCTCCACTATCAGGACGACGGTCTTGTAGAAGTTGGGATCCCGCAGGTGTTTCGCTGATACCAGCACCTGTCCGCGCAGCGACTTCGCCATGATCGGTCCGGCAACTGAGTTGAGGGAGAGCCCCTGGCGACCGTCAAACCCGCGAATTGCAGGCATTTTGTCGGCCGCCGCCTGGAATCGGCGAACGGAATCAGCCCGAATTATACGAACGGAACGGGGGCAGGGAAGCGCCTTTGGGTGGCCGCTCCCGCATTTTCCACGGGCGAACCCGTATCCGCGGCGGACAAACCGCCTCGGCAAATCCTCCGGAATCCCCTTGCAGCCGGGATTTGATCCCCCGGACAATCGAAAATCGCGTCCTCCAGTTCCCCCGTGTCCCGAGACTGCATCGATGACCGTATTCCGCATCGTTTGCTCCGCGGTTTTGGTGCTGCTGAATCTGGCGGCGAATGGGGCCGATCGGCCGAGCCAGCCCAATATCGTCTTCATTCTGGCCGATGACCTCGGCTGGACCGATCTCGGCTGCTTCGGCAGCGGCTACTACCAGACGCCCCACATCGACCGGCTCGCCTCGCAAGGGCGGAAGTTTACCCACAGCTACACCGCCGGCCCCAACTGCCAGCCGACCCGGGCGGCGATCCTCTCCGGCCAGTACGGCCCGCGCACCGGGATCTATACCGTCGGAAACACGAATCGCTTCGACACTTCACGTCGGCCGCTGGTCCCGGTTCCCAACGTCGAACAGCTTGCACTGGAGCGGGTGACCATCGCCGAAGCCCTCAAGTCGGCGGGCTACGCGACCGGCATGTTCGGCAAGTGGCATCTGGGAGGGAACAATTTCCATCCTTCGAAACAGGGCTTCGACGAAGCCATCGTCAGTATGGGGAAACACTTCGATTTCAAAACGCAGCCGCCGCAGGACGTTGCTCCCGATACGTACCTGGCGGACTGGATCACGGATCGCTCGGTCGACTTCCTCCGGCGTCACAAGGATCACCCGTTCTTCCTGTATGTCCCCCACTTCGCCGTTCATTCGCCGTTCCAGGCGAAAGCCGACAAAATTGCTCAGTTCCAGGACCGGCCGGCCGGCGACGGGCACGATAACCCGACCTATGCCGGCATGATCGCCAGTCTCGACGACAGCGTCGGTCGGATCCTCGCGACGCTCGATGAACTGGATCTCTCCCGGAACACGCTGGTGATCTTTTCCAGCGACAACGGCGGCGTGGGGGGCTACGTCCGCGAGGGGATCAAGAAGGCGGGCGATGTCACCGACAATGCCCCGCTCCGGGGCGGCAAGGGGATGCTTTACGAAGGAGGCGTTCGGGTCCCGTTCATCTTCCGCTGGCCCGGCGTCATCACTCCCGGCTCAGTCAGCGAACAGCCGATCCATTCGGTCGACCTGTATCCAACATTCCTCGACGTCACCGGAGCAAAGGCTCCCGCCGATCATGTTCTCGACGGCGTCAGCGTTATGCCGTGCCTCAAGGGGGAACCGACGGCACAGCTCGACCGGCAGGATCTCTACTGGCACTTCCCCGGCTACCTCGGGGCCGGTCAGGACACCTGGCGCACGACTCCTGCCGGAGCCATCCGCAGCGGCGATTACAAGCTCCTTGAGTTTTTCGAAGACGGTCGCCTCGAACTCTACAACCTGAAGAGCGATCCCGGTCAGCACGAGAATCTGGCCACATCGCGGCCGGAAGTGACCAAGGAACTGCACGGGAAACTGGTCGCCTGGCGGGAAAGCATTCATGCCCCGATGCCGGAGAAACGCGACGGTACTCAGCCCGTGGATCCCCCGAAGCGCAAGGGGGCCGGAAAGAAGAAGGCGGCGAAGTGACTCTGCCTGAAAATCCGAGCCTGAGTGATTCCATGCCGTGGCAACAACGGACCCGCAAATTGGCGATCGCTCTGCTCGGATTCTGTCTGGTGCATGGATTCCTCAGAGTTGTCGGCTATGGCGTCTACAGCCTCTGGTACCGAAGCTGGATGGAATTCCTTCCCGCGGACAGCGGGTGGAGAACCGCGGGCTTCTGTCTCGAACTGGTCTCTCTCGCGGCCTGCTTCCTCCTGGCTGCCTTAGCCGCAATCCGCTGCTACCGCGAGACCGTGTGAAGCCGCCGCACGATCGAGGTTCTATCCAAACCGGTCGCCGGCGCGCTACAATTCCAAGAGGACAACTCGCGCTCTCAGCGACCCCAACCGTCAGCCTGCACCAGGAGATCCATCATGTCCGCCGCGACCGCTGCTCCCCCTCGAAAAGCCGCCGTTCCCAAGATCCGCCAGACGAAGCTCCTCATCGGCGGCGAATGGTGCGACGCCGCGAGCGGCAAGACGTTTGCCACGATGAACCCGGTCACTGAAGAGAAGATCGCCGACGTGGCCTATGCCGGCGAAGCCGACGTTGATCGGGCGGTGAAAGCCGCCCGCAAGGCGTTCGAGTCGGGCCCCTGGCACACCATGGATGCCCGCGATCGGGGCAGGCTGATGAATCGGCTGGCCGATCTCATCGAGCAGAACCAGGAAGAGCTTGCCGCGCTGGAGACGCTGGACAACGGGAAGCCCATCCGCGACAGCCGGGCGGCGGACATCCCGCTGGTCATCGACTGCCTCCGCTACTACGCCGGGTGGGCCGACAAGATCTCCGGCCAGACGATCCCGATTCGCGGCGACTACTTCTGCTATACCCGCCGGGAGCCGACCGGCGTCGCCGGGCAGATCATTCCCTGGAACTTTCCGGCTCTGATGACCGCCTGGAAGTGGGGGCCGGCCCTCGCCGCCGGCTGCACCATTGTCATGAAGCCGGCGGAGCAGACGCCGCTGTCGTGCCTGCGGCTGGGCGAACTGGCGATGGAAGCCGGCATCCCGGCGGGCGTGATCAACATTCTGCCGGGCTTCGGCGACACCGGGGCGGCGATCGTCAAGCATCGCGGCGTCGACAAGATCGCTTTCACCGGGTCGACTGAGACCGCTCAGTTCATCATGCGCGACGCTGCCCCTTCGCTGAAGCGGCTCACCTTTGAACTCGGGGGCAAGAGTCCGAACATTGTCTTCGCGGACTGCGATCTCGACGCGGCGGTGGCCGGTTCCGAGTTCGGGCTGTTCTTCAATCAGGGGCAGTGCTGCTGCGCGGGCAGCCGGGTTTTCGTGGAAGAGAAGATTCACGCGAAGTTCGTGGAGCAGATCGTTTCCCGCGCCCAGGCCCGCAAGCTGGGCGATCCGTTCGACAGCGAAACGACGCAGGGGCCGCAGGTCGACCGCGATCAGTTCGACAAGATCATGCGGTACATCGAGAGCGGCAAGAACGCCGGGGCCGAATGCCTCACCGGGGGCCAGCGCGTCGGCGACCGCGGCTTCTTCGTCGCCCCGACCGTTTTCGATCGCGTGACGGACGACATGGAGATCGCTCAGGACGAAATCTTCGGACCCGTGATGAGCATCCTGCCGTTCAAGAATCTCGACGAAGTCGTCCAGCGGGCCAACACGACCTGCTACGGTCTCGCCGCGGCGGTCTGGACGCGCGACGTCGCCAAGGCGCATCACATCGCCAACAGCGTCCGGGCCGGGACCGTCTGGATCAACTGCTACGACGTGTTCGACGCGGCGGCGCCGTTCGGCGGCTTCAAGATGAGCGGCATGGGCCGGGAGCTGGGCGAAGCGGCTCTGGCGAACTACACCGAGCTGAAGACGGTGACGATGAATCTGAAGTGAGCCGAGTGCTTAGAGCCAAGTGCGAAGAGACGGATGGAGTTGGATTTGGCGCCATGAGAAGCGGCCCCGCTCCCGGCAGACATACCGGGAGCGGGGCCGTTATTTTCGAGTGCCACTCGGCGACTACAGAATCCGCAGGCCCTTGGGGAGGGCTTCGCCGAAGACCAGGCCCTGTTCTTCTTCTTCCAGCGTGCCGACTTCGCGGACCAGCCGGCGCAGGTTCTTGGGCGCCTGCAGCCGTTCCATCCACTTCAGGACGCGTTCGCGGTGCGCGTCACTGATGTCGCGATAGCGGTCTCCCGTCAGGCGCGCGAGCTGCATCGCGGCGAAGGGTTCCATCGCATCGCCTCCTTCCAGCGTCATCAGCCGGTCCAGCCAGCGCTCGGCGACATTCGCGCCGAGGACGCTGTTGAGCGGCCCATAGACCGGCCGCCGCGCGCCGAGACGTCCGATCGCCCAGAGCGCCGCTCCGCGAATCGTCGCCCAGTGCGGACGATTCGCGGAGGTCATGAGCAGATCTCCCAGTTCTTCCTTGGTCGTTGCATTGAGCAGCTCGCAGGAGCCGACGAACCGCAGCATCTCGGCCAGTTCGTGCGTGCCGAAACCGGCCCCGCCGCGGTTCTTGCCGGCGGCGGGTTTCGTCGCCTGGCGGAGCGTTCCAATCAGCGGGCCGGCGAGCGCCTGCTGCTGCCCCGCCGTCAGCCCGCCGGCGATCCGCCGCCAGAGAATCCACCACTCGGCCCGGCACATCGGGTCGGCGTGGACCAGCTTGCCATTGAGCAGCCGCCAGGTTTCGCCGACGCGCCAGTCGTCCATGGCCAGGCCGTAGCCAGGGCGGAGCGCATACCCCAGCACATTCAGCCAGCGGGCTTCGTGGCGGGAGCTGATCCGGCGACCGGGTTCGAGTTCAAACAGCGTCTCCCAGAGCTCGCGCAGCAGCGACGTCGGCCATTCGTGACGCTCCAGTCCCAGCGCTTCGACCAGCCCTTTCATCAGTCCGGCCGGATCGAGCGGAGTTCTTCCCTCAAGCTGTTGAACCGGGGTGAATGTTTGTCGGAGGATTGTTTCCCCGGCCGTGCGGGACGATTCTTCCAGGAAGCCCTGGCCCTCGGCGGCGGATTCGTGGGCGGCGACCTCGGTCCGCGTGGCGGCCCGCACGTCGAACAGGAGCTTCCAGGTCCGCTTGCCGGCGACTTCGGAGCACCAGAGATCGAGCGTGCCGATCTCCGTCAGCCGGGCTTTGAGCGTGACCGCCACGGCTCCCGCCTCGGCGGATTTGCCGAGCTTCAGCACGGTGCGGATTGGCGGCAGTGCGGAGATCTGCTCGCGATCGACGGTGACGATGTCGCCCGGCTTGTCCGTGAGGCGGACGCTGGAAACGTAGAGCGGAAACTCGATCGGCTGTGAAACCAGCAACTGAAACTGCCGGCCCTCCAGATCGACTTCGGTATTCGGCTCGGCGCCGGCGGGCATCAGGCAGATTGCGGCGGACTGCTGATCGGCAGCTCCTTCGACGCCGATGTAATAGGTCCGGGCCAGTCCCGCCGCAATGCGGACTCCCAGTCCCCGCCGGACCATGCCGTAGTACGCAGCTCCCCGGGCGACCGCCAGGTCGAGCCGTTCATGATCGAGGACGATTGGCGACCAGCCGGGGTCCTGGGTCCGGAACCAGGAGCGGATGGCGTCGACGAGGCGCTCCTGCAGTTGGGGCGAGGTGAAGACGCCGCCGTTGAACAGGACGATATCGGGGCGGGCGGGATCGTGGCCGGCGGCTTCGCCCTCTTCCAGCGCGACGTGGCGATGAGCCGAGAGAAACGCCGCGAGATACCTGGTGATGGCGGCATCCGGGGCATACGGCAGTCCGAATTCCTGAAATCCCGACTGACCGGTCGCCGGTTTTGCATCGAGTCCGACGCGGGGAAAAAAGCCTTCGACGATCAGCTCTTCGACTTCCTGGCGGGTGACGGGAGACTGCAGACCGCCGCCAATCAGGCGCGAGCCCGCCCCGGGGAGCGACAGCGTCCATTGCTCGGGAGGGTGATCGCCGAGCAGGACCTCTTTGACCTGGCGGCAACTGCGGACGAGCATGCTCCACTGGCGGGGTTCGAGCTTGCCATCCCCTTTCAGTTTGCGTTCGAGGTGATGGGCGAGAGCCAGGTCGAAGTTATCGCCGCCGAGAATCAGGTGATCGCCGACTGCCACGCGATGAAACTGGACGGTTCCATCGCTCCCTTTGCGGACGCGGATCAGCGTGAAGTCAGTCGTGCCGCCGCCGACATCGCAGACCAGGATCTTCTGGCCCGGCGAAACCAGTTGCTCCCAGTCATCCGCGTGTTTGGCGATCCAGGCATAGAAGGCGGCCTGCGGTTCTTCGATGAGGGCCACCCGGCGAAGGCCGGCCTGCTGGGCGGCCCGAACGGTCAGCTCGCGGGCGACTTCGTCGAACGACGCCGGGAGCGTGAGGACGAAATCCTGTTCGGCGAGGGGGTGTTCGGGAAACGCCGCGTCCCAGGCCTCGCGGAAGTGCTGGAGATAGCGAGCGCTGACGGTGACGGGAGAGAGCCGGTCGACGTCGGGAGCGCCATGCCAGGGGAGGAGTTCGGCGGTCCGGTCGACGCCGGAGTGACAGAGCCAGCTCTTGGCGGAGTTGACCAGGCGGCCGGGTGAGAGGGTGCCGTGATCGCGGGCGAAGTGTCCTGCGGTCCAGGCCGGATCGGATTTCTGCCAGGGGAGTCGCAGGGCGTGTGGCGGGAATTCGCCGGCCGCCGGCTGGTAGTGGAACGACGGGAGGGTTTCGCGGGCTTCCCACTGTCCGGGGGCGATGGACTGGGGCGTCGCGAACGTCCGGATTTTCCAGGGAGATTCCGCGGTATCGACATATGCCAGGGCGGAATTGGTCGTGCCGAGGTCGAGGCCGACCACATAGCGGCTGGGAGACGGAGCGGAGTCTGAGGTCATGGCGGTTTCAGAAGGCGAATCCGGGGCATTGGTAAGTTGAGGGATTTTAGACGGTTGGCAGACCGTAGGGCAGGCTCCCGCCCAATCTCGTTCGGCACGCTTTTTGCGCAGGCCGATTGAGATTGTAGTCTTTCTCCCTGCGGAGGGAGTGGCGATGGCGGAGAAGGGGCTGACGGAGGAGGAGCGGCGGGAGCTGATTGGTCCTTTGGCCGGGACCGTCCTGCTGCGGCGCATCTTTCCGCTGCTGCAACGATTGGCTCCCTGCGGGACAGAACGCGACACCGCTCGCAACCGGCAGCTGTTCTACAGCCAGTATGCCGCGCTCCTCCTGATCGGCTTCTTCAACCCCGTTCTCAAGTCCGCCCGGGCGCTCGTCGCAGCCTCGGGACTGAAAAAGGTCCAACAGCTCGCCGGCGGGCAAAAGGTCTCGGCCGGGGCCTTCTCCGAGGCCTCGTCCGTCTTCGATCCCTCGCTCCTGGAAGGACTCGTTCACGAACTCCGCCGCCAGTTCGCCCGGCATCAGTTCCGCGTGAGCCGCAGCGGTCGGCTGGGACGCCTTCCCAACCCGATCGTCGAACGTCTCGTCGCCGTCGACGGGACCGTGCTGTCGGCCTTGCCGCAGATCGCCGCCCGGCTGGGACGCGGTTCTCAAGGCCAGTGGCGGCTGCACACCCAGCTTCGCATTCACGACCAGAGGGTCGTGGCCTCGACCCTCACCGAGGAGCCGGCCAAAGGGCCGCACTCCGAGCGCGCCGTCACGCTCCAGCAGATCCAGGCCCGCGAACCGCAACCCGCCGGTGCGCCGGGAGACCTTTATATTCTGGACCGGGGCTATCGCTCGGCCGTGGTGTTCAACGAACTGGTCGAAGCCCGCTGCGACTACGTCTGCCGGCTCAATCGCGGGGACGGTCGCGTGGTCGAGGGACCGGTCAACGACGCGAACGGTCATGCGGTTCAACTCCCCGCGCTCACCGAAGCCGATCGCGCCGCGGGGGTCGTGGCGGATGAACTGATCGCGCTGGGCGGCGGCAGCGGAGCCAGTCCCGCAAGAACCAATCACGTCGTGCGGCGGATCACCGTCGAGCCAGTGCCCGGTCGACCGAGTTCGGCAAGGCAGGGGCGGCTTCGCAGCGACCAGACCGGGCGGGAAGGCCTGATCCTGGCCACGACGCTGCTGGATCTCCCGGCCGAACAGGTGGTGCTAATCTATGAATGCCGGTGGCAGATCGAGCTGTTCTTCCGGTTTCTGAAGCAGGTGCTGGGCTGCCAGCAACTGCTCTCGGCGAAGACGCGGGGCGTGGAGATCCAGCTCTACTGTTCGCTGCTCGCCGGGCTGCTCCTGGCCCTGGCGACGGGAGGCAACCTGTCGCGTCGAGCGTATGAAATGGTCTGTCTCTACATGACCGGCTGGGCCGACGACGAAGAACTCCTCGCCGCCTTCCCCCAGCCGCCATAGATTATGCAAGCACCGTGCCGAACGAGATTGGGCTCCCGCCTGCCGAATTGCGGCATCCACGGCAAACCAGAGTGTCACGACGGGTGGCCCCGGTTGCCGTTCCGACGGCGACCGGGGTCGCAGAACGATAAGAGCCCGATCAGTCGCGGCCCTCAATTCGACCTTCCGCGGGGTGAACCGCAGCGCCTGGTTCGGCCCGCATACCAGTCGCGCTACCAGTTGAACCACACGACGAAACGAACGCGATCCGGCCCGAATTGCACCTCCAGAACGCGGGCGAGCGCAAAGGCCAGTTTCCACTGACTGTCTTCCGGCGGCACGGTGAGCTCGTATCCCCGGATCTCGCTCCAAATTGCGTAGGTGTAGCCGCCGAACTCACCAGAACCGTAAATTGCTTCGTGTGCCGCGATGCGATCAAGCTCTCGACGCACCTGCTCCGACGGATTCAGCGGCAGACCTCGGCTCGCCGCCAGAGCGTCCACCGACTCTTTGCCAGTCACGCACCACTTCGAAAGCCCGAAAAGGCGCTCGGTGTCCGCATCGGCGACGTCGATCAACGAACCCAAATCGACCACACCGAACCACGCATGTTCCCCGTCCGTGTCCGGCAACCTCGCGACTTCGATCCAACCTTCGAGCCAGAACGACATCGTTGCACCGCGCCCCCTGCCTTTTGCGGCTGAACTGATACTCGATCACTGTGGGGAGCGAGTCGGATTGTTACGCGGTCTCCGACTCCGGATGGAGACCACGCTGTGGCAATTCGGTTCCGTAGAAGTCGATTCGCAAATCAATACCCGCTGCGGCAAGGTCGCCCAGTAATTTACGGTCGAATTGATGCGCACAACAGCGGGAGCTGCCAACTCCGATGAAGACGCAAATACTGCCTCCAGTGTCGGCAATGTCCCGTAAATACTGAGCACTCGGCTTGAATTCGGCGATGACTCGACGGAGAAACGCCGTGATATCCTGTTGATCTTCAGTTCTAAGATCGCACCACCAGTAGTGGTCCGAATACACGCCAGGCAGAGCAGTTCCCTTCAGGGTTACACGTGGTTCGCCAGCCGCGTGAGCTTTGCGAGGCGTCAATCCCAGGCGCTTCGACATGTCTGCCAGTACGGTCGTAGGATGGTGGATATGAAGCGATGCAACGTATCCAAAGCTCAGCATCTCGGATTCGTATTCTGCCATGCAGCCAATACTCCATCGAGCGCGGGTGGCCCCGGTTGCCGTTCTGACGGCTACCGGGGTCGCAGTGCCACAGGAAGCCGATCAGTCGCGTTTCCCATTCCACTTCCCGCGGCTTCGCCGCTCCGGTCGCGAGAAGACTGGCAACCGGGGCCACTCGCGTCATGGCCTTGAATATACCATCAGCGAATGTGACACGGCGACGACGAAACTATGTCCCGTGTCGGAGAACCCGAAGGCCCGAATCTCGTAATCCTGCTCAATCTTGGCGCACCCATCGGCAAATCGCTCGATGAGAACGGAACGGCCCGGCGGCTGCACGATGACGGCTTGAAGTGGCCAGTCTGGCGCGACCATCTCCAAGCTCCAGCCATCCCGCGCCATTCGTGGCAGGCCGCCGCCGTGCAGACCGGCAAGGCGGATGAACTGCTGCGCGGCGGGTCCGATACCCAGCGCCAGTAATCCTGTCTCGTCATACCAGTCGTCGTCTTCCGGGAGTGTGCGATCGCGGGCCACTCGCTGCCCGCTGATGCAATCGAAAAGACCGCGACCGGTCGCCGTAATCGTCAGGAGCAAATCGGTGGCTGCCACGTATCCAATTTCAGTGAGACCGCCAACGGCGTGAATCGTCCGCCGCCACGGTGGAGGCACCGGCTCAATTTCGAGACGGCGTAATCTGTCATTGAGTTCGGACGCGTGACTCATGTCGAGCGTAATTGACACCAAACAGGGATCTGACCGTAGAAGTGCGGCAATAGTTCACCACATTTTGGCAGCGAGGCAAACCGTCGCGACGGCATCACCGACCAGCGAACAAGGCTACACCGCATCGGAAGCCGATGCCAGACCGTAGTTGTCCCGGCCTGTTCTTCGCCCCGTCGGGGCGCAGGAGTGTAGCCACGGGTGGAGCGTCGCGGCGGCTTTGCCGACCGACGCGCAACCCGTGGTTCTGCCCGTACGGAAATCCAGGGAGCCCCGGCGGGGTGAAGGAGTCTGTGCCGCGCGGTCCGACTCACAAGTGTGGCGTTCCGCCGCCCCTTCCGGGGCGGTGGCGCGTGGAGGATGCGTCGTCCCACGGGTTGCACTCCGTCCGCCTGACGGCGAACTCCGCTTCACCCGTGGCTACAGCCCGTCGCCCGCTTCGGGGCTCAAGACGCATGGTTTCAGTATGAATGCCGGGACTGCATTCAGCCCGTCGGGCTGACGAAATCCCCCGGCCCACTCACCTCGCCACTCTGCCGCCGCGCCTTCCGAATACTGATCGCCAGCCCCGCGCCGAACAGCAGCAGCCCGATCGCGAACGACTGCACTCCCGCCCAGCCGGTCGTCAGCCGGATCAGTTCCGTCAGGTCGTAGCCGCCGCGCAGGCAGCCGATGCCTCCCACAATTCCCGCGAACCAGCCGGCGGGGGCCGTCCACAGCCGCAGCGCAATCAAACCCGACAGCAGCGGCAAGCCCAGCAGCCCGGCGACTCGTTGCAGCGCACTGAGCTGCCAGTCGCCGCGATCGAGCTGCAGCGCCAGGGCCAGGCTGGCGACGAAGTAGACCTGCAGCAGCAGAAAGCCGAGCTGCCGCGTCCACGCGTCCCGGCCGGTGATGACAATCAGCGTCAGCAGCACCGCCAGCCCCGCGACGGACCCCTGCACGCGCAGCTCCAGCGGGAGCGGCAGCGCCGCCAGGCAGAGGGCCAGCGGAACCGCCGCCGCCATCCACCAGCGGCTGTCGCGGAAGCCGAGCGCCAGGCCGGCGGCGGCCACGGCCGCCAGCGCGGCCGGGACGAGTTGCGGCAGCACCAGCTCGCCCGGGTTGTGCGTCGCCGGTCCGACGAACACCAGGGCCAGCAGCGTCAGCCACAAAGGCGTGGCGGCTGCCGTCATCCCACGCGCCAGGGCCAGGGCGTAGACGCCGACAACCGCCACGCACGCGATCCACAACGGCGACCCCGCCGTCGCTTCGAACTGCTGCAGAAACAACTGCTGGGGAACATTCAATTGCTGCGGCAGGCACGACAGTCCGATCGCCGCCACCGGCAGACAGAGTCCCACGCCGCGGGTGATGAGATTTCCCGAAAGCCGCCCCGCTTCCAGCACCAGCACGGCGATGGCCAGCAGGGTCGGCGCGAGGAAGTACGGCGCATACGCGGACTGCAGCGTCATGGCGTCGGCGGTCGACAGCGACGTCGCCGGGTCGAAGGCGGAGCCGAGCGAGAAGCCGCGCAGGGCCAGGCCGACTCCCAGGAAGACGAAAATGGCCCACGGAAAGACGGGCCATTTCCAGGGGGTGCCGTGCCCGGCGATGTACGCCGATCCGCCGCGAACCGCCCGCCAGAGCAGGAGCCAGACGCCGGCCATTACCAGGTGAAAGCCGTAGACGCGGCCGACGACCAGGGCCGAGCTGGTCTGCGCCCCTTCGAGCACCCAGAGGGGATAGAGAAACAATAACGCCAGCATGGCGTGCAGGGGGCCGCGGAAACCCCAGCGCAGGCGGATGCCGATCAGCCGCAGGACGGCCTCGCACGTCAGCATCGAGAAGCCGCAGCCGATCAGCAGCAACGCCGTCCCGGTCTCCGGCTGTCGGATCAGCACGTCGTCGAATGTGAGCGCGAGTTCGGTGAGCAGCAGCAGGATCACGGCGAGGATCGACCGGGCGTCGTCCCAGACGCGACCCCAGCGGACGAGGAGCACGCCGGTGACTGCCATCAGGGCCACGTAGCCGCAGATCAGGCCCATCAGCGGCCAGGGGGAGAACTCGCCCCCCTGCTGCTGAAACCAGAACGCGGTGCCGTGCAGGACGAAGCAGACGCTGAGCAAATAGAACGGATTCTGCGTCATCACAAACCGCCAGATCGTCCGGGCGTGATCCGGCGCAGGCGGCAGCGACGAGGGGGCCCCATTCGACATGACGGAACTCCTGGTGGTCCGAAATCGAATCCCTCAGACACGGAAACACGATCTCCGGGCGCAGACGGTGGCGGCCGCGCTGGAGCAGGGTGTCCAGAGATTGAAACGCACGCGAACCGGCGGAATCGCCGAAGAGAACCGGCCTTTTTGCAGGAATCTGAAAAGACGAAGATTTCACGCAAAGACGCAAAGAGGAACGCAGAGACGCAAAGGAAGAGAGAGGAGAATGTCGAATGACGAAGGCGGAATGTCGAATGGAAGAAGTCGAGAGATGAGAGTCCAGAGTCGAGAGCCAGAATGAGGAAATCCGGATCTGGCGATCAGCGATTAGCCCTCTTCTCTGGCTACTCGCTACTCGCTATTCCCCATTCGCTACTCGCTCCTCCGGCAGAACCCGGACCCGGTGATTCTCGATCTCCAGGCGGCCGGCGGCGAAGAGCCGGATGGCTTCCGGGTAGGCGAGGCATTCCTCGGCGAAAACGCGGGCGGCGAGCGTCGCGGGGGTGTCGTCGTCGAGGACCGGGGCCGTCCGCTGGACGACGATCGGCCCGTGGTCGTATTCGTCGTCGACAAAGTGGACCGTGCAGCCGCTGACCTTCACGCCCCGTTCCAGCGCCGCCGCATGGACCTTCTCGCCGTGGTAGCCCTGGCCGCAGAAGGCGGGGATCAGGGACGGGTGAATGTTGAGCACGCGGTGCTGATAGTCGGGAGGGATCTGCAGCAGTGACAGGTATCCGCCGCAGATCACGAGATCGACCCGGGCGTCGCGACAGCGGGAAAAGACTTCCTGACTGAACTCGGCGAGCGACGCATAGTCCTTCCGGCGAATGACGGCGCAGGGAATCTTCGCGGCTGCCGCCTTCGCGATCCCGCCGCAGTCGCTACGGCTGGCAATGACGATGGGAATCTCGGCGGAGAGAGATCCCGCCTGGATCTGCTCGGCCAGATTGGCCAGCGTGGTCCCCCCGCCGGAGATGAGGACCGCCAGGCGGATGGGACGGTCGAGCGGCTGGGCAACGGGGCGGGCGGGTGGCATGGGAGGGTCGGGTATCGGGTATCGGGTATCGGGTATCGCAGAGCGATGGCCGATCTCTGGCTCTCAGCTCTGGGCTCTTGGCTCTCGACTACTCTACGAATCATTCGTCTCGACGAATGTTTCTTCTCGCATTTCCGTCGGGGGAAAGGCGTCGAAGTCTCGGCCGGCGTAGCGGGCGGCGATGGCGGCTCTCTGGGCTTTGCGGATCTGGACGCCGCGCCACCAGAAGACCCCCACCACCAAGGCGATGCCGACTGTCAGATAGACGTAAATCCGATTCGGGAGGGGTTGGAAGGCGTGGCTGGTTTTCGCCGGGATCCATTGGACTTCGCCGGCGAGGATCATGGGGGCTTTGCGGGTGGTGTCCTGGGCCTCGTAACCGTACATCTTGAAGAAGTAGCCGGTGACTTCGACCTCTTCGACGAGATTGCCGCCGATCGGCAGGCCCTCGGGTTTGCGCTGGAAGACGACGACGGCCGGATTGTTCTGCGAGTCCGCCGTGTAGAGCCAGCCTTCGTAGACCTCGCCGATCTTATTGTCGTTTGGACCCGGGTTGAATTTGACCAGGCGGCGCAAGTAGCCCTTCAGAGTGACCGGCCGGCCGCGATACAGATCGGGATTGAGAAACATGTCGATAAACGCTGGGAAGTCGCCGGCCGGACGCTTCTGATACTTGGGGACGTCGACGCGGCGTTGCTCGCGGAACTGGAGAGCGAATTCCTGCTGATGGGCCAGCGGAAGCTGCTTGGCGAGGCTGAGGATGCGGAAATAGGCGTTTCGATCCTCGAATTGCAGCCCGAGCTGGTTGTCCTGGATTTTCGTCAGGACCTCGGGATTAATCGACGCTCCGCCGTCGATGGAGATGGGGGCGGGCGGGGCATCGTCGTTTGGTCTGCTGGCGGGTCTTTCGGGCAGCCCGGGGGGGAGCGCCCGGCCCCGTTGCGAGGCGGGCAAGGGGAGCGACTTTGCGCCCGGTTTGGTCCCGAAGTCCGGCGGCGGAGCGCCAAAGGGGTCGTCGTCAGGAATGGTGTTCGCCGGGCTGCGGGGCGCCGGTTGTCCGGCGGGAGCCGCTTTCCTGGCGTCCAGGGCGGGGGGCGGGGCGCCGAACGGGTCATCCTCGGAGGGCGCGGACCGCTCCTGCCCGGTCGCGGAAGGGGCGCACGCGCACAGACAGCTCAGCAGCAGCATGCAGCGCAGTGTGACCATAGGGCGAGCCTCCTTCCTCGGGCAAGACGTGTGCGGCGGCATTCCCTTCCGCCGGCAGTCGGCCGATTGCGCTCATTCTGATTGTCCCGGCGGGCGATGTCGAGACCGGCGTCAAAATGGGGCGAGGCTCCATGCCTGCTGGACCGCTCCCGTGACTATACTCAGCCCCGAACCTCCGGTTGACGGCGGTGTCGCTGTCTGCGTGTGAGACTTCGTCCGGGCGGAAACTGGCATGCGATACGGACTGGAGCATCTGGCGGTCGGATTCGGGGCGATTTCCGGCGTGCTGGCCGCCCGCGGTCGGCAGATCGATCTGTTCGGGGTGCTGGTGCTGGCGTTCGTGACGGCGGCGGGGGGCGGGACGCTGCGCGATCTGGTGCTCGACCGACCGGTCTTCTGGCTGGAGGACAGCAGTTTCGTCGTCACGGCCCTGATCTGCGGCCTGACGACGTTCGCGGTGGCGCGGGTGCGCAGTCTGCCGCAGCGCTGGCTGCTGATCGCCGACGCCTTCAATCTGGCGTTCGTGACGATGCTGGGGACGGCGAAGTCGCTGAACCTGCAGGTCCATCCGATCAACGCCGTGCTGCTGGGCGTCGTCACCGGGGTCGCCGGGGGAATTATTCGCGACGTGCTCTGCAGCGAGGTCCCGCTGGTGTTCCGGCGGGAGATTTATCTGTACGCGACGGCCGCGGCCATCGGGGCGGTGGCGTTCTGTGGCCTGAGGTGGTCGGCCTGGTGGGTCGGCATGGACATGGTGCTGGGGGCGGCGGTCGTGATCTGCCTGCGGCTTGCCGCGATCCGCTGGCGACTGGCGCTGCCGCTGTTTGAGGCCGTGGATGAGGGGCAGGGGAGCGCCTGATCTCCGCCTCGGCGGCGTTTTCAGTCACTTGGCTCTCAGCACTCGGCCCTCGTCAAACGATCTGGTAAATCCGCAGAAAGTAGTGGATCGACAGCACCAGTCCGATGCCGATCACGGTCCGACGGACAAGGTTCTTGTCGAGTCGGCGGGCCACGCTGGCCCCGAGGAAGCCTCCGACGCTGGCGGCGACGATCATCGGGATCGCATAGTGCCAGTTGACCTTGCCGTTCCAGAGAAAGATCGCCACCGCGAGACCGTTCATCACCGACGCGAACAGCGTTTTGAGGGCGTTCATCTTGTGAATGTCGCCGACGCCCATCAGCGCGAGGGAAGACAGCATGAGAATCCCGATCCCCGCCCCGAAATAGCCGCCGTAAATGCCGACCAGGAACTGGAACGCCACGATCGTCCAGATCACCTGCGGCGACGGTTCCTCGTGACGTTGGCCGATCCCGGTTCTCCGGGCGATCCACGGCTGGAGCAGAAACAGCAGCGTGGCGGTCAGGATCAGCCAGGGAATGAGCAGCTTGAACCAGGTCGCGGGGAGCTGGACCACGAGCCAGGAACCGAGCAGGCCGCCGAGAATCGAAGGCCACAGCAGCCAGCGGATCCAGTGCGCCGTGCCGCGAAACTCCCGGCGATACCCCCACATCGAGGCCAGCGAGCCGGGGAAGAGGGCGGTGGTGCTGGTCGCATTCGCGACGACCGACGCCTCGGCCGATTCGCCGAGGGCCAGGATCAGCGCGGGGAACGTCAGCAGCGTTCCCCCTCCTGCGACGGCATTGACGACCCCCGCCGCCGCCGCCGCCAGGCAAAGCCAGATCAACCGATCGTCCATGAAAAGGCTTTCACGCAGGGGAAGAAGCGAATCGCGAGCAGGAGATCGCGAATCGCCAGTGAGGAGGGCTTATCGCTGATCGCGATTCGCTGATCGCCAGACAGTGATCTTCCATTCTGGCTCTCGACTCTGGACTCTCGTCTCTCGACTTCTTCAGGGCTTGACCGCGTAGACTTTCACGCTGGCGGCGTAGTCGTTGACGTCATAGCGGTCGAGCAGGTCCTTGAGCCGAGCGTGCAGCGACGGATCGGCGACGGGCGCCGGGCTGCAGCACCCGCCCCCCTCTTCCAGCACGGCCAGTCCGCCGCCGAGCTGGACCATCGCCGGCGAACAGCAGCCGGCCTGGTTTTCGACTTCGCCATACGCGTTGAGATCTGCTCCGGAATCCATGAGGTCGACGGCGGCGAACCCGGCGGCGGCCAGGCCGGTCCGATAGTCGTCGAAGGAGATCGCTCCCGCGATGCAGCCGACGAACGCCATGACGTCCGCGGCGAGGTCTTCCGGCAGGGGCTGCTTGAGGGCGATGTCGCTGACTGCCAGCCGGCCGCCCGGCTTGAGGACGCGGGCGATCTCGCGGAAGACGGCCGACTTGTCGGGCGCCAGATTGATGACGCAGTTGCTGATGACGCAGTCGACCGAGCCGTCCGGCAGCGGCAGAGCGTCGATCGTCGCCTGGTGGAATTCGCAATTGGTCAGCGGCGTCCCCCCCGGACCGGCTTTGGCGGCGTTCCGGCGGGCCCGGTCGAGCATCTCAGGAGTCATGTCGATGCCGATCGCCTTGCCGGACGCTCCGACCTGCCGGGCCGCCAGGAACACGTCGAGTCCTCCGCCGCAGCCCAAGTCGACGACGACCTCGCCCGGTCTGAGCGTGGCGAACGCGGTCGGGTTGCCGCAGGAGAGGCCCATGTTGGCATCCGCAGGAATGGCTGCGAGCTCGTCGGCGCTGTAACCGAACGCGCGGGCGACAGCGTGGACTCCCTGATGATCGCTCGAAAGATCACTGGCGGCGACGGCGCCGTAGTTGGACTGGATCGTCTGTTTCAGGGAGGCGGACATGGGAACTCACTTTCGGATGGTGATTCAGCCCGGAAGTCACTGACCGGCGAGCCGCCAGTGGCACACAGCGCTCGAAGATTCGCTCGCTTCTATTCGGTGGGAATGTAGTTGCGGAGGTACGTGTGGCTCTGGCGGAGGGATGCCAGGCGGGCTGCAAGCGGACCCTCGTAGGCGCGATCTTCGACCTCGACGCAGACAGGCCCCTGATAGCCGACGTCCGTCAGGGTCGAGAAGAACTGGCCCCAGTTGACGTCTCCCAGACCGGGGAGCTTCGGCGTATGGTACTGAGCCGGCATCGCCAGAATGCCGACGTCGTTGAGACGATCGCGATCGATGCGGACGTCCTTGGCGTGGACGTGAAACAATTTCTCGTGAAACTCGCGCAGCGGCTGGAGGTAGTCCATGTGCTGCCAGATCATGTGGGACGGGTCGTAGTTGAGTCCGAAGTTTGCGCTGGGAATGTCGGCGAACATCCGCCGCCAGATGGCGGGCGAAATCGCCAGGTTCTTCCCGCCGGGCCATTCGTCCTTGCTGAAGGACATGGGGCAGTTCTCGATGCCAATCCGGACGCCGTGGTCCTCGGCAAACTTGATCAACGGCCGCCAGATCTCCAGAAAGCGGGGCCAGTTGTCGTCGACGGACTTCGTCCAGTCCCGGCCGACGAACGTGTTGACGCGGTCGAGCCCGAGCAGCGGAGCGGCAGCGATGACCTTTTTGAGGTGAGCGACCGCGGCGGCGGATTCCTCGGCGACGGGGGTCAGGGGATTAGGATAGTAACCCAGCCCGCTGATCCGGACGCCAGTCTCGGCGAGCGTGGCCTGCACGTCGTCGGCGCGGGCCGGCGAAAAGTCGGTGACGTCGATGTGCGTGACGCCGGCGTAGCGGCGTTCGGCCTTGCTGACGGGCCAGCAGCAGACTTCGACGCAGTCAAAACCGATCGCGGCGGCGTTGCGTGCGACGTCGGCCAGGGAGAGTTCCGGGAGGATCGCGCTGACGAAGCCAAGCTGCATGGTGCGGGGCTCCTGGGAAGGTGAGGAAAGCGCCAAGCCTACGGGAAAGCGGCCGCGATTTCACGCAATGACAATGACGAAGATGTCTGTTGACAACGACATTGACGGTGGGGAAGAACGACGTATTCTCAGTAAGTCCCCTCCATGCGTGAATGTCAGCCGGTTCGTATCCTTCCGGAGGCAGCGATGCCGCAGATTATCAATTCCCGCTGCGTTCTCGCCGTGCGCGATCTGGCCGCCGCCACGCAGTTCTACATGGACGTGCTGGGCTTTCAGCGCGACTGCGGGGATGGGGTTGATGGCTGGAGCTTTCTGTCCCGGAACGGATTCCGGCTGATGCTGGGCGAGTGCCGGGACGCGACGCCTGCGGGCGAATTGGGCGATCACTCGTGGTTCGTGCATTTGATCGTCGACGACGTCGACCGGCTGCACGACGAAGTCGCCAGTCGGGGCGCAGAGATCCTGTCGCAGCCGCAAACCAGACCCTGGGGGCTCCGCGAGTTTGTCCTCCGGACGCCCGACGGACATCGCATCGTCTTCGGCGAGCCGGTGACCGCGAATGGGAACAAAGAGTGACTGCAGTCCGCCGACTGGGCCTCGAAGGCCGAGGGCGCCGCACGCTGTGCGTAGGCAACCCGGCTGCCGTCGGATGAAATTGCCGCTGAGTTGAGCACCAGAAACGGGAGAATCGCATGTCTGCCAAGGACGCTCACTCGGAATGGAAGTCCGTTTGCGATTCGCTGGCCCGCGGAAAGGCGGACAGCGAAGCGATCCTGAAAATCATTGGCCCCCATGTCCTCAAAATGGACGCCGATCGTCTGAGGGAAGCCCTTGGCCCCGATCTGTGGCTGTCCGGCAGGCTGACCATTCAGGACATCCTCCTCCCGGCCTCCAGTGGCCACTGGCCCGTCCGGGAACTCGACGAGTATCGCTGGGTCTGGTCCGAAACAATATCAGGCATTGTTCGTCATTGGGGATCTCCGCCCGACATCTGGTTTCCATTGTACGGTGCGGCAGTTCTCCTGCACTGCGAGACGACCCTGGGACTTCAAGCTCCGCTGGCTCCGCTGTGCGTTGCTATTGCCTGTGAAGCGGCACACGTGCTGCTGGATCGAGAAGTGACGACTGGATTGATCGAGCTTCTGGTCGGTGAAATGCGCACTCGCCTGGGAACGCATTCAGGGAATGATCCCAAAGAGTGGCTCACGCCGCTTGCGACCGGCATCGCCATGTTGCTCAGGGTCTGGGGGGCGCAACTCGTTCTCCAGGGGTCCGGTAATGAGTCAGAATTGTCGGCACCGTGGCTCTGGCATCCGTCGTTGACTTCCAATGCCTCGCGTCCAGTCTGGGAGAGCGTTCTGAAGCGGGACGAAGAGCTCTCGCAGTTGGTCATGGCATGGGCCGTAGAACGCACGGTCGATCAGGACATCGCAGCGCCCTCGCCGAACCGGTGAACGCGAGCGGAAATGCGTAGAGGCTGATGTCCATCGCGGCCCTCTTTCGCCACCGGCGCCCGCCGACGTACGCACTCGTCTCCCGATTGCCACCCGCACCGACAAGCCATTCCACCCGCTCTCGCTATAATCCCCGCGTGACGCTCCCGAGCCACCGACGGAGCCGCCTTCCGTACCTTCGTAAGAGATCCGTTTCGACATGGGTTATCGCAGCCTGCAGCAATGCGTCGCCGATCTGGAACTGTCCCGGCAACTGGTGCGGATCGATGCCGAGATCGATCCCCGGCTGGAAATGGCCGAGATTCAGCGCCGCGTCTACCAGGCGCAAGGGCCGGCGCTCCTCTTCACCCGGGTCAAAGGCTGCCGGTTTCCGATGCTCGGCAACCTGTTCGGCACGCTCGACCGGACGCGATTCCTGTTCCGGGACTCGCTGGAAGCCGTCCGGCATCTGGTGGAATTGAAGATTGATCCGAGTCAACTGGCCCGGCGTCCCTGGCGCTATCGCGACGTGCCGCAGACGCTCTGGACGATGTGGGTTCGCAAGGTTCGCAAGGGGCCGGTCTCGGAGTGTCAGACGACGCTCGATCAACTCCCGCCGCTGCAGAGCTGGCCCCGCGACGGCGGGCCGTTCATCACGCTGCCCCAGGTCTACACCGAACATCCCGATCAGCCGGGATTCGCAAAGTCGAACCTGGGGATGTATCGCGTCCAGATCTCGGGCAACGACTACCTCCCGAACCGCGAAGTCGGCCTGCACTACCAGATCCACCGCAGCATCGGCGTCCATCACGCAGCCGCCATCCGCCGGGGCGAAAAACTGAGGGTGAATATCTTCGTCGGCGGTCCCCCGGCGATGACCCTCTCCGCCGTCATGCCGTTACCGGAGGGCCTGTCCGAGCTGTTGTTTGCCGCGGCCCTGGGTCGACGAGGCATCCGGATGATCTGCGAGCCGGGCCGGCTACCGGTCTGGGCGGACGCTGACTTCTGCATCTCGGGCACGATCGATCCCCGGAGAACGAAACCTGAAGGACCGTTCGGCGATCATCTGGGGTACTACAGCCTGGCCCACGAGTTTCCGGTGCTGGAAGTCGACCGGGTTTGGCATCGCAAGGACGCCATCTGGCCGTTTACGGTCGTCGGACGGCCGCCGCAGGAAGACACGGCGTTCGGCGAGATCATTCACGAGATCACCGGACCGATCATTCCCACCGTGCTGGCGGGCGTGAAGGGAGTCCACGCCGTCGACGCCGCGGGGGTGCATCCCCTGCTGCTGGCGATCGGCAGCGAGCGGTACGTGCCGTACGCCGCCGAGCGCCGGCCGCAGGAACTGCTGACGATCGCCAACGCCATTCTGGGCCAGGGACAGCTCTCGCTGGCGAAGTACCTGTGGATCATCGCCCAGGAAGATGCGCCCGAGCTGGACATTCACCACATCGACGAATTCTTCCGCCACGTATTGGAACGGGTCGACTGGCAGCGGGACCTGCACTTCCAGACGCGGACGACGATCGACACGCTCGACTACTCCGGGAGCGGGTTCAACGAAGGCTCCAAGCTGGTGGTCGCGGCGGCGGGACCGAAGCGGCGCGAGCTGCCGACGGAAGTGACCGGCGACCTCCGCCTGCCGCCGGGCTTCCCGGGCGCGAAGTTGTGTCTGCCCGGCGTGCTGGCGGTGCAGGCGCCGCGATACGTACCGGACTCCAACGGCGTCGACCCTGCCGTCGAGTCGTTCTGCGGAGCGTTTCGCGCGGGCGATCCGCTCAATGCGTTTCCGCTGATCGTCCTTGTCGATGACTGCGAATTCACAGCGCGAACGCTGAATAACTGGCTGTGGGTGACGTTTACGCGTTCCAATCCTGCCGCAGACATCAGCGGCATTGAGGCGTCGACCGTACAGAAGCACTGGGGCTGCCGGGGATCGCTGGTGATTGATGCGCGGATCAAGCCGCACCACGCGCCGCCGCTGGTGGAGGATCCGGCGGTGGTTCGCCGGGTCGAAGAACTGGCCGGTCCAGGGGGGCCGCTGCACGGTCTCTTCTGACGGCATCGCGTGAAACGGTGGACGGCAATTGTCGTTTCACAGCCCCGCTTCGCCGAAGTGCCGCAAAGAAACTCGTCTCCCCGCAACCCGAGCGTTCGGCTAGAGTTCCGCGCGAAGGGCCGGCGGCTGCCGGTCGGGAGAACGAGACGATGAATGCAACCCACGGTCAACTTCGCCGATACGTCGCAGCGTTCTGCCTGACGGCGAGCTGCGCGACGATCCTGAGCGGCTGCGGCGGCGTACCGGTGCTGCCGTGGCTCGCCCACGAGGACACGTCGCAGAAGGTCGTTGCGGAACACCAGCAGAAGTTCCTGATCGACGGCGATCCGAAGTCGCTCGACTGGCTGCTGAGAAACAGCATCGAAAGCGGCATGACCGTGGAAGAAGTCAATTCGGCCCTCGGGGACGCCGGCGAAAAACTCGAACGGGACGGCCAGTACAAGAATACCGGCGGGCTCTATCAGCAGTCGGACAAGGGGTATCGCTGGGGCCCGGACCGCAAAGGACGCAGCGTCACGCTCTTCTTCCGCGAAGGGCGACTGGTCAACTTCAACCCGGACGACTTTGCCGAGTAGACCGCCGACCCATCACTCCTTGCTGAGCGCCTCGTCCAGGTTGAAAATCGCCCCCGCCAGCGCTCCCCACGCGGCATGCTCGACGGGGTCGATCTCAGGATCTCGCGGGGACTCGCCCACGGCGAGGAATTTCGCAGCCGCTGCCGGGTCGGCGGCAAACTGGTGCCGAAGTCGGGCGACGGCGGCCGCGAGCACGGCCGTTTCTTGCGGTTCCGGCGGACGACACAGGATCCGCTGGAACATCGCTCGAACTCGCGCGTCCGTATCGGTGGGCGCTTCCCGCAGAACCCGCTCGGCGAGCGCGCGGCCGGCTTCCACGAAAGTCACTTCATTGAGCGTCACCAAGGCCTGCAGCGGAGTGTTGGTTCGCGTCTGCTTGACGGAACAGGTCTGCCGGGCGGCCGTATCGAAGAACATCGTCGGACCGATGATTCGACGCCAGAAGGTATAGACGCTCCGGCGGTAGAGTTTGTCGCCGTGGTCCTGCTGGTAGCGTTTGTTGCCGAAAGTGGCCTCTTCCCAGACGCCGGCCGGCTGGTAGGGCCGCACTGGCGCGCCGCCGACGTTCTCCACCAGCAGACCCGACGCGGCGAGGGCCTGATCGCGGAGCATCCAGGAGGGGAGACGCTGTCTGGGTCCGCGGGCGAGCAGGCGGTTCTCGGGGTCCCGTTCGTGCAGCTCGGGCGTCACGCGCGACGACTGCCGATACGCCGCGCTGGTGACGATGGTCCGGCAGAGACGTTTGACGTCCCAGCCGGTCTGGCGGAACTCGACCGCCAGCCAGTCGAGCAGTTCGGGGTGAACCGGACGCTCCCCCTGCACGCCGAAATCTTCGGCGGTCTTGACCAGCCCGACGCCGAAGAACTGCTGCCAGAAACGATTGACGGTCACGCGGGCAGTGAGCGGGTTGTCATCCGCGACAAGCCATCGCGCCAGCCCCAGCCGGTTCCTCGGCGCGTTCGTCGCCAGTTGCGGCAGATTGGAGGGGACGCCGATGCCGACCTGGTCGAGCGGTTTGTCGTACAGGCCCTTGCTCAACCGGAACGTTTCCCGCGGCTGCGGCAGATCGGCCATGATCATCACGCGCGGAATCTCCCGGTCGACGCCATCGCGGCGGTCGATCGCGTTGCGCAGCGCCTCGACCCGTTCCGCATAGGCCGCTTCCGCCGGATTGTCTTTCAACGTCTCCCGCCAGTGCTTGGCCAGTTGATCGAGCTGATTGCGGTTGCGCTTTGCGGGCTCGATGGCGAGGAGCTTGCGGATCTCTTCGGGACGTTCGACGGCGGCCGGGGACAGGTCGGCGGTCTGGCCAGCGTCGCGCGGAAACTTCTCCTGTTCATAGCGGGCGAGATCCGTCTGCCGTTCGGCGAGCTGCTGACCGGCTTCGTGACGCCGGCGCGTCTGCTCGTCCGAAGGAAGTTCCACGACGGGCGGCGTCTGAGGATTGCCGCCGCCGCCGTCCACCGGCGTGCTGTTGAAAAACGCAAAGAGTTGATAGTAGTCGCGCTGCGTGAAAGGATCGAACTTGTGATCGTGGCAGCGGCAGCAGTTGAATGTCGCGCCAAGCCAGACGGTCGCAGCGGTCTCCGTCATGTCCATGACATAGTCGACCCGATTCTCTGCGGCGATCCGGCCCCCTTCGCCGTTGATCATGTGATTGCGGCAGAATCCGGTCGCCACGCGCTGCTCGAGCGTGGCGTCGGGGAGCAGATCGCCGGCAAGCTGCCAGATCGTGAACTCGTCGAATGGCAGATTGGAATTCAACGCGCCGACGGCCCAGTCTCGCCAGGGCCACATTGTCCGTTCGCCGTCCCCCTGATAGCCGTTGGAATCGGCATAGCGGGCGGCGTCGAGCCAGTCCCAGACCATCCGCTCACCGAAACGGGGCGAAGCGAGCAGCCGGTCGACGACCCGTTCGTAGGCATCCGGAGCGGGATCTTCGAGAAATTCACTGGTTTCAGCGGGCGTCGGCGGCAGTCCGGTCAGGTCGAGCGTCACGCGACGCAGCAGCCGGGCGCGGTCGGCTTCCTGTGCCGGACGCAATCCCTCCCGCTCCAGCCGGGCCTGAATGAGCGCATCCAGATCGCTGCGCCGCGATTCTCGCACCCCGGCCTGCGGAATCGTCGGTCGATCGAGCGGCTCATACGCCCAATGCTGCCCCCAGGCAGCGCCGGAATCGATCCACCGTCGCAAAAGATCGACCTGTTGAGGCGTCAAAGACTTTTTCGTATGAGGAGGAGGCATCACCAAGTCGGGATCGGGACTGAGAATCCGCTCGATGAGGACGCTGTCCGCGCTTTGGCCGGCGGTGATGATCTTACGTGCGCCAAACAGTTCGTCACTGCGGAGATCAAGCCGCAGTTCTCCCTCGCGCGACTTCGCGTCCGGGCCGTGGCAGAGAAAGCAGTTGTCGGACAGGATCGGCAGCACGTCGCGGGCGAAATCGGGATCACCCCCGTTCGCGCGTTCTCCGACGAACACGACGGCGATCGTAGCCAGAAGGAGTCTGCAGTCCATGGCGGGTCAGTCAATGAGCGGGCCGGTGATCAATGATCGGCAAGTTCCGATAGAATACAGCGCCAGCCCCCACGCGGAAACCGGTCGTCGTCGCGAGAAAACCTTCCGGAACGTGTTGCTCGTTGCGTTCGGTACGACGGGGCCGTGTAATGCACTCGCGACCGAACTGGGCCAGGCGAGGACCTGCGGCAGGAATCCCGAGATGACAACCGTACTGGTGGTAGACGACTCGCCGATCGACCGGCGACTTGCCGGGGGGATCCTGGAAAAGGACTCCGTTTGGGAAATCCTCTACGCGGGTGACGCCGAGGACGCGCTCGACGCCGTCCGGCGACAGCCCCCCGATCTGATCATCACCGATATGCAGATGCCGGAGATGAACGGCCTGGAACTGCTGACTGCCGTACGGCGGGAGTATCCGGCCATGCCGATCATTTTGATGACGGCCAAAGGGAGTGAAGAACTGGCGTCGGAAGCGCTGCGCGTCGGCGCCAACAGCTATGTGCCGAAGCGGTCGCTGGCCACGGATCTGGTCGAAATTTCCCGCCGGGTGCTGGCGGCGACACGGGACGAACAGTCGCTGTCGCAGTTGATGCGGCGGCTGACGACCCGGCACGAAGTCTTCACTCTGGAGACCGACCTGGATCTGCTGATGTCGATGTGCCGGTATCTGCAGCAGGTGCTGACCGAGAGCTGGGGGCTCGAAAAGATCGAGCGGCTCCGGCTGGGAACCGCCCTCGAAGAAGCGCTGCTCAACGCCTATTACCACGGCAATCTGGAAGTCTCGTCGGCGCTGAAACTGACGAATCACCACGATTTCTACGCGATGGCCAACGCCCGGCTGACTCAGGAACCATACGGCAATCGCAGAATCACGGTCAAATTCAGCCTCGACGACCGCCAGGCCCTGATCACGGTCGAGGACGAGGGGCCGGGCTTCAATCCGCAGACGCTGCCCGACCCGACCAACACCGAAAACCTCGACCTCCCCTGCGGCCGGGGCGTCATGCTGATGCGGGCCTTTATGGACGACGTCGCCTACAACGACGCCGGCAACGCCGTGACGCTGGTGAAACGGCGCCCCCTCCGGCGGTCGTCGGTCAAAAGCGGGGCTGCGACCGGCTCGGGCCCGTATTGACCGCGCCCGGCCGATCGAGTCGGCCCTGGAGTGCACGACGCACTCTGTGAATGTCGTGGACTGCTTTTGCGTCTGCTTCCAGCACGAATGGAGCCTGGCTCGAAGTACGGACCCGGGGATTTGCCTCTTGCAGGTCAGTCACCATGTCAGGACTCCGTGACGCGAGAGTGCGACTGAGGTTGTCGAGCGTTCACCCGGCAACAATCGCCCGTGAATCCGCCCTCTTCCAGCGTCCGAAGGCCGTTTCCGTTGCCTTTTCCTGGGCCACGCCAACCGGCCGCCACAAAGGCCGCGACGACCCGCCAGAGCCCGACGGAACGCAAAGGAAACCCATCCGTCAACGTCTCAGGCCACCAGCCCGGCGGCGACGAGCGGCAGCCGCTCCACCGGCAAATTCACGCCTGTGAATCAATTCACAGCCGATCCATCTCGGCGGAGATCCTGCCACGCGATACCAGACCTATGGTCTCAGATACCGCAGCTTTCCCGGCAAAGCGAGGCCACGCCGGCGTTCCTGTCACTTCCTGTCACAAATCGTGTGCCGCTGGTGGCAGGATCTGTCGCAGCAGGGCGGGACTTGGCGGCCGCAGGCAGCTCCTGCAGCGGCGCGAGTCCATTTCCAAGTCCAGCGGGCCGCGCGGCGCGCACCGAGGTGCGTTTGAGCCCTGAAAAGAAGTACTCCCGGCGCGATTCGAACGCACGACCTACGGTTTAGGAAACCGTCGCTCTATCCAGCTGAGCTACGGGAGCAGTATCAGGCCAGTATCGGTCGGACGCGATGGATCTGCAAGCCGGCCATGATCCGCCCGCATCCTCTCTTCGTTCTTCCGACCGGCCGCCTGCCGGCGCTCGCCCGAATGGGGCGTCGCAGGTATCCTGTCGACTCGGAATTCCGCCGCCTGGAGAGACCCGCTGTGACGCCGCCCCCCGCCCCGGCCAGTCCGCTGTTCCCGGAAGACGCCGTCGGAACGACCGAACGCGCCGGCGAGGCCATCGATAATGGCCGAGGGCGAATCTTTCCCTGTCGCCGGTGCGGGGCCGATCTGGAATTCTCCATCGGCCAGCAGAGTCTGCAGTGTCCGTATTGCGGCTCCCTTGAAGAGCTGCAGCCCGCCGAGATCCGCGAGCTGCACGAACGCGATCTGGACGAGATGCTGGCCCGGCTGACGGAGTGGCACGAGAAAGGAGTCGGGGACGATCAGGCGGTCGGCGATCACGAGGTCCGCTGCGAATCGTGCGGCGCCAACGTCGTTTTTCACGGAACGCTGACGAGCTCGCAATGCCCCTACTGCGCCTCGCCGCTGCAGCGGGACAAGGTTCACGACGCCGAGACGCGCATCCACGTCGACGGCGTCCTGCCGTTCCTCGTCCCGGAATCTCGGGCTTCGACTAACTTGAGGAACTGGGTTCAGTCGCTCTGGTTTGCTCCCAACGACTTCAAAAAGATGGGCGCCAGCGGCAAATTCAACGGCGTTTACATGCCGTACTTCACGTTTGACGCCATGACGTTCACCCAATGGTCGGGACAGCGGGGCGACCACTACTATGTAACCGTCGGCTCCGGTAAAGATCAGCGGCAGGAACGCAGAACGAGCTGGACCTGGGTCTCCGGGCAGTTTCAACGCTTCTTTGACGACGTGCTCGTACTGGCCGTCCGCGGGATGAATTTGAAGCTGGTTCTGGGGCTCGAACCCTGGCCGCTCGGGAAGTGCATTCCGTTCAATCCGGAAGTCATGGCCGGTTTCTTCGCCCGGACTTACGACGTCGAACTTCCCGAGTGTTTCGAGGAAGGACGCAAGCGGGTCCGGTCGGAGCTGGAGCGAGACGTCCGCGGCCGGATCGGCGGCGACGAGCAGCGAGTCGACGATTTGAAAGTGCAGCTCAGCGCCCTGACTTTCAAGCACATTCTGCTGCCCGTCTGGCTGCTGGCCTACAAGTATCACGACAAGACGTACCAGGTCATGATTAATGCAGCGACCGGAGAAGTGCAGGGCGAGCGGCCCTGGAGCTGGGTCAAGATCACGCTGGCCTTTTTGGCAGCCGCCGCGGTGGTGGGAACGATTGTCGTGCTGAGTCAGGGACGATGACGACCGCGACCGATGATCCTGCGGCGGCGACTCTGAACCCGGCTGCACGCTGGCTGGCGCTGGCTGGACTGGCTCTGATCGGGGCGACCTGGCCCCTCTGGACCGGGACGAGCTCCTTTCCGCAGGTCCCGCTCCTCTCGGCGTTGAGGCCGACGCCGTTGCTGGTCGACTGGACTCTGCTGGCGGGACTGATCGCCGCCTGGATCGTCGTGCTGTGGAGGCCCGCCCCTCAGCGCGTTGGACGTGCTGCGCTGCTTGTCGCGGCGACGACGCTGGGTTTGTTGATCCTGCTGAACCAGCATCGCCTGCAGCCCTGGGCGTGGCAGTTTCTGATCGTCGCCCTGTTGATCGGCAGTGCGACTCCGGCCGTTGCCCTCGCCGGCTGGCGCTGGCTGGCGGTCAGCATTTACTTCTGGTCGGCGCTGTCCAAGCTGGATGTCACGTTCTTTCATTCGCACGGTCCATTTCTGCTCGAAGGGCTGTTTCGCGCGCTCGGCAGCTCCAACGCCCTCGGTCTCTGGAGCGAAGCGGCAAGGAGTCGTCTGGCCGCGGCCGTTCCGCTCGTCGAATTGACGGTGGCTCTGATGCTGGCGATTCCGCAGACGCGACTTTTCGGACTGGTCGCGGCGATCGCCATGCATCTGGTTCTGCTGCTGGCGCTCGGGCCGTTCGGCCACGACCATCAGGCGGGGGTCCTGCTCTGGAATCTCTTTTTTATCGGACAGAACCTGCTGCTGTTCGCTCGACCGGCCATCCCCTGCCCTGCGCGGCGTGATCAGCCTGCAGGAAGTCGGCTGGCCTGGCTGGCGACTTGCGTGGCGATTGCGCTCCCGGCGCTCGAACCGTTCGGCGGGTGGGATCACTGGCCCGGTTGGGCCGTCTATGCGTCGCGGCCGGAGCGGGTCTATGTTTCTGTCGCAGAGGCGGACGCCGACCGGCTGCCGGACCACCTGCAGCCGTGGCTGGAACCGGCCGGTCCGTTCGAGCCGTGGCGTCAGTTGCGTATCGATCGCTGGTCGCTGTCAGCCGTCGGCGCTCCGATTTATCCGCAGGATCGGTTTGCGGTGGGAGCTGCGCTCGCCGTGGCCACGGGAACAGGCAGACCGGACGTCCGCATCGCCTGGGACAGTGCCGCCGATCGATTCACGGGAATGCGGACTTCGCAGGTCCTCACGGGGACCGAGGCCGTCGAGGCGTTCGCTCGACGATACCGTTTCAACGCGCAGCCGCGGTGGTCACCCGCGGAATCGGTGCGTAGAGACGCAGCGAACGCTCCGTGACCAGCACCGGTCCGCTGACAGTCGACACGACCTGCTCCAGGCCGGAGTCGCCCGACAACGGCAATCGCTGTCGCAGTCGACCATCCCGCTCGTTGACGACAATGACTTCGGCGGCGCCGTTTGCCGGCCAGACCCAGATCGCGCCGGCAGCAGAATCGTCAATCGCCGGCACAAACGCCACGCACCACCGCCGGTCATCGCCCAGCGGCAACTCGCAGACTTCAGCCGGATTCTCCAACAGCGCGCCGCGTAACACGCCATCGGTAGCGCACCACGCCCGTTCGCGGCCCCAGGCGACTTCGCCGGGAAGCCCGCGGTTCGGCCAACTCGTCAGGGCCGCGCTTCCGCTCGGAATCCCGGACTGCGGTTCAAATCGCGAGATCGATAATCCATCGACGATCGCCCACCAGCGCCGCCCGTCCGTCCGCAGCATCGGGTCCGCATGGGCCTGCGACAGCGGACCGGCGAAGCGGCGATCCGAGAGAGATTCACCGGCGGGAATGGCGTGGATCGCGCGAGCGTCGCCAACGACTCCCAGCATCAGCGAGGCATCCACACATGGGGCCGATCTCCAGGGACGATCCAGGCCGTACCGGGGCGGCTCCCAGGCGCCACTTTTCAGGTCGCAGCACCAGGTGTGAGCCGGGTTCAACGTCTGGCACCAAAGTCGGCCTTCGGCCAAGGTCCATCGCAACTGCAACTGCCCGGCCGGTGGTCGCGTTCGCCAGCGCTGCTCGCCCGTGCGAACGTCCCGAGCGACGAATGTGCCATCGTCGGCTCGGAGCACGAGCACTTCCGAATCGAACCCGATTCCCGCCTGAGCCCTCGTCGAGCCCGATGGGTCGACGGATGGTCGCTGCCAGACCGCTTCTCCGGTCCAGAGATCGACCGCTTGCAGCGTCTGGGGCTGAATCAGAACCAGCGAGTCCGACGTGGCCAGAACCCGCAGCAGCGGCTCGCCCAACACGCGCGTCCAGAGCGCGCGATTGTCGTTCGTTCGGACTGCGGTGATGCGGTCGTTCACCAGCAGGAGAACTGACGGATCTGCACCGGCCTTCGCAACCTGCGGAACGACGACCTTCTCGCCGGAATGGAGCAGCCGTTCCCAGGACAATTGCCACCAGGGAGACGCATCGGGACGCGACGTTTCAAGTTCATTGGATTTCTGCAGACGCTGCTCAAGCATGTGCGCGGTCCGTCGAGCCTGGTCCTGCAAATCGTTCGACACGGGCCAGTCTGCCACGGACTCAAGAGTCGCGAGGGCAGTTCGAATCTCCCGGCGTTCCGACGCCGACGCGCCATGCTCGATCGCGGTCCGGGCCGCAGTCGGGCTGAAATGCCAGTCTGCTCCCGCTTCGACGGCGTAGCGCTCACGAATGGAATCAGCGCCGTCAGTCAGGATCCGGCGCAATAACTGCCGCGTGTTTTCAGTGGTCGGCCGCCGCCCCTTGAGCAACGACACGAGCGGTGTTAAGGGATCTCCGCTTGCGCCGCGCTGGATCTCGCTCAGCGCCAGACGGTAGTGCGCCGCCTCCTGCAGCTCAGGCGTCGAGAGCTGTTCGAGCACATCCCGCAAGGGATTCACGGCCAACTCGGCCTGGCCCTCCTCAGCAGATTTTCCCGACCAGCGCCCGGCCCAGCTCAGCCATGCGGCTTCCGTTTCCTGGCGGATGTCGGCGTTGCTGTTCCGGTCCGCGATCTCCAGCACGCGCGTCCATTCTGCCTTGGCCGCGTTCATGTCGCCGCGGGCTGCGTCCAGTTCGGCCAGTCGCAATCTCAACCGGTGGTCGTAGGGTTCCTGCGACAGTCCCTCCAGCAGCTTGCGACGCTGTCCCGAGTACTCCCAATAGACGACCAGCCGGGTCGGTTCAGCAACGACAATCCAGCCGGGCGCGACGGCCAGATTACCGCCGGTCCCTGGGGCGTCGGGATTGTCGAGCTCGATTCGCCGCCGCAGTTGCCCGGTCGCCTGGTCGAAGATCAGCAGGGCCTCGCGCGTTGGCCAGAGAACCTGTTCGCCGCACAGAACCCCTTCTCCGTATCCCCGTTCATCGCTGTGATCCCTCCAGACCGGCTTTCCCGTCCGCACATCGAACGCCCACAGGGAACGGCCGCTCGTAATCAGCACATCGTGCGTCAAGGCATGTCCGACACCCAGCAGGGAGCGGATCCGCTCCGGCATCGCCTGGTTCCAGATCGTGCGCCCGGTCGCCGCCTCCAGGCAGAGGATTCGATCGGAGTCGTTCGGGGCCGCATACACGCGTCCGTCATGCACGACGCACGGCAGGAGCGAAAATCCCGGCATCGACTGCCGAAACCCGCCGGGCTCTGTCGCCGTTTCGTAGGTCACCGCCCAGTCAAGCCGACCGTCGGTCGCATCGAGCGAAAGAATGACCCCCGCATCCGTCGAAAGAAACAGCCGCCCCTCCGCCGCGCTCAGCAGCAGATGGCTGATGCGATTGAAATCTTCTTCCGCCTGCGGACGCCCCGTGCAGACAGGACGCATCCACTCGACTCGACCCTCCGCCGGTTCGACGCAGACGACTGCCAGTTCGAGTTGCGGGCGACGACGGCACGCCACGGCGAACACCCGGCCCTGCTCGACGACCGGCGTCCCCTCCCAGCTCCAGGGAGGCCCCCCGTCGGCCGGCAGTTCCTCCGACGACACCATCCACTCCAGTTGCCCCTGCCCCTGCTCCAGATTCAGGCAGACCAGAGTCGAAATCAGCGGCCGCAATTCCCGGCGGGACGGCGACGTGACCGGCCAGCCCATCCGGGCATACAGCCGGCCGTCGTCGATGGTCAGCGTATAGTGGGGCAGCCCCAGCGACGGACGATCGGGGGTCGACTCGCGGTCTTCCGGTACGGCCGGATAGATCTCCGGCCGCAGATTGCCCTCGGTCGACCAGGCGGGTTCTCCGGTCAGCAGGTTCCAGGCGGAGATGGAGCCTTCATCGGCCACCAGCACCAGGTCGCGCCAGATCACCGGGTGGTAGGCCAGCGGGCCGCCGTCTCTCTGCAAGACCTGCCGGAACCAGAGCGGCAGCGAGTTCCGTCGCAGCTCGGCGGACCACGTCGGCGTCGCCAGATCTGGCAATTCCCCAGCAATCCACTGGCGGGACATGCTCCCGCCGAACGTCGCAAAATCCCCGCTCCACGGCAACGGCTGCGGCAAGCCGAGCGACTCCGACATCTGACGCAGCAGTTCGATCAGCGATCCCGTTTGCCCGCCGAGCTTCCCCTCCGCCTGCGGGAATTCGATGGCGAATCGATCGATCTCCCGCCGGGCGCGCTCGGGTTCCTTAAGCATCAGGCTGCAGAGAATCAGCCTCGCGCGAACGCCTGCCAGATCGAGGTCGGTGTCCGGATAACGCAGCACTCCGGGAAACCGATCGTCGGTGACTTCCGCAGGGAGCGGAACGAGCTGCGTCCACAAGCGTCGCGCGGTCGCGAACTCGCCTCGGTCCCAGGCCGCTTCCCCCAGAGCCCACAAGGCGTCATCGCCGTAGCTGCTCAGAAACGCCGTCCGGAGGATTCGCTGCAGAGCCGCCTCTCGGCGGGTTACTTCCCATTCGGCAAACCACTCCCGCGCCAGTGGATCGAGCCGGGCTCGATAGTCGGCGCGGGCGTCCGCGGGGAGTCGCGCCAGCAGAATGTTCGCCCGAGTCGCCACGTTCGCGTACCACGCGGTTCCCCCCGCTTCGCCGGCGCGGATCTGCGTCAGGGCCGCACTGTGCGTCTCTGTGAGCTGCTGCAGGATCTCCAAGGCGTCCTGCCAGCGTCCCGCCGCGGCGAATTCTTCGACCTGCCCGAGCGACTTGGCGACCGTCGTATCTGCAGGGACCGTCGCGGCTTCGCGAAACGGCCTCCGGACCGGCGGTTCTTGTGCGACCGGCCCGGTCGTCACGGACACCGCAAACAGGATCAGCAGGCCGCATCGCATCGTGGTGTTCTTTTCCAGACCCGCTACACCCTGGCCCGTTCGGTCTGCAGCCGTCGCAGCTCTTTTGGCAGCGGGAACGAGACATGCTCCTCGCGCGTCACAACTTCGTCCACCACGCCGCCATAACGCTTTGTCAGCACGTCGATGACATCCTGCACCACGATCTCCGGCGCGCTGGCTCCGGCAGTGATCAGCACCGTCTCAATTCCTTCGAACCATTCGTCCTGCAGTTCCGCAGCGCCGTCGATCAGGTGCGACGGCTTGGATGACGAAGCGCCGATTTCCATCAGCCGGCGGCTGTTCGAACTGTTCTGGCTCCCCAGCACAATCACCAGGTCCGCCTCTGCCGCGAGCTGCGTCACCGCGTGCTGACGATTCGTCGTGGCGTAGCAGATGTCTTCCTTAGGCGGCGACTCGATGTGCGGATACTTCCGCTTGAGGGCGCCGATCACCAGTCCCGCCTCCTCGACGCTCAGCGTCGTCTGCGTCAGGTACGCCAGCTTCGCGTCGTCCGGAAAACTCAGTTGCTCGACATCCTCGGGAGACTCCACCAGCGTAATGCTCGCCGGGGCCTCCCCCATCGTGCCGATCACTTCGTCGTGGCCGTCGTGGCCGATCAGCACAATGTGATAACCGCTCTTGGCGTACTTGATCGCCTCCAGATGGACCTTCGTCACCAGCGGACAGGTCGCGTCGATCGTGTGCAGTCCCCGGCTGCGGGCTTCCTCGCGAACCTGCGGCGAGACGCCGTGAGCACTGTACAGCAGGATCGAACCTTCCGGCGTCTCGGAAATGCGGTCGACGAACGTCACCCCCTGCTGCGTGAAGCGGTCGACGACGTACTTGTTGTGCACGATCTCGTGATAGACGTAGACGTTCGAGCCGAACATCCGGATGGTTTCATCCAGGCACTCGATCGCCATATTGACGCCCGCACAAAAGCCGCGGGGATTGGCCAGCAGAATCCGCATGACAACTCGTTCCGAAAGTCCGTCTCAACAGGCGACCCATCCGCCCGCCCCGGAATTGTAGCCGGTTCCAGGGGGAATCCGACAGCGGAGGCTGAACCTGTTGCCGCTGGCTCGAATTCGCCCGCGGAATTGCCAAGTTTCTCTCGATTCAAATCATTCTCGCCTCTCGGCCATGAAATCCTGCACGCGCAGCCCTCCCAGCGAGTTACGACTCGCCAATCCCCGCAACTCCTGAATGGCGTGTGTGGGAGATTTCGTTGGCGACGCACCTCTCGCAGGAACAAGCCGAGCCACGGGCTCTCCACGGCGCGTGATCGTGATCTCCTCGCCCGTTGCGACGCGGTCGAGAAGTTTGCCGAAGTCACGTTCCGCGTCAGCAGCGCCGATCCTGGTCAGGGGAATTCTGGTCATCAGTCGGCCTTTCGGAATCTCCGGTCCACTCCATTGTGCGTGCCATGCGCCGCAAGTTTCCATGAATCTCTGCTCACCTCGAAAAAAACCGCAACCGATCTTCCACCGGGATCGGCTTCCCGGTCTCGCGGATCTGCGTAGCAAGCTGGCTCAGTTTCTGCCGAGCGGCTTCCCATTCCTGGGGCGTAAAATACGGCGGCCGGACATGGCCGGACGCCCAGTCCAGTCCCTCCAACTGCAACTCCGCCAGATTCTTTTCGTGCCGCTCCTTCCACCAATTCTCAAAGCCGCCGCAGGCCTCGTCAATGAATGAAAGCGCTCTCCTTCGGCCCTCAGCGTCTTGTCGGGTCACGGCCGCTTGATAAACGTCAATGTGTTTGAACGCGATGATCGCGCAACATTCGCCAACCGACCGGCGTTGAAAAACCGCTGAAGGTCCGACTTCATACACATGGGAATATCTCTCGTCATCCATGTGCGCAATCAGCACCGGAAATGAGACTTCAATGTTCTTGCTCAGCGCATCGTATGCCGCAGCAATGGGCTTCTGAGATTTCGCCAGAGCCGCTGTAGTTATTCCCTTTGGTAACTTAAGGACATAGTCTTCCTGAAACGGCGGCGGATCCGGATTGGCGAGTTGCTCGACCAGCCGCTCGCATTCCGCGACGGTGACCGGTTGGGATTTGCCCCGTGGTTCCTTGGCGCCGAGATCGTTGAACGCGACGAATCCGATCACGCAGACCAGACAGGCCCGATTCGACCAGTTTGTGCTCATCGTCGAATTCTCCGGGCAGCAGGATTCGGGGAGACCGTGATCCCCCGCAACGCCGTTTCGAACTTCAGAATTCCGATTTGTTTCGGATTTCGGATTTCGGATTTCGAGTTTTTCCCCACCCCTCACGGCAGCCACCACAGCACCGTCCGCGGCAGAGGCGTAAACAATCCCGTCCGGATCCCCGCCGCCTGCATCCCCCGCCCGATCCAGCAGTTACACGTATTGAAAACGTGATAGCTCCCGCGAGCCTCAAAGAACGCGTCGTCAAACCCGTACGCCGCCCCAGGGATCGCCATCGCGCGACCTTCCGGACCGGGGCGGATGCTCGACCGGATGTACTCCACCAGCCGCGCATACTGCTCCCGCGAAATCCGCACCGAACGCCCGCCCGCCCGGTACAGCTCGGCGTCCGCATACATCACGTGCAGGCACGTCGACGACGGCAGAAACAGCGCATTGCCCACCGTCGACAGCCGCAGATCGGACCACGTCGGCGTCCCGATGTAGAACCCTTTGTCCCCCCAGCCGATCGCCACATGCGTAGCCCGGCTGACATCGCCCGACACAGCACCGGGAGGGAAAATCTCGCGCCAGTCGACCACGTCCGTCTGAATTGGAACCAATACGTCCGCATGCACGTCGTTCGAGATGAAGAGGACTTCGACTCCGCCGGGCGTCGGCCGAAACTCGTTGTTGACCGGGATCAGCCCCGCCACCACGAGGCCGGCAAACAACAGGACCGACAACGCCCCGGTTGCCGCCGCCCGGCGGACCCAAGTCCACAGTCGACGACGCCACCCCAAACGGTTTGCCGAGGCAGTCGACGCCAGTGACAGTTCCGGTGAGGCCATTCCTCAATGGTAACATGCGCACATGTGCCGGCAAGATGGATCTCATCGCGATCGTGCGCCAGCGGCCGTTCGGTCCTCCGGTGACAGTGGCGCCGGCAATGCGTCGCGACGCCCAGTGCTATGGTTCTTTGTTCGCGGCGGCGACCGGCATCAGCTCGCGCCTCGTCACGAACCACAATCCCCCCAGATAGCAGATCAGGGCCAGCGCTAATCCGCTGGCCGCGACCGTGAACCGTAACGGCAGCGAGGGGTCCGGCATGGTGAGCCATTCCAGGCCCGCGTACCAGCGGAACACCGTGATTCCGAATACGACCGACACCGTGGTCAGCCACATCGAGTGGTAGAAGAACGGAACTTCGGAGGGTCGTACCGGCAGCAGCCACTGCCGCCAGTTCAAATGCGCTCCCCCCGTCGCGGCTTTGAGGAACTCGGCCCACCCCCGCGGCCGGGCATCGATGATGCTCCCCTGCAGAATCTGCTGGTGCCGCAGGAAGGCCAGCCACACGCAGCAAAACAGCGTCACGAATCCCGCCTGCGTGATCAGCAGGTGCAGGTAGACGAACGGCAGCGAATGCTGCGTGTCGAGCAGAATCCGGACGTAGGGATTCCCCTCAAAGACCAGATCCGGGCTGCAGACCAGTGTGACGCCGACGTCGAAGATCGCCCCGCCCGCCAGAAACGCCAGCCCCAGCCAGCCAAGGCGACCCGGCTCGGCCGGTTCCGCCTGCCTCAAAAGCCGCCACATCAGCAGAATCGTCGTCAGGCCGAAGGCGGGCAGGAGATAGGCCGTCAGCAGCCGCCACCGCATCTGCCCGGAGACAGAAACCGGCTGATAAGCTGTCGGCAGGCAGGGGAGGAGCAGATCGACCGCAATCCACAGCAGCATCGCGGTCGAGCCGATCAGGAACTGCCGGAGCGCACGGTTCTCCTCCCAGTGCATCAGAGGAGCGGGCGGATGCGACATGGAGGCGGTTCCTGCGGGGCAATGTCGAGGCCCTGCCAGAATCCTTGTCCGGTCCCGGCGGAAATCAAGGTTCCTTTTCGGCCTCTTCCGGCGGAGGGGGCTCGCCGCGGTAGTGCAGCCGGACCGTTTCATTCGACAACTGCAGGTCGAGCAGTTGCGTCTCCGGATCGGCCTGCAGATTCAAATACGGCTGCATGTTCGCCGACCGCGCTTCGTACGCGATTTCGCCAGTTCGCTTGTCGATCAGGCGGACCAGCCCGTCTCCGAGCTGATTGCCTCCCGAACCCGAAGCCGGCAGTTTCCAGATCTGCCACAGCACCGGCGCGTTGCGGAACTGATCGATGGGGAACGGCTCCTGATGCAGCGTTCGACGCCAGTCGATCTGCACGCGCGAGCGGTCGATCGCCAGCAGCGTGCCGTCGACGAACGGCATCCGGAAACTGCTCCGGGGCTGCCCCTTCAACAGCAGCCACAGATTCTCCAGCCGGGGCGTCCACGTCACGTACCACCGGTCGGCGTCTGCAGCCACGGCGATCCGATCGATGGCCGCCGGGCAGTCGACCGTCAGCGGCTCGCCGAGCAGCCCCCCGGTCTCGGCCGAAAAGACCGCCAGCACGCCGCGGGGATCGAGCAGGCCGATGGTCTGACGGTCCAGCAGAAATGGCGTCGCGTCGCCGAACCAGACCTGTCGCCACAGCGTTTTGTTCGTGGCGACGTCCACCAGCCGGATGACCGTCTGCGGGCCGCGCTCGATGACCCACGCCCGCAGGTCTTCGATCTGCAGGAGGTCGTCGGGCGACACCGCCCAGTTCCGGACTTCCAGAGTTCGCCCGTCGATCGCGCTCAGCAGCTCCAGCCGGCCCGAGGTTGGTTGCCAGACGGCGACCGCATCGTCGTCGCCAAACGTGATCGTGCCGTCCGGAAGATCGAAACGCTCCCAGAGGACCGCCCCTGTCGACGTCTCGATCGCCCGCAGGACGGACTGTTCGCGATAGCACAAATACCGCGGCCGGACCGGCCCCACGGCGGCAATCTCGCGTCCGAACGGATCGAACATCGTCAATTCTTCCGATCGCACTCCCGTACGATCCCGCAGCGGCACGACGTCGACCTGGTCCGACATCGGCTGAATTGTCGCCGCAGTGTCGATCGTCCACAGCACCTGCGCCTGCGGCTCACCGCGGGCGTTGAACGGCGTGACTGCAAACAACTCCGACCCGACGCGAACAATCGCCAGCCGTCCCCAGCCCCAGGTGGCATGGCGGAAATAGACATACCGAAACGGCGAAGAGGATGACGGCAGATCGGCCCGCCAGGGCCCGGACTGTCCATCTCCGGCAAACTGCACCCACCGCCCCTGCCGGTCGATCGACACATCCAGCCGATCGATCAGGCTCCCCGGTTCAGCCCGCACCTCCGCCCCGAACTGATAGACGTTTTCGTTCCGCCGCTGGTGGGCTTCCGACCACGGCTTCCGCACCGGCCAGACATCCGTGGCCGGCTGGAAAGAACCCGTCCACTCCGGCCGGTCCTGCAGTCCGCGCCACAATCCGGCGACGCTGGCCCCGTTCGCGGAGCGCGCGCCGGGCTGCCGGTTCGACAGGTCGGCCAGGATGGCGTGCCCATCGCGCGGAAACCCCGCGTCCCGCAGAAGCTCCGCCAGTCTCACCCGACCGTCGACGTGCAACCGCGAACGCGAGCCGCCCGACAGATCCAGCAGACGCAATTCGGTCTCCAGCAGCGATCGCCCCAGGAACGCCGCCTCCTGATGTTCGAGCGTTCGTTCCCGCGCCCAGGGGAGTGGACCAAGCCAGTCCAGCCAGCCCTGCACACCGAACGGATCTTTCTTGGCCAGGACTTCTCCCAGCCGCTCCTCCAGCCTTTGATCAAGAACTGACCGCGCAGAGGGTTCGGCGGCTCGCAGCAACTGATCAATCCGCCCCTGCAACAGGCGGTCGCGACGGACCACGCGCATCGGTGAGGAATCGATCCGGCATGTTCCCTCCGGCCGTTCTTCCAGTGCATCCAGGGCAAAGGTCAACGCGGCTTCGGGCTCACCCGCTCGGACTGCGGCATCCAGCAGCGACAGCCGGACGGTGAATCGTTCGTCCGCCGACAGTGCCAGCTCCAGCAGGCGGGACTGCACCGTCTTCCAGATCGACGCATCGCGTTCGAGCCACGCCAGTCCCGTCGTCAGCAGCGCCTCCCGCCGGGTGTCATTCATCGACCCGATCAACCGCTCCCAAGTCGCATGCGGGCGACCCCGCTGGAGCTCCAACCGGGCCAGCCGCACTTCACGGGCCGGGCCGCCGGCCGATGTCGGCAGGGACTCAATTACGCCAGCGGCCTCGGATCGACTGGCCAGCGCACACAATCCGCCCGGACCGGCCAGCAGCCAGCCCCGGCTCGTTCGCGTCAACCGCCCCATCGGCAGCGGATCGCCCCCCCGCAACCAGTCGACTCGGCCGTCTTCGATCTGAATCGTCGCCAGAGTCCCCTCGGCGAGCGGCTGCACCAGCACGTCGCCGTGGATGACTCCCTGCCCCGCGAGATCGCCCGTGACCGCCCGCCAGCGCACTTCACCACTCGTCAGGTCGACTCCGCGAATCGCCGAGGACTCCGCCAGGACCAGCGTCTGCCCGACGATTCCGACAACCGCAATCGCCCCATTGCGCAGTCCTCTCTGCACGACCGAGCCGTCGGCGACGTTGATCAGCAACCACTCGTTGCTTTCCGGCGACGTATTTAGAATGCGATCACCAACCGGCCACACGCTCGCCGTGCGCCAGGCGTCCCACCACGACTCCGGACGAGATCGCGGGCGGATGGCGCCGGGCTGCGGCAGGACGATCTCCCGCTGACGATCCGGATAGCGCGTCAGCCAGCGAAGCTGGCGCGTGGTCGCATCCACTGCGGCGACGACTCCCGCCGTCGTCGGGCAGATCAGCAGCCCCTGCTCCCACACGACGGGACACGCGGTTCCCCGGCGGAGCAGATCCCCCGAGAGGGGGCGTTCGACCTGCCCCAGCGTGACCCACCATAACAGTTCGCCGCGCCGGCGATCGATAGCATACACCCCCAGCTCGCCCGAGCGCTGGCCGACGCCAAACAGCGCTTCATCGACCGCGGTCGGCGGTCCCAGAAAATAGACACCCCCCAGCGGATAGGAAGGACTGACCGATTCCCCGCCGATCCGCCACGCGAGATCCCCCGTCGACACGTCGTAGGCCGCCAGGTGATTCGAGATCGGTGGCGGCGGTTCATCGTCGCGCTCGGGGGGACTCGGCCGCTGCGGCAACATTTGACGCGCTTGGTCCGAGGACTCCTCAACGACGAACACCCGCTCGCCATCCGTCGTCAGCGACGCGAAGACGGAGTCGACCTGCTCGCGTCGCCAGAAGGAATCCAGAATCGCCGTGCGATACATTGAGTTTTCGAGCAGTGCCGGGTGGTCCTGCAGGCGGGAGAACTCGGGGAGCGCCGCCCGCCACAGCTTTTCCCCGGTCGTCAGGTCGCAGGCGATGAGCTGGTCGATCGTCCGCAGCAGGACGGCATTTCCCGCAACGACCGGTTGCTGAACCGGAAACGAAATCGCCCCGTGCGCGCGGAACGGCTTCGCCAGCAGCGACAGCCCCTCGCTGACCGGAGCCGACGGCCGCAGATCCCGCTGCCAGCGCGCCACGAGGACCGGCAACGTTTCTTCGCTGGTGGAGGTGGATTCGGAAACGAGTTCGCCGGCCGGCCGAAATTGTTCGGTGATAAGGTCCGCCAGCGGTCTCGCCCGACCTGCCTGCCTGACGGGCACGTTCCCCAGCGACGCTTTCGAATCGTCCCAGATTCTGGTGGCCGAAGCGATTTTTCCGCTCTGCAGCAGAGATTCCACCGTCAACAGCAGCGCCGACGCGCGTTGAGTGGGCGTGGCCGCACGATGTGCCAGCACCCGCCGACCTGCGGCCTCCGCCGTCTGCCACCGGGCCGTGTCGCGGGCTCTCAGGCCGGCCGCCAGCCAGCCGGCGGCCCCGGCCCGCGTCCAGCCGTATTGCCGCAGGGCCAGAGCCAACTGCGGTTCTTCGCCTCCCGTCAGCGCCGCGGTCAGGTCATCCTGTGCGCGGGGAGCCATCTGCTGCTCCAGACGCTCGTGCAGTTCGAGGGGGAGGGCGGCAATCGACCGCTCGGCCTCGGTCTGCAGCGGACCGGACAGGTCGTCGGTGTCGCGGAGGATCCGCTCCAGCAGCGGAAACGCGTCGATCGCGTTGCTGGCCGCCAGTTGTTCGCGAAGGACCGCCTGATTGTCCGCTGCCGCGCGGGGCGGCGCACTCCGCAGCGCCCGACCGGTGCTCGCCGACTGGCCTACGACTTCCAGCGAAAGACCGGCCACCAGCACGACGGCGACCGCTGCTCGCTGAAGCTTCGCGATCATCGCCATGCCACCGTTCTAAGCAACCAGGATTCCGAGGCCTGAGGTCAGCGAAACCGTCCCGCAACGGACTCGGGTGGCCGGGGCTGGAGCGTCTTCGCGAAGCCCCGGACAAATCGGCACCCAGGCTTCCGTTCGTTCCGGCCCCGACCACCCTCGCGTTCTCTCAGGTGGAGCCACACGTATTGTGCGTCGTCCGACGAGTCCTCTGCAACGGCAAAGTCTATGCCGGTTTCCGGTCGGCAACACGGTTTCGCCGCCATTCCCCCCTTGCGTTCTCCTCGGTCTCATTCCACAATTGCACAAAATGTGAACGCAAACGCAGTGACGCCCATGCTCGCGAAACTCGCCACCTATTCACTCCTCGGCATCGAGGCCGCCCCGGTCGAAGTCGAGGTCGACATCTCCCCCGCGGCGATGCCGAAGACCATTCTCGTCGGCCTCGCCGAGGCGGCGGTCCGCGAAAGCACCCACCGCATCGAACGGGCACTGGTCAACAGCGGTTACGTACGACCGATCGACCGGATCGTGATCAACCTCTCGCCCGCCGATCTTCCCAAGGAAGCCGCATCGTTCGATCTCCCCATCGCGCTGGGGATCCTGATCGCCAGCGGCCAGCTCAGTTCGGATCGCCTGCAGCAATACGGCGTGGTCGGTGAACTGGCCCTCGACGGCAACTTGCGTCCCGCCCGTGGTGCGCTGTCGCATGCGATCTCGGCCCGCGATCATGGTCGCAAGGGCCTGGTCGTTCCGGTGATGAACGCCCGCGAAGCCGCCGTTGTCGAAGGGATCGACGTCATCCCCGTCGGCAGCCTGACGGAGGCGGTCGGCTTCTTCAGCGGGCAGCTTGAGATTCCGCCGCAACCCTTCTCGTGGGACGACGCCGTCCGCGAGTTCGGCCGCTACGCGATCGACTACGCCGACGTCAAAGGCCAGGAAATGGCCAAGCGCGCGGTCACCGTCGCCGCGGCCGGCTCACATCACCTCCTGATGATCGGCAGCCCGGGGACCGGCAAGACGCTTCTCGCCCAGCGTCTGGGCTCGATCCTCCCCGACCTCGCCCCGGAAGAAAGCCTGCAGACGACTCGCATCTGGAGCGCCTGCGGCCGGCTCGACCCCGCTCAGCCGCTGATGCTCCAACGCCCCTTCCGCTCGCCGCATCACACGATCAGCGAAGCCGGTCTGGTGGGGGGAGGCAGCATTCCGTCGCCGGGCGAAATCAGCCTGGCCCATCACGGCGTGTTGTTTCTCGACGAACTGCCCGAGTTCAACCGGCGGACGCTGGAAGTCCTCCGCCAGCCCCTCGAAGACGGCACCGTGACGATTTCTCGCGCCCTGGGGAGCCTGACCTTCCCGGCGAACGTGATGCTCGTGGCGGCGATGAATCCCTGTCCCTGCGGCTATCGCGGCGATCCCCGTCGGCAGTGCCATTGCACGCCGATGCAGATCGAGCGTTACATGGCCCGCATCAGTGGCCCGCTGCTGGACCGGCTGGACATCCACATCGAAGTCCCCCCGGTCCCATTTCGCGAGCTCTCCGACACCGCCGTCGGCACGACCAGCGTGCAGATGCGGGAGCAGGTCATCGGCGCGCAGGCCCGCCAGCACGACCGCTTCGGTCCCCGATCGTCGCGCCTCAACGGCAAGATGAACCCGTCGCAGATCCGCAAATTCTGCAAGCTCGACGCCGACGCGGAGGGGCTGCTGAAAGTGGCGATGGAAGAGATGGGGCTCTCCGCCCGCGCCCACGACAAGATCCTGCGGATCAGCCGGACGATCGCGGACCTGGACAACAACGATCGAATCACGGCGACGCATCTGACCGAGGCGATCAATTACCGGGCGCTGGATCGGACGTATTGGCAGTAGGTGGAGGGCTCAGTCGGTGTTGATGGTTGTCTCAATTTGCAGGTCGATCTGGTTCTTGATCGGCGTGTAGAGATCGACGTCAGTTCGGTCAGTTTCGAGCGTGACAATCAGCGAATAGCGAGCGGTTCGATCCCAGCGATTGAGGTGGGGACGCTCTTTCCACCAACCGGTCACCGGGAAGACCGCAATGACCCCAGCAGACGCCAGTTCGGCCGCTGTGCCTGTCCATACATCGGAATGGATTGAGCCTTTCTTCTGAAGATTCTCCTTCAGCGTCCAATTGCGATCATCTTTCCCTCGGTTAACTCGGTCTTGGCCCTCGCTCCAAGCTGATTTCGTAACTTTTTGCAGGAATTCATCGTCGGTATCGAGCGGACGCTTCACGTCGAACCTGAGACCGTGGGAACGATATCGGTACGTATCGTTCCATCCACGTTGCCCAGGGCTCGGTTCAATGAAATAGGACAGAGTGATTCGCATTCGGACTTGAGTATCCCCAAGTTGTTCGAGGACAGCGCTCGGCCAAGGCAAACGATGGAGTCGCATGTCCTTGGTCCGGAATTCGCGGCCGCCTTTGTCGAACGGTTGCAGGCAGTCTTCAATAATCTGTGTTGCCGAGTTTCCGGCACTCCTCAAAGCGGTTTCCAGGTCCGGCACGCCGTAGCCGTAGGCCCTCAGTCTCACTTCCCTGAAACCGTCTGGAAACTCCTGCAGCATCACAGGCGTCCAGCGGGCAGAGTGGATCAGCAATCCACGGACGGATTCGGGCCACAGGCTTGGATAATGAGCCCAAATGATCGCAGCATACCGAGCCGCTAATGCGGTTGCGGCACTGGTCTCGCCAGTGGTCGCCAGAAGTGCGCCTTCGGCACTCTGTCGCGTGGTGAGCAGCAACAGGTCGTCTATGTCCGCAACCGTCGTTCCCGACGGGTCAATCGCACTGTTGCCTCCTTCCATAACGATATCTGGTTTGACCGGCCAACGCTTCTGGTCCCAGATTTGCGACGTCCGACTTGCCGGGCTGAGCTGGCCACGGTCTGCCAGTGGATGCCAATCCCTGTAGTCGAGTGACTGGATTGTCGTCTTCTCCGTGTATGCACCGACGGTGATAGCGTTCCAAGCCTGAGCAGGATCTTCAATTCCCTGCAGTATGTTGTGATCCGGGTAGTCGCGTCGTCCTTCCTTCAACGTGTTACCAGCGGCAGCGAGAATCAGTCGTCGTGGTTGGTCCCCCTTCTCTCCGCCGGCGCATATCTGGTCAATTGCGGCCGACCAAGACGTGGGAATTCCCTCCCTTTGCTCATCGGCAGTGATCGTTAGCGCAAAGACTCGGCGATGGCGTTGCCATGCGTTGATTTCAATTCGTGATACGGCCTGCGATGTGATCTCTCCGTAGAGGTCGGGATGGTTGTTGCGATCGACCGACAGGAGCTTCACCGATTCCAGCCGATGCATCAGCCGTATGGGCTTTGTGTCGTTAAACAGCTCAGACAGGCATCCGTAGAGCGCCAAGCCAGCCATCCCGGTGCCATGCTGGTCGGGATGACGGTCCGCCGGTGACCAACTTGGGTCAGCCGCAAGATGGTGCTCTTCGGCGAGAGCAAGCGACAACAACGGATGGGTACGATTGACTCCTGTATCCAGGTGGCAAACTGCAGGAGCATCGAGCGGCGGCGGTTCAATGCGAGCAAGAGCCTCGTCGACAAACTCAGCCTGGACTCTTGGAGGCAGTGCGAGGAATTCATTGTTTGGAATACTCGCCGATCGCAACTCGGCAATCAGGTCGAAGAGATTCTCGATAGCGAGCAGTTGATCGACCGAACCGTGAGCAAGCACGACCCGCCTGTCGGGAAACTTTAGCACTCGTTCAGAGATCATGACGCCCACAAGTCTCGCACGTGAGCAAAAGTCAGGGACTACATCCTCGGAGACCGGTAGTATGCGTAGCCAGATTTCCCACCAGCACGCAGCATCGCGAGCGGCAGGAAACGTCTTTGAATCGGTCCAAAGCGTACGAAGAACTGCGATACCGATGTGACTGATGCTTTCCGCAAGCTTTTGATTACAGGGGCGGCCCTTCTTCGTGTGCTTTGTGGTGTCAGCGTAGTCCCGCAATTTGCCGAACAGAACTCCCATCTTGCCGTCAGGGACGAAGACCGCGGCTCGTGTAACGTTGTTTGCGTCGATCGTCACGCTCAGAAGTTCGATGTCGTTCCCGCGGCTTTCCAGACTCTGCAGCCGCAGCTCAAACCCCGGATCGCTTTCAAATTCCAGAACGACTCCGGCAGGTGTCGTTCCGGCTGGCAGTGCAGCAGCGCGACTCGCGACTTCCAACTCGGCCTCTTGGATTTGCAGTAGCAACGCAGCCCCATGAGACGCCCGTTCTCGAACCGGATGAGTAAAGCTGTCACTTCCCCTTCTCGTAGAAGTGTAACGCTCGGTCCGACCAGTGCCGGCTGGAAGTAAATGCGGCAATTCAGCCATCGGTCCTCACTACTTGCTACGGGCCAATGATCTCGACGGGGCGAGCGCCGCCCAAACGGCGTTCTCTGAGGGTCTTGAGCAACATCGCCGTCGTGACTCGCTCCTTATCCTGCAGGATGCAGTCCTTCGCCGCGTCGTCGCATGCACGGGCGACTTCAGCGTGGCTGAAATCCTCGGCGGCGGTTTTGATCTTGCCCCATTCCATCCGCGCGCCGAGAAAGCTGTGCAGGCGATTGCGAATGAGCAGGACAATCTGCTCTGCGTCGGGGCGAGCATACTGAATCACGTCGTCGAACCGGCGAAACAGGGCTTCGTCCAGCATCGCTTCAAAGTTCGTCGCCGCCACGATCAGGCTGTCGGAGTCGTCCTGTTCCAGGAACTGCAGAAACGAGTTCAGGACGCGGCGAATTTCGCCCACATCGTTACGGGAGCCCCGATTAGCGCCAATTGCGTCGAACTCATCGAAGAAATATACGCCGCGAGTCTGCGTCATCGACTGAAAAATCAAGTGAAGCTTCGCCGCGGTTTCGCCCATGAACTTCGTGATCAGTCCGTGAAACTGGACCGAGAACAATGGCAGCTTCAACTCCCCCGCTAGTGCCGCGGCGGACATCGTCTTTCCACATCCGGGCGGGCCAACCAGCAACAGTTTTCGTCGTGCGGACAGGCCGTGTTCGCGGAGTCTGGTCTGGCTGCGATACTCGCGCAGAACTCGCTGCAGTGCTTCGTGCGTCGTCTGGCTGAGAACCATCTCTGACAGTCGGGTTTGCGGATACGAGGCTGCCAGAAGAGCTGCCAGTTCGCCACTCGGCCGCGCGATCGGCACTGCCCCGCCGATCTTCCCGGCGGACTGCTTGCGTTTAATATCGTCGACGAGGTCGCGGAGCTCCTGAGCAATATTTCCGCGCCCTGCGCGGGCAGCATCGGCGGCAATCTGCAGCGCCACCGAGGCAAAATGTTCCCCATTGCCGCTGCTGTAGCTCTTGAGAAGCGCCTTAACTTGTTCGGCAGTCGCCATATCCGATTTCCGCAAGATCCGGGCACAGGCCTGCGTATGGCACCGGGCCACCGATACAGGCTATCACATGTTTTCGGCATTTTCAGTCGCCATCTTGCCAACGTTGCCCTTGATTCACCATCACCGGGCCTCCGCCCTACCCCTCCGCCCCCAAACTCGCGACAATGCCCCGTTCGACCTCTGAAAAGACTCTCTCAACCGCGATCGGGCGAAGCAAAAGCAGTCATGGTGCATCAGTCGCGGGGGGGCCGCCGGGCGGGGAAGCCGGTCCTCACCAATCACAACCGCTGCTGGATCTGGGGACGCAACGTCGTCCTCGAAACCCTTCGCGCTGCGCGCTGGCCCGTCCTCGAACTGCTGCTCTCGGAGCGGGCCGAGCCCGATGCCGCCCGCGAAACCCGCCGGACCGCCGAACGCCTCGACATCCCGCTGCAAGTCGTCTCCGACGACCAGCTTCAGAAAACCTGCCGCGTCGGCGATCACCAGGGCTTCGCCGCCCGCATGAGCGAGTTCCCGTACCTCGCACTGGCCGACCTCTGGCCGTTGCTTCCCGCCGCTCCGCGACTGGTCGTGCTGGACCACATTCAGGACCCGTTCAACCTGGGGGCGATTCTCCGCTCCGCCGAAGTCCTCGGCTGCGACGGCCTGATCCTGGGCCACGACGGACAATCCGGCGTCAACAGCCAGGTCGCCCGCAGCTCCGCCGGGGCGGTCAATCATGTCCCCATCGTCCGGGTCGACAGCCTGAGGGAGGCGCTCGACCAGCTCACTCAGCGCGGCATCGCCTGCTGGGCCGCGTCCGAAAAATCTCCCCGCCCCGCCTGGGAGGCCGATCTTCGCGGCGGCACCGCCATCGTCATCGGCAATGAAGGCCGGGGCGTCGACCCCGAACTGCTCGCCCGCTGTGCGGGTGCGCTGCAGATTCCCGTAGCCGGCCGCGTCGGCTCGCTCAACGCCGCCGTCTCGGCGGGCATCCTCTTCTACGAAGTCCAGCGGCAACGCGCCCTGGCGGCGAAAGATCCGCAGTCATGACTCTCTCCCTGCACAATCCCCACAGCGTCCTCGCCGCCCTCGAAATGCGTCCGCACGACGTCCTCGAAGTCCGCGTCCCCCCCGGCAAGCCCTCTTCCGGCTGGGCCGAAGTGGTCGAAGCCGCCCGCGCCCGGCAGATTCCCGTCCGGACCGAGCTCGCCGAGGCCCCGAAAGCACGCTCGCGCGACGACAAATCGGCCCGCCTGAGCGCCGCCAGCGCCAACGTCGTCGAATGCCGCGAAACGAATCTGGACGTCTTCTTCAAACCCTCCGGCGACGGCACGCCCGGCCTCTGGCTGGCCCTCGACTGCCTGCAGGACCCGCACAACGTGGGGGCCATCTTCCGGACGGCGGCTTTTTTCGGCATCCGCGGCATCCTGGTCACCAAAGATCGCTCGGCCCCACTGACTGGCACGGTCTACGATGTCGCCTCGGGGGGCATGGAACACGTCCCCTTCGCGCAGCCGACCAATCTCAGCCAGGCGCTGAAACTCGCCAAAGACGCCGGGCTGTGGGTGCTCGGTTCCTCGGAACACGCGACGCAATCGGTCTCCGCGGTCGATCGGGGCCGCCCGTGGCTGCTGGTGGTCGGGAACGAAGAGCAGGGCCTCCGCCGGCTGACGCTCGACCTCTGCGACGAAGTCTGCAAGATCCCGGGCGAAGGAGCGGTCGGGTCGCTGAACGTCTCCGTGGCGACGGGCATTCTGTTGTCGCAGTTGAGTGGGGCGTTGTAATTGGTTTTTGGTGATTTGGTGTTTGGGATTTGGAGCTTTGCGCCGGGTGGCACGTCCCTGAGTCCGCGAAGGGTGTGGTCTTTGTCCCAATTTCGATGGAGACAATTGGCCTGCAGTTGATCTCTTGCACTGCGGAACGCGTTTGTGCTCTCTGACCGGCAGACTCTCATTATCGAATCATTTGCTGCTGAGCCAGCAGTGGTTCAAGGCCAACGAGATCTTCCTTGCGCAATTCGCCGTTGAATCCATTGCCTGCACGGAGTGCGGTGCAGTCACCACGCGCCTGACCGAATCGTCTAGAAAATATCTGGCTTCCCGTCTCAAGTGGCAGCGGATCGAAGCCGAACGAAAGCCACAACGCGAGCCGTCAGCCGAGCACTGAAATCGAACCCACGCCCTTCGCGGACTCAGGGACGTGCGACCTGGATCGCAACGGACCACTGACGACGGACCACTGACAAACTCTCAACTCTCAACCCTCAACGGCTCTTTCACCGTTTCCGGCTCTTCCACTTCCGGCGTCTCCAATTCCTCCTCGTCCGTTTCCGGCTCCGTTTCCGGCTCGACGGGCAGTGGCGTCGGTGGAATCGGCTGGTAGGCGGGCTGAATGGGGATCGGCGACTTGCCGCGCAGGCGGTCCCACAGGTCGCGGGCCTTGCGCGTCCATGCCGACTGCAGTCGCAGCACGGCCATTGACCGGCCCTGCAGCGGGTAGCCGTCCCCGGCCGTCATCCGGCGGGACAGATGAGAGTCGGCGGTATCCAGCAGCGGCTCCCAGTACTGGTCCGCCTCGTGTCCCGGCAGCTTGAACGGAATCTTTTCGTGGTGCGAGTTGAACAGCAGCAGCAACGTATCTCCGACGATCGGCGCGCCGCGGCCGTCGATCTCGTCCGCCATCCGGCCTTCGAGACGCATTCCCAGGCAACGCACGTAGTGCTTGCTCCAGTCGTCGTCGGTCATCTCCAGACCCTGGGGCGTCATCCAGACCACGTCCCGCACGTTGACGCCGCGAATCGCCCGGCCCTGGAAAAACTTCCGTCGCCGGAGGACCGGCTGGCTCTTCCACAACCGGATCGCCTTCCTGACGAACTGCAGAAACGCCTGCTGCTGTTCGTCCAGCCGCCAGTTGATCCAGGTGATTTCGTTGTCCTGGCAGTAGGCGTTGTTATTGCCGAGCTGTGACTGGCTGAACTCGTCCCCGCTGCGGAGCATCGCCACGCCCTGCGAAAACAGCAGCGTCGCAATGAAATTCCGCTTCTGCCGTTCGCGGAGTTCGCGGATCTTCGGATCGGACGCCGGGCCTTCGGTGCCGCAGTTCCAGCTATTGTTGTGGCCGTCGCCGTCCTGGTTATTCTGCCGGTTGGCCTCGTTGTGCTTCTGGTTGTAGCTGACCAGATCTTCCAGCACGAAGCCGTCGTGACACGTCACAAAGTTGATGCTGGCATAGGGACGTCGGCCATTGTGCTCGTACAGATCGCTCGATCCGCACAACCGCGTGGCGAACTCGTTGGCGGTGTGGCCGTCTCCCTTCCAGAACCGGCGGACGCAGTCGCGGTACTTGCCGTTCCACTCGGTCCACAGCACGGGAAAATTGCCGACCTGATAGCCCCCTTCCCCGAGGTCCCACGGCTCGGCGATCAGCTTCACCTGCGAAAGAACCGGGTCCTGGTGGATGATGTCAAAGAAGGCGCCCAGCTTGTCGACGGCGTGCAGTTCGCGGGCGAGTGCACTGGCCAGGTCGAAGCGGAAGCCGTCGACGTGCATCTCCAGCACCCAGTACCGCAGGCTGTCCATGATGAGCTGCAGCACGCGCGGAGAGAGCATGTTCAGCGTGTTGCCGCAGCCCGTGTAGTCCATGTAGTACCGCTGGTTGCCGTGCACCAGCCGGTAGTACGACTGATTGTCGATCCCCTTCAGCGACAGCGTCGGCCCCAGGTGATTGCCCTCGGCGGTGTGGTTGTAGACCACGTCCAGGATCACTTCGAGCCCGTTGCGGTGGAGCGTCCGCACCATCCGCTTGAACTCGTTGACCGAGCTCTGCCCTGCCCCGCGCGACGAAAAGCGGACGTCCGGCGCCAGAAAGCCGAGCGTGTTGTAGCCCCAAAAATTGACCAGCCCCTGATCGGCGAGAAACCGCTCGTCCGCGTGATGATGAACCGGCAGCAGCTCGACCGCGGTCACTCCGAGCGAGCGCAGATGCCGGAGCGACCCCTCGCAGGCCAGACCCGCGTAAGTGCCGCGCAGCTCGCGCGGCACCCAGGGGCTCCGCTGGCTGTAGCCTTTGACGTGCATCTCGTAGATCAGCGTCTCGTGCCAGGGCGTGCGCGGCGGGCAATCGTTTCCCCAGTGAAACGCCGGATCGATCACGGTCGCCAGTGCGGCCTTCGAAGCATTATCCCGCTCGTCCCGGCTCAGATCCGCCGCGGGGTCGCCGATCTTGTACCCGAAATCCTCATCGCACCAGGTCAGGTCCCGACCGATGGCCTTGGCGTACGGATCCAGCAGGACCTTGGTGGGATTGAAGCGCTGGCCCTGTTTCGGATTGTACGGACCGTGAACCCGGTAACCGTAGAGCTGGCCCGGCTTCAGTCCCGGGACGTAGCCGTGGAAGACGAAATCGGTTTGCTCAGTCAAGCGGATGCGGGCCGACTCGCGCTGCGCCGTCGGCGAATCGAACAGACACAGTTCAACGGCGCTCGCGTGTTCCGAAAACAGGGCAAAGTTCACGCCCCGTCCGTCCCACGTCGCCCCCAGCGGCGAGGGTTTCCCCGGCCAGACCTGCATTCCCGACTCCTTTGCGCCCCGGAACAGTCCCCTCGGCCAACGGCGACCCCCGGGCATGACTCGATGAGCCCGCCTGAAATCGCGATCGACCGTCCGTCACCCCCTGACGCACAGCCGACATTATCCCGAAACCCGGACAGAAGGGTAGGCCGACTCGTGAATCTTGAACGAGCAATCCCTTGTGTTGCAGATCGCTCGAATCCGGTTGTAGAGACATTCCAGTCTGTGCGGCAGTCGCAAAGGCAACCAGTCAGTCTCGAAGCGAAATCCCTGCAAGACGCGTTCAACGTCGTCCGCAGGCATTCACTGGATTGATCGACGCCGCGCCATGCGGCGCACAGTGACCGAATCCACCTTTGCAGTTCGCGCCGGGGTGGGAGGGGAGTAAACTCAAAGGAACCGTCAACGATCGTTGATGTGTTGCCCCTGAGGAATTGGCATGCTCCGTTGGTTTTGGGTTTTCATCGTTCTGGGATCTCTGCCTGTCGCGGCGGAAGAGACCCCTTCGCCCGAACAGCTCGAATTCTTCGAGAAGCGGGTTCGACCTGTCCTCGTCGAACATTGCCAGAAGTGCCACGGACCGGATCAGCAAAAGGGCGGATTGCGGCTCGACAGCCGGGCCGGACTCCTGCGCGGGGGAGACTCCGGGGCGGCGATCGTTCCGGGCAAAAGCGTCGAAAGCCCGTTCGTCGAGGCGATCGGCTACGATCCCGACGGCTACCAGATGCCTCCCAAGGGAAAGCTCCCCGCCGAAGTCATCGCTGACCTGACGAAGTGGGTCGAACTGGGCGCCCCTTGGCCCGCCGAACGGGCCGTCGCCGACCCCGTCGGGGGCTCCATCAACATTGCCGAACGGGCTCAGCACTGGTCGTTTCAGCCCATCCAGCATCCCGTTCCGCCGGAAGTCCATCAGTCCGACTGGTGCCGGGGACCCATCGACCGGTTCGTCCTCGCGAAGCTCGAAACGGTCGGACTTCGGCCAGCCGGCGAAGCTGGTCGCAGGGCGCTGTTCCGCCGCGTGACGCTCGAACTGACCGGCCTGCCCCCTTCGCCCGAAGAGCTGGAATCGTTCCTGGCCGATCAGCGTCCTGACGCGTACGAGCTGCTCGTCGACCGCCTGCTCGACTCGCCCCAATACGGCGAGCGCTGGGGCCGCCACTGGCTCGATCTGGTCCGCTTCGCAGAAACCGGCGGACACGAATTCGACTACGAGATCCCCAATTCCGCCCCCTACCGCGACTATGTCGTCCGGGCCTGGAACGCCGACCTCCCCTACAACCAGTTTGTCATTGAGCACGTTGCGGGGGATCTGTTACCGGCGCCCCGGCGAGAGCCGCGAACCGGCTTGAACGAGTCGATCACCGCCACCGCATTCTACTGGTTCCCGCAATCGAAGCATTCGCCCGTCGATCTGCGGGCCGAGCAGTGCGACACCGTCGACAACCAGCTCGACGTCTTCGGCAAGACGTTTCTCGGCCTGACGATCGCCTGCGCCCGCTGCCACGATCACAAATTCGATCCCATCACAGCGCGGGACTATTACGCGCTGGCAGGCTATCTGCGCAGCTCCCGGCTGAACCAGGCAGACCGCAATCCTCCCGAGATGACCACGAGCATTGCCGACCGCCTGCAGGAAGGCTCCGCCGTCCTGACGCCTGCTCTCGTGACACAGTCCACTGCCCGGCTCCGCAAATTGCTCGAAAGCTGGCCGCAACTGGCCGGCAAGTGGCAGGACGCCGCCAAAGACCCGCAGCATCCGCTCTTTGCGCCTGTATCTCTGGCCCTGGCAAAGACCGACGACGAGTTCCAGCAGCGCCGGGCCAGCGTGCGGCAGGCGCTGCAACAGCGCCGCAACGCGGTGGAAGCCGCCTGCGCAGCCTCCGAAATTTTGCCGCCCGTCAGCGGCTGGCTTCCGACGGGGTTCGCCTTCCAGGGGGGCGGGACTGTCGGCGCCGAGCCGATTCTCCAGCCCGATCCGCAGCAGCCGGTGCGGCAGCTCGCGCTCCCCGGTGAAATGCACAGCGGACGGATCAGCGGCCGACTGCGGGGAGACCTTCGCTCTCCGAGTTTTACGATCCGCCACAAATTCATCGACTACCTGATGGTCCGCCGCCCCGGCGACGGCGCTCCGCAGCGCCGCCACAAGTCGGGCCAGGTCCACCTGATCGTCGACGGGTTCCACATCATTCAGAACCCCCTCTACGGCGGTCTGACCATCAATGTTCCGACTGGCGACCGTCCGGTCTGGGTCCGGATGGATGTCAGCAAGCTGATCGGCGCATCCGCGTATATCGAAGCCGAAGACCTCGACGATGGTTGGCTGATCCTGCAGCAGATCCGGACAACCGACGGGCCGGCTCCGGTCCTCGCTCCGAACTCGCTGACCTCCGCCCTCATCGACGATGCGTCGATCGATACCGTCGGTGCCTGGCAGCAGAACTTCCACGGGCTCGTCGACCGTGAACTGACCGCCTGGGAGCAGGGATCACTGTCCCGTGAGCCGGACGCCGCCGACCGGATCGAATTAATCAACGCGCTGCTGCTCTGCGCCTCAGACGCACCGGAAACCGCCGGTCCCGAGAGTGCGCCGCTGACAGCATGGGCCAGGACCCGCCGCGAGCAGGAAGCCGCAATCCCGCTGCCTGCCCCGACGATCGCGATGACGGATGGTTTCGCGGACAACGAACATGTTCTGATCCGCGGCAATCCGAAGAAACCGGGCGACGAAGTCCCCCGACGGTTCCTGGAAATCTTCGTCGGTCCCGATCGCAAGACCGAATCTCCCGGCAGCGGCCGCCTCGAACTGGCCCGCCAGCTCGTCGACGGCAGCAACCCGCTGGCGACTCGGGTCATCGTCAATCGCCTGTGGCTGCATCACTTCGGCCGCGGACTGGTGCCGACCCCCGACGACTTCGGCAAAATGGGCCAGCCCCCATCGCACCCCGAACTGCTCGACTGGCTCGCGACGGACCTGGTCCGGGGCGGCTGGTCGCTCAAGCGGCTGCAGCGGCAGATTGTCCTCTCCGCCGCGTATCGCATGACCAGCCATCCGTCGGACGCGAAGACCGAGGAAGCCGATCCGCAGAACGTGCTGCTCCATCGCCAGAATCTGCAGCGCCTGGAGGCCGAAGCGATCCGCGACTCGTTGCTGGTCCTCTCGGGCCGGCTCGACGATCGGATGGAAGGCCCCAGCGTGGCGCCCCACCTGACGCCGTTCATGGAAGGCCGCGGAAGACCGGGTCAGTCCGGCCCGCTCGACGGCGACGGTCGACGCAGCCTCTACATCAACGTTCGCCGGAATTTTCTCACGCCGATGTTCCTGGCCTTCGACTTCCCGACCCCCTTCACCACGATGGGCAAACGATCGTCATCAAACGTCCCGGCTCAGGCATTGACGATGATGAACAACCCGTTCGTCGTCCAGCAGACGACCGCCTGGGCGCAGCACGAACTGGCCGTTCCGCGAACCGACGTCGAACACATTGACCGACTCTACGAGGCCGCCTACGGCCGGAGCCCCACGGCAGCGGAGCGTTCCCGCAGCCTGGCGTTCGTGGATCAGCAGGCCGGCGAATACGGCGGCGACCGGGCCAAAGCCTGGGCCGACCTGTGCCATGTGCTGGTGAATGTCAAAGAGTTTTTGTTTGTTGAATGATCCGGTCCCTGACCGGTTGAAAGTGCTCTGATGTCCCATTGCCGCCGCTACCAGCCCGACCCGGCCAGCCGTCGCGACTTCCTCGCCCGGACCGGCTGCGGGTTCGGGCTGACCGCCCTCGCTTCACTGGCCCAGCAAGCGGCCTATGGAGCCTCTCCCGTCGATGACGGATCGCTCCTGCCCCGGGAACCCCACTTCCCGCCCCTCGCGACGCGCGTGATCTTCCTCTACATCGACGGCGGCCCCTCGGCGATGGATCTGTTCGATCCCAAGCCCCTGCTCGCCAAAGAGCATGGCCAGCCGATCAAAATGAAGGTCCAGCCCACGCAATTCGACAACGTGGGAACCGTCCTCAAATCGCCGTGGGAATTCCACAACCACGGCGAATCGGGCCTGCCCCTCAGCACATTGATCCCCCACATCGCCAAACAGGCCGACGACCTCTGCATCGTCCGCTCGATGACCTCCGAATTCTCCGAACACACCAACGCCAACTACTTTCTCCACACCGGACACGGCCTCCAGGGCCGGCCCAGCATGGGGAGCTGGGCCTCCTTCGGCCTCGGAACCGAATGCCGGAACCTGCCCGGCTTCATCGTCCTCAACGGCGGCCTGATTCCCCCCGGCGGTCTCGACTGCTTCCACAACGGCTTTCTCCCCGCAACCCACCAGGGCTCCGTCTTCAAACCCGGCAAGACGCCGGTCGCCGACCTCGATCGCACCGAACTGACCGACTCCGCCCAGCAGCGCAAACTCGCCCTGCTGCGGGACCTCGATCGACAGGTCATCGAGCAGGCAGGCCGCCAGGACTCGCTGGAATCGGCCATCGCCAACTACGAACTCGCCTTCCGCATGCAGACCGCCGTCCCCGAACTGACCGACATCAATTCGGAAACGAAGGCCACCCAGGAATTGTACGGGCTGTTTTCCGAGTACGAACCGACGCAGATCTACGGCCGCAACTGCCTGATCGCCCGAAGGCTGATCGAACGGGGCGTTCGCTTCATCGAACTCACCTGCCCCGGCGTCGGCACTGACCGCTGGGATCAGCACAGCGGCCTCAAGGAAGGCCACGAGCGGAACTGCCGGGCCGTCGACCAGCCGATCGGCGCCCTGCTCGCCGATCTCAAGTCACGCGGTCTGCTCGACGACACGCTGGTCGTCTTCGCCGGCGAATTTGGCCGGACGCCCATGGCCCAGGGCTCCGACGGCCGCGATCACAACCCGTTCGGCTTCTCGGTCTGGCTCGCGGGAGGCGGCGTCCGCGGCGGCATGACCTACGGCGCCACCGACGAATACGGCTACCACGCCATCGAGAACAAGCTGGAGATGCACGATCTGCACGCCACGATCCTGCACCTGCTCGGCATCGACCACACCCGCCTGACCGTCCGCTTCGGCGGTCGCGACATGCGCCTGACCGATGTCTTCGGCCACGTCGTCAAAGACATCATTCGTGCGTAATCCCCGGGGATTTGGCCGCGGAGGCGCGGAGAATAGAGCAGGAAAGTGAAGAGTGAGTATTGAGTAATGATAAGTGTAAAGTGAGGGAGAACATGATCCATCAGCCGGGCGGCGACTCATTCATTGTGCACGACTCACTCATCACGACTCACTTTTCACTTTCCGGACTCGCCTCTTGCATTTCTCCGCGTCCTCCGCGCCTCCGCGGTAAAACTTCTTCGCCTTCGCCCTACCGGAGACATCTCGATGCAGCGTCGTCAGTTTCTGCAGTGTTGTTCCGCCGCGACTCTGGCCGCCCTGGCGCCGCGGGTCTGGGCCAGTCAGGCCGCCGCGAAGGTCCGCTATGTCGACGTCCATACCCACATCGGAACCTACACGAACAACAACAAAGCGCTGTCGGTCCCCGAGCTGCTGAGCTGGATGGACGAGCACAACATCGAGAAGGCGTTCGTGCTGCCGCTCGTTTCGCCGGAATCCACCACCTACCTGCAGACGCCCGAAGTGGCGCTCAAGGCGACCGAAGCTCATCGCGACCGGCTGATTCCCTTCTGCTCGCTCGACCCGCGGGCGATCATCGTCGGCGGCCAGCAGGGGCTCAACGACATCGTCAAGCGGTATGTCGACCAGGGGGCGAAGGGCTTCGGCGAGCATAAGGTGGGGCTCGACTTCGACGACCCGCTGATGCTGCGGGTCTACGAAGCGGTCGAGGCCGCGGGGATTCCCATCCTGTTCCACATGGATAACATCCGGGGCAAGGATTCGCCGGGGCTGCCCCGGCTGGAAGCGGCCCTCAAGACGTTCCCGAAGCTCAATTTCATCGGTCACGGCCCTGGCTTCTGGGCGTCCATCGCGGGCGAACTCAAGCAGGCCGATCTCGGCGGCTACCCCCAGGGGAAAGTCCCGCCGGGCGGGGCGCTGGACCGACTGATGGAGAACTATCCCAATCTGTTCTGCGATCTCTCCGCGGGGTCGGGCTCGAACGCGATCAGTCGGGACCTGAAGTTCGGGCGGGAGTTTCTCATCCGTCGACAGGACCGAATCCTGTTCGGGACCGACTACCTGCAGCCGGGCCAGGCGGTGCCGCAGTTCGAGTTGTTCGAGCAGCAGCTCACTCTACCCGAGGAGGTCTTCCGGAAGATCGCCCGCGAGAATGCGCTGCGACTGGTGGGGGAGAAGGGATAGTTCAAGACAAACCGTCAACTCGACCCCAGGCTCCCCCTGAGAACGCTTCGATGCGATGCTCCGCGTCGCACGAACTCCTCGCCGGACCGCCCCACCGCGGCAAATGTCCGTACCTTGGGCGTATTCCATCAGGCGACAATTCGCGGCAGTCCCCCTTCGTCAATTCCGCCGGAGATCACCGACGTGCGACCGTTCCTGCCAGCCTCGATTCTGCTCTGCGGAGCCCTCATGCTCGCTTCGACGTCGCTGCACGCCGATGACTTCTCCCTGCAGCTTCGTTCGATCCCCGCCGATCCTTTCAGCAAAACTCCAGGGACTCGTGAAGTCCGCAACGAAACTTGGCCCGCCTCGAAGACCGCCGTGATCGTCTGCGATGTCTGGGACCTCCACCACTGTCGCAACGCTGTCCGCCGGCTGGAGGAATTCGGACCCCGGCTCAACGCAGTCCTGATCGAGGCCCGTAAGCGCGGCGCGACGATCATCCACTCCCCCAGCGACTGCATGCCCGCCTACACCGATCACCCCGCCCGCCTCCGGGCCATCGCCGCCCCCCGGTCCGCCGATCTTCCCAAAGACATCGCAGCCTGGTGCTCCCGCATCCCCGCTGAGGAGCAGGCCCACTACCCGATTGATCAGTCCGACGGCGGCGAAGACGACGACCCCGCCGAACACGCCCAATGGGCCGCCCGTTTGAAGTCGCTCGGCCGCAACCCCGGCATGCCCTGGCAGCGCCAATCCGACATGATCGCCATCGACCCCGAACGGGACTTCCTCAGCGACAAAGGAGACGAAGTCTGGAACATCCTCCAGAGCCGGGGCATCGACCACGTCATTCTCACCGGCGTCCATACCAACATGTGCGTCCTGGGGCGCCCCTTCGGCCTCCGCCAGATGGCCCGCAACGGCAAGCACGTCGTCCTGATGCGCGATATGACCGACTGCATGTACAACCCGCAGCGCTGGCCCTACGTGGACCACTTCACCGGCTGCGACTTGATCATCGCCCACGTCGAACGCTTCGTCTGCCCGACGGTCACCAGCGACCAGATCCTGGGCGGCCAGCCGTTTCGCTCGAAGTCTGACAAACGTACGGAAGCCGACGTCATACACTTGAGCGAAGCGAAAACGGACGGCGATCACTGGCGCCCGATCTCGCTTCCCGCCGAACGAAAATTCTCGGGACCGGCCTGGTACCGGGCGACCATCCGCGTGCCGCAGCGTTGGCTGACCGGCAGCGGCCTTGCCGTTGTCCTCCCCGCGGCCGGAGTCAAAGTCTGGTGGAACGGTGCCTCGCTTGAGGCGGAGTCGAAAGGCGAAATTGTCCGGTACCAGATTCCCGCCGAGGCCCTGACGGTCGACGACGCCAACCTGCTGGTGCTGCGCGTCGAAGGCGGCCATCTGGCAGAGGCCCCGGTCCTGCAGAGTGGCGACCGCCAGTTCAATCTCAGCGGACGCTGGCAATTCCGCCAAGGCGACGACTCAAGCTGGTCCAACATGCCCCTCCCCGCCAAATTCGGCACCCCCACCGACATCGTCTTCGAACCCCAGCGGTAGACCGCCACACCACGTCCTCGTCCCCAGGCGGAGCCTGGGAATGAAGGAAGCGGTCGACGAGGAGTTCGGTCAATTTCTCCCGCGCTTCGGCGGTCGAATCCCTGTTATGCTGTGTGGTGTGCGGATTGCCACTCGGTGCGCATGAAATCCCAATCCGGAGCCACGCCCATGAGATCCATTCTCGTCAACGCTCTCAGCCTGCTCTGTCTGATCCCCGTTACGGTCCACGCCGAGACCCCGCCGCCCAAGGACGTCTCCGCGCTGCTCGCGCCCATCATTCAGAAACACGACGTCCCGGGGATGGCCGTGGCCGTCGTCCAGAGCGGCGAAACCGTTGCCGTCGGCGTTGCCGGCGTCCGCACGCGCGGCAAAGAGGACAAGATCGCCGCCGCCGACCGGTTCCACATCGGTTCCGACACAAAGGCGCTGACCGCCATGCTCTGCGGCATCCTCGTCGATGAAGGCAAACTGAAATGGTCTCAGACTCTCGGCGAGACCTTCCCCGAGCTCAAGAAATCCATGCATCCCCAGTACCAGGCCGTCACGCTCGAACAACTCCTGACGAACCGCGGCGGGGCGCCCGGCGAGATCGAAAAGGATGCCCTGTGGGGCAGACTCTGGCAGCACAAGGGAACGCCCACGAGCGCGCGCCGGCTGCTCGTCACGGGCGTCACGTCCAAGCCGCCCGAAGCGCCTCCCGGCACGAAGTTCATCTACTCCAACGCCGGCTTCTCCATCGCCGGTCACATGGCCGAGAAGGTGACCGGCAAGTCCTGGGAAGACCTCGTACGCGACAAGATCTTCCGTCCCCTCGACATGACCACGGCGGGCTTTGGCGCCCCCGGCACGCGCGCGAAAAACGACCAGCCCCGCGGCCACCAGGCCAACGGCACGCCCGTCGAGCCCGGTTCGACGGCCCCTCCTTCCGACAACCCGGTCGCCATCGGCCCCGCGGGCATCGTCCACTGCTCGACCGGAGACTGGGCCAAGTTCATCGCCGCCAACCTCCCTTCCGCCAAAACTAAATTGGTCAGACCCGAAACCCTTGAGAAGCTCCATACCCCCGCCCCCGGCGAGCCGAAGTACGCTATGGGCTGGATCATCGCCGACAACCAACCCTGGGCCGGCGGCCCCGCCCTCACTCACGCCGGCAGCAATACCATGTGGTACGCCGTCGCCTGGCTCGCGCCCCGGAAAGACTTTGCCGTCGTCATCGCCTGCAACCAGGCCAATGACAAGGCGTGCAACGACGCCGTCCTCGCCCTCATCGCCGACCATTTTCAGGAGGGCGGCGGCAGGTGATCGTCGAGCCGGGCTGGTGACCGCATCACCAGGCATTGCAGCGGAGGCGGCCCTGAGTTTTCTCGTTCCCGGGCGGAGCTTGGGAACGGGAAAGCCAAACGGTGGCTCGCCGGTAGGCGGCTGAGCATGTTCGGAATGCTGTGGCGACTGCGATATGGCATGGGCTCGGAATGCGGTGTAGCATCGCCGTTTGACCGGTCGTCCGTTGTAAGTCCTTGTCAAGTATGGCTCATCAAAATTGACGACTCCATGCCACGCCGCCGAAGTTCAGTAATCGTCTCCCGTACTTCGGCGGTCGAATACTATTCGTTGGCACTTCGCGCACATGGGACTCGACGCATTTATTTTCTGTGACTGCTACGAGAAAGGCCAGTTGCGTGAGCAGCCGCCGCCGGGCGTTACTTTGCGTGTCGAGCCGGATGGGTCTTTGGGACGAGAGCAGGATGATGGCATGCTTGAGTCTGACCTCATATGGGACGATTGGCGCGAGCGGCGAGCTTGTGAGCACAGCGGCGGCGTTTTGCTCCGTCATCGCCTTGGCAACATTTCGCTCGTGGGATTGCTGAGAGCTGAGTTGCAGAGAGAAGCGGAGCGTTTCCCCATCCTCATCACCAAGGTCGTTTACAGCGGTTCGCACGCGGGAGATTCTTTGCCCGTCGAGACTATTCCGACTCTGCAGCGTGAACTCGAGTTGTTGTGTGAGTTCCGATGCAGCACACGCGAGGCGTACAGCATCATATCCGAGTTTCGAGCGCAGATGTCGGAGTTAGCGAACACTGCAATTTCCGTTAACAAGCCAATAGTGTTTTGATTTTGGCAGCGACACATGACTTGGGTCATGCGGCGGAGGAGGCGACGGGATGACGAAGGTCTTTGCGGACTTTGATGTGGCTGGATTCTGGGAGCCGTCCGAGTATGCGATCAAGAAGTACGTTGGCCCGTTACTGACCGACAATGCCGTCGCCGCCGTCGAGCGAGAACTTGGGTACAAACTGCCCGCGTCATATGTGGAGTTCATGCGGTTTCAAAACGGCGGCATCCCCCGCCAGACGAACCACCGGACTAAAGACCGGACTTCGTGGTCCCACGACCACATCGCCATCACTGGCCTGTATTCCATCGGCGGCGAGAAGTCGTGCTCACTGCTCGGCAGGTTCGGGAGCCAGTTCTGGGTCGAGGAGTGGGGATACCCGCCCATCGGCGTGTACTTCGCCGACTGCCCGTCGGCTGGGCACGACATGGTGTGCCTGGATTACCGGGAGTGCGGCCCGACCGGTGAGCCGCAGGTGGTCCATATCGACCAGGAGTGGGACTACAAGATCGTGGTCGTAGCCGAGAACTTCGAGGCGTTCATCCGCGGTTTGGAGGACGACTCGGCCTTCAATGAAGACGCCGAACCGGGCCCTGCAGCAGACGGCGGGGCCATGTAAGCTATTCGTACATCGTAGCCCGCTCGGCTCCCCGCCGCTGCTGAGATTGACCGTTAAGGCTGCCGCACCTTCTCCCGCGACCAAGCGAGCGCGACCCACTCCACGCGGCTACCCGCCTTTGTCCCATCAGGTCGCAACCGGATCGGCTCCCCCCGCTCAGTTGCCGGCCGCGGCGGCAACCGATACGCTCCGGAGAGGTGCCCGTTCACCCGTTTGGCTTCCGTCTTGTCTGTCCGCAGGAGCGTTGGAACTCATGACTGCCCCGATTCATGTTGCTGTGACCGGCGCCGCCGGCCAGATCGGTTACGCCGCCCTCTTCCGCCTGGCCTCGGGGGACGTCTTCGGTCCGAATCAGCCGGTGGTGCTGCACCTGGTGGAGCTGCCGCAGGCGCTGGGCGCCCTGGACGGCATTCACATGGAGCTCGACGACTGCGCGTTTCCGACGCTGGTCGGCGTCGAGAAGCACAGCAGCGACAACCTGGAAGCGGCTTTTGCAGGCTGCAACTGGGTGCTGCTGGTCGGCAGCGTCCCGCGCAAAGCGGGGATGGAACGGGCCGACTTGATCCGCATCAACGGACCGATTTTCACCAGCACCGGCAAGGCCATTCAGGCGTCGGCCGCCAAGGATGTGCGGGTGGTCGTGGTGGGGAACCCCTGCAACACGAACTGCCTGATTGCCATGTCCAACGCGCCGGAAGTGCCGAAGGATCGCTGGTTCGCCATGACCCGGCTGGATCAGAACCGCGCGGTGGCGCAGCTCGCCATCAAGGCCGGGCGGCCGATCGCCGCGGTCAGCAACGTCGCCATCTGGGGTAACCACTCGGCGACGCAGTTCCCGGACTTCGCCAACGCGAAGATCGACGGCAAGCCGGCGACGGACGTCATTACCGATCACGCCTGGCTGAAGGGGGACTTCATCAGCACCGTGCAGCAGCGCGGGGCCGCGGTGATCAAGGCCCGCGGGGCTTCGAGCGCGGCTTCGGCGGCGAACGCGGCGCTGGACACGGTGAAGGGGATCATCCGACCGACGCCCGCGGGGACGTGCGTCAGCGCGGCTGTCTTCACGGACGGCTCGCAGTATGACATTCCCGCGGGAATCGTCTGCGGCCTGCCGCTGTCGAGCGACGGAACAAACTGGAAGACGCTGCCCGGTTTCCAGATCGACGAGTTCAGTCGCAGCGTGATTCAGAAGACGGTCGATGAACTGCTGCAGGAGCGGGACACCGTGAAGGATCTGCTGCCGTAGGGAGCTGAGAGTTGAGAGTCGGATAAGACAGGAGCCCGTGGCGAGCGAATGCTGGCCGCGGGCTCCTGCGATTTTCCGGCTCGCCCGATTCCCCCGGCCGGAGCCTGGAAACGAAACTCCAACGGAAAACTCCCCGGAGGATTGAGACTGAGTCCGGCAGTCGCCGCGGACTGTGGCGACACGCCGTATCAATCGATGCAAAATCCACTTGCGCTGATTCGACTGCGTGGACAATGCGGCGGGGCGGGGCCTAGAATCCGACCACGGAACACCCCGCTCACCCAACTGAAAGGAATTCCCATGCAGGGGAGCCAGCGCGTCATTGACGCTTTGAACGCCGGTCTCACGATCGAACTGACGGCGATCAATCAGTACTTCTGTCAGGCCAAGATGTGCAAGAATTGGGGCCTGAACAAACTGGGCGCCAAGCATTACGTCGAATCGATCGGCGAGATGAAGCACGCCGAGAAGCTGATCGACCGCATCCTGTTCCTGGAAGGAGTGCCGGAAATTGCCCGCTACGACGTGATCAAGGTCGGGGCGGATGTGAAAGAGCAGTTCGAAAACGACCTGGCGCTGGAGACGCGCGGGGTGCTGACGTACCGCGAAGCCGTGGCGCTGTGCGTCGACGAAAAGGATGCGGGTAGCCGGGACCTCCTCGAGCAGATTCTGGTCGAGTCGGAAGAGCATGTCGACTGGCTGGAAACCCAGCTCGACCTGATCCAGCGGATCGGACTGGAGCTGTACCTGTCGACGCAGATGGGCAACGAAGAAGTCGCCGGTGATTAGTCGCTCGTAAAGATCGAAATATGGCGGGTGGCTGGGGCGGCGACTTTGGGAAGCCCCCCAGCTCCTGCCGTCGCGTCAGCGGATCTCAAAAGAGTCCGCCCCTTCCCGCAAGGCCCCCGAACGCATCGACTGGCACCGATGGGCCTCGGCGAATCCAGAGCGACCTGAAATCGAATGGCCGGCGGCCCCGGAGCGCCTTCGCGAAACCCGGTTTTCAACCGGCCCTCTCCCGACGTCTGCGCGGGGAGAGGGCCGGGGAAGACCTTCGTCCGAATCCCCCTCACACCGTTCCCACCTGCTTCACCACCGCCGGCGCCTCCACCGGCCGGTTGATCCGGCAGTTGGCGATGGCGCTCCCCTCGCCGCCCCCCTTCCAGTGAATCGCCGCCTTCGTCTTCGGCTCAGGCCGGGTATCCAGCAAAGTACAGCCGGTCACCAGCACGTCGGCCGAGTCCTCCACGTACAGCCCGTACGGCGTCCCCTCCAGGATCTGCACGCCGGTCAGGTTCACCCGCAGACACTTGATGATCTCCACCAGCCCCTGCCGCACAATCGGCACGGCGTTCTTGACCGTATGCTCGCCCGCTTGCGCGTCCTGGATCTGCAGTCCGGTCATGGTCACGTTTTCGCAGCGCTCCAGGCTGATCCCCGTACAGATCTCCAGCTCCTTGTAGTCCGGGTTGTGGCCGAAGCAGTTGCCGCCGATGACGATATTCTTCGAGTCTTCGATCTTAAGATTGCGGTCGTGTCCGCTGTAGACGTAGTTCCCGTCGAACGTGATCCCCCGCACCGACGTCAGATGGACGTTGATCGCCTGGCTGCCGATCAGGTTCCCCGTGATGCACCACATCCCCGCCTTCTGGCTGTGCTCGGTGGCGGTCCCGATGATCCGGATATTGGCCCCGTTGGGGCTGTAGGTGGCCTGGATCGTATTGCTGGAAATCGTCCCCTCGCGGACGGTTCCTGTTTCGCCGCAGTCGATGTAGATCTCCGCGGTCGGGATGTCGTCGGCATCGGGGACTTTAAAGGCGCGATTGTTGTTGTATTCGATATCGTTGCCGGTGATCTGGAAGTTGCGAATCTCGCTGTTCTCGACCCGGATCCCCCCCAGCCGGTTGTAGCTGATGTGGCTCCCCACGATGATCGTCTGGTGGAGATTGAGCTTGTCGAGAAACACGCCGATGCCCGTGTTGTGATAGATGTGGCAATGGCTGATCAGGACGTTCCGGGCCCGCTCGGTGATATGCACCGCGTTCCGCACCTTGCGAATGAGCACCCCCGTCAGCGTCGGCTGCATCACGCCGATGATCTTAATCCCGTCCGCCTCGGGATGCTTCCCTTCGATCTCGATCCCGCTGACGGTCGGCATCCGCTCCCGCTGCCACTCCTCCGGCCTGAAGCCCAGCGGATCGGCGGACGTCGTGTGCGTCCCGCGCAGCTCGAAGGCCGGGCCGGCGCCGAAGTGAAGAATCTTCGCCGTCCCGCCTGTCCCGGAGATCGCAATCCGTCCGGTCTTCGCCAGGTCGACGACGATCGTGCGCGTGATCCGGTAGTCGCCGCGGGGAATCTCCAGCAGCCCGTCGCCGTCGCGCAGAGCGTGCTCGAAAGCGGCGGTATCGTCCGCCATCCCATCCCCCGCCGCCCCGAAGCTCCGCACATTGCTCATGCCTGGTCCTCAGTCTGCAAGACGTTCCGAATCGATGTCCCGGCGAAAGCCGTCTCCAGCACTCTACACGACACCCGGAGGTGAAGAAATGTCGAATGTCGAAGGCGGAATGTCGAAAGGAAGGCCGAGTGCTGGGAGCCGAGTGACAAGCGAGAATGGGGTGGCTGGCGTCGGAGTCTGCGACGACCCAGTCCGTTCATAGAGTCGTTGCTGTTGGGCGTCGGATTGTGCTGTGAGACGTGAGGCTACGATGGGAGCACATATCGGCAGGCGGGAGCCTGCCCTACGGCTCGCCACTTCCTCCTACCCACCATCCACTACCCACCGTCCACTCTCTTCCGCTACACTTCCGGACAGTGCCGACCGGCTGGTTCGCTCGGCGTGTTTCCGAATCGCTTCAGGAGGAAGAACTGTGACGAGGATGTCCGCCCGGCGCCTGGGTCTTGTCGGCTTGCTGGCCGCCTTCGCGTGGTTGCCCGTGTTCCCGTCGGCCGTCGCCGCCGACCCCGCAGCCATCGAAAAGCTGTTCCCCAGCGACACGGTCTTCGTCTGGTCCTGCAACGGCAGCGACAGTTACGCCGAGGCGTACAAGCAGACGGCGGAATACGCGGCCGTCCATGATACGGGGCTGGCGCCCGCCCTGGAGAACCTCTGGCGGAGCATTCCGTGGCAGACCGGTATGGCGCTGGCAACTTCCGACGGCGACGCCGCCCAGATGCTCGAAGCCTTCAACGATGCCGACGTGACCTGGGATCCGCTCGGCTGGCTGAATCATCTCTACCACCACGGGGCCGCGATCGGCGTGACGCTTCCGCAAGAGGAAGACGGTTTCATTCCAACCGTAATACTGGTGATCCGCGACGCCGGCGATTCCGTGGGAGACATCACGAAGCTGCTCACCAAGGCGGCCGAAGGTAACGCGGAAATCACCGAGAAGAAGCTCGGCGACCGCACGCTGCAGACCGTCAGGAGCCCCGAACAGCCTCTAGTAGCCGCCTGGTGGGCTGAAGGGGACGACCTCGTCCTGCTGCTGGGGCCGGACGCCGTGACGCGCCTCGAAGCACGCCTCGAAAGCCAGACCAAGTCGCTCGCCGCCGTTGAGCTGTGGACGAAGGCGTGGGGAACATCTCCCCAGGGGTTTTCCGAAGCCGGTCGGATCTGGCTGAATGTCGCACCGGTTCTGGATCGCTTCGGCAAACACAAGCTGCCGATTCCGGAAACGCCGATTCCGATTACCGCGAACTGGATCGTCAAACTCATCGGTCTCGAATCGTTCCAGGCGGTCGGGCACCGCAGCGGCTACGCCGGACGGTCCGCCGTCGGCCTGACGACCGTGCTGACGAAAAGCCCCCGCACGGGGCTGTTCAACCTGTACGGCGACCGCGAGTTGACGCTCAAGGACCTTCCCCCGCTGCCGGCGCAGCTCTCGGCTCTGCAGGCCTCTTCGCTGAGTCCGCAGAAAATCACCGACTTCGGCAAGACGCTCTGGGGCCAGGTCGAGTCGATCGCCAAGGAGGCCGACGCCGACGCCTGGTCGCAGGTCGAAGAATTCATCCCGCAGATCGACGGAGGCATCTGGCAGTCGGTGATTGATCCGCTCGGCGATGTCATGTGCGTCTACGGCGACAATGCCCAGGTCGCGATTCCGTGGGGTCAGCAGACGATCGCGATCTCTGTCAAGGACGCTCCGAAACTGAAGGCCGGCATCGACAGCCTGCTGAAGGAGGTCCGCGATTCCAAGATCGGGCCGTTCGTCACCGTAACCCGCAAGACGAAGCACGGCGTGGAGCTGATCACGCTCCGCGCGAAAAACTCGATGTCCTCCCCGACGCTCGCTGTCACCGACGGCTGGCTGATCTGGGCCGATCGTCCGCAGGTGGTGGAAGCCTTCGTCCTCCGGCAGCAGGGGAAGCTCCCCCGCTTCAAACTGGACCAGCTCGCCGAGGAAACCCGGAAGAACATCCCGGAAAAGTTCGACGCGATCACGCTCGATGACCCGCGGGGGACGGTCCGGTTCCTGGTGAGCCTGGCGCCGTGGCTGGTCGATATCGGAGCGTTCGGTTCGGAGATGGCGCTGCAGTTCGGAATTCCCTGGCAGTCGCCGGTGACGTCGGCGGACATCCCCCCGGCCGAGCTGGTGATCCAGCCGCTCTACCAGGGGGTGACGATCGTCGAGATCGAAGAGGACGCGATCCGGATGACGCGCAAGGCGTCGACGCTGATCCCGGAGACGGCGCTGTGGACGATCGGCGGCGTGGGAGTTCTGGTGCTGCTGGGAGCGTTTGGAGTCAGCGTGAACTGAGACGGTTGGCTGCGTTAGCCCGGATGCCCGTCGGGGCGTCCGGGCCAAGCAGCAAGCAAATCGGCATGGTCCGTGTCGACCTCGCGGTCTTAGCGAACGGGATTGTTGGACATAAAGCGTTCTCGATAGTCCGCCACATCCCGCTCCGCAACCAGTTTGTCCCAGGCGGCTTCATCCTCTGCGTAACACCAGACTTTTAATATCAGCGGTTGCGAATCTGCGGGATTCGTGGCAGACCATTGGCTGTACGACCAGTCGAGGTAGTTGGGGCAAGTGGGCGAGAACAGCAGCTTGTTCAAATGCCGGCATTCGATTGTTGAGGTCAAAATGTGCTGGAAGGCGTACTCTCGATAGCAGACTGCTCCCAGTTCCCGAAGTCGCTGCCGATGGAACTCGTACTTCTCAAGGCTCTTGTTGGGGCTGTGGTAAATCAGACCTTTGGGACCAACTTTCGGATCGGCATACGCAAAGTGATGCATCAGCAGCATCTGGCGCTTGTGGGTATCAATCTGAAATTCCGGCGTCTGCATGATCCGGATCCGGTTCCCGATCACCAGAACCGCGAACAGCGCGGGCACCAGGACCGCGACCAGAATCCACTTCATCGAAAGCTCTGACTCACCACTCCCGCCACTCATCCGCCAGATCCTTCCGATCGATCAGCCCGCAAGCCGCTGCAATCTCATCGAATTCCTCGCACAACTCCTCGCGGATCGTCGTTTCGATGAAATGCTCGTGCCGGACGTCCAGCTCGTTCAGCCGCTCGACGCATGCCTGCAGCACCGGCAACACCTTCTCCTCCGGCGGTTTCGCTCCCAGTTCCAGGAGAACGTCAATTGTCTCGCGGAAGATCAACCGGCAGCCGGAAATCGCCTTCGCCGGGACGAATTCTTTCCAGTCGCTGAACCGTCGCTTGTCGCGGAGTTGAGCCAGCGTAAACGCCGCCCGGGCGGCCTTCCGTTGGAATTCGGCTTCGGCCCGCTGGCGCTGCTGCTCGGCGGCCCGCTCGGCGTCTTCGCGCACGACGCTCTCCCGGTCGTGATCCCAGCGCCACTGCAACTCCGTCTGAAACGCAAACGACCAGCCGCCCGACGACCAGCACTCGTAGATCCGATCGGCCTCGTCCGGTTCGACGAAGCCGATCGCCCGAAAGTCGTCCGGCGGCGGGACCGACACCCAGTTCGCGTTGGGGGCGTTCTGCCACTTGTGGTGCGTCAGATGCAGAATCTCCCGCAAGCGCGGGTCGGCGAGGTCCGGCGGCGAGGTCCCGATCCACGCCGAGCCGGCGACCAGGACCGCGGGCTCGCCGTGCCGTTTTCGCTCTTCCCCGGCATTTTCGCGCAGGACCCGGCAAGCGCCGAACCGTCCGTCGCCGAGGGGCATGAGGAAGACGGTTCCCGGTTCCGGCAGCACGACGGTGGCGGACTTTGAGCGTTTCCTGCCCATGGCGGACTCCCGCTTGTGCCAGTCGTTATCGTGAGGAGGACTCCGTTCGCAAAGGCTGCGGCAACAGCCACCGGAGCAGGGCCATTCCGAGGGTGGCGCAGACGGCCGATCCCGACAGAATTCCCACTTTCGCCGCGTCCAGCAAGGGGTCCTGCAGCGCCAGTCCCGCGATAAACAGCGACATCGTGAAACCAATTCCCGCCAGCACGCCGCCAGCCCCCAGCACCTTCCATGAGACGCCGTCGGGAAGCTGCGCCAGTCCCGCGCAGACCGCCAGCCAACTGAACAGCACAATCCCCAGCGGCTTGCCGATGATGAGTCCGACGGCGACGGCGACGGCCACCGGTTCGGCAAACGCCGCGAACTCGATCCGCACCCCCGCATTCGCGAAGGCGAACAGCGGCATGATCACGAAGCTGACCCACGGGTGCAGCAGCGATTCGAGGCGTTCCGCCGGGGAAGCGGCCTCGCGCACCGCCAGCTTCGCGGACTTGAGCATGTCGAGCCGCACTTCCGGATCCTGCCAGGCGTCGCCGTGGAGGAATTCGCGGAGATCATCGATCAACTCCGCGAACAGCCCGTGGTGAATCCAGGGGCGCACCGGAGTCAGCAGTCCGAGAACGACGCCGGCGACCGTGGCGTGCACGCCAGACTCATGAAACGCGTACCAGATCCCCAGCCCGAACGCGACATACACCGGGACGCTGCGGACGCCGTTGCGCGCCAGCATGACGACCGCGCCAATGCCGACGCCGCCCCACATGAGCGACTGCAGGTTCAGTTCCCCCGCATAGCCGACGGCGATCACCAGAATTGCGCCGATGTCGTCTGCAATGGCCAGCGTGAGCAGCAGCACGCGCAGACTCCGGGGGACGCGCGATCCCAGCAGGGCCATGCAGCCGACGACGAAGGCAATGTCGGTCGCCATCGGAATGCCCCAGCCGCGCTCCCCTGCGGCGCCCCATTGAAAAGTCAGATAGACCAGCGCCGGGACCGCCATCCCGCCGATCGCCGCCGCCACCGGCAGCGCCGCCGAACGGAGCGACTGCAGCTCGCCAAGCACCAGCTCCCGTTTGACTTCGAGTCCCACGGCGAAGAAGAAGACGACCATCAGGCCGTCGTTGATCCAGTGTTTCAACGAGTGGCGGAACTCGAACTCACCGAGGGAGACGCCTGCGGTGAGCTTCCAGAAAGACAGAAAGTCTTCGGAGACCGGCGAGTTGGCCAGGACCAGCGCTGCCGCCGTGAACAGCAGCAGCACGACGCCGCTGGCCGACTGAATGTGCAAAAATCGGTTGAGCGGGTCGACCAGCCGGTCGATCGGCTCGGCGGGGAGTCTGGAATTCTGCTTGATATCGCGATCTCGAATCATGCCGCCCTCTTGCGTCCCTGACGGCGCTCGCCGCTGCAATCGGAGTTTTCGCTGTAACCGGAGCCGCGCGGTCAACACCGGCGCGAAATCGTTCGGCACGCCGCGATCCCGGACAGACTGGTCCCCAATTCTGACGTAGCGCTTTGGTATCGTAGTCCTTTAACGCAGGCGAAACTGCACGAACCGGAGTCCTGTGCGGAATCCCATGACATTCAACCCCCACCAGACAGCAGACCGCGACGAATCGCTCTCGGAATTTCTGTCCGCGGGCGACATCGCGCTATCGACCAGCGGCCTTCCCGACACCCAAACGATCATCGGCGGCGAATCGGTGGTCGATGGTCGGTTCAACCGCGCGGGAATTGCTCTGGGATCGACGGTCGGCAAGTATCAGATCCGCTCAAAGCTCGGCTCCGGCGGGATGGGAGCGGTGTATCTGGCGTTCGATCCCATGATCGAGCGCGAAGTCGCGATCAAAGTCCTCTCGCAGGATGTCGCCGCCTCCTCCGCCGCCCTGCAACGGTTTCTGCAGGAAGCCCGCGCGATCGGACGATTGAACCACCCGAACGTCGTGTCGATTTACGATATCGACCAATGGAACGGCCAGTACTACCTGGTGATGGAACTCCTCTCGGGCGGCAGTCTCGCGCAGCACGCAGACCGTCGCGGTCCGTTGCCGTGGCCCGACGCGTGCGGGCTGGTCGCCCAGGCCGCCAGCGGCCTCGCCGCGGCCCACGCCGCAGGCTTGATCCATCGGGACATCAAACCCGAGAACCTGATGCTCACCCGCGACGGCCTCGTGAAGGTCGTCGATTTTGGACTCTCGAAACTGGTCGACGCCGACAGCAGCACGCGCACCACGGTGACGCAGGCCGGGCAGATTCTCGGCACTCCCCAATACATGAGCCCCGAGCAGTTCGAAGCGACGGAAATCGACGCACGAACGGACATCTACAGCCTCGGCGGAACGCTGTTCCGCCTGCTGACGGCTCACTTCCCGTATTACGAATGCGGTTCCGTCGTCCAGGTGATGACGGCCCACCTCACCAAGCCGCCCCCTGTCGCCACCCGTTTGAGTCCCAACCTGCCGGCGGAGTGTGATCGGATCATCGCCCGCGCGATGGCCAAGCGCCCGGCGGATCGCTACCAGACCGCCGCCGAACTGGCCGACGAACTGCTGGCGCTCATTCACAGCCACCGGGATGCTCGCAACGTCGCCCCCGAAGCCCCTGCCGCGACAGCCGTTCGCCACCTGAAGACCGCCGTCATCGTCGAGCCTTCGCGGATGCTGGCCAGTATGTTCAAGGACGTCGCGAAACGGGCCGGCCTCGAGCACTTCGAAGTTGTCCAGACCCGGCAGGATGCACTGTTGACGATCCGCGAGAATCCGCCAGACCTGCTGCTGACCTCCATGCAGCTCAGTGACGGCCGAGGCGTCGATCTGCTGGCGGAACTCGATTCGCAACAGCTTCTCACCGGAACATGCGTCGTCCTCAGTTCCAGCGACTCCACCATGCAAGACCTGGCGGTTGCCCATTCGGCGGGCAGCCGGATTCTGGCTCCTAAGAACAGCCGCCACGACGATCTGCTTCACGTCGTCCACGCTGTCGGTCCGCGCTCGATCGCTCAGGGGCCGATCGCCGCCCCGCTCGATCCCGCCAGCGTCCGCCTGATCGTCGTAACCGATGCCGATCAGTTCCCCGGCCCGCTGACTCGACTGATTCAGCCGATGGGCCTGCAGAACGGGGCGATCGTGAATGCGGCGGAGGTCGCGGCGCTCCCCGCCGATGGCATTCCGACCGTTCAGCTCGTGCTGCGAACCGGCGAATCTGCCATCGACGATGATCAGTCCTTTGCGACGACGGCCGCCGCCACTCCGGAAACGACACATCTGCGGGCGGTCGTTCAGGTGACCGCGGACAAGCTGACGCTCCGGGCCGTCTTCCGCAAAGGCATCACGGCCACCGTCCGCACTGACCTCGACGCCAGGCGTCTGACCTGCCTGCTGCAGGCCTGCCGAACTGAGTAGAGGCATGCGAATCGCTGTTCGAAGAGCCGACACCGCTATTCAGCGACTTCCTCGCTTGCGACAATGCGCAGGCGGCCGCTGCAGAACTTGCACGCCACTTTCTGCCCGACATACTTGCGATTGAACCGCAGTGATTCATCGCAGTGCGGACAGCGGGCGTAAACATCGGCGGCGCGGACCGCGCGGGACTCCGCCCGTGGCCGGAACGTCTTCTCGCAGTGCTTGCACTGCACCTTCCGGCCGAAGTACTTGAAGGCGATCTTGAGCTCCTGCTGACAGTTCGGGCAGGGGAGCCAGGCCCCCTTCGGAACCAGATCAATCAGCACGCCAACCTCCTCCAGCGGGACGAATGCGGGAATCTCCACGCTGTCCCGCTGCAGGTCCGTATTCAACAGCGTCCGGCAGTTCCGGCAGCTCACGATGTTCGCGGGGATGTCTTCACCGCAGTTGGGGCAGGGCCCCCCCGGCCAGGCAGGCATGTCGGCAGTCTCTCGATCGTGCGTGGGTGAGCGACCCGATTGCGACTCTGCGACAGGCCCCGCCGCGATCGACAATCCCGAATTGTGAATTCCAGAATAACGGATTCCGTTCACTTTTGTCTGCAGAGGCTTCTCCTTGTGGCGCCTGATGCCGATGGGATCTGACTTCAGGTGGCTGGGGTCGGCCGCTTTGGGCCGCCCCCAGCGAGGTGGCGAGAATCCGGGGGCTCGAAGACTCGACCCCGGCCACCCGGTTGCCTCAGGATGAGCTCCCCGGTTTTTGCGGCATGGCACGACGGTTATTCCCGCGTCACTTTCCGCCAATGCAAGTCAACTTGTGGAACGTCCGCAGGTACAGCCGACCGTTTGCAGCCGCGGGGGTCGAATGGCTGGAGTCTCCCAGAGGCATCACGCCGAGTTGCTCAAACTGCGGCCCGGCCCCCAGCACCACCACCTGACCGGACTCGTCGATGCAATACAGCTTCCCCCCGACGACGATGGGCGACCCGCTGAAATTGCCGCCGATCCGCTTCTCCCACAACTGTTCCTGCGTCCCGACGTCGTAACAGCTCACAACGCCGTTGTCATTCCAGTGGAAGATCCAGTCGCCGTAGCCGACGATCGTCGGGACGTACGGAATTCCCTTGTCCTTCCGGACCTTGATGTGCGTGGCCTCGACGTTGCCGCGGCCAGTCGGATCGACGCCGATCAGCCGGGTCCCCTTGCCCCCCTGACCGCACGTGATATAGACCAGCCCGCCGACGAACGCCGGCGAGGCGACCGTGCGCTGCGGCAGCGGCTCGGTCTTCCAGATCAATTCGCCGGTCCGGGGATCGAGGCTCGTCAGCCCGGTCGCACCGTTGGCGCAGATGAGCTGCTGAGCGGAGCCGGGGACTTCGACGATGATTGGCGTCGCGTACGACGCTTCCCGCGCTTCGCGATCGGTCTTCCAGACCTGTTTGCCGGTTTTCCGGTTGAAAGCGACGACACTGCTCGGCCCCCGCTGATCGTTCGGCAGGATCACCAGGTCCTCGAAGACGATCGGCGAAACTCCCATTCCATGCTGGCTGGAATACGGACCCAGCGACGCCTTCCAGACCTGCTCGCCGTTGAAATCATACGCCAGCAGGGCAAAGTCCGCGTCGTCCGCATAAGGAACGTAAACCCGCTCTCCATCGGTCGCCGGCGTACTGGAGGCGAAGCTGTTCTTCGCGTGGAGGTGATTGGTCGCGAACTTCTCGGTCTTCGACCAGCGGATCTCCCCGGTGACCGAATCGAGGCAATACAGCGTGCGCGATTTTCCTTCGTCGGTGGCGGAGGTCACGAACAGGTGCTCGCCCCAGATCGCCGGCGACGAATGCCCGACGCCGGGCAGTTCGACCGCCCAGGCCACCTCTTTGTCGGTCCAGGTCGCCGGAATCGTGGCGTCTTCGCTGACGCCCGTCCCGTCCGGACCGCGGAATCGCGGCCAGTTCTCAGCCTGCAACGTCGCGGCCGAGAGCACTCCCCAGACGACCAGCAACCCGGTAATCGCGCCGCCACTCAATGACTTCTGGACCATAACTCTTCCCGTGCTCGGTTCGCAGTCCGTTTCAGGCCGGACTCGGTTGACGGAATCTTCACATCAACAACGCAGCATGATCGAAGCCCCGCCAGCCCGCAAGACGCGACCACGCCCCGGCTGCAAAGTCCGATCGCCCCGAGGAGGCCCTTTCGCCCCGCATCCCGGCGTCAAAGTCGTTGGGATTTCAGGATTTCCAGCCAGAATTCGCTATTCGTTGACGTCAATTTCATCAATTCGCCATCGCTCCGGGCTAGAAATTCCGTCGATTCTTCAGAAGGCGGCATCGGACGCCCCCTTCAGACCGGACGGAGTACGCGTCTTCACCCGGGAACCCAGACCATGCAAACAGCCCATGGACGGCGACGACGGCGGATTCGGACCTTGTTCGTCAGCGACGTGCATCTGGGCTGCAAGCATGCCCACGCCGAACAGTTCCTCGAATTCCTGCAGCAGCACTCTCCCGAACAGATATTCCTCGTCGGCGACATTATCGACGGCTGGAAACTCCGCCGGTCGCTCGCCTGGCATCCCGTCTTCAACGAGATCCTGGCCCATCTCTACGAGCTGGCCGAATCCGGCACAGCCATCTATTACACGCCCGGCAATCACGACGCCTTTCTGCGCGGCCTTCCCTGGAACTTCAGCTTCATTCGCGTCCAGGACGAGTTCGTGTTCGAAGCGATGGACGGCCGGCGGTTTCTGGTGACGCACGGCGACAAGTTCGACCGGGTCGAATGCGCCGCCGGCTGGGTCTCGCAGATTGCGGCGATCGGCTACGACGTGCTCCTTTCGGCCAATCGCTGCGTCAGCCATTGGCGTCAGCTCCGGCCGGGCTCGGAGTATTCGCTCGGCGCGGTGATCAAACGCCGGGTCAAACAGTTCGTCCGCTACATCAGCGACTTCGAACGGCGGCTGGTGGACCATGCCCGCCGTCAGGGCTGCGACGGCGTGATCTGCGGTCACATCCACACGCCCGCGCAGACGGAGATCGACGGAATCGCCTACTGCAACACGGGGGACTGGGTCGAGAACTGCACGGCCCTGGTGGAATATGAAACGGGCGAACTCGCCCTGCTCCGGCACTTCGACGACGCCCCGCCGATCGAACCGCTCGAAGTCGACTTTCCGCACGAAGAATTCGCGGCAACGGCCTCGACAGTGGCGTAGGCGATCTGCAGTTGACGCGAGCGATGGAGGAGAACGGCGTTCCAGGAATTCGCCCGCTTCAAGCTGTAGCGGCCACTCCATCCCCTCGTTTCCCTCGTTCCCAGGCTCCGCCTGGGAACGCACTCTTCAGACGCTCCCGCGTCCTCCTCGTCATCCGTCCTCTCTTCACTCACCACTCCCCACTTCTTCGATCTTCTCTTCACTAGCCACCATCCACTAACCACTAGCCACTCCTCACTTTACAACTTTCCGCGCAACAAACCCCCTATTTATGAAGGGGTCAAGGAAGTGCACTCGTGTCTGCGGACCTCCGCAGGCGTCCGGAACGACCCCTTCACCCGGGCCTGATCAGGGCCCAGCGACGGGGTTTCCGCCAGGAAACCCCGAGGGGCGCACCCCGTGTGCGCACAGCCTCGACGTCGATGCCTTCCCCGTTCACCCGGCCGCAAGACCGGCGAACCTGATCAAAGCGACTGAACCGCCGGGACTTCCACCGGCCCAACATCACCGCCAGACGGACTCCGGCGGGGGAAGCGTAAAACACTCCCCCCGCCGGAGCCGATCGCGGTACGTACGGCGGACGTCCTCGTCCGCCGCGCATCTCTCGTTCTCAGGCCGCCTGAGAACGAGAGATGCGCGGGCAGCGTCCGCGCCGTCTGTTCGAATGACTTGGTCCGCACCAATGGCAGAAGCCCCGAGACTTCCATCTCGGGGCTTCTTCTGCAATTCGAATCTTGCAACTCGAATCTGTCGACTGTCACTGCACCGGCTGAGGTGGGACCGCCAGCGGCGGAGCTTCCGTCAGCATCGATTGCGGCGTGATCTGCACAGTCACCGGATTGGAGACCGCGCCGTCGCCGCGGATGACGACGATCTCGGCGTCCACCGGACTGGCCAGCGGAACGTTGGGCAGGCGGAACTGGATTCCCAGGTCGTACCAGCCGTGGATTTCCGCGTCCTGTTCCAGACCGTTGAAGGTCACGATGACCTGGCCTGGTTCGGGGCCGAGGCCCTCGCCAGCCAGCGAAACGACGTTTCCAGGGGCGGCCGCCGTCACGTCGGTGGAGAAGGCGGCCGGGTCGACGGGGAGAATGTCTCCGCGAGCAAGCACGATGCCGTTGTTGGCCTCGTTGACTTCGTCCAGTTGCCGGTGGCTGTCGACCAGGGCGTGGAGGAAGTTGAACGGGACCGAGCGGCCGACATCGTCCTTCGCCACGCGATTGGCTTCGAACGGCAGGCGGATATCGACCGCCAGCGTTTCACCGGCTCCGATCCGGTCGACCGTCGATCCGGACTGTGGCAGCGAGGCGTCGGCGTGAGTGTCGGCGCTGGCCAGCAGCATGACGTTGAACGGCGTTGCCAGATCCACCGGGCTGTTGTTACGGAGCCACATGCGGAACCGCGGGCCGATCGATTCTTCCGGGTGCCCCGGATCGACGAAGCGGACGGCCAGGACCTGCAGGTCCAGCGCCTGCGGTTCGAGCTGCACCTCCGGGACGTCGACCCACGTGCCGCAGGCGACGACTGGCAGAGGCTGCCAGACCGGGTAGTCGTAGTAGACCCAAGTCGGGCAAGGATCCCAGACGGCAGGTCGACAGTAGATCGGTCGCGGATCGAAAAAGACGGCCGGGCGGCTCCACCAGCTCCAGGCGACCCACGGCGACCAGCGCGGACACCAGACCGAGCGCGGATACCAGCTTGCTCCCGGATACCAGATGCTGAAGTGATTGGCGCGGTAGGCCGGCGCGATCGGGCCGTAGAAGCGATGTCCCCAGCCGCCGCGCTGATTCAGATTGACCGTCAGGTTGAGCTGGCGGGCGACGTCGCCGCGACCGTACAGGCCGAACTGCCGGTCAAGATTGACCTTCGAAGCAAATCGGGTGTGCCGCAAATTGTCCCAGTCGCGGTCGGCGATCCGGTTCTGGAAGCCGCCGCTGACGCGATTGAGATTCACGTTCTTCAGCAGGGGATCGTGACGGATGTCGTCGCGATCGCGGAGCTGATTCCATTCCTTGCGGAAGTCTTCCGGATTGCGAGCGCGCTGCAGATGTTTGAGCTGATCGTGCAATTCGCCTTTCTCGGCAAACTTCCCGGCGCCGCCGTCCTTCTCGATCCGGATCGGCAGGCGGTTGGGACGCTTGTCGAACTGATCGAGATCGGGTCGGCCCTTGACGTTCCCCAGGTCAATCCCGGGCTTTCCGTCGGGGCGATCGCGATCTCCCCGTCCAGGTCGGACGCCGTCCGGGAGCTTCGGCGGATTGTCGCCTGGCTTGCCCCGATTCTCAGTGTCTCCGCGTCCCGGCAGACCGGGTTTGCGATCCACACCAGGCCGATTCGGTTCGCCGTCCGGCCGCTTGGCGCCACCCGTCGGCGGTTCGCCGTCTTTGCCGGTTCGAGGCGGGTTGCTGCGATCTCCCGGTTTACGGTCGCCCCCGGGAGGCTTGACGTCCCCCTGCGGCCTGCCGGGTCCCTTGGGATTGTCCTTCGCACGGTCCCGGAGCTGCTGCTGAAGATCACGTTCACTTGCGTCAGTACCGCGCTGCGGCGGATTTCCCCCTCGATCGCCGGGGACTTTGACGTCTCCCTGCGGACGGTCGGGACCTTTCGGGTTGTCTTTCAGGCGATCGCGGAGTCGTTGCTGAATGTCGCTTTCGGCGGCGTCCTTGCCCCGCTGAGGCGGAATCTCGCGCGGACCGGCGTTGCGGCCGGCGCCTGGGAGGTTCGGAACAACCTGAGGTGTTCTGGGGCCGTTGCTCTGCGGATTTCGCTCGCCGCGATTCCCGGGAACTCGATCAGGCTTTGGCAGATCCGGCCGGGGGCCGGGCGTCGGGAGCGGATTGGCTTTCGGGACCGATTCCCGCGGCCCCCGTTCCACGTTGCGAGGCTGTTCGTTGCGGGCTCCGCCCCGAATCTCGATTTTCTGAGTCTGCTGCGCCTTTGGCTGCTCGACTCGGGGTGGGGATTTCGGCTGTTCGACCCGTCGAGGCTGCTCAACCCTGGGTGGGGTTCTGGGCTGCTCGACACGGCGAGGTTGTTCCACCCTGGGCGGAGCTTTCGGTTGCTCGACACGCCGGGGCGGTTCCGCCTGGCGGACTCTGGGTGGTTCGGGCGCCCGGCTCCTGGGAGCTTCAACGCGCGGCGTCCGCGGGGCGTTCGATTTCCCCTTGTTCTCCTCCTTGTCTTTCCCCAGGACGGTCCCCGCAGTGCCGAACAGCGCCAGGGTGAGGCCGGTCACGAGGCTCGCGTAGACGATGGACTTGATCATGTTGAGAACTCCTGTTCCGTGCTGCGGCCCGCAACACTGACGCTCCACCGGTCTTGGTGGAATACTTTGCCGGACCTTGAAAGGCGAACGGCGTGCCGCAACCGCGATTCAGGCAGAAAACCAACCGTAAGTCTAACCGGAATATGACGTTGCCGACAGACTCGACCGTCCGCCGCTTCACGAGATGTGATGTCGGAGTGACGACAGCCGGAGTGAACTTGAGTGGAAATGCACAGAGCTCTGCAGGATATTCAAACGAATCAGGCCGGAAGGGTGATTCCCTTCCGGCCTGATTGAACGCTGCAGAACCGACTGAGACTAGACGGCGGGCGTCGCCCCGGCGGGCAGCTTTTCGAGAACGCTGTCGACGAGTCCGTAGTCGCGGGCTTCTTCCGCCGACATGAAGTTGTCGCGGTTGGTGTCCTTCTCGATCTTTTCCAGCGTCTGCCCGGTGTGCTTGAGCATGATCTCATTCATCCGCTGCTTGGTGCGGAGGACTTCCTTGGCGTGGATTTCGAGGTCCACAGCGGTCCCCTGCATGCCGGCGAGCGGCTGGTGGATCATGATCCGGGAGTTCGGGAGCGCGTACCGCTTGCCCTTGGCGCCGGCGGTCAGCAGGAGCGCACCCATGCTGGCGCACTGACCGATGCAGTAGGTTGCGACGTCGCACGCGACGAACTGCATGGTGTCGTAAATGGCCATGCCGGAGGTGATCGAACCGCCGGGCGAATTGATGTAAAGGTGGACGTCGGCCTTGCTGTCTTCAAACTGCAGATACAGCAACTGGGCGACGATGCTGTTGGCGACATCGTCGTTGATGGGGCTCCCCAACAAGATGATGCGGTCGCGCAGCAGCCGACTGTAGATGTCCATGGCCCGCTCTTCGCGGCCGGTCTTCTCCACCACGAACGGGATGAGAGACGTCATCGAAGAATCCTCGCTTGTGCTCAGAAAATGCCCTGGCGGACGGTGATCTCCCGGACCCGACTACGGAGCCGGTGTCGCGGCGGCTGGCTGCTTGTCGCGGGCGGACGGAAGCAGAATTTCGTCGACCAGACCGTACTCCTTCGCCTGAGCGGCGGTGAGATAGCGGTCGCGGTCGGTGTCCGCTGCGATCACGTCGATCGGCTGCCCGGTATGGTTGGCGAGAATCCTGTTCAGGACGTCGCGGGTTTCCAGGATCTCCCGCGCCTGGATCTCGATGTCCGAGACCTGCCCGCCGACTTCGCCGTACGGCTGATGAATCATCATCTTGGCGTGCGGCAGAATGTACCGCTTCCCTTTCGTGCCGCCCGCCACCAGGACGGCCCCGCCGCTGGCGGAGAGTCCGACGCAGTATGTGGCCACGCTGCAGGTCAGGAACTGCATCGTGTCGTAGATAGCCATCGTGGCGGAGACCGATCCGCCCGGGGAGTTGATGTAGAAGTGCACGTCCTGGTGCCGGTTCTCCGACTGCAGGAACAGCAGCTTCATGACGATCAGGTTGGCGCTGGCGTCGTGGATGGGGCCGTCGAGGAAGACGATCCGGTTTTCCAGGAGCAGGTCGCCGATCCCCATCTGCCGCTGTCGGGCGTAGTCCCGGCCGGCGTTGCGGATGGATCCGGGTGAGAAGGGAGCGAAGCTCGACATGCAGAGACCTTTCCGAAAAAAAACGGCGGGAGACGTTGCCGCCACCCGCCAGAGTTTCTCAGCCGGTTGCGCGATCCGCCACCGTCATTCTACGCAGGCGGATCAAGTGGCGTCGTGGTCGTGGTCATGTCCGTGATCATGATCGTGGTCGTGATCATGATCGCTCCCGCCCGTGGTGACGGCGCTGATGCCGCAGACCGACAGCGGAATGGAGGCCACGTTGTCCTCGGTCGGGGCCGGCATCGGGACGTCGACAAACTCTGCGGTCTTCAGAATGACGTCGACGGCCTTGCGTTCGCGAATCTGGGCTTCGAGGTTCTCGATCACGCCCGATTTCTGCAGGCGAGCCCGCACCCGGCGGGGACTCTCGCCCTGCTGAATCGCCATCATATGGATTTCGGCTTCGACGTCGTGCGGAGCGACTTCGACATTCTCCTGCGTGGCGATTCGATCGAGCACGAAGTGCTCTTTCAGCGCCTGGCGGGTGGTCGAGATCGACTTCTGCCGCAGCTCGTTCTCGCGAGCGCGGATCTGATCCGTCGTGAAGCCGGACTGCTTCATCTCCAGAACTTCGCGGCGGAGCGCGTTCTCGACCTGCTTGCGGACGAGCTCCTCAGGCAGATCCCAGTCGGCCGATTCGGTGATCTTCGCCAGCACCTGACGGCGGGTCGCCTGACGCTGCTCGAACTGCACCTGGCGTTCGAGCATGCGGCGGATCTCGCTGCGGAGATCTTCTTCCGTGTCGAACCCGATCCGGGCGAGAAGCTCGCTGTTGAGATCCGGCTTGCGAACCTGCTGAATCTTATTCACGCGGATTTCGACGGCAACCGTCTCGCCGCGCATTTCGACCTGCTCAGCTTCGGACGCGACGACGACCGTCGTCGTCTTGACGGTTTCGGGGGTGGCGCCGACCAGCAGCTCGTCAAAACCAGTCAACTGAGTGTCCTGGAAGCCGACGATCGACTTGAGCTGGACCGGGATGTTCTCGATCTTCCGCAACAGCTTGTCGCCGTGCGTGAAGGCCATGGTGACGTTGACGAAATCCCCTTTGGCGGCCGGGGTCTCGACGTCAACGAGAGTGCCGTACTGGCCAAGGAATTTTTCGAGATAGTCGTCGACGTCGGCTTCAGTCACGTCGCGGATCGGGCGTTCGATTTTGAGGCCCGAGTAGGTCGGCAGGTCGAAGTCGGGACGTACTTCGACGTCGAATTCGTATTCGAAGTCGCCGTCTTCGGGAATGACCAGACTTTCGACGTCGAAATCGGGTTCGTTGATGGGGTCGAGCTTGTGCTCTTCGGCGAGCTGCTCAAGGCTCTGCATCAGGACCTGCTGGCGGACCTGATCGGAGAGTTCCTTCTTGAATCGGCGCTCCACGAGGGCCGCGGGGACGCGGCCCGGGCGGAATCCCGGCACGGCGGCGGAGTCCGCAACTTCCTTCAGGGCTTCGGAGTGGAAGTGCTGAAGGTCCTGTCGGGGAACCTTGACGCGAATGTGTTTGCGGCAGGGGCCGGTCGTCTCGATGTTGACGTCGAGGGACATTTTGTAGCCCGTCTGGGCTTCTTCACCGACGTCTGCCACCGCTGTTGTGTCCTCGGTCACCGATCTCATCCTTCGACTGAAACTGCTTCAATCACATCATCGACGCGCGGCATCGACGGTTGTTGCCGGGCGGAGCGTCCCGCTGGACGCAAACCGGATCGCGCCGTGCATATTCCGGCCCGGAAATAGAAAAGAGCGGGTGAAGGGACTCGAACCCTCGACAACCACGTTGGCAACGTGGTGCTCTACCAACTGAGCTACACCCGCTTGGCGCTTCCGCGCAGCGACAGGCATTATCGTGGCTGGGAGATTTCCGTCAAGCCAACGGACCGAAGTGGAGTGCGCGAAACGTGAGATTCGGCAGTTTGGGGATCGACCGTCCGTTGTGAAACGGAGGACTGGCTGCCGCCGGCCGGGGGATCGCTGGAGAATGGCGAAGTCGGCATCGATGCAAGCTGCTTTCACAAAATGGGTTGCGGTGATGTTTCTCGAATCGGGCGAGGAGCCGGTTCGTCCGGCATCCGCACACGGCTGCTGACCTGGAGAGCGGCGGGAGGGAGGGGGTTCGTCGGGCGGGCGGGAATCCCTGGAAATCTCGGAATTGGCAGTGCCCATTCGAAGTCGATGGAGTCATAATCCCGGCTCCCCCTTCAGTCCGTCCCGGACGTAACGACGGGCTCCGCGGAGCATCTCCACCGGCAAGGATTGTGGTGTATGGCACGGGTCATCGTGCTGCATGCGGACGGCGAGTATCGTTCCCGCCTGGTTTCCACCGGTCGCGGCCTGCACCACGAACTGTGGGAAGCGGAAGATCCTGCGCGGGCGGCGGAGCTGCTGGCCAGCGCGTCCTTCGACGCCGTCGTGGTGGGCGAGTCGTTCCTGGGCTGGCTGCAGAATTCGACGGGCGTCGTGCGGATTGCCGTGGTGTCGGGCTGCCGGCTGGAAGGACTGCTGGCGGGGATGGCCTGGGGGGCCGACCTGAGCCTGCCGCAGGAGACTCCCGCCGCAAAGCTGTTTGAGATCCTCGCGGCGGCCCTGACTCCGGACCGGAGCGAGCTGCTCCGACAGCGGGGGGGCCGGCTGCAGGTCCGTTACGGCGGCAAGCAGTTTGCGGCGCCGACCGATCCGGCCCGGCTGCTGGAGTTGCTGCAGTTTCTGTCCGACGATCTGACCTGGCTGCAACAGCGGTTTGACATCGAGCTGTCGCATCGTCAGAAGATTGAAGTGCAGCTCTTCGAGTCGGAGGCGTTCTACCACTCGCTCGTCGAGACACTGCCGCTGGCGATGTTCCGCAAGGATCTCGACGGACGCATTACGTTCATTAACCGGCAGATGGCGGAGGTGATCGGTCGGCCGGTTTCGGAGATTCTCGGTCGGACGGACTACGATCTGTTTCCGCGGGAGCTGGCGGAGAAGTACCGGGCTGACGACCGGCAGGTGCTCCAGACGCGGACGATGATCGAGACGGATGAAGAGTTCGAGCACGTGACGGGCGAACGACGGTTTACGCACGTCTACAAGCATCCGGTCTATAATTCGTCGGGGCAACTGGTTGGTCTGCAGGGGATTTTCAGCGACGTTACGGAGCAGAAGCGCGCGGAGCAGGCGCTGGAGCAGGAGCGTTACCTGCTGAATGCGCTGATGACGAACGTCCCCGACTCCATCTATTTCAAGGACGTCGACGGGCGATATCTGCGGATCAATCCGGCGAAGGCCCGCAGTTCGCGATTGAGTTCGCCCGACGAGGCGGTTGGCCGATCCGATTTCGACTTCTTTTCGCCGGAGCACGCTCGAGACGCCTTTGCCGACGAGCAGCGGATCCTGGCGACCGGGGAATCGCTGGTCAGCAAGGAAGAGCACGTCTGCTATCCGGACGGTCGCAGCCGGTGGATGTCGACGACCAAGCTGCCGCTGCGCGGCATCGACGGGCGCGTGATCGGAACATTCGGCGTCTCGCGGGACATCACGGCGACCAAGGCGGCTCAGGCGGCGCTGCAGGAAGCGGCTGCGGCGGCGGAGGCGGCCAGCCGGGCGAAGAGCGATTTTCTCGCCAACATGAGCCACGAGATCCGCACGCCGCTCAACGCCATTATCGGGATGACCGAACTGGTGCTCGATACCGATCTGTCGCCGATTCAGCGACAGTACCTGCGGATGGTCCAGGAGTCGGGCGAAGGTCTGCTCGAAGTCATCAACGACATTCTCGATTTTTCGAAAATCGAAGCGGGGAAGTTCACGCTCGACGTCGGTCCGTTCCGACTGCGGGAGCTGCTGGGGGACACGTTGAAGTCATTGGGGCTGCGGGCGCATCGCAAGAACCTCGAACTGGCCTGCCATATTTGCGCCGACGTCCCCGACGCCGTTGAAGGAGATGACGGCCGGCTGCGTCAGATCGTGGTGAATCTGGTGGGGAACGCCATCAAGTTCACGGAGCGGGGAGAGGTCCTGCTGGATGTGTCGGTGGAAGAGCTGACGCAGGAGCGGATGAAACTGCATCTGCGCGTGACCGACACCGGCGTGGGAATTCCGCTGGAGAAGTTTCATACCATCTTTGAAGCGTTCGAGCAGGCGGATACGTCGACCACCCGCCGGTTCGGAGGCACCGGGCTGGGGCTGGCGATTTCGTCCCGCCTGGTGGAGCTGATGGGCGGCGATATCTGGGTGGAAAGCCAGGTCGGCGAGGGGAGCACGTTTCACTTTACGGTCGACTTTGGCCGCTGCGAGGCGCCGCCTCCGTCGAAGGCCGCGGATCCTTCCGTGCTGCAGGGGCTCCGCGTGCTGATCGTCGACGACAACGCGACTAACCGGCGAATCCTGCTCGAGATGCTGCAGAACTGGGGGATGCGCCCCGCGGCGGTGGGGGGCGTTTCGGAAGGGATCGCCGCGTTGCAGCAGGCCGCCGAGGCGAGCGACCCGTTCGGGCTGATCCTGACCGACGCCCACATGCCCGACGACGACGGATTCGCCTTTGCCGACCGGCTCCGGCAGAATCCCGACCTGTGCAAATCGGTCATCATGATGCTGACGTCCGGCGATCACGCAGACGACCTTTCGCGCTGCCAGGACCTGGGGATCCGCGGGTATCTGATCAAACCGGTCAAGCAGTCGGAGCTGTTCGATGCGGTCGTACGGACCGTCGGATCGAGCACCACCCGGGTCATCAGTCGTTCCGGAGAGGGTCTCGGCGCGCTGCAGAGCGCACGACCACAGAAGATCCTGCTCGCGGAAGACAGCACCGTCAACCAGAAACTGGCGGTGGGGCTGCTGTCGCGCTGGGGACACGAGATCGTCGTGGCGGAAGACGGAGCCGAGGCCGTTCGACTGGAGGCCACGGCGGACTTCGACCTGATTCTGATGGACGTGCAGATGCCGGAGCTGGACGGCTTCGACGCCACCGGCGCGATCCGCCGGCGCGAGGCGGAACATGGCGGGCGGACCCCGATCGTGGCGATGACGGCTCATGCGATGTCCGGAGACCGGGAACGTTGCCTCGCGGCGGGAATGGACGACTACCTGATGAAGCCCATCCGCGCCGAGCAGCTCTTCGGCATGGTCGAGCGGCACGGACTGGGACGCTGTCTGCCGGAACTGGCTCCGGCGTCCGGAGAAACATTGGAGCCTGCTGTTCCGGTCGCAACGGCGGAACCGGCCCCGACCATTGACTGGGACGCTGCGCTGAAAGCCGTCGGCTACCACGAAGACCTGCTGCATCAGGTCGCGGGGGCATTTCTGGAGGAAGCCCCCCGGCTGCTGAATTCGCTCGGCGAAATGTTTGCGGCGGCGAACTGGAAGGGGTTCTCGCGGACCGCCCATACGCTGAAGAGCGCACTCCGGACGTTTGGCGCCGGAGATGCCGCCCGGCAGGCAGAGTCCCTCGAAGAACTCTCCCTGCAGTCTCCCGGGGAGATCACCGCCGACGCCGTGCAATTGCTGATCGAACCGGTTCGCAAGATTCTCGAAGAGATCGGACGGCGCTTGCACTCCGGATCGTCGAGAGGGCAGAATTGAGCCGGCAGCCGTTGTACCATGAACCCGGTCGGGCAGCGGATTCGCGGGGCGTTGTCTTCCCGGTTCCGTGCCGGATCATCGGAGTTCCGGCTGATGGCCACAGTACTGATCGTCGACGACTCCTCAACAGACCGTGAGCTGGCGGGGGGGCTGCTCTCCGCGCAGAGCAACTATCGGATCCTGTCCGCGGCCAGCGGGACGGAAGCGCTGAACCAGCTTGCCGAGACGCCGGTCGATCTGGTCGTGACCGACCTGCATATGCCCGAGATGACGGGGCTGGAGCTGGTCGGCGTCATCCGGCGGCAGTTTCCGCTGACGCCGGTGATTCTGATGACGGGGGATGGCAGCGAGCTGCTGGCGGTGCGGGCGCTGCAGGCGGGGGCGGCCAGCTACGTTCCGAAAGTTATGCTGGCCGACTCGCTGACAGAGACGGTCCGGCGAGTGCTGTCCGCGGCGCGGGACGACCAGGCGCATTATCGCGTCCGCCGTTTTCTGACCGGCCTGCAGTTCGAATACGAAATCGAGAACGACCCGGAGCTGATTTCGCCCCTCGTGCAGGCGCTGCAGGACGCGGCTCACGACATGGGGATTGTCGATGACCACGATCGCATCCGCCTGGGCGTGGCTTTGCAGGAAGCGCTGGTGAATGCGTGTTATCACGGGAACCTGGAGGTGAGTTCGCGCCTCCGGGAGGTGGATCACCGGGCGTATTACGATCTGGCGCGCCGGCGGTCCGCCGAATCCCCTTACCAGGAACGCCGAATCGTGGTGCGAGCGTCGATGGCGCCGGGAACAGCGACGTTTGTCATCACGGACGAGGGCCCCGGATTCAATCCGACCGAACTGCCGGACCCGACCGATCCCGCCAATCTCGATCGCCCCTGCGGTCGCGGGCTTCTGCTGATGCAGACGTTCATGGATCAGGTGGCGTACAGCGTCCGCGGGAACCAGGTCACGCTGGTCAAGCATCGCAAGTCGCAACGCGTCCCGGGCCGAGGAGTTCCGCGATGAGCCAGTCGGAGTATCTCGATCTGGAACAGACGCAGCCGTATGCCATGATGCGCGTCCGGGAGTCGATCAGCAGCCTGGCGGACACCCAGGTGCTGGAAGAGATGGACGACGTCGTGAAGCGGCTCCGGAGCGAGCAGACCGCCGACGTGATCGTCGATCTCGAACAGGCGGCTTACTTTGGCTCCACGATGCTGGAGGCGCTGCGGATGCTCTGGAACGACGTACGGACGCGCGGCGGATGCCTCGTCCTCTGCAACATCTCCAGCGTCGGGCGCGAGATCCTGGAGATTTCCCATTTTAACCGGATCTGGCACCTGGCGGCGAACCGATCCGAAGCCCTGAAGTGGCTGGAAGATCTCGGTGCGCCGGAAGTTTAATGGAGCGTCGGCTGGACCGGAGATCGCTGCCGCCACAGCGCTGGAATTGAGAAGGAGTTCACAATGCAGGACTGGAACGAGGAGATCCGTGAGGCGGTCGACCGCTACGCCGCCGGTCCGGAGCTGCTGCGAGCGTCGGTGGAAGGCCTGACGGCCGAGCAGATCCGGACTCCGGCTCCGCCGGGGCGCTGGAGCCCGCTGGAAGTCGTCTGCCATATCGCCGACTTCGAGACGATTTACGCCGACCGGATCAAGCGGGCTCTGGCAGAGACCGAACCTTTGCTGCCGAGCGGAGACCCGGATCTGTTCGCCGCCAGTCTGTCCTACCTGGACCGGGATCTGGAGGAAGAACTGACGCTGATCGCGACCCAGCGGGGTCAGATCGAGAAAATCCTGCGCAGCCGCCCGGCGGAGGCATTCGAGCGCCGAGGCCGTCACAGCGTGGACGGCCCGGTCTCAATCCTGAAGCTGCTGAAGAGCGTCGGAAACCACATTCCGCATCACGTGGACTTCCTGCAGAAGAAACGTCCGGTCCTGCTCGGCGAGGCGTAACGATCGCCGAGTCAGCGACGAAGTTTCCGGAAGGATTCACTGCGGAGACGCGGAGAAGAAATCCGGAGAGTGAAAAGTGAGTATTGAGTAGTGATCAGTGCAAAGTGACGGAGAAAAGCAATTCACGGTTCAACGGCGTTTCTTCCAATTTGCACTACTCACTCATCACTACTCACTTTTCACTTTCCTCATTCATCTCTTCCGATCTCCGCGTCCTCCGCGTCCTCCGCGTCTCCGCGGTAAAACTTCCTTGTATTCTCACCCCCCCGAAAGCAACTGCTCAGCATGACCGACGAGACGCCGTTTCCCGAAATGCCTCCGTCTCCCGCAGAGGCGTGGGCCGCCAGTTACGACGCTCAGACGCGAGCCGGGCTGATTCAGCAGATTCGCGAATTGGCCGACAAGCTCGAACGGGAGCCGGCGTCGACGGGCGATCTCAAGATCATGACCCGTTCGATCCGCGAACTCCGGTACGCCTTCAAGATCTATGGCCAGTATCGGGATCGCCGGAAGATCACCGTCTTCGGTTCAGCCCGGACTCCGGTCGATCACCCCGACTATCAAGGGGCCATCGAACTCGGGCGCCGGTTCGCAGCCCTCGACTGGATGGTCGTCACCGGCGCGGGAGGCGGGATCATGGAAGCCGCTCACGAAGGCGCCGGGCGTCCGCATTCCATGGGCCTGAATATCCGGCTGCCGTTTGAGCAGTCCTCCAATCCGGTCATCGCGGGCGACTCGAAACTGGTGACGTTTCGATACTTCTTCACCCGCAAACTGATGTTCGCCAAGGAAGTCGACGCCATCGCCCTGTTCCCCGGCGGCTTCGGCACGATGGACGAGCTGTTCGAGCTGCTGACGCTGGTGCAGACCGGAAAGCGCGACCTCCTCCCGATCGTCCTCGTCGATCACCGGGGCGGGAGCTACTGGAAGACCTGGCTGACGTTCATCGAAGAACACCTGCTGCTCCGCGGGCTGATTTCGCCCAGCGATCTGTCGCTGTTCCACGTCGCCAGCTCGGTGGAAGCCGCCGTCCGGGAAGTCACCCAGTTCTACAAAGTCTACCACAGCATGCGGTTCGTCCGCGAAAAGCTCGTCCTGCGGCTGCAGCACGAAATCGACGACACGCTGCTGGGGCATCTGAACGCCGAGTTTGGCGACATCCTGGCGTCGGGCGAGATCGAACGCGTCGATCCGCACGCTCACGAAGCGGATAACCCCGCGACGCTGAACCTGCCGCGGCTCCGACTGCACTTCAACCGGCGAGACGTCGGCCGGCTGAGGCTGCTGGTCAATATGCTGAATCAGAGCGTTCCGTAGGGGGACCGGCCGGTTCCGCTTCGGAAAACTTTCCTCGCCGCAACAGCAGCCAGGGTTCGTGAAGACCGATCAGCCAGGCCGCGCCCAGATAAGCGCCGCTCCCGAGACTCACGGGCAGAAAAACGCTCCACAGCCGCCCCAGCGGCAACGGATACCGCTCGAGCAGTTGCTCCGTGGCGAGGCAGACGGCCGCCAGCACCACGGTCGCCGCCAGCGTCTTCAGGACGCAGCGGCCGATCGCCACCCACTGCAGTTGGCCGACTCGGAACTGGATCACCCACCCGTTGAGCAGGCACTGCAGCATCGCCACGCCCGCCGTAGAAAAGGCCAGCCCCTGCTCGTGCAGCCACCAGATCAGCGTCAGGTTGCCGATCAGATTCAGCGCGACGCCGGCCAGGCCGATCTTCAGCGGAGTGATGCGGTCTCCCACGGCATAAAAGCCCCGATTGAGAATCAGGAGTCCGCAATAGGCCCAGACCGCCGAACCGTACGCGAAGATCATCAATCCAGTCTGGTGCGCATCGTCGGCATCGAACCGGCCATACTGAAAGCAGAGTCCAGCGATCGGTCGCGAAATCAGCATCAGCCCCGCCGAGGCCGGGATGCCGATCGCCGCCACCAGCCGGAGACCCAGCGACAGATCGGCCCGCAACTTGTCGTGTTCCCCCCGCTGGGCGTGCATCGCCAGGAGGGGGTAGAGGACGGTTCCCAGGGCGACGCCGAAGACTCCCAGTGGAAATTGATAGAGTCGTTGGCCGAAGTAGAGTGCGGAAGCCGCCCCCGGGGCGAGCGGATAACGGGGCGAGCCGGGGAGCGGCATCACGTCGGGACCGAGCTCCGGACGGGCGAAACCCCAGGCGACGAAGCTGTCGATCACTGTGTTGAACTGCGTGATCGACAAGCCGACGATGACCGGCGTCATGGTCCGCAGAATCCCCCCCACCTGCGGCCAGGCGGATCGCCAGTGCGGATCAAAGCTGTAGCCCGCGCGGGACAGCACCCAGATCGGGCACCAGACCTGGATCAACCCGGCCGCCAGGACGCACACCGCCATCGCCTGCACGCGGGAGGTGGGGTCGGTCCACCACGGGACGAAGCAGACCAGTCCCGCCAGCCAGCCCAGATTGAAAATCACCGGCAGCAGCGCGGGCCAGCCGAAGCGACCGAGTCCCTGCAGCACAGCGCTCAGGTGTGCCGCCAGGCAGACCATGACCACATAGGGCAGCATCAGGCCGATCAAACTCCGCAGCAACTCTGCCTCGGTGCTCAGGGGCAGCCACCAGCTCCAGGCGACGAGTCCGACTTCGAGCACGAGAACCGCGGACGTCAGAAACAAGATCAGGGCGACGGCGGTAGCCGTGGCGAGCCGTCGGGCGGCCTGCGCACCAGCCTGGTCCAGCTCTCGCGTAAATGCCGGCAGAAACGCGGTTGCGAGCGCCCCCTCCCCCAGCAGCACGCGGGCGAGATTCGGCAGGCGGAATGCGACCGTAAACGCGTCGAGCAGCGGACCGGCGCCGAACGTGGCGGCCATGGCGGCGTCGCGAATCAGCCCGAGAATGCGGCTGAGCATCGTGCAGAGACTGACCAGCCGGACGTTTCCGGCAACGGTTCTCAGCGAAGCTCCGGCGGACGGCTGGCCGGGCTCAGCGGACGACATAGCTGCCATCCGGAGTGTGGGCCAGACCGCGGGCGGGCGCATTGAGACCGTTGAGGACCTGACGGAGATCCTGGATCAACTGCGGGCTGTCGCCGTAGTACGAATGCCGCAGCCCGAGCCAGGAGTCGTCCAGCAGGGCCGTCGCATCGACGCACTCCAGCCACGGCAGATCGCGAAACAGAGCCAGCGTGGAACCGCCGCTGCCGAGGCGGGCGTAGCCGTTGACCGTCGCCGAAACCTGCAGCGCCTTGTCGCGCGTCGACGTGTAAACCGTCAGCCGCTGTCCGGTCCGGCGGATGGCGGGCGCGATCTGCGTGCGGAAGATCTCGGCATCCAGATCCGGCGCGGCCAGGACCACCTGGTGGAACAGCGGTCGATCGCTGAGCGAGCCCCAGCGGATTGCGGCCTCCCGGAGCGAGCTGGTCAGCACGCGGCTTCCCATGCTGTGGGCCACCAGGTCGACCTTGGTGGCGCCGAGACGAGTCGCGACCAGTTCCAGGAATTCGACGCAGTGCGGCGTGGTCCACTCGGCGTTGGTCCAGTCCGTGGCGTAGTTGCCGCCGTTGCCCGAGGGCCAGGAATAGCAGATCGCGGCGCCGGGGAATTCGAGATCATGCGCGAGCTGGGCCGTCCGCTGCAGGGCGGACTCGAACGGCACATTATAGCCGTGTATGAAAACCAGCACCTGCCGGTCGCTCCCCTTGCCGACCCGGCCTTTGACTTCGCGGACGAACGCATTCTGATCGAGGAGCCTGAGCGGTTCGAGAATCAGAATATGCTTGCGCGGATCCTCTTGCCACTGGTACCACTTCTTGGCTTCGATCTCGCCCCGCTCGTGGGTATCCGGCACGCTGACTTCGCAGACGCCGTACTCCAGGCGTCCCCGCCTCGTGGTGAACATGTCCTTTGCCGATCTTGCCCGCTCGTTCCGTTCGCGGTCCGTGGCAAAGTAGACGATTTCGCGCGTGAACCCTTTGTCGGGAATCGCCGACGTGCGGACCGGCGGTCCGACAGCGACCCCCGGCGGCAGCGCGCGCCGGGGAGGCGCAGGAGGACTGTCGACGACGCCGGGGCTGAGCATCGCGATTTCCGGGACGGCCTCAACCGTCTGCGGCAGCGCTTCCGCTGACTCCGGCGGCTCTGCGCCGGACATTTCGGGTTCGGGGACAGGCGCTTCAAACGCTGCTGCGGGAGGACTGGCCATCGGGACGCCGATGCGAGGGGAGTCGTGCACGGTCAGCGGACTGGCGCCGCTCCCCCCCTCCTGATCGTCGTGGAGGATGACCACGTTGCCCTGCCGGTGGAAGGCGGCGTGCTCGTTCCAGGCATAGCCGCCGGCCGCGGCAACGCCGATCCCTGCGGCGACGATTCCGCGCGTTAAAGAGCCCGACACCGCCATGCGCGGCTCTCCCGAATGGGGCCTCGTGGAGGCAGCGGTCGCGATCCCGGGCGCCGCTGTCACCGCCGGGTTATAGAGCCTGCCCCATTTCTCAGCCAGACCGACTCGGCGTGAAACGGGGCGATCGGGAAATGAAACGAGGGGGAGCGTTTCACAACGCTCCCCCTCGTTCGAATCGCCGCTCGCAACGAATGCAGACCGCTGTACCTATTCCGGCTTGGCGCCGTCGGCCGGAGTTTCGCTTGCCGGAGCTTCACCAGCCGGCTTGTCGGCGGCGGGCTTCTCGTCCTTGTGGTCGTCATGATCGTGGTCGAAGTGAGCGTCGATATGGCCTTCGTAGGCCTTCTCGCCGATCTGCACTTTCAAGCTGCCGTGCAGGAAGCCGGCGTCGAGCAGATCGTGCACGACTTTCTCGTCGGCCAGCTCGAACTTCGAGGCTTTCCCTTCTCCTTCACCTTCCAGCGGCGCCGCCTTCAGCGTGGCGGATTTGTCCCCCCCCAGGCCGACGGTGACTTCGGTCGCCGCAATCGGGCTGGCCGTCTTCGCGTCCTTGCCCAGCAGGTAGACCACGAGGCTGTGGGTCTTCTCGTCGACGACCACCTCGGCGTGATACTCCTCCTCGCCCAGCTCGACGAGCGAACCGCCGTGGGGACCGGCGGCGCCATGACCATGATCGTCGTGGTCGTGATCGTCGCCTCGTTCGGTCTTGAGCTGCTCGTTCGTTTTGTATTCGGCGGTCGGACCGCATCCGATCAACAGTCCCAGACACAGTGCGGAGATTCCGCCACGCAGCAACGCAGTCATGCTATCCATCCTTTTGGAATTCGATCGCCAGTGAGATTCCGTGTTTCGTCAACAATGACGTGCGCCAGTCTTCCGGTTCAGCGTCGATTTTGCAAGACGACGGCCCCGCGTCACTCCATCCGCCGCTTCGCCCGGTCCTTCGCCTCGGCAAAGACTTCCGACGACTTGCGCAGCACCATGCCGAACTCCGCCCCCCCAGGAGCCGCGGGCTCGGCGGGGACAAGCGTCTCGCGACGCCACCAGCGCCGGGAGCGACGGCGGGCCGTCGCTCCGGCGGGGACATTCGCGGCGGGCATTTCCACCACGGTCTCCCGTTCCCAGAGCTGCAGACGCCGACCGGTGATCTCCACCAGCAGCAGCACGATCGAAGCCGCCAGCAGAAGCGGGATCAGTGAGATTGCATGGCCGAAGCGCGGCACTTCGAGAAACGTGTCGAGAACGTCGATCCGCTGTTTGCCGCCGGTCAACTCCGCAAGCTGCTCCAGCGTCTGTTCGCCGCTCGGTCTCCCCCGGCGGGAGACGTGCTCGGGGGAATACGGCAAAGTGAGGGCCGGCCCGCGGACCTGCACGTTCGGCCCCGCCTGGACCTGGGTCCGATAAACGCCGGTTTCCTCCAGCACGAAGCGGGCTTCGAGCGATTGCGGCCCCGTCCAGACCAGCGTCGGCTCCAGCGGCGTGACGCGGCCGGCGCCGGGCGGCACGATCTGCAGCCGCAGCTCCCCAGTGGCTCGCTCGGGGTCGATTTCGATGGTGACGAGCCCTTCCTGACCGTTCCGTTCGGCTCGCACGTAGATCCCCGTCGCGTCGTCAGCCCCCAGCAGCCAGCGGGCATGGGCCTGCAGAAACTCGTCCCGTTGCTTCCAGCGACCGAACTCGCCGGAACTGGCGCCATCGACTTCAAACGTGATCGCGGCCGCGCGGCCGATGCCGCGATACCAGAATGCCGACCAGGGCGCTTTGTACTCATCGCGCGAGACCACCGCCTGGGTCGCACCGGGACGGAGCACGCTCAGGTTGTAACCGTCCGCATGGGGAAACGTCCCTTCGCCAAGTGTCCCCAGCAGCCGTCCTTCAGGGAGACTTGCGGCGGGAATCCCGTCGGGCTGGGTCGCGGGGTCCTTGCGGATGAAACTCGTCCGGGCCACCGCCAGCGTGTCGTCGGCGAACAGTCGCGGCAATTCTTCGGCGTCCGTCGAAAAGTGAATCCGTCCCCCGCCGCGCCGGGCGATGTCTTTCAGGAGCTCCGCATCACCGTCGTTCTCGCTCCCCAGGCCGATCACGCTGACGGTGATGCCCTGAGTGGCGAACGATTCCAGCAGTTTTTCATAGCCCCCCGGGTTCTTTGCATCGGCGGCATCGGCGAACAGCAGGATGTGCTTTGTCCCCTGCACCGCCCTGGCCAGCTCCTGGCCGGCGGCTTCCAGCGCTTCATAGACGAAGATGCCGCCGCCGCTGCTGACGATTGACATGGCCCGCTGGGCAATTTCTTCGGGATCATTCACATCCGTCAGCGGCTGAATCACTTCCGCGGCGGTGTCGACGGCGAGGATCGCCACGCTGTCGCCTGCCGACAGCAGCCGGACCGATTCGGCGGTTCCCAGATCGGCCAGATCCATCTTGGTTCGGTTGGCGCCGACGGGGACGCGCATGCTTCCTGAGCGGTCGAGTGCGACCGCCAGCGCCACTCGCGATTTGCGGTGCCGATCCTGCAGTTCCAGCGACACGGGCAGGACCGGGTCGATCGGGCTCTTGAAGTATCCCCCCGAACCAAAGCTGCGTTCGCCGCCGGTCAGCAGCAGGCCGCCGCCGAGATCTTCGACGAACTGCGCCAGGCGTTCGAGCTTCAGACGGCCGAACCGACTGGCGGGGACGTTTTCGATCAGCACCGCCCGGTACGGATCCAACGCGTCCTGCGTCAGGGGAAGATCTCCGGCAACGGCAGCATCGACGGACAAGCCCGCCTCCCGGAGCAATTGAACCAGACGCGATTCCCGCCGATCGTCGGTCGTCAGGATCAGCAGCCGGGGGCCGGCTTCGACGCGCACGATGCCGATGCCGCGGTTATTCTCCGGGACAGGATCCGCGGCGGTTTCGACCCGGGCTTCGTAGTGATAGAAACCGCCGTCGTCGAGCACGTCGCGGAAAAGAACCCGATTCCGCCCGATCCGCAGCGCCTGCTGCTGCCGCGCGATCTCCTGACCTTCCCGCAGGACAGCGATTGTGGCTTCCACGGGATTGTCCGCATCGATCCAGACCGAGAACTGGAAAGGTTCTCCCGGCGCGACGGCCGCCGGCAGATCGACCGTGTCCACGGCGATGTCGCCGGCGTGGCGTCGCTCGAACAGGCGATAGTCGATCGGCACCTCCAGTTCCCGCGCCCGCCGCGCGGCCGTCCCGGGATCGCTGCCGTTGGCTTCGCCGTCAGAGAAGACGAGGATGCGGGCCGGGCGGCGGGGATCGACAAGCGTCAGCGCCGACTGCAGCGCCTGTTCGAGATCGCTGCCGTCGGGAGCAATTTCTCGAGTGAACTCGGTCAGCTCGGCCTGGTTCGACAGCACCTGCTCAATGCGGGCTTCGCGCCCGAAAGTGACCACGCCCAGCCGATGCTCCTGGCCGCGCTGATGCCCCAGGTTGCCGATCAATTCGAGCAGCCGCTCATCCTCGGCCATCGACTTCGACCGATCGGCGACGACGATCACATCCAGCCCGCGCCCCCCGGCGTTCCAGCGAGGGCCGCAACAGGCCAGCAGCAGAACCGCCATCAGCGCGATCCGCAATCCGCCGGTGACGCCCCGCGCCCGCCCCCAGCGCCGATACGCCAGCCCGAGCGGCACGGCCGCCAGGAGGAGTTCGGGAGTGTCGAGAACCAGCATGCCGGGACTTTCCGGGGACGGTGCAAGGCACTCCCCAGTCTACCCGGCCGAGCGGATCAGTGACGAGCGTATCCGGCGACGAGCAATCGCATCTCGACGAGAAGGGAGATTTCGCGCTGAGACTCGGAACGGAACGCAGGAGGAGCGATCGTCGGGCCGGGCGCGCCCGGCCGGAGGAACGTGTGGCTCTCGCCGCGCACAAACGCTTGACCCGAATCCTTGACCGTCCGATGATCGCGACGCAATGAAACTCTGGCGACAGTTCGTTCCGATCAAGAGCACGACAAGGTTCACGCCGCGATGCGCAGCACCCCCACGCCGGATCTCATCAAGATCTCCGAAATCTTTCTGATCCCGAGCACATTTCTCGTGGCGGCACTGGGAACGGCCGACACCAACTTCCATCGTGCCGCCGTCTCGGCGATCGGGCTGGTCATCACCATCCAGTGGTGGATCGCCGCCCGGGAAGCCTTCGCCGAAGTCAGTCCGACGCCGGCCGACGGCCAGCCACCTCCGCGGCGAATTCAGATCCTCTGCCAACTGCCAATCGTCTTCATCCTCGGCTGGGCGATGTCCCTGGTCGTGCATCTCTCTCTGTGGAATCGACCGCTGGGGGGGTGAGTCGGGGCCGACAATCGCCGAATCCATCGGTGGGGCCGCTGCCGTCCAACCCGAATCGCCAGACTCCTGACGCCGCGAAGAGATCATTCTGGACGCGTTGGCCGGGGATGAAGGCTCACCAGTTCGGCGTCTCAGGCGTTCCTTCATCGACGTCTTCCTTTCGACATTCCACCTTCAACACTCAATACTCCTCCCCCCTACTCCGGAAACTGCAGCTCCACCGTCGGAGCCGGCGGGGTCGAGCCGCTCGTCCCGGTCGTACTCGTCGCCGGGCTGACAGGCGTGACGCCGCGAATCGTGGCGTCGATGGTCGTCGATGCCGGCAACGCGCTGGTTCCCGTCGGCATTTCGCCCGGCGTGGCCGCCGGCAGGGCCGACGGAGCCGGCGACTTCGTCCCGGCCAGCGTGCTGTCGGGGCTGGTGGTCGGGAGCGTTACCCCGGGGATCAGGCTGACGAGCGTCTTCCCCTGCTCGAACGACGTCAGTCGATAAACCGACGTCCGCGCGACGCCGACCGGCGCTGCCGCCACCCGGCCGGGACGGAGGACGAGCTTGACCGGCTCCTGGTTCGGATAGGCGACCGTCACGGCGACCTCGCGGTCGTCCGGGCTGGAGTTGAGGGGACCGCCCATCTCGGCGACGCCGTCGAAGCTGACCATCAGCCCTTCGCGACCGTTCGCAAAGCGCGGCTGCTCGAAGGTCTGATCGCCGTAGTGGAGCTTGATTCTCGCCTGCTGCAGATTCCAGTGCGGGGCCGCCGCGAGAACGAAATCGTCCGGGCCGAACTGCACCCGCGGAGCAGCCTGCAGGGAGTTCTGCAGGTGCATGACCAGTGACTGGGGAACCTGCCCTTCCCCGAGCCGGGCCGCACAGGCCAGCAGCGCAGACGCCGGCAGCTCCCGCACGACCGCCGGGTCCGAAAGACGGGCCGCGAGCTTCTGCGTGTCGCCCGTCTCATAGTAGACGGAGACCAGCGCAAGCTGGCTCTGCCCCCGCTCGAGATTCCCGTCGAGATTCCGCAGCACGGCGTCTTCCGCATCGTGCCCCTGCTTGTACTGCAGCAGCACGCTGGCGCACACCAGGTTGGCTTCCCAGACGTCGGTGGAATGAGAAAGGGCCAGCTTCGCGGTTTCTGCAGCGCCCGGCTGGTGCAGATAGGCCTGGATCATCGCCCGGTTCGCCAGCCCGCAGGCCAGCATCTCGTCTTTGCGGAAGTGCCCCGATCCCAGTTTCGCGAGCTGGTCGTAGGTTTCCCCCGCGGCAAAAAGCTGACCCATCGACTGCTGCGTGCGGGCGACGTAGTACCAGTACGGCGGGTAGCACTCCATGAACGGTTCCATCCGCTTCAGCACGCGCAGGCGGACTTCGGAGTCGTTCTCGTGACAGGCGAGTTCGAGTTTGTCGAGATCGTCGCCGCGAACGAGCCAGCGATCGGGGATCTGGCGGTTGCGGGCCATTTTCCAGGAAACGTCGAGAAACTGGTTCGACTTCGTGACGATCGACTGATACCGCGATTTGTCGACGCGCCAGATGTCGAGATCGCGGTTGACTCCCATCGTGCGGTAATCCCACCAGCTATTCGCGCCGGTGCGGACGGCCGCCGGGTAATTGGCGGTGGCCACCTGGGCGGCCAGCGTGAAAGCGTTCGCGGTCAGCCCGGCGTTGAACGAGTGGCGATACTTCTCCTGCAGGATCAGCTTCTCGCTCTCCGCGAGCTGCACCTGCGAGACTTCGTCGAGGACCGACGAATAGAGCTGCACGACCTCGGGGTCGGCGACGCCGTTGAGGTTCAGATGATTGAGGATCTTGTCCTGCTCTTCGGTCAGCACCCGCACCGAAGGATTCCGGCGGATGCGGTGCATGCTGGCCCGGCTGTAGTTGAGGGCCACCGCCGCCGCCCGCCGCTGCGTCTCCTCGGCCGCGGGGTCGGCCGGAGCCGTTCCTGCCGGAGCCTGCGCGCTGGCCAGGTTCGCAAACCCCAGAATTCCCAGCACCACCCACGGCGCGCATCCGTACGACAATCGCATCACAGTCCACCTCGCATGTTCATCCGCAACCGGTGAGCGCCGGCCGTCTGTTCGAAGTCTACCGCGAGGAACGGGCGCAACTTTGGTCGGAATGCGGCGACACGGTCACTTTCCGGGCGACTGGGGCCGGCTGCCGAAGCCGCGGGATGTTTGCCGGATGTGGGGGCGGCGCGGATGTTGACGGCAGGTGCGACTCGGCAGGACAAACCACTTCAAACTCTGACGCCTGCACCGACGAGGAGTTCGTTTCCCGCGGAAAGGCAGGGATTTGGCAAGTGCCGCCGGCGGCGGTACAATCCCCCCGTCGAGCCACGGGCTCCAGGGCGATTAACTCAGCGGCTAGAGTGCCACTCTTACAAAGTGGAAGTCACAGGTTCGAATCCTGTATCGCCCACCTTTTGACTCGAAAGACCCCTGTTTTCCAGGGGTTTTTGCATTTCCCGTGCGTCGCATTTCACCTCGGTGCGCGTCGATTCACGCCCGGTTTGCGTCGGATTTTGCGTCGCTTTTTCGAAGTGCCGATCCAGCACCTGCAAGTAGTGCTTGTCGGCGATTTTTTCGGTATTGCCGAGCCAGGCCGCCGCGACGTGAGCCGGGAACTGCTCGACCAGTTCCGTCTGTCGCGACGCCCGCAGGTTGTGCCAGAGGCGCGGCCACGGGGTCAGCCCAGCCCGTTTGATGATCCGCAGGAAGTGCGTGCGGTAGTTTGAGCCCCGCCAGTCCCCCTGCTTGCTGGCGTTGTTCCGCAGGGTCTCCAGCACGTAGACGGAGCCAGGCGGAGCGATGGCAAACAGATCATCGAGGTACGGCCGCAGTTCCGGGAAGACGGGACAGACCCGCGTCCCCTTCCCCTGATGATGCTCTGTCTTGGGGGCCGTAACCGTCATCCGGTCATGCTCCCAGTTGATGTCGTCCCACTTCAGCGACATGGCTTCGGACGGAATCCGCAGCCCACCGTACCGGGAGAGCGCAATCAGGCACCGCCATTCGGCGGACGGGGCCGCGTCAATCGCTCGCTGGATCGTCTCCCGGTCGATGAACTGGGAGCGGTCGGGATTGTTCTTCGGGCCACCGCCTACCCCTTCGAACGGATTCGCGGAAATCAGCCGGCGTCGAACTGCATCCCGAAAGAAGGTCCTTGCCAGGGAGCAACGACGGGCCACGGTCGCCGGGGACAACTTTTCGTGAGTCTGCAGCCACCGGCGGAAATCGTCCGCTTCTGCCGGCGAGATGCTTTCGAGCGTTCGGCCTGCAAAGAACGTCGTCAGATTGCGAATCGTGTGACCGTAGAAGACGCGGGTTCCGGGCTTGGCATCGGTTCGCCGCGACAGATAGGCGTCAAGGAACTGCTCCACCAACTGGGGAGCGTCCTTCGGAGCCCGCGATTCGACCAGCCCGACGGCCGACAGCTTCTCGTGAAAATCGTCGGATAACGTATCGAGCCACTCGGACGTCTGCAGGTCCGGTCCCAGACCGCGGGCCGCCCGGCTGATCATGCTGTCAATGTGCAACGCAACCTGTTCGGCGTCGCGCTTGTTGGCCTTTCCGAGCCGGAGCGTTTGGCGCTTGCCGTCAAGTCCGGCGAACTGGACCCGTCGCCGGCCGTTCGGATCAGTCGAAATAGAAGCCATCGTATAAGCCCTTCGAGAACGCCGCACCTTAGACCGGGAGCTTTTCAGGGTTCCGCGACCCATGGCGCAGCAAAGACGGACAAGATTCTAACGTCCGCCGACCGCCGACGGATCAGCGTAGCCTCACGTCCTACCCTTTTTCCCTCCCACGACCTCGTTAAATCGCCTATGCCGCATCCTCAGACCGTGAAGGGGAAAACCACCAGAACGGTTTGTGGGCTGCGCTGGGGGACTCCAGCCACAGGAAGAGTCAGGCTTCCCCGAGAGTGCGACAACTTCTGGGGCTGCGGCTTCCAGAGATGCCCCCTGCAGAGGGTGCGTGCGACAAGGCCGCATTTATATGCGGCCTTGTCGCACGCACCCTCTCTGAACGGTGCGACAAAGTCCCGTCGCATCCTTTTGTCGCACCCTCTTTGACTTCGTGGGTTTTAATCAGGATTCCGATCCATCAAGAGGTGATCCGCCGAATCCCCTTGTCTTGCGGACCAGACGAAAGCCGTCGTATTCACCCGTCTTCTTCTTTTTGATGCGGACCGGTTCGACTTCCCCATCGTGCAGCAGGATCTGGTTCACCTGCTGGAACCGGCTATGATTGAGTCTGGCCGCCGCCCCCAGTACGCGGGCCGTTTCTCCGGCCGGATACTTTTTGTAGACGTCCAGCAGTTTCTGGCGGTCCCGGTCGTCGCGCGTTGCCGCGTCGTTGGCTTTCCGGGCTTCAGTCGCATCCTTTTGGGCCTGTCGCATCGTGTCCGGCGTGCTCACCGCTACCTGCCATTTGCGACCGCTGAAATCGTCCTGAAGCTTGCCTTCGTCAATGTCCAGCGCCCACAGCCCACCGTGTCCTGCCGATCCGCCGGCATTGAGCCACAGCCGATGGATGCCAGTCCCGTGCCCGTACTCCTCCCGGCGTCCCAACAGCAGCCACTGGCGGGCCCATTCGGCGAATCCTGCCATCGACAAGTCGGACAGGTCCGGCGGTCCGAAGTTTGTCCGTTTCCGATAGGTTGTCGCCGATTTCGATTCGTGATGGACAACAATCGGCGTACAGTCCAACCCTGCGAATGCCTCGCTGAATCGGCCCAGTACGTCGCCCATCTCAAACACGTTGCTGAAACTGATCGACGTCCCGTCATCCCGCTTCAACAGGCACAGATAGGCCGGGTCGATCATCAGCACCTTCAGGTCGAGACGTTCGACGGCATCCGCCAGCGCCGCCAGGTGTTCGGACAGACCGAGTTGCGGCAGCCGTAATCCCCATTGCACTTTCGCATCGGAAAGCAGCCAACCACGAGCATGAGCCACGCGGAGGGCGGTCTCCTGCAGCGTGAACCCGCCGGACTCACCGGAAAGGATTCCGACTGGCACAATGTGCGGAACGTCAAATTCACCAAGGAATCGCGTCCCGGTCCCCAGGCTCAACGCCAGATCGACCGCGATGCTGGTTTTCAGCGTCTTCTGAGCGCCGCCCAGAATGCAGGGCTGTCCGCGAACCAGAATCCGTTTGACGAGGAATTCAGCTCGATAATCGGCTGCGGCGAACTTTGCAGAGTCGATGAATTCAATCGCGAATTTCCGTTTTGGTGCCATCACCGCCGGTGCCGCATCGGCGATGGCCTCCAACGAATTCAGCAGTTCTTCGAGCATCTGCGTATCGTGCCGGTCAATCCAGTCCACCGCGTCCTCAGATTTGGCCAACTGCAGGTCTGCGGGATTGATTCGCCGGACGGTGGGCGGTGGATCGAGTTTCTCCAGAATCTGCAGCACGTCGTCAGCGTACTTCTGGCCGGGTTGATCGTGGTCAGGCCAGATGATGACTTCTCGGCCGGCGAGCACGGACCAATCCGATCTTCTCGCCGCCCGCGCTCCGCCTGATGACGTGGTTGCAGTCAGCCCAATCTGCCGCAGCTTATCCGCAGCCTTTTCGCCCTCACAGATCCAGATGCGGCCGGTTGCCTTCAGGACTTCCGGCAGCCGGAACAACGGCCGCGGTTCCGGCATTGCGCTGCAGGTCCATTCGCCGTCCTCCTGCTCCGAGAACTGGCGGATCGTCTTACCGCCCTCCGTCTCCCATCGCCCGACGATTCCGACTTCGCGCCCGCCAGCATCGTGATACGGCCACGTCGCCGTAGCCGGGCCCATTCGTTGTTCGGCTTCCGCCACGGCTACCTGCCCGTTGCAGAACTTGCGAGACGATGTCCGATGGGTTGGCATCATGCCGTTGGTCCCGTGGCCGCTCGTGGTTGGCAGGTGCAGGTACTTGTCGATCAGTTCGCAGGCGGTGCGAAAATCCACTTTCAGCAGCCACTGAACCGCCGCGATACCGTCGCCGTTTTTGCGGCCGAAACACTGGTTGCAGAAGAGCGCGCCGGCTTCGGCGTCGATCATGCGAAATCGGTCTGTTCCGTCGCACAGCGGGCAGGGATGATTCCGACCATCCAGCAGTTGCCGGTCGATGCCACAGACTGCCGCAAGCACTTCCGGCCAACGGTCGCGGCAACGGGTTTTGATGTCCACAACGTCAATTCGGCATCCGCTAGAGGACACCGTCATCACTCCGCCTCAGGCGCGGCGATGGGCGGATGCACGGCGAGCCAGGCCAGCGCCGCTTCACGGTCCGCCAGTTCCCATACGCTGACCGGGCGGGCATGAGCGCAAGCACGCGACGACTCGACAAATCCAATCCGGCGGATGATGCAAAGCCGCGCCAGCGCGCCAGGGGCGGCTCCCAGGCAGACCGGCGAGACTCCGTCGGGGAGCGTGACCGCAGCACGCACGTCATCAGCGGTCGCAGTCCCGTGGGTCAGCATGTGTTTCAGCAGCGCACGCTGAGCCGACCGCACGACTCGTTCCCGATGGGGGGGCAGCAACTGATGGGCGATGTCCTTGCGCCGTTTCCCTTCCGCACGGCCATCGACCGGGGCGGGCAAATCGGGTACGCTGTTCATATCAATGCCTCAGACGGCCGCGCGAATCCTGCCAGGGAGCGCGGCCGTTCCTTTTGAGAAACGTCCGCCTACTTCGCCGAAGCCAGCAGTGCCGTCTTGACCTCGATAGGGTCCAACAGCACGCGGCGGCCGATCTTCACCGCGGGCAAGCGACCGGCGCGGATGAGGTTCTGCAAGGTCCGCTTGCTCAAAGAGGTAGCACGGGCTGCGTCAGCGAGCGACCAGAGAAGCTTTTCGGCCAGCGGCGTCTCAACCGGACGCCGCAGAGCGGGGGGAGTCGTCGGCATGTTTTCCGTTTCCTTTGCATGCGGCCAAAACAACCACAGCAAAGGTACGGGCACTTCGGACAGATGAATTTGTCCGATCCAATTTGTCCGAGATTTTCTAAATCGCCCCCCCCAAGATGCCTGCAGAAGAATGGGGGTGAACCGCGGACTCGGACAAATTCAGACTCTTGACACGTAAATTGTCCGAGCCAATCCATCCCCGACTTGTTCAGGCCAGATTCAGTTGGCCCCCTCAAGAGCCATGAAGAGGAGTGACGGTGCAGTACGGGCTCGGACGAATCCAGTTTCTCGACCGGTTATCCTTTCGCCGCATGCCTCCCGCGTTTTGGAATGCCGTCAACTGCGCAATTGAAGGGGACTGGGAGATCGCAGCGAGCGACTGAACAAATTCAACCACACCATCCGGCTTGGCGCATCCGTGCAACTGTGTTGCGACATAAGGGATTAGCGTTTGAGAACTAAGTCGAAGGTAGTGGTGAACAGGCAGGAAAACTGCCGCGGTACTGCGAATTACTTTCTCGAAGCACGCGTCCGGCGTTGTCTCAAGCGGTCGGCAATCTTTTCGATCTGCTTCACTGAGCACCCGAACTCTTCGGCGATATCCTTCTGGTTCCAGCCGTTGGCCCGAAGCTCCTCATATCTCCGTTCTAAGGGATCGTTCTTTCGTTTGCGGCCACGCCTCTTCGGCTGCTCTGCTGCCGGTTCAGCGGCGGCCGGTGATTCGTTGTTGCCAGGGGGCAGTAGCGATGAAGTTTCTGCCCCAAGCCGATCCCGCTCCGGTACGCGACTGGTTAACGGTGGCTGTTGTTCCAAAAACCTCCGGAAACGGGGGCGCGGGTCGACTACATCCAGCATTCTTCCGGCCCCGGTCGGACGCTCTATCTTCCCAAGCCCAGCCGAGCCCGATATCTCCCCGATCCCGAGCGCTCGTAGGTCACGAGGGAGCAGGATCTCTGGCATGTTTGCCGCCGCATAACTGGAACGTCCAATTCCCCCATTCGGTGGATCGGTTCGAGTGATGACTATCACTTCATCGTAGCGGCTCAACGCTCGCCCCCGGATGTCCTTTGGGGACACTCCCATGATGACCACCTTGAACGCTGTCCGGGGCTGAGAGTAGCCGCGACTTGGGAGCGCACCTCCCTACATATCGTGGCGGCACTATTCACCTCCCTGCACCAACATGGCCACATTGTTGAGACCGTCTACGGGTGGCGGCAAGACTTTGGGAGTGCCGTTTTCGAGTATTTTCGCAGGTTTTGCGCGGTTCTGTCCGCCCGATGACATTCGAGCCACGGCGTCCGATGACCGCGGACCGGTGCGATGACATTTCGACGGGTACGGCCGGGACCGTCATCGCAATTCAGACACCGCGTTACTGTCCGCCCGGCGCTCCGAACAGCGCGTCGAGTTGCCGCTCGCCCTGCGTCTTTCCTTCCTGCCGGGCCGGGTCGCGCATGTGCTCCTGCAGGGCCATGTCGTCGGTGTCCTTGACGAGATTCAGCTCGTGAATCCACCACTTCTGCCCTGTCCGTGGCCCTTCCAGAATCTCCACGTGATACAGCTTCTTTTCAAAGTCGAGGTTGCCTTTGTAGCGGTAGCCGTCCATGAAGAAATCGGACGTGGAACTTTCCAATAGCTTGACCGCCAGCATCGGTGGCAGCTCGACAATCCAGCCCTTTTTCTTGCGGTCGTCGTATTCCTGTTGGGTCCAGCCCGAAACCGGAATCCAGGACGATGTATCCTCAAACGCTTTGACGTCCGCGGTGGCGTCGCGCCGCCCCACGACCAGCGCCCCATTGAACGGAATCTCTTTGCCGCGGAAGTGCTTGATGCCACGATTGGCTCGAATCTGCTGCTGGATTTGCTTCGCCAGGGCTTTGGGATCTTTCGGGCCAGCCTTCAGCTCTTCCACAAAGGTCCGCGGTCGCAGGACCGACCATGCCCCGACGCCGGCAACGGCACAGACCACCCCGAAAACGGCCACCAGAATCAGCGTCTGTCGGAACGTGAAGCTCCCGGTGCTGGCCGGTGACGTGGGAGGCGGTGCGGGCTGTGAGGTAGCCAGTGGGGCAACGGCGGGCTGAGGCGGCGTCTGTGCGGGAGGATTGAATGCCGGCATCATCGGGGGAGCGGGCGGCGGACTGGCAGCGGCAGCCTGACCAAGCCCGGCCAGCGCGTCCGCCAGCTCCGGTTCCGCGGCCGGCAATTCTGCTGGTATGGCTGGTGCGGACTGAGCTTCGGTAACACGGAACTTGGTGCCGCAGCTTCCGCAGCGGGCATTCTTACCCACGGCTGCGGAATCCACGCGGAAACTCTTCTGGCAGTTTGGGCAGGCGGTCAGGATCAGCATGGGCGGGGTTCCGGCGAGGCGGGAGAACATCCGTCGGCGTCCCGGAACGAAAAAAGGGACGCCGGACCACAACTGCTCCCGCAACCCCCGCCAAGGGGCCAATGAAACAGCACATGGCCGACGCCCCCTTTCGGGGGCGCGGTCCAGGCACTGCTTTCATTAGCAAAGAGCCTTGCGGCTCAGTTTGGCGGTATTTGCGGGAAGCAGTTCCAGACGCTAGCGCGTCAATCAAGTTGTCAGTCAGGGGAGGCAGATGCTCCCGGTGGATTCCTCGGTTGGATGGTTGAATTGGGTAGACGGCGTCTGAGTCGGCTTTCAGGGCCGCACAGACGCACACCGATATTCTTGACGGTTGGGCGGGGCAAAATCAATTCGGTGGCGGCCACGATCCGGGGCATTCCGACAATCCACGGCTCCGACGCCGGTCTGGCGTTGCCGGCCACCGTGCAATTCAGGATGCGTGAGACGCAGCGTCCCCCCAGGGCGGTCAGAGCCGACTGGCAATTCGATGACATTTCGACCAGAGCCAGTTCCGTCAGGGACATCGCCCGACTGCCAGTTTTGGGCTGGCGCTGCCGGTCTCGACGACTGCCCCCCCCACCCGCGACGGTCCGGCCAGCCGGTCCCCCGATCCTCCAACGGTCATCGCAGGCAGAAGTGTCCGCGCCGATGACATTTCAGGAGCGAGGCGGTCACCACTCGCCGCGGTCGCGAAAACAACCTCCGAAAATACAAAACTCAACCCCGTTACTCTCGCCGTAAACCTTTACGGTGAAACACAAAATCGACCTAAGTTACATACGCGACAAGATACTTGGCGCGCCTGACCTCATTTTCGTGGCCAGACGAACAGATTTTTGTGGTTCGCCCGCGTCGGGTCGATCAAATTCACATTTGAAAGCCGCGGTTCGGCACGTCGTCCCGCTCAACGGTCATCGACGGTGGTCGCTCAATCCAAAGCCTCGCGCCACGGGGTGCCGGCCAAATGTCATCGGCGGCGAACTGCCCGGCCTCAACGGTCATCGAAATTCGACGACGGCCGCCGCCGGTCCCGCCGCGCGGTTGACATCGCTTTCCGGATGCGGTCTGTTCTCCTGTATCGTTCAGCGACTGCGACACGTCGCGGCGGACTGTCCCCTACCGAGAGGGTATGCGATGTGGCTGATGACGACGGCGGGATTCTTCAGCGTTGTGGAGAAGCCGTGGGACCGCGACGCCGGGACGTTGACGGTCCGCTCCCGCGTCCGCGCCGATCTCGACACGCTGCGGGCGAAATATCTGCCGGAGCTGGGAGAGATCCAGGAAGACCCGCAGGCCGACTACCGCTACCGGGCACAGGTTCCGCGGGACGCCTTCAGCCAGGCCGCCGCCCGGCTGGCCACCGACATCGACTACGACAACTTCAAAAATGAAGTGGCCCGCCAGCAGGGGAAAGCCAGGTCCAGCCTGTACGGGGAGGTCTGGACCGTTTTGAACCGGTTGCAGAGCGGCAAGCCCGGCTGATTCAAGGCGGCCAACTGGGAGCCGTTTCCGCGATGGTGGGAAGCCGCACAGGCAGCGACAGCGATACCGGCCACCCGGTTCTACTCCTCCACCGGAAACCGCTCTGCCAGCTTTTCCAGCGTCTCCCGGCTCCGCAGCTTGCAGACTGCGTTCGGCTTAGCGAACAGCCCCGTCTCCCAAAACGCTTCCGCCTTGGGAACGGCATGGTCCCACTCCACCCGTACCACGTGGTCACAGGTCTCCGGATTTGCAGCGTTCTCCACCATCTTCGCGGCGGAAAGTGGAGCACTCAGCAGCGGAATCCGTTTTCCGCCGACCTCAACTTCTACCTCCGTGGCAGGCCGCGCTTCCTCGATAACGGTCCCCACGCCTACATAGCCGTGCTTGGGGATATAGGCGAAGACCCGCTTTCCCAGGGGTAGCCGAGCCATCGCACGCGCAAACCGGGGAGCCCCGCCGGCCGAAACGAAACCGTAGCGCCGCGCGTCCTCCCAGCTTCGGTGGACACCTTCCCCGTCCGCAGTGTTGTCCCCGAAATTCACATAGAAATCTTCGCCGTTCCACGGCAACGGTACTCCTCTACCGCGCGACCGTTCGTTGCGGGCTTCTACCGCGGCAGGATCGATCAGCCAGGTCCGCGTCAGATACTCGCTGGCCCCGTCCCGGAAATACTGAAAGAACGCGGCGTTCAGCGGGACCGCGAAGTTGTCAGCCAGGTAGTTGATGATCCGCTCGGTGGCCGGGTCGATGGAGGCCGCCACGATGACCATGCGGTGGGACAGGTTGATTTCTTCGGGTAGCGAATTGCCGAACCGCTCCTCAAAGCCAGCCTCCAGCGACTGGCCGACGTGAAATCGCTCATACAGTTCGGAAATCCGGTCCCGCGACAGGTTCTGCACCCACGATGCATAATCCAGAGCCTGCGCGACGATGTCCCGCGGCGTCTTGTCCCGCTTGAGTTCGGCGATGACCAGTTGGCCTTCCGCGTCCATCGCCAACAGGTCAATCCGGCCGCCGTGCTCGGTGATCACTTGCCGGCTGATGAGCAGCAGGTCAGGGTCGAGCATCCCCAGGTCAGCCGCCAGCGCATCTTCCAAACGCGATTCCAGGTCCAGCGCGGCCAGTTCGACCCGCTGGGGTTTTCCGTCGCCCTTGCCGTCGGTCAGCTTCCAGATTCCCACTTCAATCGGCATTGGTCGCAGCTCCCAGGGGGCAATCACTCATCGGCTTCAACATCGGCGTCATCGTCGACAATCGCTTCTGTGCCCGGCGGCAGTCTCACCACCTGCGTGGCGAACCAGTCGCGGACCGATTCCGGCGTAAACAGCACCCGGTGGCCAATCCGGACGTGCGGGAAACCATGATTCAGCACCAGGTTTCGCAGGGTCGGTCTGCTCAGTCCGGTCATCAGCGCCAGGTCTTCATAACTCCAGGCCAGCCGATTCTCGACCAGCACCTCCTGAGGCGGTCGTAACGCGGCCGGTGTGATGACCACGGGGCTGCTCCGTTGCGGCAGCTTTACGAGCGGACGACGGGATTTCGGTGTCTCCACGGCGGTTCTCCACAGGTTGCCATCATCGCGACGGAACACGGCCTGCGGTAACAACCGGGCCTACAACTCGACTTCTACATGCGGAGTCATCGAATCCTCATCGACCGGCGGCATGGCGCGCTGCAATCGGTCCAGCGCCAGTGTCAGCAAACGGTCATCGAACAGCTTCTGCTTTCGCCGGCCGGCAGCATGCCCCGCCGGCCATTCGGCCAGTGCACCGCGAAGCGAATCGACCGTGGGGGCTGCCCTCTGTTTCGAAAGCAGCCAGTCGACCGTCGCCAGCAATTCCAGCCCCAGAGGGGACTCAAAGCCGTCGATGATCTCCGCGGTGTGCTCCAGCGCTCCGGCATATGTCGCGGCAGGCTGCTCCTGTAGATAGGACACCACCCGCTCCCGCTGGCTGTCCTCGAACCAGATCAGGTCGAACGGGCCGGCGTCGGCCAGCCGTTTTTCGCAGTGCAGGTAGCTCCCGTCGAGACCATCCAGCAGATGCCGCAAACTGTCCGCGTACGGACCGTACTTGTTCGCGGAAAATCGCAGGTCCAGCGGATCGCTGAGCCCCTGTCGAATCGAAGAGCGATGCAGAAACCAGGCCAGTTTCTGGACTTCAAGGTTCGTGCAGTCCAGCCCAAGCACGGAATACCGACGCACCAGTTCCGCAACCAGGGCTCTGGCAGGCGTCAGCTCGGTCAAGCCGGAACGCTTGGCCGTGTTCTGATACTCGGACGTCGGCGCATAAACCGTGACGTCGACGTTCGGCAGCTCCGCAAAAGCCGTCTCGATTTCCTGGCGGACCTGCGACCACTCCAGCCCGCCGTTGCCGCACCCGAGCGGCGGAACCGCAATCGAGCGGATGCCAGATTCGCGGATGACCCGCACCAGATCCTTCAGGCCGCTGCGAATCCACTCCATCTTCGAGGGGTTACGCCAGTGCTTTTTGGTCGGGAAATTGATGACCCACTTCGGGCCGACCAACTCCTTCTGAACGGTGACCAGCATTTTCCCGACCTGCAGCGTTCCGGCCTTGCAAGCCTCGACGTAGGCGCGGGTGTTTTCCGGGAACTCTTCCCGGAACATCAGCGCAATCCCCTTGCCCATCACACCGACTTCATTGACGGTGTTGACCAGGGCTTCGGAGGGGTCTTCCAGCAGATTGCCGGTCGTGTAGCGGATCATCAGAAGTACCAGGAAGGTATCACGGCAACTTTCAAGGATACCGTCAGACGTTCCAGTTCGCGACGGACTCGTTCGGCCGCGGCGGGGTTGTAGCAGGCAACCCCCATCAGCGCCGAGACCGGTAGATACTGGTGAATCAGGGCTTCAGCCTGATACCGCTCAAAACGACCGGGATCGTCAGGGCTTCGCTGGAAATTCCGGCTGCGCAGCAGTGGCCAGTCGATCCAGTTTAAGTCGTCCAAGCTGGAACTGAACCGGGCCGCCTGCAGGTAGGCATGCCGATCCGTGAACACGAACGGGATGCCGTGCTGGGCAATCTGGTGCAGTGACGTGGTGACAATTGCGATGTCGTCCATCGGGGTTTGCCGCACGCCCCCGTGGCCGGTCTTGATGTTCAGCAGCATCGGAGAATGCGGCGTGAAATAGAAGGGGATGTAGTCGCTCAGCGTCCCGCCGGGCGGGATCTCGACAGCCCGGCCAGCCCGCTTGCCGATCAGCTCTGGATTGCCGATTTCGCGATAATTCGGGTCCGACTGACCGCAGTTCCGGCAGTGCAGGCCGTGCTCAAGGACCCACGCCACGTTGTCGATGTGCGTGATGCGGAAAATCCAGGCTTTCTCCGGCGTGACGTCAACCATTGCCCGACATTGAACTCCTTCTGTTCCGGTGGCCCCCTGCGGTGCTGGGGCCGATATTACCGTGGATCACGCGCCAGTACACAGCGACAAGCGGCCCGGTTTCGCCCAACACCATTGAGCCCGCCCCCCTCCATCTGCTGTAATCCCTTCCACGCTGTCGGTCTGCACCGGCAGTCCCGCTCAGAGTCTCCCCAGGGAAAGGTTCCGCAGGTTGATCACAGGGCCCGTCAAGTCGCAGGTCGACCGTCTGTGGGATCAGTTCTGGTCCGGGGGGATCAGCAATCCGCTGTCGGTCATCGAGCAGATCACCTACCTGCTCTTCGCCCGCCGGCTCGATGAGCTGGAGACCCTCAAGGAGTCCCAGGCCAACCTGCTCGGTACGCCGGTCGAGAACCCGCTGTTCGCCAAAAGGCAGCAGAAGCTGCGCTGGTCGCGGTTCAAAGACCTCGAAGCCGGCGAGATGTTTCTGCTGTTCCGCGACGAGGTCTTTCCGTTTCTGCGGACCCTCAACGGCACCGGCGGGGCTGCGTTCCGGGAGTTCATGAAGGATGCCGTCTTCATCATCCCCACGCCCGCCCTGCTCGAACGGGCCGTCACGCTGATCAGCGCCATCCCGATGGAGGACCGCGACACCAAGGGGGACCTCTACGAATACCTGCTGTCCAAGATCGCCCAGGCCGGCGTCAACGGGCAGTTCCGCACCCCGCGGCACATCATCCGGCTGATGGTCGACCTGGTCGCTCCCACTCCTGCCGACAGCATCTGCGACCCCGCGTCGGGGACCTGCGGCTTCCTGGTGGCCGCCGGGGAATACCTGCGGAAGCATCATCCGAAGCTGTTCCACAACAAGAAGCAGGCCGAGCATTTTCAGCACGGTATGTTCCACGGGTCCGACTTCGACGCCTCCATGCTCCGCATTGGCGCGATGAACATGATGCTCCACGGCGTCGAAAGCCCGGACATCCGCCGAATCGACGCCCTGTCGCAGGACGATGGCGGAGACCTGCGGGACCGCTACACGCTGATTCTGGCCAATCCGCCGTTTAAGGGCTCGCTGGACCATGCGGCGGTCGCCAAAGACCTGCTGCAGATGACCAAGACCAAGAAGACCGAGCTGCTGTTCCTGGCGCTGTTCCTGGCCCAGCTCAAGCCGGGCGGGCGGTGTGCGTGCATCGTGCCGGACGGCGTGTTGTTTGGCTCGTCGACGGCCCATCAGCAAGTCCGGCAGACGCTGGTCGACGGGCACAAGCTGGACGGAGTGATCAGTATGCCGTCGGGGGTGTTCAAGCCGTACGCCGGGGTGTCGACGGCAATCCTGCTGTTCACGAAGACGAATTCCGGCGGGACGGACCACGTCTGGTTCTACGACATGGAGGCGGACGGGTATTCGCTGGACGACAAGCGGGACCCGACGCCGGACCGCAACGACCTGCCGGACCTGCTGGAGCGGTGGCGGTCGCGGAGCCCGGAGGTGGATACAGACCGGCAGTCAAAGGCGTTTTTCGTGCCGGTGGCCGAGATCCGGTCCAACAAGTACGACCTGTCGATCAACCGCTACAAGGAGATCGCGTATGAGGAGAAGCAGTATCCTCCGCCATCGTGGTTTTTAGATAAGCTGGAGTCTCTCGAAGCCGAGATCACCGCGGACCTGAAGACGCTGCGGGGGATGCTGGGATGAAACGCGTGCCCGTCAGCGAGGCTGCGGAAGTGAATCCCCGCATGCCCAGCGAGCTACGCTCGGGTGCGGACTTTGCCGCGTCATTTGTCGGGATGGCAGACGTGTCTGAGCGAGGGTTCGTTGTGGCCTATCAGCCGCGGCCATTGTCGGAACTGTTGAAGGGCTACACGTTTTTTCGGCGTGGGGATGTCCTATCCGCAAAAATCACCCCATGCATGCAGAATGGCAAAGCGGCGGTGACGGACAACATGCCGACGGAGTTCGGGTTTGGTTCGACGGAGTTCCATGTGCTGCGAGCCAAGCCGCACACCGACCCACGTTACCTCTTCCACATGATCTGGAGTCCCTTTTTTCGACAGTCCGCGGAGTCGAGTTTTACCGGTACCGGTGGGCAGCAGCGGGTGCCAACCGACTTCTTCGGCCGATTCGAAATCCCCCTCCCGCCCCTGCCCGAGCAGCGGCGGATTGCGGCGATTCTGGACCAGGCGGACGGGGTGCGGCGGAAGCGGCAGGCGGCGCTGGCCCTGACCGACCAGTTCCTGCGGTCGACGTTCCTGGAGATGTTCGGCGATCCGGCATTGAATTCCAAGAACTGGCCACTGGTAAAAATCAATGATGTCCTCGATGAGTCGCGAGGAGGAGTACGCTGTGGCCCCTTTGGAACTGCACTTCAGAAGTCCGAATACACCAGTTCTGGTATTCCAGTTTGGGGAATCGACAACATCAAGCCAGACGACTTTGTCGAGAATGGCTGCCTCTATATTGCACCGTCGAAGTATCCCGCGCTTGATGCCTATCGAGTCGATCAGGGTGACATTTTAATATCACGAGCAGGCACCGTAGGTAGAATGTGCGTGGCGACACCTTCCAGCAGTCATTCAATCATTGGAACAAATCTGATCCGAATGACTTTGAACCGGGGCATCGTCGTACCTGAATACGTTGCCGCTCTGTTTACGTTTTTTCCAGATCGAGTTGCCCGCCTTCGAGCCAATGCTAAACCAGACGCCTACTCGTTCATGAAAACAGGCGAACTGAGGGACACATCAATTCAGCTACCCAGCTTTGAGAAGCAGAAACAGTTTCGGGCCGTCAAGTCGTTTACCGGCGGGACAAAGCAGAAAATGGTCGATGGATTGGACGCGGCCAATCGAGCATTCGACTCGTTGGTGTACCGCGCCTTCCGCGGCGAGCTTTAATTCCCGCCCCCGTCCCCGCCTCCGAGGAGCCCTGGTATGGAAGGCTTTGAGCACGTCGTGAAGGTGGCGCTGGAGGCGGAGCAGTTCATCGTCGCCGGCAACCTGAAGTTCCCGGTCAAGCGGCAGACCCGGAAGGCCGCGTACGAGGAAATGCAGGAGCACGGCTACGAGGTCGACCTGGTCGGGGCACGGGCCGACAAGCTGGTGCTGGCCTCCGTGAAGTCGTATTTCGGCTCACACGGGGTCTCAGAGGCCGGCTTCTGCGGGTTATCAAAGACGCCCCATCCGAAGCGGGAAAAGGGCTACATCCTCTTCAATGAACCTGACGTGCAGCAGAAGTTAATCGCCGCAGCCTGCAATCGCTTCGGCTACGCTCCCGAGCAGGTTGAACTGCGGTTGTACGTGGGGAAGTTCCGGAGCCCTGCCGCTCAGCAGGCCATCACGGAACACCTGGCACATCCACCGGCCGGGCTGCGGCCGGCACAGGTCATCGGCCTGAACGAAATCCTCGACCGAGTGCTCAGCGTCGCGGGGCCGAAGACCTACTTCAACGATCCGGTGATCATGACGCTGAAGGCCCTCAAGCACGCCGACATGATCAATTCCGCAAAGAAATGAACGTTTTCGGTCTTTTCAGGAGAGATGAGAGATGACCGGCTTCACGGCATCCGTCGAACTCACCGACGCCGACCAGAGATGGGGGGAGCAAGTCCGCCCGGAGATCGACGCGGCAATCAGTCAGTTTGTCAAAGGCTTTGTGGCGGCTCCCTATCGCCACCGCGTCGAACACTCCCTGCACAGCGACTTGATGGCGATTCTGCGGGAGTGTCCAGTCCTCAATGATGGCGTTCTCCACCTCGCCAATCACCACCAGAGCAAATTGATTCACAAGGAGTGGCCTGCGCAGAGAATCCACGAGGGGCAGAGCCGTCGTGCGAATATTGACGTCGTCGTGTTGCCTCCCCGTTCGAAAGATCACGCCGTTGACGAACGCGAATTTCGCACGGGTTCAATTGCCGCTTGCGCCGCTGTCGAAATTGGACTCGACTACGATATCGAACACTTCAGAAAAGACCTGAGAAAGTTGAGAAACGTCGATGCACCGATGCGCTATCTGGTCCATTTCTGCCGCAAAAAGAGTAGTTCGCAGACCCAAGTTCGGGACAAGATCAACGAACTGCGCGCGAACGATCCGGACGTCCAATCCGGCAGCTTGAAACTGGTAGCAGCATTCCCCAACGACAGCCGAGGGTTCAATGTGCTGCTACCGGGTACACCGGATTGGCTAACGCTGTAAGGCGCTGAGCATGCCCTCCAACTTCGACTTCCTGCAGCCCCACTGGGCCAGCCTGCACGATGACGCCAGCCAGGCGGAGGGGAATGTCTACGTCTCGCCCCGGACGGCCGTGTTCTACGCCCGCCGAACCCTCGAACGGGCCGTGCAGTGGCTCTACGCCCACGATGGCGGGCTGTCGAAGCCGTACCAGGAAAACCTCGCCGCCCTGATCCACGAGCCGACGTTCCGGGAGATCCTGCCGGCCACACAGTTCCAGCACGCCCGGCTGATCGTAAAGCTGGGGAACCAGGCGGTCCACAGCGACACGCCGATCAACGCCACCGACGCCCTGCACCTGACCCGCATGCTGCACGCCTTCCTTGGCTGGGTGGCGCGGATCTATGGCAAACCCCAGCCAACCGTTCCGGCGTTCGACGACGGGCTTTTGACCCGCCCCCAGGCCCCGGCCCCCGACCGCAGCGCCGACCAGATCCGGCAACTGCTGGACCAGCTCACCCAGAAGGACGCCGAACTGGCGGCCAAAGCAGCCCGGCTGGCAGAGACCGACGCGGAAATCGCCCGGCTGAAGCAGGAAATCGCCGCGCAGCGGGCCGCCCGCGAACAGGTCGTCCCCGTCGACGAAGTCAGCGAGGCGGCCACCCGCGACCTGTTTATCGACGTGCTGCTTCGGGAGGCCGGCTGGGACCCGCACGGCCCGCAGGTCCACGAATATCCGGTGACCGGCATGCCGACCGGCACCGGCCAGGGCTTCGTCGATTACGTGCTGTGGGGCCAGGACGGGCGGCCCCTCGCCGTCGTCGAAGCCAAACGGACACGGGTCGACCCGCAGAATGGCAAGCGCCAGGCGGAGCTGTATGCCGACTGTCTGGAACAGGCGTTCGGGCAGCGGCCGGTGATCTACTACACCAACGGGTATGAAACCTGGTGCTGGGACGACGCCAGTTATCCCCCGCGGTCCGTCCAGGGCTTCCGCACCCGCGACGAGCTGCAGCTCCTGATTCATCGCCGGGACAGCCGGCAGGGGATCGTGACGGCCAGCGCCAACCGCGACATTGCCGACCGATACTATCAACAGGAAGCCATCCGCCGGGTCTGCGAGACGTACGACCGGGACCGGCAGCGGCACGCCCTGCTGGTGATGGCCACGGGGACCGGCAAGACCCGGCTGAGCATCGCCGCGGTCGAACTGCTGATGAAGCACAACTGGGTCCGGCGGGTGCTGTTCCTGGCCGACCGCAACGCACTGCTGACGCAGGCCAGGCGGGCCTTCACCAAGTTCCTGCCGAACACGGCGTCGGTCGACATCACGCAGGCCAAGGAGCGGGACGACAGCCGGATTGTCTTCTCGACCTACCCCACGATGATGAACGCCATTGACGACGAGCGGCGGGACGGCGTGAACCGCTTCGGCGTCGGACACTTCGACCTGGTGATCATCGACGAGGCCCACCGCAGCGTCTACCAGAAGTACCGGGCGATCTTCGAGTATTTCGACGCCCTGCTGCTGGGACTGACGGCCACCCCCCGCAGCGAGGTCGACCGGGACACCTACGGCCTGTTCCACCTCGAACAGAACGTCCCGACGCACGCCTACGAGCTGGACCAGGCGGTCGCCGACGGGTACCTGGTTCCGCCCCAGCCGATTGCGGTCCCGACGAAGTTCAGCCGGCAGGGGGTGAAGTACGCCGACCTGACGGATGACGAGAAAAAGGAGTACGAGGTCAAGTTCTTCGACGAGGAGACGGGCGCGGTTCCGGACGAAATCGACGCGTCGGCCCTCAACCGCTGGCTGTTCAACGCCGACACCGTCGACAAGGTGCTGGCCTACGTGATGGGGCACGGGCAGCACATCGAGGGGGGCGACAAGCTGGGGAAGACGATTCTCTTCGCCGCCAACCACAACCACGCCCAGTTCGTGGTCGACCGGTTCGACGCCAATTATCCGCACCTGAAGGGGAAGTTCTGCTCCCTGATCGACAACCAGGTAAAGTTCGCCCAGTCGCTGATCGACGACTTCAGCCTGCCGGCCAAGCCGCCACAAATCGCAGTCAGCGTGGACATGCTGGATACCGGCATCGACGTGCCGGAGTGCGTGAACCTGGTCTTCTTCAAGCGGGTGCGGTCCCGGACGAAGTTCTGGCAGATGATCGGCCGGGGAACCCGGCTTTGCCCAGACCTGTTCGGCCCCGGTCTCGACAAGAAATCATTCGCCGTGTTGGACTTCTGCGAGAACTTTGAGTTCTTTGGCAAGAACCCCGACGGCGTCGAGGGATCAGTCCAGGAATCGGTGAAGACGAAAATCTTTCGCCGGCGGGTCTCGCTGCTGGACCTGCTGCGGTCAGAACGCCACGGCGATGAACCGCACCGCAAGCTGCGGACGGAAATTGCCGACCACCTGCACCGGGAGGTGTCGCAGGTCCCCCTCGACAGTTTCGTGGTCCGGCCGCACCGGCGGGAGATCGAGAAGTTCAGCAAGCGGGAGGCGTGGGACCAGTTGAGCCCCGGCGAGCTGGTCGACATCCACCAGCATCTGGCAAACCTGCCGACGCCCGACGATGGCGATGAATTCGCCCGGCGGTTCGACCTGCTGCTGCTCAACCTGCAGCTCGGAATCTTGGAGGCATCGCCTCACGTCCCGCGCTGGCAGAACCAGGTCCACGGCATCGCCGCCGGTCTGGAGGAGAAAGAGGCCATCCCGGCCGTCCGGCAGCATCTGGCGCTGATCCAGGAGCTGCAGACGGAGGAATACTGGCAACACATCACACTCCCCATGCTGGAAGACGTCCGGCGGAACCTGCGGGCGCTGGTGCAGTTCCTCGACCGGGAGGGGAAGCGGGACAACGTCTACACGGACTTCGAGGACGAGCTGGGCGATGCGAAGGAAATTGAAGGGCTGATTCAGCCCGACAGCCGGCTGGGGAATTACCGGCTGAAGGTGGAACGGTTCGTGCGCCAGCACCAGGACCACCCGACCATCGACCGACTGCGCCGTAACCAGCCGATCAGCACTACCGACCTGCAGGCCCTGGAGGCGATTCTGTTCGCGGAAAACGGCCCCGGCGGCCGGGACCAGTTCGAGCAGACATACGGCACCGACATGCCACTGGGAAAACTGATCCGGGAGATCGTCGGCCTGGACGCCAACGCGGCGAAAGAGGCGTTCGCCCAGTTCCTCGCCGCGGGAACGCTGACCGGCGACCAGATCACGTTCATCAACCAGATCATCGACCACCTGGTCCACAACGGCCTGATGGACCCGAAGGCCTTGTTCGAACCGCCGTTCACCGATTTCCACGACCAGGGCATCAGCGGCGTCCTGCCCCACCTGGCCCCGCAGATCGTGCAGGTGATCCGGGCGATCAACGGCAACGCGCTGGCGACGGGCGGGCGCGCGATTTGACGACGGCAGAGTGACTGAGGTTCTGATGGGGGCGGGAAAATGCCAGGCGAAGAGAGCCTCTCGGGATTAATTTACCAGCAGCGTTATGCGCATTACCGCGTTCTGAGCCAGCTTGCGGTGACAAGTGCCGGACTGAGCGGCGGAATGCCTGAACTCTCTCGGTTCGTGGTTGAGGGTCGGGAGGGAATCGACGGGCCAATCTGGGACATAGTCTTCGAGTTCTCCGATGGCTCCTTGGACCTGCACGAGTGCAAGGACACTGCAATTGCGAAAGTTGATCGGCTGATATTCTACGACCGCCTGCGTCGCGATGTTGCGACAGGAACATCGGCGGAGAAGATCAGTCCGGTATGGGTCACCGATCCCAACAAGCAAACACCGAACGCCCTTGGCTATCAGGAAGCTGTTCCAGCTGCAGTCGAGGATTTAGACTTCAGCACACTACCTGCGGAGTTGCCCAAGCGGGTGGACTCGACAGAAAAGGCCATTCAAGAAGCCGTTTGGAGGCTCTGTCACTTTTCAGGTGATGAATCCACCCCTCCTGAGTCGGAAGACGACGATACGAAGCCGGCGTTGACGATCGATTGGCCGCGACCATGCACGTTTGCGGAAGCGAAAGCATTACTGCTGAACTTGCGAGTCGCCCGGCATCGGTTTGACGATCTCGATCAATCGATCAGACTACTTTCGACCGGTGTTTTCTCAACTGGTACTCCGGATTCGGTGCAAGCGTTTGTCACCGGGGTTGTCACGGAACGAGTGGTTTCGGAGGGCAGTGCCGAATACACGGTGACAGAGTTTCTGCAGGCTATCGGCACTGTCATGGTGGAGCACAATGTCGAAGGCGCGATGCAAGAACTAATGACGTTTGCCGCGGCGTCTGGTATCACCGCAAAGATTCGCCAGACCGTGTGGCGAAATCTGGAGCAAAGTCCGACGACGAGTTGGCCGCTCGCTGAAAGAGCCCCGTTGTACGAGGTAGGCCGATCCAGCTGTCTAATTGCTGACATGGGGATCGGCAAAACGGTTGCCAGCCAGTTGGCCTTTGAACTGGAAGCAACTCACGGATACCCCAACCGCACACTCCGAGTTGAGGCGAGGGCGCTTGACGCCGAACGAGTCGATGCTCTCGTGCGGCTCAGCTGCATGCTTTCCGCTGAGGGACCGACATGGATTGCGATTGACGGATTGGACGAGATCCCGCACAGCCTGGCGCAACATTGGATTCGAGCGATTCCGATTTTGACGTCCCTCCCCAATCTGACGGTACTCGTAACGGCGCGGCGAGAAGTGCTAGCCGTCCATGACTGGTTGAACGATGCCGTCTCCCCGCTCCACAAAGTGGACATGCAACCGCTTTCAACGGCCCAAGTTAAACAGGCATTCTCTGACGTAGGCCTACCCGCTCCTAACAATCCGCAGCTAATCGCCGCGCTTCGCAATCCATTCTTGCTGTCACTCTATGCCGACATTGTGGCATCAGGCGACATGCCGCTGACGGAGAGCGGTGAAGTAACGGCTTTTCGAGTGATCGAAGAGTTCTGGAAACGCCGTGTTCGTGGCATTAGCGAGGGCCAACGATCTGTGGGAAGCAGCGACACCTCGCAGGCCGCCAAGAGAAAGGCAGCCGCGTTCCTGGGTGATCAGACTCTGTCGGGAAATCTCACCCTATCATGTGACCAGGCCAATGAAGAGGCGGCGAGAGGCATCGAAATGCTGCTTCTCGAAGGTGTAATCAGGGAACAAGGTGTGGGGTCGGTTGCGTGGAGTCACGAGTGGCTGCGGGAGTATTCTCTGATCCAGACGTTGATTGCTCGTCTAGCGTCGCTGACGGCAACATCTCTTGCAAGAGTAATCCCAGCCGATTGCAAGGAAGACTGTGTTGCGAGATCAGCCGCAGCGGCGGGCTTGAAGTGGATCATCGGAAAGCCCAACGCAGGAACTGCCACCGACTATCTGACCGAACTAGGGCAGATCAATCCTGGATTGGCGCGGGAGGCGCTCATAGTACTCCTCGAAGGCACGCCTTTGACGGGAGCATTGAACCAACTTCCTGATCAAGTCCTCGCCGACGCATTGACGTTGGCGGTAAGTCTTCGGGTACCGCAATGGGGTGATGAAGTCGCCGCGATTGACGAAGCCAGATTCACTGGTACCCTCGGGAATCGACTCCACGGCCTCGCAGTGGAGTATGAGCTGGAAGTAGCCGGCGGTGCTACTGATGCGGAAACCGTGCAAAGGTTCGTGAAACGGGATCTGCTGCGATGGAAGGCGGGATGTCCCTCTTCGCTACGAACCGTTCGAATGCTTCTTGAAGCGACAGTAGCCTCGCACGCTTACGGCGTTTCAGAAGTTGACGAGTGGCTGATTGTCGTCGGGAGTGCGTCGAACGTGCATTTGTTCGGAAGAATGCTCGATGCGATCGCCGCCTTGCTTTCTCACGGAGACATTCGACTGGCTTGCACAGTCTTCCGGGCGACACTAGGACTTGACGATACGAAGCGCAGACAGAGCGTTGCGGAAGCAATGGTCACTCGAAAGCTTTCATACAAACGGCAGGTGCTGGCAATCATAAGCACACCTGATCTCTTGCTAAAGTCTGAAACCTGGCGTGCGACAACGTTTAACCTGCTCGCGGCGCTTGTCGAAGCTAGGCAGAGAGACGGCTGGCCTTTACATCATGAGTTTGAGAAAGCACTCGGAGCGGAGAACGAGGCCGAGTTCTCGCCTGACTATGACGAGGCTCCCCGATTCAGCACCTTCAATAGCCACGACTGCAACAATCCAGTCGTTAAGCTTCGGGTTGTGCTTGAACAGGCCGCGGGCGAGCTTGCTGTTTTACCCGACGCAACACCGTTTCTCGTTCTCACCGACCAGGCTCTCGCAACACGATTCGCAGCACTGAGTGCCATTCCGATGCTTACGTTGTTTGATGCCATAAGGGATGCTGCCAAGCAGCGAGACTGGCACAAAGAGGCGATCGTGCGGTTGTTGTCGGATGCTGCCGTAACGGCGTGCGAATCATTGGACGATGTGCGTCGCCTCTTGCGACTGCAATTGCCAGCAGACCTTGACGCTGACAGCAGGAGTCGTGTTATGGACGCAATTCGACACTCCGAGCTTTCTTTTGACTGCCGTGTCAGAGAGCTGTCTGATCTACGTGAATGGGGCATGCTTACGGCGGACGAGGTACAGGCCCTGGCCACGGCTCAGAAAGAGGGCCGCCTAAGCGAGCCGGTAGATCCACGAACGGAGGTGCGATTCACGGTCAGTCGAGGAGACCTCCCAACATATTTGGACTCCAAGGCGGTCTGGCCTTACGTCGACGATGAAGAACAGGTGTGCCTCTTACGCGATTGGATGAAGGTAAGTCATTCGTCGACTCCCGCCAGCCCGCTGAACAGTGAGTTTGCTGGTCGGCTCGAAGCGATCAAGACGGTGCTCTCCCGGCCGGAGTCGAGAACTCAGCCGTGGCTTGGGACCGTACTCGGCTGGTGCTCGCAGCTAGTCGGTTCTCTGCGAGACCACGTGTGTTGGCTCGCTCAGCAGAAGAATGAATCACTTCACTCACAGATGTGGGAGATTGCGCTGGATGAACACACCCCTTGGTGGCATGACATGGTGGAGGCAGCCCTCGGTGTGCTGCTCAGCCCCGTGCCGCAATCTCACACCGAGACAACTTTACGGCGGACGCTTTCGTGGAACTCGAACGACGTTATCTTCTGCTCCCTAGAGCTTCTGGATGCCGTACTGACTATCCCATCTGTGTCGCCGTTCGCCGAGCTTCAGGCACGCTTCATAGCGGCAATCGCGACGAGGTGGAGCGATTGGCCGGCGTACACAAAGGCCGCCGTTCTTACCTCCTTGTCGGCATGGCACTTCGCTACGTTCCCCAAACTGCGGCAGTTGCTGACGGAGATTGTGGAGAGTGAGGATGACCCAGTGATCGTGTGTTTTGCCGTTGAGCCTCTGTTGGCGATCGCGGACGAACGACGAGTTCCTGAGGTGCGTACCGTGCTACACCGTGCACAATTGGGAGGCCACGACGAGTCGCTGGACCGAGCCGCTCAACTATTGGGTACGGCTAGAATCTCTGTCACGCAGGGTGTCGCAAACGAAAGTGAAAGCGAACTCTCCCAAGTGTTGGACGAGTTCTTGGCGTGCGACTGGACCGACCGCTCCGCGCAGATGCACTTTCTTAACGGAGTCCTCTTTGGTGCGCTCAAAGCGTTAGGCGCGCTCTCCGAGGAACGCCAGTGTGTTTACGAAGCGTGGTTGTGTTTGGTTAAGAAGGTCGTGGAGCGATGGCCCTTCGAAGCTGAGGTATCCGGCAGAGTCGAGAGGTTCCCGCTGCACGCCATCTGCTCGGTCATAGAAGCAGAACCATCTGTAGAGCTTAAGACGAGCCTATTCCTGCAGTTGCTGCCTGTATTTAAGATCATACTGCGACTCGGCGCTGTTTCGGCATTTTGCCAGCTTCATAGTGATCTCAAGGATATGATCTCGGGGACGCAGACTCCGATTCACGGAAAGGAAATGGAGCTGCCGGGAATTCTGGCCACTGGTGGGACAGAGCAAGCATTCGTGGAGCTGTGCAAATGCTCGATGGAACGGGTAGTCTGCTGGCGGCAAGAAGGGGAGACGACTGATGATCTCGGGTGGATTTCTGGCTTGCGAGGCGAAGAATCCGTCGAACTAATTAAACGCTGCATGGCAGCCGCGGGAGATCGCGAACGACTTAGACGAGAGCTTCTTCCTCTCGTGGACGCTCTTGCGACAGCAGCACAACCGGAACTTGCCGCCGACTTGCGAGTGTTTTTTAGGAAGCTGGCCACGTGAGTTGAGTTGATTGTTCCGTTCTCCGGCCTGTTCCGGGATCGCCAATGTGGCCGGGCGGCTCATCACGTGTGAAATGAGGGTCCTTGCATGAATAGGCCGGCTGAACTCGAAAAGCTCTTTCAAGACCATTCGATTGATTACATTGCCCCTGAGTTCTATAACCATCCGGCCTTCCTCGCCGCAGAGCGGAAGAATCCGGAGTTCTTGTGGGAATATGCAGATTACGTTCGAAGCCGGCATTATCCCGAGGAGTATGTCCGGAAGGCCACCGACGCCGTACCGCGGATTGTCCAGTTCCTGTTCGATGCGCTGGTCGAGGATGGACGGCTTGGGGCTTGCCTCGATGTCTCCCTAGCGACGTCCAAGATCCTGGAACAATATGGATTCTGGAACGCGATCCAAACGGGCTCGCTAACAGCCGATCTGTCCCATGCGAAGTCTCGAAAGACTCGACACTGGGCTCAGTTAATGCCACCCGGCCGGGACGCGAAGGTCGGGCACGCGTGGCTTGTCGTACCACCTTTTATCCATATCGATCTAACGGTGACAAGACAACAAGAGAATGATGACATGCGGGAGCTTCTTCCCCCGTACATTATCACGAAGGAAGTCGGCTCTGTCGAAGGTGTGAGCTTCGAGGACATGGTCGATCCCGAGTTGAAAGCGCTGTGGTTTCAACAAACAGGCTTTGTGCCGACCATTCACGAGGTAATGAAGCAGAACCCGGCGGTGGCGAGATACATGACGAGGTTCAGGCCGTTTTCGGTGCAACTCGGCACGTCGACGCTCAAGTATTTCCCGTGTCATCCTACCGCGGCCGAGGAGACGTTTGAGAAGCATACTGGACATTGTTTCTCAGGCCGCAGAACGCCGGAGGTATTCGAGGATCTGGTGCGTGCGGTCGGAATGCCCGAGGAAATCGGCGCTAATTCTTGACAGTCGCCGATGGGCGATACCGCAAACACGGCGGAATCTGGGATGCTCCATGTGTCACGCATGATCCACTGAGTACCATTCAACTACTCCGGTCACTTCGACCAATGCATTGGACTAGAGTACCCGCTAAGGCCGACCGTCGCTGTACTTTGTCGTAGAGCGTAGCCGAACAATCGAGCTGTCTTCCGATGCCGGATTACCGTGCTTCTGAGGCCGGAGTCTGGGCCGTTAGGCTCCGTCCGGCCCGTCAGGCAGTAATTCCGTGAACTGGACGACTCGTTTCTGGTCGTTCGCGGAGAGACGCTCCCAAACGACTTCTATCGTCGGTCCCGGCGTGGGTTGGAGTTGCTCGCCAAGTTGGCAGCCGGTGCGCCCGTCGCACCGTCTGGCTCGCTGCCTGCCGGCGGACTCTGCGTTTTCCAATTGGCTTCTTGCCGGTCGTTCGAATCTGACCGGGACGGCAAAGAAGACCGCCAACTGACCCACTGCGGACTGGAGAATTGCCTCCTCACCGTAATCTCGCCCGACGGAAAGTGGCTGGCGTATCTGCGCGGCAACCGGTAGTGGCCAATGACGCTGGCCATCATCAATATCGAATCTGGCGAGCAACACGTTATCGCCAGTGATGCGGCGGATGTCCGGCCGGCGTAAAGGACGATTCCACCAGAGCGACGGAAGTGGGAATATCGGTACCGGCGGCGGACGAAGCGCCGAACCGTTTCCTTGACGTGTGTTTTGGAAGCCGAGCGTGCGACCAAGTGGGGGCGGCCCGCCCAGACGGAGTATCAGCCAGACAGCCGGACCGTCACCTCAGTCAACTCCCACCAGACCGGAATGCGCCGCCCGTTCGGCAGCCTCCACCAGTTCCAGGCGGTTAGATTCCGAGAGTCGGGACCACGTCGCCACCAACCTCAGGAATAGCTGATCGGTGGCGTCAAATCCGCGGAATGCGTCGGATTTTACGTCGCATCCATCGGAGAACGGTGTTTTCTGCAGGGAAAGGCGATAGGATTCGAATCCTGTATCGCCCATTCTCCAACAGCTTCAGTGCCCTCCGTATCCCTTGGACAGGCGCACGCTGGCGTTCTCGGCGCAGCCGCTGATGGACGCGGATCGGCAGGTCCGTCGCCCGTTGTCCGAGTCGAATACCGGACGGGATGGCGCTCACGCCCGGAAGCCTTTGCAGACGCCGGGAGCGCGTCCGACCGGGTTCGACCGGACACGCTCCGCCAGTCACAGGCCGCCTCAGGCCGGCTGTTCGGCCAGTGCTTCCTCGTTGCTTTCCGCAGGCGCCGCCGCCGCCGCCGCTTCTGGAGCCGGCGTGACGGCGATCTTGTACCAGGGATTGCTCCCCATTTTCTGCGAACACTTCGGACACTTGGCCTTGGCGATCCCTTTGCCCTTGGCTCCGCCGAGCTTGGCTTTGTCGCGGGCGGCTTCGCTGACCACGGCTTTGCAGACGCCGCACTGCCAGCCGGACACTTCCAGCTTGAGGGCGGGGTCTTTTTCGTAGTACGGCAGTCCCAGGAGTCCCTGAACGGGCTCGTTGGAAATCGCACACACCGCGGTCTGAAACTCTTCTGCAAGCGGAATTTCGGTGTGGCCGCCGAAGTCCTCAATTCCGTACAGCTCCCGCAGATTCGTCGAAAACTGGCGGAACTCGCTGAGATTGAACGACAGAAACTGCATTGTCGGACTGTCCCCCTGCCGGGGCAGCTTGACGGCAATCCGCCCGACCCCGAACACGGGAATCTGGCCGAACATCGAATCCGTCTCCGGCGGCGCCGGCTGGGACAGATTGATCTGCCCGACGGCATCGCGCGACAGGGCGACCTTTGCGGCCCCCGGAAGACCTTCCAGCGTCGGCTTGGTCTTCAAATGCTCGAGCACGGCGGCGCGGACGACGTCCTTCTTCTTGCCGCCGCCAAACATGCCGCCGCCAGACGCCAGCGTCACCAGCAGCAGCTCGTCGTCGGCAAACCCGGCATCGACCGCCTGAAAATCGTTGAGCAGGCTGTCAGGCTTCAACTTCAGCTTCTGCGGCTGAACGGTGTGCAGACGGAGGTCGAGTTGCCAGCGGGTGAATTTGCCGGCGGCAACAGAGGTGTCTGCGGCGGCGGCGTCTGTTGCGGCGGGGGTGGCGGCAACATCGACGGCGTCTTTTTGGGCCAGCGGGACGAAGAAGATGGAGTGGCATTTGGGGCAGCGGCCGGTGCGGCCGCGGTGGCGTTCCTGGACGCGGACGCGGCAACCCTGAGGGCAGTAGACGACGAAACCGCCGAGCCGCTTCTGCAGCTCCTTTCTGGCTTTAGCGACGTCGCGCTGCTGCTGGCGGGCGATTTCGAGCAGTTCGTCGGCTTCGCGCGGGGATTCGCCCGGTCCGGGCAAGGGGGGTTCGGCGGCGGCGGGGAGGGGGGGCTCGACCGCTGCCGGCAGCGGGGGTTCGAACACCGCCATCGGCGGGGTCACCGAAACGGTCGGCTCTTCGACGGCGGCGAGCGTGTACCCTTCTTCGCCGCCCGTCGCTTCGGACAACTCGACGTCGCTGCCCAGTTCGAAGTCATCGTCGGCGGCCGAGGTTTCTTCGAAGTCGAGGTCGTAGCCCCCTCCCAGGGCCGTGGAAGCGACCATGTGATCGGCCTGGGGGCCGGTCGCGGAGGTTTTGTCGTCTTCGGACGACTGGACGCGGAGAACCGGCAATTCCCGGAAGCTGCCGTCGGCCTCTACGCGTCCGCGGACGCGTTCCTGATAGGCGGCGCCGATTTCGTCGCGGGTAAACGTCCCGCAATTCCAGCACCGGACGAGCCCCTTGCGGTAGGTCTCGCCGCAATTGGGGCAGACTTCGAGGTCTTCCCGGACGGCATCATCCGTCGGCAGGGGGCGTTCTTGCGTCAGCTCCCCGGCTTTCGGGTTCATGACATGATGACAACGGTGGCAGACTGGCGAATCACCGAACAGCGTCGCCCCGCACTGTGGACATGAAACGAGTTGAATCGACGACATGACGACGAAGAACCTTCCGGGCCAGGGAGTCCCAACCACACGGTACGGATCGCAAGGTTACGATCTACCAAGAGACGAGAATCGAAGAAGATAAGAAAAACTCATCTTCGAATGTAACACAGCGCCGGGACGTTTCCACCCCGGTTTTCGGAGCGGCCGTTCAGATTCAAAGCCCTGTCGTGACGGTCGTCGGGGTTTCTACGACTTGCCGGTCAGGTCGATCCCCATGTCTTTGAAGAGAAACTTCATGTCCTCCCAGACGTCCTTTTTCGCCGCCGGATTTCGCAGCAGATAGGAGGGGTGGTAGGTGCAGAGGACTTTCGCCGGGCCATACTGGAAGAATCGGCCCCGCATTTTGCTGATGTTGTCTTCGGAGGAGAGCAGATTCCGGGCCGCCGTCGCGCCCCAGCAGACGATGTATTCGGGATTGACGATCGCGATCTGGCCGTCCAGGAATTCCCGGCAGTTTCCGGCCTCTTCGGGGCTCGGCTGGCGGTTCCCCGGGGGGCGGCAGCGGAGAATGTTGCAGATGTAGATGTCTTCGCGTTTCATCCGGCAGGCGGCGATGATGTCGTTCAGGAGCTGGCCGGCGCGGCCGACGAACGGCTCCCCCTGTTTATCCTCGTCCGCCCCTGGAGCTTCGCCGACGAACAGGATCCGCGCATTGGGATTTCCCACGCCGAAGACCGTCTGAGTCCGGGTCTCCGCCAGTTCCTGGCAGCGCGTGCAGGCGGCCACCTTGCCGCATAATTGCTGCAGCCGGGGCGCCCGCTCTTCGGGCAATAAAGCCAGTGGTTGAAAGGGCTTGTGAGGCGAGGCGGGCACTGTGGGGCGAGCGGCGCGGGGCATGGGGGGCTCCTGAAACACTCGAGCAGACGCGGACGTGGAGCCGGCGGCGGGACCGGACCGGACCTGAGGCGGTGGGGGCTGGTGGGGCGACCCGGGGGTCGGTCGCTGGGTGGGAGCGGCCGGCGGAGCGCTCACGGCCTCCGCGGGGGCCACACGCCGACGGTGCGTCAGCCCCGCGCGGCGCAACTGGTCGAGCTGCTGGAGGACGGCGTGGCGGATCAGATCGGCATCATCGGTCACCGGCTGGCTCTCAATTCCATAACGGGGCTCGAAGTCTCGGCCCGCTCGACCGAATGACGCGGCAGGCGGACTATTCGGCCATCCGCCGCTTCATGAACGCCAATGCGTTTTTCGCCAGCAATTCTTCGCTGGGATACATGCGCCGCCAGATCTTGGTGGCTGCGGCGAGAGCGGGGAGGGCCAGGCCGAAGGCTTCGACCATCAGCCAGCCGTCGTATTTGAGTTCCTTGAGCGTCTTGAACGTCGTGTCCCAGTCGACATGTCCGTCGCCGGGGGTTGATCGGTCGTTTTCGGAAATGTGGACGTGAACGACCTGATCCCAGGCGCTGCGCATGGCGTCGGCCAGGTTTTTTTCCTCGATATTGGCGTGGAATGTGTCGTACATCGTCTTGAGATGGGGGTGGTTCACTTCGCGGCAGAAGCGGGCGGCATCGGCGGCGCTGGTCAGAAAATAGCATTCGAACCGGTTGAGGTACTCGACGACGAGGGTCACGTTGCTGGCTTTGGCATGGTCGGCGGCTTTGGCGAGCACATCCCTGGCCCGGTTCCACTCGTCGGCCGTGGGGCCGGCGCCCGAGAATGCCCCGAGCGCCGAATGGAGCGGGCCGACCAGGTGCGTGGCGCCCGCCGCGGCGCACATATCAATCGCCTGAGTGATGTGGTTCAGGCCCGCGGCGCGAATGCCGGCATCTGGAGAAATCGGATTGGCGGCGTCGGAACAGACGGTGACGGCGGTGCAGCCGAGCCCGAGAGAAGCCAGTTTTTTGCCGACTCGGGCAAATTTGTCGGCGTTCATCTCGAAGACGGGGAGTTCGACGCCGTCGTAGCCCCACGCCTTCAGATCCTCCAGAATGGGAAAGTACTCCTCGGTGACGTCCGAGGTCCAGAGGAGCATGTTCATGCCGTACTTCATGGGGAAGGTCCTTGAGGTGCGAGGGGCGTTACGGCCAGAGAAAACGGTCGGGAGGCAGGAGATCGCGGGCGCGGCGGCGGACGATCTCCCGGCCCGCGGACAGGACTTCGACGGTCTCCGGAGGGAGGGGGGCCAGTTTGACCCGGTGCTGAACCTGATTCAAGCGTCGCAGCAGCCGTTCGTCGTCCTGGTAGCAATCCAGAATCCGCTCGCGAACGAACAGCTCTATGAACGCGGCCAATCGTTCGGCTGGAACCCTGGCCATGCGGTTGACGGCGGCTTGAACCGCGGCGGCGTCGATCTCCGCCAGGGCGGCGTAGTAGTCCCGGAGCCGATCCGGATAGGTTTCGATCAGGATGGAGTCGAGCAGCATTTCGCTGACGATATGGCCGAGAAAGCCGCAGCGAAAGCCGTCTCCGCCGGCCAGCAGTCCGCGAAACAGGACGGTCAGTTCGCCGGTGGTTTCAACGAAACCGCGGGTGGCATGGAACCACTGATCATCGTCGAGGTGTTGTTTCGCTCCGGCGGCGACCTCGGACTGGAGTTCGGACGAACCGTCGATCCAGGGGTCGAGCAGGCGGGGTCGGAGCCGGACGGGCCGGTCGCTAACGGACAGCCAGTCGGGAATCGCGGTTCCAGCGAGGAAATAGGGCCGATCGAGGGAATTCAGCCCGTGGGCGAAGTAGTTCATTCCAGGCGCCCTCTTCCAAATTGCCGATATCCGTCCGACGCGCAGAACGGCGATCGGATCCGGACTGTATCCCCAATCCACGTCTCCGCTCCGGACGACCAAGTCCGGTTGTGCGCTCCGCCCGCTCGGTCCAGGAGATCGACCCGGTCCGATTTCTCGCGACGAGCGTTCGATGAAGATCAGATTAACCGATTCCGCCCGCGGGAACTGTTGATCGGCCAACGGAACCGTCGTTTCCCTTCGGGGGGGGGGAATCACTCCCCGGCCGGCAGGGGGCGACGCCGGACGGCGGGGTGTTCCCGGGAATCGATCCCGGAGAACGACGGAACCTTGCGTCCGGGCGGCATGGGCGGGCAGAATACGGATCTTCCAATCTGCGTCCACAGTCCTTGTCGGCCGCGCCGTCTGCAGCGCGTCGCGAGGTCGCCTCAATCTTTGGGAAACGGGACCACAATGAAGTTTCTGGATGGACAGACGGTCGGCATCGATCTGGGAACCACGTACTCGGCCATTGCCCGCATGACGCCTGAGGGGCGTCCCGAGTCGTTGCTGAATTCGGACGGACGCAACATCACGCCGTCGGTGGTTCTGCTGGGGGAAGACGGTCAGATCGTCGTGGGTCCCTCGTTCGAGCGCGCGTCGCAGGAAGCTCCGGACCACATTATCGAAGCCGTCAAGCGGCAGATGGGGAACAAGAACTTCTACGTGGTCTACCAGAATAAGAAGCTGTCGGCCGAGTTTATCTCCGCGCTGATCATGAAGAAGCTGAAGCAGGATGCGGAGAAGACGATCGGCCCGATCGCGAACGCCGTGATTACCGTTCCGTACTATTTCAACGACGTGCGCCGGAAGGCGACGCAGGACGCGGGGCGGATCGCGGGGCTGAACGTCATCGACATCATCAACGAGCCGACCGCGGCCACGCTGGCTTACGCGTGGATGAAGGGGGAGCTTGGTCGAGCCGACCTGAAGCAGGAGGCCAAGACGATTCTCGTGTACGACCTCGGGGGCGGCACGTTCGACGTCACCGTGGTGCGTTATACGCCGACGCAGTTCCGCGTGCTGGCGACGGACGGCGACGTGATGCTGGGGGGTATCGACTGGACGAAGCGGATCACCGACCACGTGTCGGAGCAGTTTGCCCGGAAGTTCGGCGAGGATCCGCGGCAGGATCCCGAAAGTTTGCGGAACATCAGCCTCGAATGCGAAGACGCCAAGCGCGCCATGAGCACGAAGACGCAGACGACGGTCAATGTATATCATCATGGCAAGACGTTGACGCTGGGGCTGACGCGCGCCGACTTCGAGCGTATGACCGGCGATCTGGTGCAGCGGACGTGCGATACCACGGAGCTGGTGCTGCAGCAGGCGGGGGTTGATCCGAAGACGCTGGCGGAAGTGGTGCTCGTCGGGGGCTCGACGTATATGCCCGCCGTCGAACGGATGCTGACGGACATTTGCGGCCGACAGCCTTCGCGCGAGCTGCGTCCGGAAGAGGCGGTGGCGCAGGGGGCGGCGATCCACGCCGCGATTCTGGAAGCGCGCGAGAACCGCGATTCGACACGGATCGGTGCGGTGGTGATGAAGCGGCTGAAGGCGGTGTCGACGTCCGACGTCAACTCTCACGCACTGGGGATCAAGATCACGAGCCCGGACGACCGGTCCCGCAAGATCAACCACATCATGATCCCGCGGAATACGCCGATCCCGTACACGATCAGCCAGCGATTCGTGACGAATTCCGCGAATCAGAAGACGATCCACGTTTATATTCTGCAGGGGGAAGCCAAGGAGCCGAACGCCTGCACGCAGATCGGCGATTTCCTGGTCTCGGATCTGCCGCCGGATCTGCCTGCCGGTTCTCCGGTCGAGGTTTCGCTGAATTTCGACGCCAGCGGGCGGATTACCGCGACGGCGAAGGAATTGACCGGCAACCGGGTCGCGACGACGGAAATTCTGCGGGACAGCGGTCTGACCGAGCAGAACGTCGACGCATTCGAAGTGCTCGCCAAGGACTACCAAGTCGAGTAGCAAGGTGAGGGAATAGCGAGTAGGGAATAGCGAGCAGCCAGACAGAGGAGAATACGGAGATCCTGCGGAGCTTCCTGAAGTGTGGCTCTGAGAAATCGCTGAATCGCCGGCGTTGATGCTGAAACCGTCTGTCCTTGTTCTTGTCCTCTCTGCCGCATCGGGATGTGGGAATGGGGCTGGGTGAGGGCGTCGTTTTCCTGTGAAGTATTCAAAGAGGCCCTCAATCAGCAACCACGAATGTGAGGGGTGCCGTTTTTTCTCCGTGGACGACACAGTCTGACAACTTCGAAGACCCTCACCCTAGCCCTCTCCCTCTGAAGACAGCGGGAGAGGGGACATGACGAAAAGACGTACTGTTCCAGAATCGATGCCGCTGATTTCGCCCTCATCCACCGCAGATGGCGGGAGGGGGGGCGGGAGACGCGGCTCGCCGTCGTGGCGGCTGAATTTCAGGCTCAACCTGCAACCGCGAACTCGCATCCAGGAAGGACGGTTTCGTGCCGATCGATGTCTATAAGGAATGGCTCGGGATTCCCGAGGGGCCACGTCCGCCGGACTACTATGCGCTGCTGCGTCTGGTGCAGTTCGAGGACGACGTCGACAAGATCCGCAAGAACTACAAGAAGCTCAACGGGCACGTGCGGAAGTACGCGACCGGGGACTATTCGGACGAGTCGCAGGATCTGCTGAACGAGCTTGCGAAGGCGATGCTCTGCCTGACGGACGCGGAGCGGAAGCAGGAGTACGACCGCAGCCAGGGGCGCGAGATCGACGACCGGGATCAGTCGACCGGTCGACGGCCGCTGACTTCGTATCTCCTGGATCAGGGAGTGTTGACTGCGGAGCAGGTGCAGTCGGTCAAGACGCATGCCGAACGGACCGGGCTGTCGACGCGGGACTCGGTGGTGCAGCTCAAGCTGGCGGACGCGGAGACGGTGGCTCGCGCCTGGGCCAGCGAGCTGGGGCTGTCGTACGTCGATCTGGCGGACATGCTTCCCGACGATACCGTGCTCGACCAGGTTCCCAAGACGCTGGTCCGGCGCTACAGTTGCCTGCCGCTGTTTGTCGACGACGATCGCGTGCTGATCGCGTGCGCGAACGAGCCGGACCACGAGCTGGAAGACGAGATTCGCCTGCGGTTCGGCCTGCCGATGCGGGCGGTGGTTGCGACGCCGCTGGCGATCAATCAGGCCATCGCCAAGTATTATGCTCCGGGCGCGCGGAACGAGTCGGCGGCCATCGACACGTCGAAGAAAGGCGGCAAGAAGTCGGCTGGGAAATCGACAACTTCTCAGGCCCCGGCCCGCTTGTCGAAAGAAGAGAAGGCTGAGCAGAAGCAGATGGGGATTCTGATCTGCTGCTGGATTTTCATCGGCTGCTCGCTGCTCGACAACTTTCTCCTTTACGACAAGCTGTGGAAGTTTATTCCGTTCGTGCCGTCGGCGTTCCCGATGGTGCTGACCGGCTTCGTTGGCGTTCCTGCGACAATCTTCGTGTATCTGAAATACGTGCACGGGAAGTAGTCTGCGGGGCGGTTTGAAGCCGGAGTCCGCGACATCACGTGTCGAAGGGATGCCTGATGCTCAAGCGAATTGCGACGGCATGCCTGTTGGCCGGAATTCTGCTGCCGTTTCTGACGACGGTCGCCACAATATCGAGGGGCCTCACTCTTCAGAGCGAGTCGGGGGGCGCCGAACGCACGGCCCAATACTTCCGGGGACAGATGCCGATCGTCCTGTCGATTCAGGCGATCGGTCTGCTATTGATCGTCACGGGGGTCGTGCTATTCATCATTGCGTTTGTGCATTGCTGCAAAGGACGTGAAGGGCCGGCCGTCAAGTAGAGATCGCCCGGCCCCTGCGGCTGGGGACAGTCGCTCATTGGTGGTCGCAATTCGTCGCCGGGAATTCGCGATACTCCCCCTCCGGCGATCTGATTCGTCCCCTCCGGCGTTGAGGCGCTTTGCGGAATGGGGAAGGTGCGGGCGGACCGTCGGCGGACGAGGACGTCCACCGTACGGGCGCCAGGGGCTGACCGTGGACAACTGGCGACTGCACCTCCTACGGCATTGTCATGGCTTCAATTGGGGATTGTCATCACCGTGGCCCAAGAGGGCTGCGGACAAGCCCCCAATTCCTGGATCGCCGGCCACAATTGTGAAGCGTGCCGTCCTTTCTCCGTGGACGACGCTTCGGCGTTTTCGAAGACCCTCACCCTGGCCCTTTCCCACTGAAGACAGCGGGAGAGGGGACAAGACGAAAAGACGGACTGTTTCAGAATCGATGCCGGTGATTTCGTGTTGACGCGGCGCTACGGCTACCTCGACAGAATTCAAGCCGGCCGGCGGAGCCGGCTCTACCCGAGCGCCTTCGTGACTGCGGCGCGGGTTTTTTCCAGGCCGGTTTTCACGACTTCAAACGCATCCTGCTGCCAGTAGCTGCGGTTGAACAGCTCCAGCGAGAGGACGCCGCGGTACTGGTTGTCGGAGAGGGTGCGGAAGATTTCGCCGAGCGGGGCGACGCCGTCGCCGGGATAGACGCGGTGCTCGTCCTTGATCGTGTCGCGCGGCGGGTCGGCCGGATAGTCGTTGACGTGGAAGCACTGCATGCGGCTGCCGGGGAACATTCCCAGCCCACCGAACCCCGAGCCACCCTTATAGATGTGGTAGACGTCCAGCAGGCAGAGGGCGTCCGGCTGTCCGCACTCGGCGGCGATGAAAGCGACCTCGCCGAGATGCGCCAGCGTTTTCGCAAAGCCCCACAGCTCCAGTTGCGGGAGGACGCCTTCCTGCCGTCCCAGTTCGACCAGGGCTCGAAAGCGGTCTGAGAGCTGGAACAGATCGAGCCCGGTCTTGTCGGTGACGCCGACAGGAGGGGCGGCGATCCGCGTGCCTCCGATGTCGCGGACGAGGGCCATGCAGCGTTTGGCTTCGTCGAGCCCCTTCTGCCGCTCGGCGGGGTCTTCGTGGAGGAAGGCCGAGAAACCGATTGCGCTCTCGACGGTCAGACCGTGGTCGGCGATCCGCTTCTTGAGATCCGCCAGCGAACCGCCGTCTTTGACGTATTTGTCGAGCTCGTTGATCCACGGCTCGATGCCGTGGTATCCAGCCTTCGCCGCCAGCTCGACTTCTTGGACGATCCCCACATTCTGCCCGCGAATCGTGCTGGTATTGAGGCAATACCGGAACGGCTCGGCGGGAGATTCGGCCGCCTGGCCGGAGCGTGCGGAGGCGACAAACGCACCGGCGGCCACGGAGGAGACAGCCGCCGCGACGAAGCCACGGCGATTGACGACGGGGGGCATGAAGAGGCCTTTCGAAGGCTGACGAGGCTCGAAATTCGATGCCAGCTTGAAGACACGCCCTTCGCAAAGCCTCAGGGCGTGCCACCCAGATTCTCGACGCTCAACGCTTTTCCACCAGCCAGATGTTGCGGAAGCGGACCGGGTCGCCGTGGTTCTGCAGGAACAGGGCGCCGGGCTTCTGATCGTTCTGACCGCCGCCGGGGGTCGACTTGAGTTCGATGTTGTCGTGGATGCGGACGCCGTTGTGACGGATGGTGGTCCGGGCCGGTGCGACGACCTTGCCGGAGGAGTCGAACTTGGCGGCGGTGAATTCGACGTCGTAGGTCTGCCACGACAGGGGGGGGAGGCACATGTTGACCGACGGGCGGGCGTTCTGGTAGATGCCGCCGCACTCGTTGTCGAGACCTTCGAGGCCGAACGAGTCGAGGATCTGGCATTCGTACTGGTCGCCGAGATACATGCCGCTGTTGCCGCGAGCCTGCCCGCGGGATTTGGGCATGAACGGCGTGCGGAATTCGACGTGCAGCGTGTAGTCGGCGAACTTGTCGTTCGTCCGGGTCCCGACCATCAGCAGCTTGTCATCCGACATCTGGCCGTTCTGCCAGGCGTCGGTGTTTGTGCCGTCGAACAGGATCTTGGCGCCGGCGGGGGGCTTCTGGCCGAGCGTGGGCGATTTGCGGTCGGCCCTGGCGAGGTTGCCGGAGTTGGCTCCCAGCTTGAGGGTCAGCGTGCCGTCGGTGATGGAGGCTTCGCCGGCGTCTCCTTTCAGAGAGGTTTTGCCGTCGCTGGCGGCTCCGGTGAGTTTGTGTTTCGTCGGCTGCGCCCAGCCTGCGCCGGGGAGTCCGCCGGGATAGACGACGGCGTCGAACTTGCCTTCGCCGAGCGCGATCACCTGCACGCCCCAGGACTGTCCACCGACTTTACCGGCGTATTCGCCCTGCACCGCGAAGTCGGGGCCGCCGTCTTCGGCCGTCAGAAAGGCTTCCTTGTCGGCGGCGATGAGGCCGGTTGAAAGCGAGAGCGTCGCTGCCATGACGAGCAGACCGTAGAGTCGCATGTTGTTCTCTCCCTGGAGATTGATCGTTTGGACTTCCCCGGCCGGGTCGCGGCCGGGCTGATTTCAGCGGCGTCACACTAACACGGGGGGAATCGCCGCCGCAACGGGCCGGGTGCTGGGCGGGGGCGCGTCTTCCGGGGCGAAGTTCGGGCGGCGGTCCGGAAGTTGTTTCAGATCCTGGCTCTCCCCTCGACGCTGGAGGCGGGGCATCGGTAGATTGCACGACTCCGCCACTTCCTCCCACCGCAAGGAACCACCGGCATGTCCAATTCTCCTGTGACGGTCGGCCTCGGGTTACTGGTCCTGGGAACGCTCTCCGCTTCCGCCGCCGAGCCTTCCATCCGCGTGATCGAACCGGACCGGGCCGCCGGGTCGGCCGGCGCCGTCCTCATTCGCAATGTCGATCAGATTCAGACCAGCCAGACTTTGCCCCGCGGGGCGGGCGAGCCGGGGGCCTCGATTTCGAAGCAGGTGAGCGATGTGCTCGATCAGCTCGACGATCAGCTCGAAGCAGCCGGCTCTGGGCTTGGCAAGCTGGTCAAGCTCAACGTCTACTTGGCGAACGACGAGCTCGAACCGGCGGTTCGCGAGGTGTTGAAGGGACGGCTCAATCCGGATGGGCTCCCCGCCGTGAGCTGGGTGACGACTGTGCTGCCGGATTCTGAGGCGCAGGTGGCCATGGATGCCGTCGGGTGGCGGCGATCGCCGCCGGGAGACCATGCCATTCAAATGCTCGACGTGAACGGGAGCGCCGTCTCGGTTCTCCCGGCGACGGTCACTTCGCGGTCGTACGTGTCGGGGCAGGCCGAGAAGGGAGACGGGACGCTGGAGGACGCGACGCGGCAGACGATGGCGAGTCTGCTGCGAACGCTGCGGTTCCTGGAGCTGGGGCCGCACTCGGTGGTGCAGGTCAAAGCGTTTCTGACGCCGATGGAAAAGGTCGATGATGCGCTGCACGTGATCCGGCAGGCGTTCCTGCCGGGCCCGTGTCCGCCGGTCGCGTTTGTCGAATGGCAGTCGTCGCTGCCGATCGAAATTGAGCTTGTGGCCGGGTCGACATCCCCGCCGATGGAAGGCCGGGCGAGCATTGAGTTCCTGACGCCGCCGGGCATGACGACGCCGACGGTTTACTGCCGCGTCGCCCGCGTGCATCATCCGGCGACGATTTTTGTCTCCGGGTTGTATGGTGGGCAGAAGGATCCGGATGGCGAGGCGGAGCTGCGCGAGCTGTTCGATCAGACTCGTCGCCTGGTCGAAGCGGGGGGCGGCGATCTGCGGCATCTGGTGAAGGCCACCTATTACGTCAGCGCTCCGGGGAGCAACCAGCAGCACAATCGTCTGCGGCCCGAATACTACGACCCGCTCCGTCCGCCGGCGGCCTCGAAGGCTCAGGTTCAGGGGGTAGGGCGATCCGGTCGGACGATCACCTGGGACATGCTTGGGATTCCGAAGGAGTAGCAACGCTTCAGGGGAGGTACTTGGTGATGAAGAACGGCTCTTCGGGTTTGAAGGGCGGCTTGCGGGAGTCGATCGACCACACTTCCGTTCCCCGATCCTTGATCCGCAACGCATACCCCGTCATCGGGGCGAGCGCATAGAACCACGCGGAACCGGACGTCGTCGTGCGGGCTTCCAGCATCAGCAGGGCTTCCGGATCGGTCCCATGCGCGTAGGCGAATAAGCCTCCGTCGAGAATGGTGCTGTCGTTGTCGGCACCGCCGTAGCGATGCAGCGGGGTCGGCATCAGCCGCAGTTCCCAACGGCTCTTGCCTTCGAAATCGTCCTCGGCGGAGAAACGTTTGGCGAACTGCCGCATCTGCGTCAGACGTCCGGCTTTTGAGTCGACAGGAGCCGGGCTGTCGGGCAGGGGCCGCCATGCGATCCCCGCCCTGCCCGGCTTCCAGACGGACTGGTCCGTGCGACGGAGTTCGAACGGCCCGTCCAGCAGCGACTGGAATTCATGGAGCCACAGATCGTCGGTGCCGGCGGCAATGAACACCTGCACGATCGCCACGGGCCGCGCCTGCCGGTCGGTCCAGAGAAACAGCGTGCCGTCGGGAACGTTGCTGACGGGGTTGTCCCAGCGCAACAGCGGTTGTTCGATGCGACGAACCTGCAGCGACTCTCCGCGAGGTCCGGGTGCAGTCATCTGGTAGTCCGCGACCGACCGCGTCATGTATTCCAGCCGGTCGTTCGCTTCCGTTGCCGGCTGCTGCGCTGACAACGGTCCGGCCATGGCAGCCGCGATCAGGATGGTGCAGATCCTCGCGTCCAGCCGGCGAGAACGGGGGTGTCTCGTCAAGATGTGCTCCTCTCGAATTCGAGCGAGTTCCGACGATGGTCCAGTGAGACGCGGGGAACCTAGTGCTGCAATCGACCGTCCTCAGGTCATTCCCTGAAGGCTAGAGACATTCGGTCTGCAGTGCAAGGGTTTTCCGGCCTTGCGAGGCGACTCTCCACCGGCGTCTCTTTCGCCGAGCAATTCGAGATCGGTCTTGTCCGACTTCTGCCTCGCCGTGTAACTTTCACCGGTTTCTCAGCCATGTCCGTCGGAGTTTTCCGGGATGACTCGTTCCCTGCTGAATCTGCCTGTTGCCGCGGCGGTGCTTGCTGCGGCGATGCCGACGTTTCCGGTACAGGCCGACGACCGGCCGATCAGTGCTCTGACGGCGGTTGTTGCGGCGACGCGCGAGCGCGAGTTCGCACCGGCGATCCAGCCCGCGGACATCCGGCCGCACATCGAGTTTCTCGCCAGCCCGGAGCTGCGCGGCCGGGGCGGTCGCGAGCGGACCGAAGCCGCCCGCTACATCGTGACGCGTTTCCGCGAGCTCGGCCTGGAGCCCCTCTTTCCTGACGGACGGTATGCCCAGGACATCCCCGGTAAGGCCGAGGAGAACGGCGTCCGCCCGGTGATCGGCCGGAACGTCGGAGCCCTCCTTCCCGGCAGCGATCCCGCCGTCCGCGACGAAGTGATCATCGTCAGCGCCCACTACGATCATCTGGGAAGCAGCGGAGGAGAGATCTACGCCGGGGCGGATGACAACGCGTCGGGCGTTGCGATGGTGCTCGAAGTCGCCCGCCAGCTCGCCGCCGCCGGCCAGCGGCCCCGCCGGACGATCGCCTTCGTCGGTTTCGACATGGAAGAGCAGATGCTGTGGGGCTCGCGCTGGTTTGCGTCGCACACCCCCTGGCCGCTGGAGCAAGTCAAACTCTTCATCACCGCGGACATGATCGGCCGGTCGCTCGGCAACCTCCCTCTGCCGGCAGTTTTCGTGCTGGGAACCGAACACGCCCCGCAGCTCAAGGAGGCGTTCGACGTCGTCGGCCGACCGGCGGGCCTGGAAGTCGCCCGGCTGGGGACCGACCTGATCGGCACCCGCAGCGACTACGGCCCGTTCCGGGACCGCGAAGTCCCCTACCTCTTCTTCTCGACCGGCGAGCATCCCGACTACCATACGCCGCGCGATACGCCCGACCGGATCGACTACGAAAAGGCGGCCCGCGTTTCGAGCCTGGTCCTGCGGATCGTCCAGCATGTCGGCGAAACGTCCCAGCCCCCCGTCTGGAGCCCGGCGGTCAACGGCGATCTTGACGAAGTCCACGCCCTGCAGCGGATCACCACGCTGCTGATGGCCGCCGGGGACGAGAGGCCCCTCAGCGACATCCAGCGGTACATGATCACGACGGTCAAGAACAAGACCGGCCGGATCCTGGAGAAGGGCGAGATGACCCCCGGCGACCGGACGTGGCTGATCCGGATGGCGCAGTTGCTGCTGCTGTCGGTGTTTTGAATCGTTGAGAGTTGAGAGTTGAGAGTTGAGAAGTTTGGCTTCTCCGAACCGGCTCAGATCGAGACGGTGGAGTTGATCGGGCTTCGTTCCGAAAACGACTTGTGAACGCAACGCATCAGATCGCCGACCTCCGAATCTGCGGTGGCAAATGGCTTGTCTGCGACTTGATCCGCGGAAAAGGCGGGACAGTTGTCTGCCGTGAACTTCAAGGTGACTTGCAGAGCGGGAAGTTCAGTGAGTTCAGCCTGCTGGCTGCTGCGACTGCTGATCAGCAGTCGGAATTTCTCCGCGAGTCAAAAGTCGACCAGCGCCATCGTTCGAGTCGCCATACCGCTATTCCTTTGACAACGGCAAGACCCGCACGCGAGAACGACCTTCGTCCACGACCAGCAACGCGCCGGCAGTCAGTTCCGATTCAAACTGGCGCAACAGGGGAATCAGCGTCGCCGATAAGGCTTCTGGTCGAACGTCTTGCGTTCGAACTTGCGCAACACTTGGGCCGGCCGACCGAGTTGCTGCGAGCATCGCGCCGAAATCCAGATCGTGCGTCAGAACGATCCGGTTCTCGCGGAGAGCCCACGCCATGAGCTCAGAGTCTGGAGCCGTCGCCATCCCGACTTCGGACCAGTGAACGGCGTCCCAGCCCTCGCCACGCAGGACATCGCACCAGCGCGGGGTCAGATTCATATCGACCAGGAGCTTCATGACCGAACCAGCGGAACTTCCACCTCTTCCGCTCGCCAAGCGGCATACGACAGCGCCGCCGGAATGTCCGCGGTCTCCAGATACGGATAGTCCGCCAGGATCTCCTCCGTCGTCGCGCCGCTGGCGATCAGGCCGACAATCGTCCCCACCGTCACGCGCATCCCCCGGATGCAGGGCTTGCCCCCCATCACCTGAGGGTCGTGCGTAATTCGATCCAGCGGAATCATGATTCAGCTCGCAACTTGATTAGCTGTCAACACACCGGGGAAGGCGAGGACACAATAAATCTCATTTGAGTTCATTCTCAGCGACAGCCTGACGCCCGTCTACGCCAATAGCGCTCCCACCACCTCCCCATGCACATCGGTCAGCCGGTAGTCGCGGCCCTGGAACCGGAAGGTCAGGCGTTTGTGGTCGTAGCCCAGGCAGTGCAGGATGGTTGCGTTGAGGTCGTGGATGTGGACCGGGTCGCGGGTGATGTTGTAGCCGTAGTCGTCCGTCTCGCCGTGAACGACGCCCGATTTGATCCCGCCGCCAGCCAGCCAGACTGAGAAACACCGGCCGTGGTGGTCCCGGCCGTAGTTCTCCTGCAGGCCCCCCTGGCCATACACCGTCCGGCCGAACTCGCCCGCCCAGACGATGAGCGTGTCTTCGAGCATTCCCCGCTGCTTGAGATCGGTGATCAGCGCGGCCTGAGGCTGGTCGACGTCGTGGGCCTGCTTCGGGATGTTCAGCGGCAGGCCGCCGTGCTGGTCCCAGCCGCGGTGATAGAGCTGCACGCAACGGACGCCCCGCTCCAGCAGCCGGCGGGCCAGCAGGCAGTTGGCGGCGAACGTACCGGGCTGCTTCGCTTCGTCGCCGTAGAGCTCGAACGTCTGCGCCGTTTCCGTCGACAGGTCGGTCAGTTCGGGGACTGAGGCCTGCATCCGGAACGCCATCTCGTACTGCGCGATCCGGGTGGCGATTTCCGGATCGCCCGACTGCGCGAGCTCGCGCTGGTTGAGCTTCGCCAGGCCGTCGAGCATCGCCCGGCGGAGATCGCGGTCGATCCCCGGCGGATCGGACAGATACAGCACCGGATCGCCACTGCTGCGGAGCTTCACCCCCTGGTGATTCGACGGCAGGAAGCCGCTCCCCCACAGCCGCTCCAGCAACCCCTGGTTGGCGTCTTTCCCCGAACCGTGCGAGATCAGCACGATAAACGCGGGGAGGTCTTCGGCTTCGCTGCCGAGGCCATAGCTCAGCCAGGCCCCCAGCGACGGCCGGCCGGGCTGCTGCGAACCGGTCTGAATGAATGTAATGGCAGGATCGTGGTTGATCGCCTCGGTGTGCATCGAGCGGATCAGGCAGATGTCGTCGATAACTTTTGCCGTGTGGGGCAGCAGTTCGCTGATCCACGTTCCGTTCTGCCCCGCCTGTTGAAACGCGAACTTCGGAGCGACGACCGGAAAACTCTTCTGGCCGCTGGTCATGCCGGTCAGCCGCTGGCCCTGGCGGATCGAATCGGGGAGTTCGGTCCCATGCAGCTCCTTGAGCTTTGGCTTGTGATCGTACAGCTCCAGGTGCGACGGCCCGCCCGACTGGAACAGGTAGACGATCCGTTTGGCCTTCGGGGCGAAGTGCGTGAGTTGAGCCGCAGCGGCTTCCTGCGCCCGAGTCTCACTCGCGAACAACCCGGCCAGCGCGGCCGTGCCGATGGCGGAGGCGGAGTGCTGCAGCAGCGCCCGGCGGTTGATTGTTTGCTGGAATTCCATCCACGGATTCATCGGTTCGACTCCTCGTGCAACGCGGCCCAGACGCTGGCGAACCACATCAGGCCCGCCCGGCGCTGGCCAATCGGGGAGAAGTGCCGGCGGGACTTCACGTCGCCACGGTTCTCTCCCGCCAGGATGTCAGTATCGGGGCCGGGGGCGAAACCCGGCAATTTCCACAACCGGTCGATGGCTTCCCGAATGCGGGCTTCTTCAACCGGCTTGTTGTAGACGGTGGGATGCAGCGTCGACTTGGCCAGCAGCCACATCGGCCCGAAGCCCCACTCCTTCGTCAATCCGTCGCGGATCGTCTGCAGCCGTTCGACGTAGGTCGCGGTCGGGATGTTTTCGATGACGTCGCTTTCGCCCTGCTGCCAGAGGACGAAGCGGAAGAGTCCGGCCGCCTTCCCTCCCTCCACAAATCGCTTGTAGAGATCTTCGCCGGGGAGCCATTGGCGAGTCGCGGTTCCGCCGACCGCGACATTCACCAGTCCCACCGGCACGCGGAGCAGCGGCTGCAGGGCATTGGCAAACGCGGGCCAGATGGTGCCGCCATCGCCGACGTTGGGGAACGGATCGTTCGCCGTGCGCCAGGATTTCGCAGGGACGTCGAGCAGGACCGAGCGTTCGAGCGGATCGTCGATCCGCTGGTGCTCGTCGTTGGCGCCGGCCGCGTAGGACTGACCCGAGATCACGAAGACTTCGCCGACGCCGACGGGGTCGACGTCGGCCGTCTTGACCGTCGTCCCGGCGGCGTCGAGAGCGCGAACCTCCAGCCGGTACCAGCCGCCGGCCGGAACGACGAAGTCGTACTCAAAGGGGGACGTTTTCACCTCGCCGAGCGGCGTCCAGTCGACGTTACGACCGGTGCAGCCTTCGTGCAGTACGGCGCGGGCCTCCAGCCGGACGGGGACCGGACCCGTCCAGGTTCCCCGGATCGCAACCCGCGCCTGGCCGAGCTTGGGGCCGCCTGGTTCGTGGTCGTGAGCCTGGGCGGGCCGGTAGTCCTCCCGCTGAATGACCTGCCGGGGCACGGGGCTGAGCAGCGTCAGCGCGACGGACTTCTCGGCGGCGTGAGCCGTGAGCGGCAACAGGATCGCTCCTCCGGCGATCGCGGCCGTGCGGCAGAAATCACGTCGACCGAATGCTTCTTCGAACGTCGGCATTTTATGCATCTTTCATGCTGTCGCGCCGCTGGAGCAAGTGTTGCTTGGTTGTTTGCGATTGGTAATTGGTTATCAGTTCGTTGGGTGGTCGATCGCAGATCTGGGTCGTCGAAGACTCCGACGCCAGCCACCCCCGTTCTCAATGATCTGTTTGTCTCAGTGGCTTCTGTGTTCTCCGTGGTTCTCTCTCCTGATTCGCGTTCCTTCGTGTCATTCGTGGTCAATCAGTCTTGATCTGTCTCGATCAGTTCTTCGAAATCGTTTCATCCAGATTCAGAATCAAACTGGTCACTGTCGTCCAGGCGGCCAGTTCTACGGCGTTGAGCTTGTCCGATCGCGGTGAGTGACCGATCGCCAGCAGTTTCTCCGCGGCGGCATTGTCCGCTTCGAAGCGTTTTGTTGCCGTTTGCCGGACCTGTCGCAGGATGGCGGCCTCGTCCGCGTGGGGTGATCGGCAGAGGGCAAGCTGGAAGGCTGCGTCCAGGCGGCCGTCGTCATCGACCTCAGACAGCAGAACTCGCTCCGCCAGTTTGCGGGCGGCTTCGACGTACGTCGGATCGTTGAGCAACACCAGCGCCTGCAGGGGCGTATTCGTCCGCGCCCGGCGGATGACACAGATCTCGCGGTCGGGGGCGTCGAACGCCGCCATGCCGGGAGGCGGGCAGGTCCGTTTCCAGAACGTATACATGCTCCGCCGGTAGAGGCCGTCCCCCAGATCCGGTGCGTATTTGTCCCGGCGTTCGACCGAGACGTCTTCCCACAGTCCTTCCGGCTGATAGGGCTTCACGCTGGGGCCGCCAACCTTCTCGACGAGCAGACCGCTGATCGCCAGGGCATTGTCGCGGACGGTCTCGGCCGGGAGCCGATACCGCGGCCCGCGCGCCAGCAGGCGGTTCCGGGGATCCCGTTCCAGCAACTTGGGGGTGGCGTTTGATGATTGCCGATATGTCGCGGAAAGGACCATCAGTTTGAGGATCTCGCGGGTGTTCCACTTTCGCCGGACCAATTCGGTGGCCAGCCAGTCGAGCAGTTCGGGGTGGCTGGGAAGGGCGCCCTGGACGCCGAAGTCCTCGGCGGTTTCGACGAGGCCGGTTCCGAAGAGCAGCTCCCACCAGCGGTTGACGGCGACGCGGGCGGTCAGCGGATGCTTGGGGTGCGTCAGCCAGCGGGCCAGCTCGAGCCGGCTGGCGGCTTCGGTCGGCAGGTCCGGGAAAACGCCGAGCACGCCCGGCTGGACTTCTTCGCCCGGTTGATCGTACTGACCCCGCTTGAGGATGTGGGTCGCCCGGCGGGGGGACATCTCCGCCATGACCATCGTGACAGGAATTGCCTTGTCGAGATCCGTCAGCTTTGCCGGGATCGACGCCAGCTCGGTCTGCCAATCCCGGGACTGCGGATCGACCTGATCGAGGTAGTAAGCTTTCAGTCGTGCCGCCTGGTCCGGCGAACGGTCCGCAGGTGCAAGGGCCAGAATCTCCTTGAGCCCGCCGAGCGTTTCTCCCTTTGCGAGCTGGGCTGCTTCCTCGGCAGAGAGCACCGCCGAATACAGCCGGACGTCGTCAATTCGGCCACGGAAGGGGGCTGCAGCATGTCGGCGGCCGATATGGAACGGCTTATCGGTCTGCAGCGGGTCGTCCAGCGTGTTGTTGGTGGTGACGTCGAGTTCCTGCGGCTGGCCGTCGACGTAGATCTTGAGTCCCGTCGCCTTCCGCGAGCCGTCGTAGGTCACGAGAACGTGATGCCAGGCATTGAGCGAGACGGCCTGTTTCGTCACCACCTTGAACGCCCGGTCGGGCCAGTGATGGACGAAGTGGCTGGCGACCTTGCCTCCTTCGAGGATCAAGTCGTAACCCCGATGGGCGTTCGCTTCGTCCATTTTCGACAGGACGGTGGAGGGTTCAGCGCTCGTGGGAAAAATCCACGCCGCCAGCGAGCAAGACTGATCGCTCTCAAACGCCCCAGTTTCTCCGGCTGACACGTGGGTCGCGCCGTCGAATTCCAGCGAGCGCCCAAGCTTTCCCCCGGCGGAAACGTACTTGCCTTCAACCAGACCGGCCAGTCCCCCGGTCACCGCATTCGCGACGTTTGGCCCTTCCGCCTCATCCAGCGGGAAGTGAGCGACCAGTCCGACCGGGCCGGCTTTGTCGATCTGCTCCGGCGTCAGCGACGCTTCCCACCGCGCCAGATCTGGCTCGATCTGTGCGGCGCGTGCTTTCAGCAGCGACGCCAGCTCATCCCGACGGGCTTCCAGATTCCGCTGCGTCGCCTGCTGGGCGGGTGAAGGGACCTTCAGCAGCGGCTCGGCCATTCGTCCCTGGCTGTAGGGGACGACTTTGTCAGGAACGTTGTCGAAGTAGGCGGCAAACCGATAGTAGTCGCGCTGCGAGAAGGGATCGTACTTGTGATCGTGGCACCGGGCGCACTGCAGCGACAGGGCCATGAAGACTGTCGCCGTGGTGTGGACGCGATCGGCGACGTACTCGACGCGGTACTCTTCCTGAATGATCCCCCCCTCGGTGGTGAGGACGTGATTCCGGTTGAAACCGGTCGCGACCTTCTGACCGAGCGTGGCGTCGGGGAGCAGATCTCCGGCGAGCTGCTCCGTCAGAAACTGGTCGTAGGGCAGATTGCGGGCGAAGGCGTCGATCACCCAGTCGCGCCACGGCCAGAGCGTACGCACTTCGTCGTTGTTGTAGCCGTTGGTGTCGGCGTAGCGGCCGGCGTCGAGCCAGTGCATCGCCATCCGCTCGGCGTACCGGGGCGATTCCAGCAGCCGGTCGACGATGTTTTCATAGGCCGCAGGGGAAGTGTCGGCGAGAAAGGCGCTGCGCTCCTCAGGCGTCGGCGGCAGGCCGGTCAGGTCGAGGGTCACCCGGCGCAGCCAGGTACTCCGGTCCGCTTCCAGGGACGGCGACAGCCCCGTGGCTTCGAGCTTCTGCAGGACGAAGCGGTCCACCTCGTTTCGCAGCCAGTCCGTTTGCCGGACCGTCGGCAACTCTGCGGCTTGAGGGGGTGTGAAGGCCCAGTGTTCAGCGTACGGCGCTCCCTCGGCGATCCAGCGTTTCAGAATCGCCTGCTGGGCGGGAGTCAGTGGTTTTTCGAACGATGCCGGCGGCATCTGACCGTCGTCGCGGGCTTCGATGCGAGCCACCAGGGCGCTCGCCTTGATGTCGCCGGGGACGATCGCAGGCTGGCCTTCCGCCGACTTCTCCAGCGCAGAAGCACGCAGATCGAGCCGGAGCCCGGCTTCGCGCGTGGCTTCGTCCGGGCCGTGACAGTTCCAGCAATGATTGGACAGAATCGGCCGGACGTCGCGGTTGAAGTCCAGTGGACTTTCCGGGTCGGCGGCCGTTGCCGGCGTCAGTACGGCGAACACGAGCAGAGCCAGGCAGAAAACCCGCGGCATGGAGTGCAATCCTGGAGAGAATCAGGCGGGACGAACAGGGCGGGCGAGTCACCGACAAGCTGGCTTTCAGGATACCCGATGGAATCGGGGCTGTCGTTGGAATTCTATGTCCCCGCCGCCAAGGTTCGCTGCAGTCCAGAAAGTGTCCGTACGATGGACGTCCACGTCCGTCGTCTTCGAACGGCCTGTCGCCTCACCCAAGAACAAGACGGACGTGGACGTCCGTCTTACGCGAGAGGCAAACGGACCGCGTTCGCCGAACAGCGGTCGTCAGCGACGCTTGCGCGGTTGCAATTCCTCGCACCCGGCGTACGCTGGCGACGGTTCATTCGCCCTTGCAGGAAGCGTCCCTATGACTCCCCCCGTCGATTCCGAAGCACGCCTCCAGAACCTGGAGTCGGCGGTCGCCCACCTGCAGCACGACTTCGAGCAACTCCACCAGGTGCTCCTGTCGCTGCAGGGGGATCTGCGGCTGATCGGCCAGACGCTCAGCAAGTTCGACCGTCGGCTGGCCCTGCTCAGCGAATCCCCCGAGGAACGCTCGCCGGAAGAAGAGCGACCGCCGCATTACTGATGAGAAGCTCCGAATCTCAAACGCCAAACTGCGAGTCGAGTTCTCTGTCTTGGAGCTTGGCGTTTGGACCTTCACGCCTTTCGTCAATGCTCATGATCGTGGCTGTGACTGCTCTTTCCGGTTGCCCGATCGTGCTGGTGTTCGTGGGCGGGTTCCAGGAAGCCTAATCCCCAGGCCATCAGGACGCCGACGACGAGCAGGACTGACAGCCGCAGGCGGTCGTGGGAATGGAACTCGACTTCGGGGAGCAGATCGCTCAGTGAGATGCACAGGAAGACGCCCGCGGAAAAGGCCAGCCCCGCCGAGACGACCCAGGCCTGGCCCGACGAAAACTGCTGCAATCCCAGGTGGAACAGCAGGGCGCCCAGCGGACACATCAGCGCATAGAAACCGTTGACGGCCATCCGGGCCGTCCTTGACCAGCCCCCCGCCGCCATCAGCGACGTGATCGACAGCGAGTCGAGCGGCTTGTGCAGGAAGATCCCGAAGAAGGTCGCGAGGCCGACGAGCGGCAGCGCTTCGCCGGCGTGATGCAGCGCGTCGGCTTCAACGTGAGCCGCCAGCGCCAGACCGTCCATGAGCGTGTGCAGCGACAATCCGAAGGCGATGCCGATCCAGCTTCCGGCGGCGGCCTGCACCACGTGAGCGGCGTGCTGCGGATGTCCGTGGGGATGCGTATGCCCGCAGGCGGGGACGGGCATCACCGGCAGCAGCGACGGGCCGCCCGCAGCGCTGTCGTGGTCATGCCGGTGGTCGCGGTCGTGGTCATGGACGTGAGCGTGCGCAGGGCTTGCGGCTTCGTCGGTCGATTCGAACGTTTCGTGGTGGTGGAAGTGGAACATCCGCAGCAGGAAGAACATCGCCACCAGCCCGCCCATCGCCCAGCGGACGCTCCAGTCGACGGCGAAACCGCCGGCGACTGGCGTCGCGGTGATGATCGCGTGCGGAAGCTGGTGCAGCAGGCCCACGCCGAGCATCAGCCCGCCGATCAGGCTGATCATGAGCTGCATGCGGGTGTGCGTCAGCTTGACCAGCGACGGCAGGACGCCGCCGAACAGCGACGACCCCATGATCGCCAGGCAATACAGGACCAGCATGCTGGTCGACGACAGCGACGTGGTCAGCCCCCAGGCGGGTAGAACCGTCGCGCCGAGCGCCGGCTCCGCCGCCCGCAACGTGATGGGGGCGAGGATCCCGGCCCCGAAACAGGCCAGCAACAGGGCCACCCGGCCGCGAGCCCGCCGCAATTCCAACATATCAATTCCCTGCAGTCCCAGGAGCGCGGACAGTCCCGCGCTGGAATCCAGCACTTTACAAGCCCCGGCTCCAAACAACAATTCGACAGAACTCTCCGCCCCCATCGCCTCTCCGCGCGAACCTCTTCCGCCTCTTCCATTTTGCATTTTGCAATGGATTCGCTCTGGCCTCCGCTCCCCCCACTCCACAATTCCACGCTAAACTGTTCCCTCTCAACTGGCCCGTTTTCCACCAGCTCGCCGAATCCTGTCGAATGTCGCCGCCGATCCGCACCCTCCGCCTGACGCTGGCCTACGACGGCACGAACTACCGCGGCTGGCAGATCCAACCCAACGGCGTCTCGCTGCAGGCGGTCCTCGAACGGGCGTTGAAGAAGTACACGGGTGAAACGATCAAAGTGGCTGCTTCCGGGCGGACCGACGCCGGGGTCCACGCCGTCGGTCAGGTCGTCAGCTTCCGGACGTCGCTTCCCGCTCCTTGCGAGGGTTTTCTCCACGGCCTGCAGAACCGCCTGCCCGACGACATGATGATCCGGAAGGTCGAGGAAGCCCCGGCGGACTTTCACGCCCGCTTTGACTCCATCTCGAAGCGCTATCGCTACGTCATCCACAACAGCCCGATCCGCTGGCCGTTCCTGCGGAACTACGCGCACTGGCACCGCGGCCGGCTGGACGATCTCGCCATGCACGACGCCGTGCAGGTCCTGGTCGGCACGCACGATTTCCGCTGTTTCGAAACCGACTGGCCCAACCGGAAAACCAGCGTCCGGACCGTGTTCGAGGCGAAGGTCTCCCGCTACGACTCGGCGGCGGTCCCCGCACTGGCGGGCGCGTCGCCGGTTCCGGGAGACGACTTCGTCTGCCTGGATATCACGGCGGACGGCTTCCTTTACAATATGGTCCGTTCCATCGTCGGATCGTTGATCCATGTCGGCCGGGGGAAGTGGTCCGCAGCCGACATCCGCCAGATCCTGGAGAACCAGAGCCGGCGGCATGCCGGCGATACGGCGCCGGCGCAGGGGCTCTATCTGATGGAAGTGACTTATCCGCCGGATGACGCCCGGCCGGTGTGCGCGCCGTAGGGCACGCTCCCGCGTGCCGGAATGTGGCGGCGAGCATCGCAGTGCGAACAGGCTGTCTAGAACGCAGTGGACAGGTTTCTTTGCGGCGGTATTATGTCGAGATTCCCGTCGAGTTCGCAGCGAATCGCCAACCTGGGCCGTCAGGTTCATTTCCCGGAGCTGTGGCATAACCGGATGGACCTCTCAGACATCGATCAATGCATCCGAGCTTGGGAGTCAGTCATGCAACATCGAAGCTTCTTGAGAGGGCTCTCTGGAGGGATTGTTCCGGCCAGCCTCCTTGTGATGGCCATCATCTCGGGAGTGGCGGCCTTGGCCGCCGACGACACGGCGGAAGAAGCCGTCCCGAGAATCGCAGCAGAAAATTTCCGTCGGATGCCGGACCCTCCCGGCCCGGTCGAATGCCTTTGTTTCTCGCCAGATGCTCGTCAATTGGCTCTGGCCTGCCAGAATTTCGAGGGCCACGGATCGTCGGTCTATCTGCTCGATTGCGAAGGGGGTCGCACGTACCGAAAACTCTACGAACTTCCACACGCGATCAAGGTCTACGCGATTGCCTGGGAACCGGACGGCAAACGAATGGCGTTGAGCGTCTGGAATCTTCGTTCCGACGACCCGGAACCCTATCAAACTCAAGTCGACGTCATCGCGGCTGACACAGGTGAGCTGCAGACCCGCCGCGGACTCTGGACCGAACGCGACCCCGTCGATAAAGGGGGAATCTGGGTCAGGGCGGTCTGGCTCGACGCTGATCGGCTCCTTGCACTGAAAGAAGGGAGTCAGGATCTGTATGAAATTTCGCTCGCTGACACCAACGATGACTCGATGAAGACCGTCTTTTCCTTGGCGCAGGGCGACGACTACTGGATGTCACTCAGTACGCTCGACGCGGGACGCATCATGGCCATTTCTGTCCGCCGGTCGCCCCGGCGCTACCGCACAGTTCAGTTACGCTCGAGCGGTGAGAAGATCGAGATCGAGGATCCAACTTACAATGGTGAAACCGTTCTCGCCTGGACCGACTGCTCGTGGCTGCTGGCTTCCCGGAAGGGCTACTACCGCGGATTCGAACCTCGAGGCAACGGGGATCTCAGTTACGTCGGCGAACTCGTGGATGCCACCGGTATGAAGCGACTCGCGCGAATCCCGGAGAAATCGCCGTTTTCAACGCCCGGCTTCAATCTCTTTTACCGCCATGAGTCAGCCATGTCGCCGGATGGCTCGCAACTCGCGTTGCTGGAGGTTGATGCGAAGAGGGAGGCAAGGCCGAACGTACCCCTCGGCCAACTGGCGCCTGCAGAGCGGGCGGAAGTGCTTCGGAAAATGAGGCTTCGTCCGGAGCGAAATCCACTGGAGCCATTCGGACGGCTGGTGATTGCGAATATTGAGTCGTACATGTCGCCGAAGAAATAGCAGCGGCTTGGCGGCCCATCACAACCGCTGGTTCCCAAGCGGAGCTTGGGAACCAGCCTCTTCGAGGCTCCGCCTCGCTCCGATTCGAAGATCTCCTCACGACGCAGTGCGTCGAAAGCACACGCCCCCGGCCACTGGCCGGGGGCTAAGAGAAGACGTCGAGGTTTAGGCCTCTGCCGGTTGCTGCCCCGCCGCCTTGTTCATCGCCTGCAGAAATGCGCGGGCGCTGGCTTCGATGATGTCGGTGCTCACCCCCTTGCCGTGGTACCGCTGGCCGCCGACCATTGCCGTGACGGTCACTTCGCCCTGGGCTTCCTGACCCTCGGAAATGCTCCGGACCTGGAAGCCTTCCAGCTTGGCGTCGATGCCGATGATCCGCTCGATCGCCTGGCAGACCGCATCCACCGGGCCGTCGCCGATCGCGGCGTCGCAGAGGGTCTCTCCCTGGTCGTTCTTCAGCTCCACCGTCGCCGTCGGCGTCGTGCCGATGCCGGCGACGATGTGGAATTTCTCCAGCTTCCAGCGGTCGGGGGCGTCGCTGGTGCGGTTCTCGATCAGCGCAACGATATCCGCGTCGTAAACGTTTTTCTTCTTGTCGCACAGCACGATGAAGTCGTCGAACACGCGCTGGAAGGTGGCGTCGTCGAGCTTGTAACCGAGCTCTTCCACCCGGCTGCGGAAGGCGTGGCGGCCGCTGTGCTTGCCGAGCACCAGATTCTGCCCGATGTACCCGACGTCTTCGGGCCGCATGATCTCGTACGTCGAACGGTCCTGCAGCATGCCGTGCTGATGAATGCCGGCTTCGTGGGCGAAGGCGTTCTGGCCGACGATCGCCTTGTTCCGCTGAACCATCATCCCCGTTACGCTGGAGACCAGCCGGCTGATGCCGCAGAGCTTGGTCGTGTTGATCCGCGTGCCGACCTTGTAATAGTCCTGCCGCGTCCGGAGGGCCATCACGACCTCTTCGAGCGACGCATTCCCGGCCCGCTCGCCCAGGCCGTTGATTGTGCATTCGATCTGCCGGGCGCCCGCTTCGACCGCGGCGAGGCTGTTGGCCACCGCGAGGCCGAGATCGTTGTGGCAGTGGGTGCTGATGACTGCCCGGTCGATGTTCCGCACGTGCTGCTTGAGGTGCGTGATGCAGTTGAAGTACTGCGACGGAGTGGCGTAGCCGACGGTGTCGGGAATGTTGACCGTGGTCGCCCCGGCCTCGATGGCCGCCTCGACCACTTCGGTCAGGAAGTCGAGTTCCGTGCGGGCGGCGTCTTCCGGGGAGAACTCGACGTTGTCGGTGAACTCGCGGGCGAGCTTCACGTGCTCGATCGTCGCTTTGACGATCTCTTCCTTGGCCATTTTCAGTTTGAACTGACGATGGATTGAGCTGGTCGCGAGGAAAACGTGAATCCGCTTCTGCTGCGCATCGACGAGGGCGGCCCCGGCCCGTTCGATGTCTTCCTTGCGGCAGCGGGCCAGGCCGCAGATCACCGCCCGGTCGCCGTATTTGCGGGCGATCGCCTGGACCGCTTCGAAGTCGCCCGGCGAGGCGATCGGGAAACCGGCCTCGATCACGTCGACGCCGAGCTCGACCAGCGCCTCCGCGACCTTCAGCTTTTCGGGCGTGGTCATGCTGCAGCCGGGGGACTGTTCCCCATCGCGGAGCGTCGTATCGAAAATGGTGACAATGTCGGCGGACATGATCCTCTCCCGGCGGGAAAACAGCGGACGGCTTCAGCGGAAGTCGCCCTGAGGCGGAACACAGCGGCAAGGGACGCAAACAACAAAAAACCCCGCAGCCTGCCGAGGCTGCGGGGTTTTTCCGTAATGAACAGTCGACGACCGAACGGACCCTCAGACCTCGCGGGAAACGCGGGTTAGCATGAGGCCGGTCAGTCGCAACGCAGGTGTCATGAAAGCTCAATCGAGTACGGGGACGTGGAAAAAGTCTAGGCCCGTCGCGGACGGCGGTCAAGAGGCCGACGGAAATTGCCCCGGCTGAGGGATCGGACAGGCCCTGCCGGAAAAGGTTCGCGCTGCTTCGCGACGACTGCCGGAAGAGTTTTGCCACGGAGGGTTGCGAGACGGTTTCCGGCTCAAACGGCGCTCGGGCTGAACGCTCCGAAGCAGCCCCCGCCGCGTGTCCCATGACACCACGCGGGGGCGATGGATTCAACATAACGAGGGCACGGAGACCACGGAGGAGAACCAGGAAGAGCTGGAGAACGGAAGGACGGGGGATGGCGTCGATCGCCGTTCATTTCTCCGCGAACTTCGTGTTTTCCGTGGTTGGTTCCTCGGCTGCGTTCGCATTGTGGTGATTCGTGGCGAACTTGTCCGCCACGAGCCGGCCGGCACAGCCGGCCCTACTCGACGGTGACGCTCTTGGCGAGGTTGCGCGGCCGGTCGACGTTGCAGCCCCGCAGCTTGGCGACGTGGTAGGCGAGCAACTGCAGCGGGATTGCCGTGACCAGCGGCTGCAGATATTCGTCGACGTCGGGAACGTAAATGACGTCGTCGGCCAACTCGGCGACCTTGTCGTCGCCGTCGCAGGCGATGGCGATAATCGGCCCCCGGCGGGCTTTGATCTCCTCCATGTTGGAGATCACTTTGGGATAGATGTTGCACTTCGGCACGACGAACACGCTCGGCGTTTCTTCGTCCACGAGGGCGATCGGACCGTGCTTCATTTCCGCCGCGGGGTAGCCTTCGGCGTGGATGTAGCTGATTTCCTTGAGTTTCAAAGCGCCTTCCAGGGCGACCGGGAAGTTGTACAAGCGGCCGAGGTAGAGAAATGTTTCGGCCTGATAGTACTTCTCGGCGAGTTTCTTGACGGCCTCGTTGCACTTCAGGGCCTGCCGCAGATTGTCGGGCATGGCCTGGAGGTGGCCGATGATTCGTTTGCCGGCCGGATAGGACAGATGTCGCATCCGTCCCAGGAACAGCGCCAGCAGCGTCAGGACCGTCACCTGCGCGGTGAAGGCCTTGGTCGAGGCGACGCCGATTTCGGGGCCGGCATGCAGGTAGATGCCGCCATCCGCTTCGCGGGCGATCGAGGAGCCGACGACGTTGCAGATGGCCAGCGTGGGGTGCCCTTTGCGCTTGCACTCGCGCATGGCGGCGAGGGTGTCCGCCGTCTCGCCGCTTTGAGTGATCGCGAAGATCATCGTGCGGTCGCTGAGGGGGGGGTTGCGGTAGCGCAGTTCGCTGGCGTATTCGACTTCCACAGGGATGCGAGCGAATTCTTCGATGAGATACTCGCCGACCAGGCCCGCGTGCCAGCTTGTGCCGCAGGCGGTCAGAATGATGCGGTCGATTCCCCGGAGCATCTGGGGATCCAGATTGAGACCGCCGAAGCGAGCGGTGGCTTCTTCTTCGTCGAGCCGGCCGCGGAGCGCGTTCTCGACGGTCTGAGGCTGCTCGAAGATTTCCTTGAGCATGTAGTGTTCGAACTCGCCCAGTTCGGTGTCTTGCGACGTCTGTTCGAGGATGCGGACGTCTGGCGTCTGGCTTCCCGTTTCGCGATGGACGATTTCGAAGTCTTTGGCCGTGATGACGGCGATTTCGTGATCTTTGAGGTAGACCACCCGTTCGGTGTGGCCGACGAGGGGACTGGCATCGCTGGCGAGGAAGAATTCGTCCTTGCCGACGCCGATGACAAGGGGGCTCCCCAGCCGGGCGGCGATCAGCAGGCCCGGCGCGTCGCGGAACAGCACGGCGAGGCCGAAGGTTCCTTTGAGCTGCGAGACGGCGGTCTCGACGGCCCGCAGGCAGGTCTGGGGGTCCGAGGCCTTGCCGCCGAGTTTGATTTCGCGTTTGAGTTGAGCGGCGACGAGATGGGCGACGACTTCGGTGTCGGTTGCGGAGTGGAACGTGTAGCCCTGGCTGATGAGCTGGCTGCGGAGGGAGGTGTAGTTCTCGATGACGCCGTTATGGACGAGGACGACTTCGCCGTCGCCGCCGGTGTGCGGGTGGGCGTTGATATCGCTCGGCACGCCGTGCGTGGCCCAGCGGGTGTGGCCGATGCCGGTGGTTCCGACGGGCGGGTCCAGGCGGCAGAGCTCTTCGACCTGGCTGACGCGACCGGTTTTACGGCGCACGTCGATGCGACCGCCGTCGAGGAGGGCGACCCCCGCGCTGTCGTAGCCGCGGTATTCGAGTCGATGCAGGCCTTCGAGCAGGAAGCCGAGAGCCGGGTGGGGGCCGACGTAACCGACGATTCCGCACATGAACAGACGCCTCAATCCTTGGGGACAACAAGTTCGTCGCAATGGCGTGTCGACGACCTGCGTTCGACTTTCGGAAACGATCCAGACTCCGGCGGGGAGTCGGCCCCTGTGCGTATCCCCGCCACAGAATTCATCTTACACGTCGCGCGGTTGATAACCCATCCCGCCGAGCAGCGTCAAGGTTCGGTCGCTACGAATGGGGGTCTGGGAGGTTCTCGCGGACTGCGGGGGTTGCCTCGGTGAGCGCCATGTACAATGGGCACCGATTGCTGAAGTTATCCCCCCGACGGTAGCCTTCGAGGAGCTCATGCGACCGACGGGCCAGCATTCGCCGGACTTCGCGGCGCTGGCCCTTGATCCGCGGAATGACCATCTGGTCGTAGGCGGTGGTCTGGTGCCGCATCCAGGCGATGACGGCGGCCTCCGCCCGCTGCTCGATCGGGATCCGCTCCGTTCGCGCGACGGTTCCGCTGCCGACCGGCGTGGCGTGTTCGGTGACGGCTTTCGCCATCTTCTCGGCGAGTTCCGAGAGGGCCGGATGAAAATCGAGAAACGCCAGGACGGCGCCGAGAAAGTCTTCAACGTACTCGGTCTGAATTTTATCGCGTCGACGGGCGGCCGAGGCGAGTTTCTTTGCGTAGGCGGGCGAGGCCCGCTCGACTTCGAGTTCTGCCTGGACCCGTGCGATGGTTGTCGCCGGCGCCCACAGGCCGCGCGACATCATTTTTCGCCGGACCAGTTCCTGCAGCAGCCAGAACTCGCCGGCGGCCTTCACGCGGCGGGTGACCCCGGGATCTCCCGGCGGCAGAAAGTCCCAGCCTGCGGGGACGTCGAGGATCCGGCCGTCGGTCGCCCGGACCGTCCGTTCGCGGGGGCCTGGTAAGAAGGTCGTGGTCGCGTCTTTCTCCGCCATCAGTCTTCGCTCTCCGCCTCCTGCATAGACCGTCCATCGTCATTCGCGAATTGCCAGAATTCGGTCCGTTGTCATTGGTCTGTCGTCAGTTGCGACAGGCATGCTCAATCTCATCATTTCGACATTCCGCCTTCGACATTCGACATTTCCTGAGTAACGCCGTTCTCCGCTCCCAGTCATTCGTCGTCGGTCTCGGCCAGCACGTGCAGCCTGCGGGAGATCAGCGTGACCCCTTCGCTGGCGAACTCGCAGAGATAGATTCCCGGGTGCGAACATTCAAACTCGACCCGGTCGACGAACTCCTTGGTTTCCAGCGGATCGACAAAGTGCTGTCGCCCGGTCGTGCTGAACAGTTCCGGTTCTTCACCGGGCGAACCGCTCATATCGACGACGCGGAGAGTGAATGGAATCTCACCTTGCCCTTCCGCGAAGACCGAGTAGACGCAGAACCCCAGCCGACCGGGGAGCTCGGCGAGCGTTACGCGGTCAAACGTTCCCAGAATCGTATATTTATGCGTCGTCGGGCAGCGATGAAAGGCATCGCACAGGATCATTGCCAGGGCACGCGGCGTTTCGGATCGGGACATGGCAGGCTCCAGCTTCCAGAGATCGGCACTGCGGAACAATCTCGGTTTAACCTTAAGTCGTCAAGGCTCCGCTCCCCCGATCTCACCCTCACCCCTCGTCCATTTCGCGATTTGCATTTTGCATTTTTCATTTTGCAATATCTCCGACCCCATTGCGTCGCCGCGTGAGATCTTCACTCCCGCCTTCCCTTCCCAACGCGAACCGACTCCGTCATCTTCGTGTCGGTTGCACCATCGTCTCGACTCCCCCAGGTTTCCGTCCAAGGATCTCGCATGTCTGCTCCGGTCAACTTGCCCGCCGGCTTTTCCGCCTCCGCCGTGAAGTGCGGCGTCAAACCCGGAACCGACAAGCTCGATCTGGCCCTGTTCCTCTCGGACCGTCCCTGTTCCGCGGCTGGCGTCTTCACGACGAACTTGGTCTGCGGCGCTCCGGTGAAGGTCTGCCGGGAACGGCTGCCCCGGGCGACGGCCCGCGGCGTGGTCGTCAACTCCGGCAACGCCAATGCCTGCACCGGCGAGCAGGGGCTGCAGGATGCTCGGGAGATGGCGGCGCTTGTCGGAGCGCAGGTCGGCTGCGCGGCGGACGACATTCTGGTCTTCTCGACGGGGGTGATCGGCCGGCTGTTGCCGATGCCCAATCTCGCTGCGGGAATTCAGGCGGCGGCCCCGCTGCTGTCGCCGTCCGCCGAGAACTTTCATCTCGCCGCCCGGGCGATGATGACCACGGATACGTTCCCGAAGCAGGTTGCGCAGACGCTGCACCTGGGGGGGAAACCGGTGCAGATCGCCGGCGTCTGCAAGGGGGCGGCCATGATCGCGCCGAATATGGCGACGATGCTGTGCGTGATCATGACCGACGCCGTTCTGCCTGCCGAACGCATCCGCGACGTCCTGGCGACCGCGGCTCGGGACAGCTTCAACTGTATCAGCGTGGATGGCCACGAAAGCACCAGTGACTCGGTTGTCCTGCTGGCCAACGGGGCTTCAGGCGTGACGCCACAGAACGCCAAGGACTGGGCGCTGCTGCAGGCGGCGATCGACGCCGTCGCCCAGGAACTGGCCCAGATGATCATTCGCGATGCGGAGGGAGCTCACCATTTCGTGCAAATCGACGTCACCGGCTGCCGGACGCGCGACGAAGCTTTTCGGATTGCGAAGTCCGTCGCCGACAGCCCGCTGGTTAAGACCGCGATCTGCGGGGCCGACCCGAACTGGGGCCGGGTGGTCTCCGCGGCGGGTTACGCAGGGGTGAATCTGAGGGAAGAAGACATCTCGCTGACGATGAACGGCTTCTCGCTGTACGAGAAGGGGACGCCGCTCGCGTTCGATGCGGCGACGGTCTCAAGGAGTCTGCGCGACAATCGCGAAACGTACATCGCCCTGACGCTGACGCTTGGCCAGGAGCGGGTCCGGTTCTGGACGAGCGATCTGACCAAGGAATACGTCGAGCTGAATGCGGATTATACGACGTAGGAAGTGGCGAGTGAGCAGTGCTGGTGGCTGGTGGCTGGTGGCTAGTGGCTAGTGGCTAGTGGCTAGTGGATAGTGAGGAGGAGATTGCGGATGGGTCGCAGCAGGGGGGCGCGTTCCGGAGTCGTCAGGGGCAGGGCGGCATGTGCTGCGGGAAAGCGACCACTGCGGGGTGATCTCGTGATTGGGTGTTGCCCGAGATCGATGCGGCTCGCATGACCGGTCGTGGTCATCAGAGTCTTGAGCGAAACCGGTCGCGACGACGATTGTGAATTCTTGGCGAGGGTCGATTTCGGCGAAGCGATCGTCGCGGACTCGGCCGTCGCGCAACCGCTCTTGGACCAGTGCGTTGCGACGACGTCAATCTGTGTCGTCGATGCGCGGCGGCCGTCGGATTGTGAAGTCTTGCGGAAGACTGTTGATCGCCGGCTGGCAGGCATTGTGCTCCCGCGACGTCGAGGCTTAACTGCCTCCGCAATACGTCCGCACTGACGACACTTCCTGCGCCGGCGGCATCCCCGGTCCGGTCGTGCTGTCAGCCATTCTTTCCGGGAGTTTGAGCCATGAAGTCCGGGACACGCTGGTCGCGCGGGTTTACGCTGATCGAACTGCTCGTCGTAATCGCGATTATCGCCATTCTGATTGCGCTGCTGCTGCCGGCCGTGCAGCAGGCTCGGGAGGCGGCCCGGCGGACGGAGTGCCGCAACAAGCTGAAGCAGCTCGGCTTGGCCATGCACAACTATCACGACGCCTTCAACCAGTTTCCCCCCGGCGTGATCAACGCACTGGGAGAAGATCCCAATGGTCGCAATGGCGGCGGCGGCGCCGGAATGTGCGGCAACTGGATGGTGCTGATGCTCCCGTACATGGACCAGGCGGCAAACTATGCCGGCTACACGAAGATCATGCAGGAGCGTCCTGAGGCAGTCGACTGGTTCGGCAACGGGACCTACACCGGGCAGGGCATCAATATCGGCCGCGACCGTCTGCCGCTGACCAATTGCCCGACGCATCCCGACATGGGCGAACTGCTGTCCAACGGGACGAACATGGAGCATCTGTCGCGCGGCAACTACGTCGCCTGTTTCGGCAAGGGAGGCTACGGCCGGACCTATACGAATTCACCGGCAACCGGCGGGGTGTTCGGCATCAACTCCAAGTTCAGCACGCGCGACATCACGGACGGAACGTCCAATACGCTGGCGATCAGCGAGCTGAAGTTTCGACAGCCGAGTGGAACTGGTCCCTCGACCGCCGACACCCGTGGCACCTGGTCGTACGGGGTGATGGGGGCCAGCATTTTCAGCACGAAAACCGGCCCCAACAGCGCCACTCCCGATGGCGTGTGGGGCTGCCGCAGCTTTCCCAGCGAGGGCATGCCCTGCGTGCAGGTGGGGAGTCCCTACACCGAGATGTCGTCGGCCGCGCGGAGCTATCATACCGGCGGCGTCCAGGGTTGCATGACTGACGGCAGCGTGCGGTTTTTCTCGGAGAACATCGACCTGACGCTCTGGCAGGGTCTCGGGACGCGGGGCGGCGGGGAAGTGCTGTCCGATTTCTAGCGGATCGGGAGATTTGCAGCGAACCGGTTCATAGCCGTTCGGCAATGTCAGGTCTTTGCGCAGGAAGTGTGATCATGTCTGTCTCGCGTCTGTCAGCGTGCTGGATGTTGTTTGCGGTCGCGGCAATGGGTTGCGGGAGCAGCGATCGGGTTGCGGTCTATCCGGTGCGCGGCAAGGTGCTGTTCGACGGCAAGCCGATGGCGGGAGGCGGAGCCATTTCGTTTGTGCCGATGGCCGCCCAGAAGGGGAAGACCGCCGGCGGGACCATCGCGGCAGACGGAACATTTACGATGTCAACGTATGCGGAGGGGGACGGTGCGATGGCCGGTCAGTTTCGAGTCGTGATCACCCAGTCTGTCTGGGACGAACCGGTCAACGAGGGAGACAGCGACGCAACCCCCGGAGCCGTGGCGAAACCGGTCGAAACTGTTCCTCCGAACGAGCGAATTCCGCCGATCTACTCGGATATTCAGAAGTCGCCGCTCACCGTTGAAGTTCTGCCGGGAGACGTCAACGAAACCGAGATCAAACTCGAGCGTCTGCAGCCCGTCGTTAATGAGCAGCGCGGCGCCTGACGCGTCGTGGTCTCGGCAGGAAGAAACGGTAGCGCGTGTCACTGGCGCTCGAAATGGAGTCCGTCTCGACCCGACCACTGCTGACGACCCCCGATCGTCAGCAGTGGCTGGTGGCGCCGTGGTTCGATCTGCTGTTCGTCGTCAACGTCGCGTGGCCGTTGATTTTTCTCTGGCAGTTCGGCGAAGGTTTCGCAGGACGGGCCGGCATCCAGTTCTGGCAGATCTATTTCGTCACGACGCCACACCGCTGGATCACGCTGCCGCTGGTGTTTCTCGATCGCGAGCGATTCCGAGAGCGGCGGGGGTTGTTTCTGTTGATCGCCGCGGCGGTGATCCTCGTCTGTGGCGGCGTGCGGATCGCGACCGGCACGCTCACCTGTCTCCTGGCGATCGACTACATCTGGAACGCCTGGCACTTCGCCGCGCAACACCAGGGAGTGTCGCGAATCTACGCGCGCGTCGGTCGCGTTCCCGTCGCAGCCGGGCAGAGTCTCGACAAGTGGGCGCTGCGGGGATTCCTGGTGTATGTCGCACTGCGCGTCGCCGTCGCAACCTGGTCGCAGCCCGAGCTGGATCGGTGGCTGCTGCGAGTCGACTGGGCCGCGCTGGTCGTTCCGGTCGGACTGGTCGTTCCCAGGTTGCTTCGATTCCGGACGGGATCGACGGGAGAGCTGCTGTATCTGCTCAGCGTGTTGAGCCTGTATGGCAGTCTGTTGTGGGCGGTTCATCTGCGGCAACCGGCGGCGATTCTGGCGCTGGCGACCGCGTCGGCGCTGTTCCATGCGACCGAGTACCTGGCGGTCGTCGGCTGGACGGTCCAGCGGCGGGCAGTCGCGCAGGGGCAATCGATGGGGTTGCTGGGATGGATTGCGCCGCGGTGGGGTCTGGCGCTGGGGTTCTATCTGGTGGCGCTCGGCTCCCTCGGCTGGCTAATGGATCGCGAGTTTCTGGAGGTCTGGCTGCTGATCAACGTCATCGTGGCGTTTCTGCATTATGCCTACGACGGTCTGATCTGGCGCGGCCCGTCCGCAGTTGCGAGGTAGTCGCCGATGATTGCGGCAGCCCAGTCTGCAATTGATGCAGTCTTCATCCGGTTCGATGTCGCCGCCGTCTGCGTCCTGGCAGCGGTCCCGTTGGCGGCGGTTGTGGTCAATATTTTGCGAGGTCGCCTGCCGCGGCTTCTGCTGGGGAGCCTGCTGTTCGGCATTGCCGTCGCGCTGGTCGTCATTGCCGCGGGCATGGGCAGCCATGTGCTGCGACTGCTCGTGGCGGTTCTGTCGACCACGGGCGTCGGACTGGTGCTGGCGGGAATGGCCGACGCGACGTCAGCGAGCGTGGTGCGGCGATTCCGCGGAGCCGGCGCGATTGCGCTGGCCCTGGCGATCCTGGCAGTCATCCCGGCGGTCTTCGTCGATGCACGGGTCCGGCACGACCTGAAACTCCTGACGGAGCTGCTCGAACAGACTCGGCTGGGAGAAGCCAGCGAACTGACCGGAAGAATCGCCGCCTTGCAGCCTTCGGCGGATTGGCAGGGGCGACCACTCGCCGCCCTGCGACGCGATCTGGACCGGACCGTCGCAGACCTTCGATCGCGAGCAGCGGTCCCGCTGCTCGACTCGGCCGATCCACTGGCGCGAGTCGACCGGGCCCGCGATCTGGCGATTCTCGGGGACACCGACGCTGCGCTGAACGTTTTGAGCGACCGACGCATTGCAGCGATCGAAGACCCTGAAGTCATGAATCTGCGGGGGACGATCCACGAGACCCGCTCCGAATGGACGGCGGCCCGGGACTGGTACCGGCGCGCTCGGCAGGCATCGGAGGGATTGCCGGCGTCCGAGGCGGGCCTGGCGACACGGTTGCAGGCTCAGCGCGGCATTGCCTACGCCGAGCGCAAGGCGGGCCGTATGCCCGAGGCGGAAGCGGCTTACCGGGAACTGCTGGCGCTGTCGCCGACGGCGGACACCCACTTTCTGCTGGCCCAGTTCTACGAAGATGGTCAGCATGCGGACCTAGCCCGGACGCATGCCCGTCGGGCGATGGATCTCGATCCCCGGCGATACGCCCGGGAAGGGCGGCAGCTCATTGACAAGCTGCAGACCGTGCACTTCGGGTGCTTCGTCACGTTTCAGGCCGAGCGAAGTTCAGGCGGGTCAGGCCGCGGTCCGTAAAAAAGTGGTGAACCAAGTTCGGCCCGGCGACGTATACTCCACTCCCGTCCCGCCACGAAACTCTGACGCCGGGCTGCTGCATGTCTGACTTCGCTGAACCTCCGCGCAAACGTCGCCGCTGGCTGCTGATTCTCGGCGGCCTGATCGTTCTGCTGATCGGCGCCCTGCTCTGGCCGCGGCCGCTCAAGCCCGGCCCGGACACGACGCGGATTACCGGGCCGCTGCGGGCGGACGGCTCAATCGACTATGCCGCCGCCCTCAACGAGATCCATTCGAAGGATGTGACGCCGGAGAACAATGCGGCGGTGCTGCTGGTGCAGGCGATTGGGCCGGCGGTGATCGAGCCGGAGCTGCAACTGGAGTTCTTTCGGCAACTGGGTTTCGGGCCATTGCCGGTCCAGGGCGACTATCTGCAGCCGCTCGGTGCGGCGTACATTGCCAACCGCGACGTTCTGAAACGCGTTCAGGATGAGATGGACGCGAGTTATCGGGCGCCGTGGCAGCCGGCCGATCATCCGGAGCTCGCCCAGTGGCTGGCCGACAACGAACGACCGCTGGAGCTGTGCGTGGCCGCCAGCGAGCAGCCGCGATTCTATCTGCCGCTGGTCGTTCCGCCGGGCGAGACACTGCTCATTGCTTCGTTGCAGCCGGTTCAGCAGATGCGCGAAGTCGCCCGGATGCTGTCCTCGCGCGTCACGCTGCGTCTGGGCGGGGGAGACGTCGAGGGGGCGCTGGCGGACGTCAATGCGCTGCATCGACTGAGCCGGCGGCTGGGAGAGCACCCGCTGATCATTTCGCGACTGGTGGCCTTTGCCCTGGAGGCGATGGCGTGCCGTAGCGATGGGGCGATCATTCAGTCGGGGCTGCTGACTGCGGAGCAGGCCCGGCGGCAGCGGGCCGTGTTGGCCGGGATGCCGCCGTTCGGGGCGATGGCCGATCTCATCGATCAGGGCGAACGGTACGTCAGTCTGGACGCCGTTTACGGCCAGCTCAATCCGTCGACCTGGCATCCGGGGCGTTTGAACGCCAACGTGGTTTACCAGCGGATCAATGCGGCCTATGACGAGAGTCTGGCGGCGATGAAGCTGGAAACGCTCGCGGACCAGCGGACCGAGCTGACCGCATTGGCCGCCAAACTCAGGGTGCGCGGCACGCCGGGCTGGGAACTGCTGGGCCGAATACTGATCGGCCCGCGCTCGGCGATTTCGGGTCAGGTTGGCGACTCTCTCGCGGCGCTGCTGCAGCCGGCCTTCGAGCAGGCCCTGATCGCCGACGTTCGCACGCGGCTGAAACAGCGGCTCACGATCGTCGGCTACGCCCTCGCCGAGTACAAGGCCGTGCATGGCGCGCACCCAGTCAAGCTCGAAGCGATTGTGCCCGACCTGCTCGACAAGATCCCCGCCGATCCGTTCGGCGAGGGGCCGATTCATTACGTGCTGAATGCCGAACGGGGGATGTTTCTGCTGTATGGCGTCGGCCAGAACGGTCAGGACGATCAGGGGCGGCAGAGCGGCGGCGGGGATGACGTCGGCTTCGGGGATGTGCCGGAGTAGGTCGACATGGCAGATCCCATCGTACCGCAGCGCAAGGTTCGACGCTGGGCGTGGGTCGTCGTTGGTCTGGCGCTGACTTGCGTCGCCTATCCGTTGCGCCCGCGCCCGCTCGTTCCCGGACCGGAGACGACTGTCATTACCGGACCGTTGCGCCCGGATGGTTCGATTGACTATGCCGCGGCATTGGCTGCGATTTACTCGGAGGGGGTCACCTGGGAGAACAACGCCGCCGTGTTTCTGGTCGGAGCGATTGGTCCGAAATTGATCTCTCGGGAATTGCGGCCGGCGTTCTATGAGGAACTGGGGATCTCTCCGCTTGATGAGGACGGGGATTACCTTCAGTCATGGGGCCCGAGTCTCATCGTTGATCAGAAGCGACGAGAACTGGTCGAACAATCTCTTCACAAGGTCTATTCTGAACCTTGGCAGGCCGCCGACTTCCCCGAAGTCGCTACGTGGCTGGCATCCAACGAACGGCCGCTGGAACTCTGCCGGCTGGCGAGTCAGCGCTCGCAGTTCTATCTGCCACGAGTGGCCTCGTCTCAGGGAGGGCTGTTGTCCGGATTCTTCGTCGACATCAATCGCGAACTGCGTGAGATTGCCCGGGCGCTGGCGGCGCGCCATGTTGCGTCTCGGCGAGCAGAATATCGACGGGGCAATTCAAGATGTTGAGACGCTGCATCGGCAAGCCCGTCTCTCCAGCAGACGGCCGACGCTGATCTGCTGGCTGACCTCATGCGCCATGGACATGACAGCAGCCGCAGGCGATCTTGCGATCATGCGCTCCGGCCAGCTCACCGTGGAGCAGATACGCCGACAGCGGCAGAAACTCGCGGCGCTGCCTCCGCTGCCATCGATCGTGGACCTGTTCGATCGGGGCGAGCGCTACATCAGCCTCGATATGGCGCAGGGTCTCCTGCGGGAGGCGAATTGGCTGGCCGGGTACGTTGATGCGAATGGGTGGCTTCGCCGCTACAACGCGGACTGCGACAAAGTCGTGGCCGCCATGCGGCGAGACACGCTGGCGGCCCAGCGTGCGGAGCTTGCCGCGATCAGCGGACGGATCAAGGCGCGTGCTCCCGCGAAAACGTCCTTCTGGAAGGATCTTGGGCTGAACGATGGAGAATCCTTCGCCGACCACATGGAGCTTCTGATCTCAGGCCTCGCACTCGGCGAAACGACGTTGCTGGCGGAAGTCCGCGCTCAGCTCAGTGCCCGACTCACAATCGTCGGTTACGCCTTCGCCGAGTACGAGTCCGTGCATGGCGCGTACCCTGACAGCCTCAACACGCTCGTGCCGGAGCTGCTGGAGAGCATCCCGGCCGATCCGTTCGGAGAAGGGCCGATTCGTTATATGCTGAATGCCGAGCGGGGGACGTTTTTGTTGTATGGCGTCGGGACGAACGGCCAGGACGATGGTGGTCGCGGCGACGACGTCAGCTTCGGCGATGTGCCGGAGGAGTGACGGCTAACGACGTCCGCGGTCACCATCACGGTCGTGATCTCTGTCATGATCATGACCGTGGCCCCGTTTCGTCCGCAATGCGGTTTCGAACACGTAGTCGGCGATCGCGTAGCCCGACCTCAGACCTTCGTCGGCATCGAACTGCCAGTGGACCCCCAGGTAGATCCGGCTGCGGGCATTTTCAATGGCCGCGTCGCTGAGTCGCTGGAAAGTCCGCGGGCGGAGCGGACGGACGACCTGGCCCGACCAGTCGGTCGTTACGCCGTTCATTTCGTCCGAGACGAACGTGAATTCCAGATTGTCGCGGCGATAGAAGCGTTCGAGCGTCCGGAAGACCGCGCCGCCGAACGTGGCGTGCCCCGACGTATAGGCGGGAAATGGCGGCGTGAAATTGCTGCCGCTCTGGTTGCTGGCGGGGGCGCCCAGGGGGGACCAGTCGGGATCGGCGCTGGTGGCAGGGTTGTCGTCCTCGTCGGCCCGGCGAATTCCCAGGACCGGGCGCCAGAGGACGTCGTCGTACTTCACATCCCAACAATAAATGCCGGCGTCGGCCATCGCCAGATTCACCAGGGCGAAGAGTCGGGCGTTTTCCAGTTCCGAGTTGCGTTCCTGAAGCGCAATCGTCCGCACGATCTGGTTGTACATCCGCGGTGGCACGCCGATCCGTTTTGGGCCGTCGTAGGCCCAGAACAGGCCGATTTCCGTCTGCTCCTCGGTCCGCTCCGTCGGAGTCGTGATGCCGTCGCCGCCGAGCCGTTTGACGTCGTCGAAGGCGGCGGCGTATTCGGGGCTGTCGAGGGCCGGGGGCAGGGGGGAGACGTAGCGGAAACCGCGGTCGAGAACGAACGGCGTGACCTCGCCCCACATGGGCGACAGGAAGCCCTGCATGGGGTTGAGCGGATCTTCGGCGTGATTTCCCGGCTCGCCGGTCGAGTAGTACATCATCATGTCGTCGGCGCCGTCGTTTTCGCGCCGCTGCAGGATGTTGCGTGCAACGGCGCGGCCGATGGCGACGCCGCGCTTGCGGGCGTTCTTGGCCTTGATCGGCTGGAGGTAGCCGTCGAGCGCAAGGTCGAACAGCGATTGCTGGCTGGGGTACATGGCGACCAGGGTGTCGCGCGCGGCCGTCGCGACGGCGGCGTCGAGCGAGGCATCATCGTCGCCGCGACCGCGAAAGAGGTAGGGCTCCGCGATCGGGTCGACGGCGTTGGCGGCGTCGTACATGGCCGCGTGAACGATGGCCATGGCGCGGCTGGCCCGCGTCGGTCCCCCTTGCTCGGCGGGACCGAAGGTGCCGGTGTGGTCGATGGCGACCGCTTCGCAGGCGACGGCGTTCCAGTCGAGAATGGAGTCGCGATTCCGCGGATCGGGCGATCGCCCTCCCCGGTCGTCACCGGCGGACGCGGCGGCGCCGAGCGTCAGAATCGCTGCCAAGACCAGTCCCGCCGTCTCGATCTGCATCCGCATCGCGTTCCCCCGTTTGCCGTGATTCCCGCCAACTGTCTGGATTCGTGAGGCGATACGGTAATACGGTAAAATGGGGGATTCAAGTCGAGTTTGCTGATTGGCGGCATGTGGTGATTTCGGGAAACGGGCCGCGTTGCGGTGATACCACAGGCGTACTTCGCGGGGGGTGAACACGGCGGTATGGGCGGAATTGGTGGATGGAAGAGACCTCGCGGATGTCGCCGTCCACGCCGGCCCCCGCCGCGTGTCGACCGTCTGGACAATCGGGTGACCACGAACTCGTTCACAACCGCGGATCGACCGGCTCGCTCTCCAGAGCCAGCACGCCGAAGACGCACTCGTGGACCCGGCGCAACGGCTCGTGCCGGACGAAGCGTTCGAGAGCTTCGACGCCCAGCGCAAACTCGCGCAGCGCCAGCGAGCGCTTGGCTCCGAGACCGCGGCTGCGAAGTCGCGTCAGGTTTTCTTCGGCAGTGTAGTCCGGGCCGTATATGATCCGCAGATACTCCCGGCCGCGGCATTTGACGGCCGGCTGAACCAGCCCCTTTCTGCCGCGCACGATGAAGTCGAGCGGTTTGACGACCATCCCTTCGCCGCCTCGAGCCGTCAGGTTCTCCCACCAGGCAACGCCAGCCGCCTCGCTGGCCGGATCCGTGACTTCAACCAGCGTGTACGGCGTGGCAAGCAACAACTGCGGATCGCGCTCGCAGAGCTTTGCCAGCGTCTCCATGTGCCAGACGTGATTCTGTGCAGTGTGGACCTTGCCTTCCGTGGCCAGGAGGTGAAACGGCGCCAGCTTCAGGTCATCCAGCGACTCCACCGGCCAGCAGTACTGCCGGTACGCGGCGATAAACTGGTCGACCCGCTCCCGCCGGCCGACGAAGCGTTCGTGCAATGCGGCGGCCCGCTCCGCGGCCTCGCCCGACAGGCGCTGCGCGGCAGTCGCGAGAGTCTCGACGACCCGCGGCAGCGCGGCACGTCCGGCTGCGCCGACCGCGGCGTACTGCGTGCGCAGCAGTTCCTGCGCCTTGGCCGACCACGGCAGCAGTTCGCAGTCGAGGCAGGCCCACGAAGTGTGAAAACTCTCCCAGAAGTCTGCGGCGGTCATGGCGTCGCGGATGCGCGTCAGGCAGCGGCGCTCCAGGTCGGGGTCGTTGAAGAACCGGCGGCCAGTGCGGGTGTAGACGATCCCGAGTTCGTTCTCGACGACGCCGAAACGCGCGCGGGCCGACTCCTCGTCCCGGCAGACGACGACGACCGCCCGGGAACCCATGTGCTTGGCTTCGCAGACGACCTGCGGAATCCCCTGGTTACGGTAGTAGGCAAACGCCTCGGACGGGTGCTCCAGCAGCCCCGGCAGTATCGATGTTTCGCAGGGAGACATTGTCGGCGGCAGGTGGATCAGCCACTTCGGGTTGGCGGCGAATCGGCTCATGACTTCCAGAGCGGCGACGGCGTTCTCCTCGCGGATCGTGACGTTATGCTGCAGCCGGGTCGAGACGATTCGCTTGCCGAGGACATCGGCCGCGTCGAGCACGTCATCGTGAAGCTGCTGGGCGGTGAGCGGGGACGCCTGCTGCTCCAAGGAAAGGAACGGCCGCACGGGCTCGCAGTACGTCCGCCGGGCCGGGACGGAGACGAGTTCGCGCTCGGGATACCGCAACGCCGTCAGCTTTCCGCCGAAGACGCAGCCGGTATCGATGTTGATTGTCCGATTGAGCCACTCGGGTTCGGGGACCGGCGTGTGGCCGAAGACGACTGTTGCGGCGCCGCGGTACTCCGCGGCCCAGATGTGCCGGACGGGAAGTCCGAATTCGTCGGTTTCTCCTGTCGTTTCCCCGTAGAGGGCGAAGTCCCGCACCTTGCCCGACCCGCGGCCATGCATCGACTCCTTGAGCCCGGCGTGGGCGACGACCAGCTTGCCGTCATCGAGCACGTAGTGACTGACGAGTCCGTCGAGAAACTCCGCCAGCGACTTGCAGAACGGTCCGCGGACGTCGTCCGGCAAGGCGTCGATCTCGGCGAGCGTCTCGGCCAGTCCGTGCGTAATCTGCACGTCGCGACCGCTCAGTTTCTTGAGCAGCTTCATGTCGTGATTGCCGGGGACGCACAGGGCCGAACCGGACTGCACCATGCTGCGGACGATGCGCAGGACGTCGAGCACGCGGGGGCCGCGGTCGACGAGATCGCCGACGAACACGGCCTTCCGGCCTGCGGGGTGAGAGTAACCGACGTTCGACCAGCCCGGATCGGCGTCCGAGACATCCGTCCGTCCGTAGCCAAGTACGGCGAGCAGCAGTTCGAGCTCGTCGCAGCAGCCGTGAACGTCGCCGATGATGTCGAACGGTCCGTGCTCGTGGGATCGGTCATTCCAGAGGGGAACCCGCTGGACGGTGGCGGCGTCGATCTCCGCCAGACTGTCGAGCACGAAGACGTGCCGGAAGCCTTCCCGCCGGAGTCCCTTGAGAGCCCGGCGGAGCTGCGACCGCTGCTGGCGGATGACGTGCGGGCCGAAGGCGCGGTCCGCCCGGTCCCGATTTCGCGACTGGCAGATCTCTTCGGGAAGATTCAGCACAATGGCCACCGGCAGGCAGTGGAACTTGCGGGCGAGTGCGACCAGCGGCGCTCGCGCTTCGGGCTGCACGTTCGTGGCGTCCACGACGGTCAGGCGTCCGCGCGCCAGTCGCTTGCCCGCGACATAGTGCAGGACATCGAAGGCGTCGCTGGTGGCGGCCTGATCGTTCTCGTCGTCGCTCACGAGCCCTCGGCAGTAGTCCGACGACAGGACTTCGCTCGGCAGGAAGTGCGTACGCGCGAACGTGCTCTTTCCTGAGCCGCTGGCGCCAATCAGAACGACGAGGGAGAGTTTGGGGATCGAGATATTCACAGGTTGCCTGCTTGCTCGGAGCCTACGATGTGTCGAGTGGCCGGGGCGGGACCGAAGAGAAGTCCCGGTCCTGGGGCCGCGAGAAAGACCGGGGCATCGCGAAGACGCTCCTGCCCCGGCCACCCGCCGTTATGCTTGCTGGTCGAGACCAGCGTCTCTCCGATAAACCGCCATCTGCGTCGGTGGCCCGTACTCGCGATGCTCCGCGCCGATCGGCGCAAACCGCACTGCATACCCGAATCGGTCTGCGATGCGCCGAGACCAGTCCTGGAACTCCTCGCGAGTCCATTCGAACCGATGATCGCCGTGGCGCAGTTGTCCCGCCGGGAGCGTTTCCCAGACGACGTTGTACTCCCGATTGGGTGTGGTCACGACGACCGTCGCCGGGCGGGCGAACTCGAACAGCACTCGTTCCAGCGCCGCCAGCCGGGGCGGGTCGAGGTGCTCGATGACTTCGACCAGCGAGGCGGCGTCGAAGCCATTCAACCGCTCGTCCCGATAGATCAGCGAGCCGTGCAGGAGCGAGATCCGCTCTTGCTGGCGATCCGGGAGCGAATCGAGCCGCAGCCGTCGGTGAGCGATTTCGAGCGAGCGAATCGAGACGTCGAGCCCCGCGATCCGCTCGAACTGACGATCCGCCAGCAGATCCCGCAGCAGCTTGCCTTCGCCGCACCCGAGGTCCAGCACGCTGCGGGCGCCGCAGCCGCGCAACGTCGCCAGGACGACGGCGTGCCGCTGCTCGTGCAGACTGACGGACGGCTCGATCGCGTCTTCCGGTTCCTCGGCGGCCAGTTCTTCAGGGATCGCGTCGAGTTGTTCCTCCTCGACCAGCCGGGCGAGTGCGTCTCGATAGAGATTCGAGCGGTGGCGCAGGTAGCGTCGGGTGATCTGGTCCTTTTCGGGGTGGGACGGCAGCCACCCGGCTCCGTTCTCCAGCAATTTGTCGACTTCGTCGTCCCCGACGAAGTAGTGCTTTCCGTTGTCGAAGACCGGGACCAGCACGTAAAGGTGCGACAGCAGTTCCGACAGCGTTTTCGTACCGGTGATGGTCACCGAGTAGTATGGACTCTCGCCCCATTCGGGAAATGTTTCGTCGAGCGGATGCCGGACGGCCGTGACGGCGTAGCCCAGCGGCTCGAACAGACGCTGCACGAAGCCGTCGCCGCGGACGGGGAGGACGTCGATTCCGACCGTCAGGGGAATGGGGGTGGCGGCCAGTTCCGCACGGTCCTTGCAGCGGCCGGACAGAGCCGTGCCGAACACCTGCGCGATGGCGACGCTCAGAAACGACGAGGCGACGTAGGGCCGGTCGTTGACGTAATGCGCCAGCAGCGAGTCCTGCTGGCGCTGCTTCCCGCGCACCAGGCCGACGGGATCGACGTCCAGCAGCAGCGCAGCGGTTGTGCGTCCCTCGGAGACTTCGGGATAGTAGACGTGGGCCTGCCCGAAGCTCAGTTCAAAGCTTTGAACCCGCTCGGGGTGCTTGTGGAGCAGGTAGCCCAGGTCCGTCGCCGGTGCGTGGGTCGTTGAAATCGTCAACAGCATGTCGCAGCGCCTCGATCCTCATCCAGCAGTCCCTGCAGGAATTGACTGTAGTCGTCTTTCATCGGCAGATCGAACTCGCGTCGGATTCGGCGACCAGGAGCGGAATCCCGTTCCGCTCCTGGACTACCTGCAGACCGTGAGTGACACATCGTCCAGCGGCGGGGTTCGCCAGACCGTCGGAGCCCTCCGGAGAACGGCTTTCGCGTCCGACGAGTCCGAGGATCACGGACAGATGCCGCCGCCTCGACCGGGCGGCCGGGAGAAACTTCTCGCAACTCTCACAACCGCTTCCTTGGCGCGCTTTGCCTGGAGTGAAAGAATGCCCGCTCAGGGAACTCATTCCGCGGTCTGGAGTTGCGACACCTCCGCGGCCGGAGTTCCTCGTTGTGATGCGGGGTGTTTTGCCGCGCAGGCACTTCCTCACGAATGCCGCTGGCCGATCGAAAGAGGATTCCCGATATGAAGGTCTCGCCCGTGCTCCGAATGTTCGCTCCCTCCGCGCTGGCCCTGCTGGCAGGCGGTCTGGCCGCCGGCGCCAGCCTTTCCGCCGCTGAACCGCTCGGATTGCCGGCGATCGTTCATCCCAAGGACAATCTGCCGACCGAGGAAAAGATTGCCCTCGGCATGCAGCTCTATTTCGACAAGCGGCTCTCGGCGGACGACACGATCTCCTGCGCCTCGTGCCACGACCCGGCGAAGGGCTTCAGCAACGGCGAAGCCGTCGCGACCGGCGTCGGGGGACTGAAGGGGGGCCGTAATTCGCCGACGATTCTCAATTCCGCCTTCCACACATTCCACTTCTGGGACGGACGGGCGAAGACCCTCGAAGAGCAGGCCCTGGGGCCGGTGCAGAACCCGATCGAAATGAAAATGAGCCTCGACGAGGTCGTCGGAAAGCTCAACAAGATCGAAGGCTACAAGACGCAGTTCCAGAAGGTCTTCGGCACCGACGTGACCGCTGACGGAATCGCCAAGGCGATCGCGGCCTACGAGCGGACAATCCTCTCGGGGAACGCGCCGTACGACCAGTACAAGGCCGGCAAACAGGACGCCCTGTCCGAAAGCGCCCTCCGCGGCATGAAGCTCTTCTTCGGCAAGGCCCATTGCAGCGCCTGCCATGCCGGCCCAAGCTTCACGGACAACGCCTTCCACAACATCGGCCTGCCCGGCGAGGACGAAGGCCGCGTCAGCATCAGCAAGCTGGCCGGCGACAAGGGGGCGTTCAAGACGCCGACCCTGCGCGACATCGCCCGCACCGGCCCTTACATGCACGACGGCAGCATGAAGACTCTCGAAGAAGTCGTCGAGCACTACAACAAGGGGGGCGTGCCGAACGATTTCCTCGACGAAGAAATCTTCCCCCTCAAGCTCAGCGAACAGGACAAAGCCGACCTGGTCGCCTTCATGAAGGACGGCCTCGCCAGCACCGAATACCCGGACCACAAGGCCCCGGAACTCCCGTAGGGCGGGCTCTGCCCGCCATTTCAACGCCTCTTCGTAGAGGCCGGGAGCGGACTCGCCTGCGCGACGTCCGCTCCTCGCGTTTCCAGACCTCAGGTGATTCCCATGCACACCGTCGCCACTGCTCTCGAACGCGTCCTGGCCACGGTCGCTCCGTTCCCGGCTGAATCCCTCCCCCTCGCCGCCGTTCAGGGACTGGCGCTTGCCGAAAACGTCGACAGCCGGATCGACTCGCCTCCGTTCGACAAGGCGCTGATGGATGGCTTCGCCGTTCGCTCGGCCGATCTGCCGGACGGGGCCGGGCGGCTGCGGGTTGTGGAGCAGATTACCGCCGGCCAGGTCGCCGCGTTGCCGGTCGGGCCGGGCGAGGCGATTCAGATCATGACCGGCGCACCGCTCCCCGTCGGGGCCGATTGCGTCGTCAAAATTGAAGACACTCGACTGGAGGGGGACGAGGTCGTCATCGCCGCCCGTCCGCTGCAGGACGGGGTCAACATCAGCCGGCAGGGCTCCGCGATGCGCTCCGGGGATCGGGTTCTCGCCGCCGGAGTCGTTCTCCGGCCGCCGCAACTGGCGGCCCTCGCGGAACTAGGCTGGCCGCAGGTTCCCGTCCGCCGACGGCCGACGCTCGCGGTCCTCGCTACCGGTGACGAACTTGTTCCGGTCGACCAGACCCCCGGCCCTGGGCAGATTCGCAACTCGAATGAAACAATGCTGGTCGCCCAGGCCGCCCAGTCTGGCTGCGCCTCCCGGACTCTCGGGATTGCCCGCGATGTCCGAGCCGAGCTGGGAGCGAAAATTCTCGACGGCCTGACCGCCGACATCCTGGTTCTCTCGGGAGGCGTCTCCGCCGGAAAGCTGGATCTGGTGCCGTCCGAACTGACGGCGGCGGGGGTTGAGGAAGTCTTTCACGGCGTGGCGATGAAGCCCGGCAAGCCCCTCTGGTTCGGCGTCCGGCAGGGGGACATCAGCCGTAACGCCTGCTACGTATTCGGCTTGCCGGGAAATCCCGTCAGTAGTATGGTCTGCTTCGAACTGTTCGTCCGGTCGGCCATCCGCCGGCTGATGGGCATTTCGCCGGCGGAGCCGCAACCGGTTTCGGCGGTGTTTGAAGGGGAGTACACCTTCCGCGGCGACCGACCGACGTACCATCCGGCCCGGTTGACGTGGACGGCGGGAGGACCGCGGGTGGCGCTCGTCTCCTGGCAAGGCTCCTCGGACCTTCGGGCCACCGTGGACGCCAACGCCATGGCGTGCCTGCCGGCGATCGAACGAACTTATCGCACCGGCGACGTCATGGATGTGTTGAGCTGGGACTGACAGGCGGATTCATCGGTAAGGGCAGGGAGGGCAGACACGATGCGGCACTACCGTTACTTCCTTGGGCTGGCCCTGGCCGTCAGTCTGTTCGCCGCCAGTCCCCTGCAGTCGGAAGACGTCCCCGCGGAATCGATCGCAACACTTCGAGCAATGACCGATGCCGCGATGGAGGCGATCAGCAAAGACGATGTCCCCGGGTTTGTCGATGCTCTCGCAGAACGTGCCGGCTGGAACGAAGAACAGCGGCTGAAGAACCTGCAGAAGGTTGCGGAAAGTCGCGGACTGCTCCGGGGCGCACTGGGTCCCAGCGTCGACAATGTCGAGTTCTTGAAGGCCCAGGTGATTGGTCGATCCTACCTGCGATTGATCTATCTCGAGCATCGCGAAGGAGGGGCCATCATCTGGAGATTTACTCTGCATCGCCCGCGCAATGAATGGCGGATGATCGGGATGACCTGGGATGGCAACATCGACCCCCTGTTCCAGGATGTCACCGCAGCGCCGACCACCGCCGCGTCCGGAATCGAATCACGCTGAACGCTGTCCTCGACTCCAGGGAGGGAGTCCCATGTCACCAGCCACCATGACCGCCGAACCCGCCGCCCCGCCCCGTCCCGCGACGGGCGAACCGACCGTCCGCGACATCATCGCGAAGGCGCGGATCGCGCAGCAGCCCGTTCCCGAGCAGGGACAGCAACTGGCGGGCTGGGCGATGGCCGGCCTGACGGGACTGCTCCTCTGGGCCTGCTTCACGCCGGTCAACGCCAGCTCGCTGGCCTGGGTCGCCCTCGTCCCCGTCCTGCTGCTGGTCCGGGTGCCGCACCGCACCCGCCGGATGTACCGCGGACTCTATCTCGCAGCCGCCGTCTCACAGCTCGCCACGCTGCAGTGGATGCGACTCGGCGATCCGACCATGTACATCGCGTGGATCGCGCTGGCGCTCTATCTGGCCGCCTACCTCCCCGCGTTTGTCTGGCTGACCCGTGTGGCGGTCTACCGGGCCGGCGTGCCGCTGGTGATCGCGGCTCCGCTCCTCTGGGTCGGACTCGAATTCTTCCGGGCGCACCTCCTCACTGGCTTCTCCTGGTACTACCTGGGACACTCGCAGTATCGCTGGCTGGAGCTGATTCAGATCAGCGATCTCGTCGGCGCTTACGGCGTCAGCTTGATCGTCGCCGCCAGTTCCGCCGGTATTGCGGTTCTGATTCCGTTCGCCTGGCTGCAAAAACTCCGGCTGGTCCCCGCCAATGAGCAGACCACCACCGTCCCGCCCCCCTGGTTCCGTCGCCCCGCCTGGCAGGTCGGCATGGTCGCCGCCGCATTCTTCGGCACGCTGGGCTACGGCGTCGTCCGGCGGCATCAGGCCGATTTCCAGCCGGGCCCCCGCGTGGCTCTGATCCAGGGGAATTTCGTCGCCTCGCTCCGAACCAATCACGACGAAAGCGGCAAGGTCTACCTCACGCACACCCGACTGACCGGACTGGCGGTCCGCGAACAGCCCGACATCATCATCTGGCCCGAAACCATGTTCCGCTGGCCGCTCTTCGAAGCCCCTGCCAGCCTCACTGACGAACAGCTTCAAGACCTAGCGCCGCAGGTGCCGCCCGAACTCTGGCGCGACGATACCGTCCGCCGGACGCTCGTCGGCGACGCCCAGAAAGCCGGCGCCGCGATGATCATCGGTCTCCAGGCGGTCGCCCTGGAAAAATCCCGTGTCGAACAGCTCAACTCGGCGGTGCTGATCCGACCGGACACCGGCATCGCCGGCCGCTACGACAAGATGCACCTCGTCCCCTTCGGCGAATATCTCCCCCTGCAGGACACGGTCCCCTGGCTGCAGCATTTGACCCCCTATCCGCCCGATTTCGGTTTGCACGCCGGCACGCAGGCGGCCGTTTTCAAGTACCGAGACTGGCGGCTGGCCCCGGTCATCTGTTTTGAAGACACTGTCCCCCACCTCGTCCGCGGAATCATCTCGGCGGGCTCCAACGGCGACCACGGCGAGCAGATCGACGTCCTGGTCAACCTGACCAACGACGGCTGGTTCCACGGTTCGAGCGAGCTCGACCAGCACCTGATCACCGCGGCCTTCCGCGCCGTCGAATGCCGGACCCCGGTCGCCCGCGCAGTGAATACGGGGATCTCGGCGATCATCGACGGCGACGGCGCAATCCTCGAACCCGACGTCTTCATCGACGGCGATAAGAAAGGCCGGACGACCTCCCGCGATCCGAAGACCGGCCGCTGGCACAAGGAGCTCGACGCCGCCCTGGTTCACACTGTCCCGCTCGACAACCGCCGGAGCCTTTACGTCCGCTACGGCGACTGGTTCGCCACCCTGTGCGGCATGTGCGTCGTCCTCGCGGCGATGGGGGGAATTGCTCCGTGGTTTCTCCGGCGGAAGGCCGTGTAGGGCCGGCCGTCTTCAATTGAAGACGCGGGACAACAGAGATTCATAGACTGTCTTGCCAGCCCGGGTGCAGTCGCCAATTGGCGGAGATCAGGTGGCCAGCAGGAGCGTTCTCCTGGTTTCGTGCCAGTCGCCGTTGAGTTCGGTGCCCCGGAGAGTCGTGATGGCGACTGCTCCTGCTACTGTCCAGTGCATCCCCGGACCCTGCAGCCGCACCCCCACCCGTTATTTGCAGGTCGCTTCCATCATCCTCGTACAGATCGCCCAGCCCTGCACGCGGCAGCGCGGATAGTCCATCAGGTGGGTCTTGCTGCGAACATATCCCGGCAACTCGTCGGCGGCCGTCCGTCGTGCGCCGCGCAGTCCGCGTCGTTGAGATTCCAGCCAGGTCTGCAGTGCCGTTCCGCCGCCGTCGTGTCACTGGCCCAGCTCCGCATGAGGCCACACCTCCGGTGCATCAGGAGCAACGGTGCGGGCCGCTTCCAACACATGCTTGGAGACGTGAAACCAGTCCGGCGCTCCCTCCGAGCCTGTGATTCTTTCCCGCCAACCGTAACGGAGCGGACCCTCCGGGCGAAGTCTCGGCGTCGGGACGTCGCCGCTGTCGCGGAGGTCTGTGGCCTCTGAGACCGCGGCTTCCGTCAGTCTCTTGCGGGTCCGGTCAGGCCCCTTGGCCAGTCTCCCTTCCCCCGGTCACAGCCGGGCCAGCCAGCCGAGCGACTGCAGACGCGTGAAGTTGAACGCCAGCACCTGCCACTGCATCGCCGCTTGCACCTTCGCCAGGCCCCGGACGACGAACTGCCGCAGCCCCCGCATTGGGGGACTCCGTCAGGCTCGATCGCAACCGTTAGATCGCCTGGCCGGCGGCCGTCCCCATCCGTTCCCGCCACCGGGCGATCGTCGGCGCGCCTCCTTTCGACGGGGCGAACGGGGCCTGTGCGTTTTTCCGCTGGGCCTCCTCGTCGATCGATCTGAGCGGCGGAATTGCGAAATGCGGCCAGGCGCGCTCTACTTCTTCGCCACAAACTTCACCGGCAGCGGCAGGTCCAGCGTGTCGCCGTTCGGCTTGAAGCCGCCCCCGTCGACGTCCACAAAGATCGGATTCGTCATGGCCGCAGGAGGCGTCTTCCCTTCGCCGGGTCCCAGCACCGGGCCGAGCTGCCCGTCCTTATGGCCGGTGACGACGATCACGTGGGCGTCCCCCTTCAGCGCCAGGTCGACGGTCTGATCGAATTTCAGCGCGCCACTGCGGAAGACATCCGGCCGCTCGGCGCGTGTGAACGTCGCTTCGGGAATCCGCCGGCCGTTGACCAGCACAAACACCCGATCCACGTCGTGCCAGTTCGGAGTCTGCACGCGAATGTGCAGCCGGATCTTGCCGTCCGCGGCTGTCAGATCCTGCCCGGAGACAACTGTCTTCCCCCCGGCGGTCGCGGTCGCTTCCAGGTACGGACCGTTTGACATGACCAGCCGCCCCTGCTCGGCGGCCTTCACCATCTCCATCGCCTTGATCGCCGCTGGATCATCGGTCGACGACTGAATCCAGTTCCGCAGCCACCCCGAACCGTGGTCGTTGTAGTGGGCGTCGGTATTCACCACACCATAGATCCGATATCCCTGATTCAGCATCTGCAGCCAGCGGAAGATGGTGTTGTGAAAGGTCTTTTCCCCCTCGCCGCGCATCGTCTCGTCGAGCGTCAAAGCGTTCTGAATCGGATGAATTTCGACGACGTCGGTGAAGGGGAAGGTCCGGGGACCGTCGGCGTCGGGTTTGCCGTCGCCATCCCGGTCGTAGACCAGCCACCCCAGATCGGGATGGTTCTGCTGCACCAGCTTCTCGCTCCGGTTGTCCCATAGGGCGAGTTTTTCGAGCTGCTTCTCGATATCCGTTTCCGTGGTCGGCCCGCCCCCGTCCTGCATCCGTGGGTTCCGGATCAGCGGGAAGGCGTTCTGGTGATTGAGAGGCAGCGGCGAACCGGTCAGCTCCATCCCTTCCACGCTGGCCAGGAACGGCTGGATGCCGAGCCGGGCGATGTGCGGCTGATACGTGCTGATGCGGTTGTGCTCCGTACAGGGAGCGAACTCGATATGCTCGCACACGAGGTTCAGCACCCGACCGAGCTGGCTGCCGGTGTTGTCCCCCGAGGGGCTGGAGTGGCTGTGGAAGTCGCTGCTGACCCAACCCGGCGTCGCCACACTCCGGACGAGCTTCGCCGTCAACGGCACCGCCTTGCCGGGCGGAACCGTCAGCTCCGTGAAGACCGCGTCGTACTCCGGACCGCGGCTGATGATCGCCCGGTAGCGACCGGCCGGCACCGCCTGCTGGAATTTCCCGTTGGCGGTATAGCAGAGATTCTTCAACGCGAACTCCGCCGTCACCGGTCCGAAGTCGAGCACCGCGTTCTCGTCGAGCGGCTGCAGTTCGACCTTGCAGGGAATCGCCTGTCCCTCGGCGTCCGTGATCGCCGCCTGGATCTCACCCGGTTGAAAGTCGGCCAGTTCGATGACCGTGAGCTCCTTTCGCGAATCCAATTGGAGAGGCCGGTTGTCCCACAGAACTCGGCCGAACGCGGAAATCGTCGCCGTATAGCTGCCCGCCGGCATGACCGTCGAAATCGTCCCCTGATGATTACTTTTCGCCCAGCCATAGACCGAGTCTCCCTGGCGAAGCTCAATCAGCGCTTTCGCGACGGGACGTCCGAGTCCGTCGCGAATACTGAAGCCAAACGGATGCACGGCCTTCGCCGTCGTCGCCGCGAAGACGGCCTGCACGTCGAGCGTATTGCGTCCCGGATAGACCCTGCGGACCAGCGTGCAGGACTTGCCGGGAGCGAGCGTGACCTTCGTTTGACCATCAGCCGCTTCGTAGGCGATCTTCGTGATCCGCGCGTCGCTGTTGAGCTGCAGCTTGTGTTCCGGGGCGTCGAGTCCGTACGCCTGGCCCCAGTAGCGGTCGTGCAGCCAGAACCGGTCCGCGGTTCCGTTGGGGGACCGGACCATGTCTTCCTTCTGGCCGTCCGCGCGAAAGTCGTCCTCGAGCGCCACCTCCAGCGGCTTCTCGGTCGAGTTCGAGTAGGTCGATCTCACCGTCAGAAACGCGTCCTGGGCCCCGAGCGAATAGGTCGTCGCGACTGTTGGGCGGCCCTCCGCCCCCTCGGCGACGACTTCGACCGAGGCCGATTCCGGGCCGTCGCTCACCACTGTTGCCTTGCGATACGGAAACACCTTCCGACCGGGCCAGAACGCCCCGAGCTGATCGCCGTCCGAGCCGCGCACCGCCAGATCGATCAGCGCCCCGGCCACGTCGCGGGTGGTCATGTTCGCGTTCCGCGTCGCCACCGGGTCGGCGACAACTGCCGTCAGATGGCGATTCTGCAGCACGTAATCGCCGTAGATCGCGTCGACCTCTTTCCCTTCCGGAACCAGATCTTCCCAGTTCGCTTCGGTCAGGCGTCCCACTTGGACAGTACCCGCCCCCGGTTGCCACGTGCCAAATCCAACCGTCAGCGTCAGAGCTGACGCCGTCAGTACGCCCACAATTGCCGTGCGAGAACGGGGGGAGAGGGACATCGGGGCCGCTCCGTCGAATCAGGATTGGTTGATCTGTGCCGGAAGTCTGAATTGTGCCGGGATTCCTGGCAGGGTGGAAGGTTCGCCGAGGGGATTCGCAGAAAGTTCATCGGAGTCGTCCGAAAGGTCTCCCGTGGAGTTCGGGAGCTGCTTGTCCGCATTCCGGAACGGTCCTAAAATCGTGTGACGCAGCCGCCGGGCGAACCGGCCGGTCGGGCCTGCGTTTCCCTTCCCGACCACTGCCCGCTGATTCCCACCCTCAGATTTGAGACTGCCGCATGGCCTCGTCCGACTACTATGAGGTGCTCGGTCTGACGAAGAGCGCCACCGCCGACGAAATCCGCAAGGCCTATCGCAAGCTCTCGCGGACCTACCATCCCGATGCCAAAAAGGACGATCCGGAGGCGGCGAAGCGCTTCCAGGAAATCCAGGAAGCTCACGACGTCCTCGGCGACGAGGAAAAACGCAAAAAGTACGACCGCTTCGGACCGAACTTCGCCCAGATGGACAAGATGGGAGGCGGCGCCCCTCACGGACAGCCCTGGCCCGGCGGCGGTCCGGGACCCGGCGCCGGCGGCTTTGACTTTCAGGAACTCTTCGGCGGCGTCGATCTGGGAGACATGTTCGGCGGCGGCCGGGGGGGGCCGCGCGGCGCCCGTCGAGCCCCTCCAAAAGGCGAGGACATCCGCGCAACGCTGAAAGTCCCGTTCGAAATCGCCGCCCGCGGCGGATCGCAGGACATCCGGCTCGATCGCGGCGGAAAGATCGAAACGCTCGGCGTCAAAATCCCGGCCGGAATCGCCGATGGCGGAGTGATGCGGCTCGCCGGTCAGGGAGAACCCTCCTTCCGCGGCGGCCCGCCGGGTGACCTGCTGCTGACAATCCAGATTCAGCCGCACGCCTGGTTCCGCCGGGAAGGGAATAACCTGTTGCTGGATGTCCCCCTGACGCCTGCCGAGGCCGCGCTCGGAACGAAGGTCGAAGTCCCGACGTTGACCGAAGGCAAAGTCACCCTGACGGTTCCGCCCGGCACTTCCAGCGGAATGAAACTCCGGCTGCGGGGCAAGGGCATCGTCGATCCCCAGTCGCATCAGACCGGCGACCAGTTCGTCGTCGTGAAAATCGCCGTTCCCAAAGAGCTGAGTCCCGAGCAGAAAACACTCTACGAATCGCTGCAGCCGCTCGACCCCTCACCCCGCGCCGGGTTGTGGTAGAGTCGCATTCACAAATTCCTGTCTGGCGGGCATTCTCACCTCTGTTCCCTTTGTTTCAGGAAGAATGCATGCCAGTCTCCCTGCGCGGCCTGCTGCCGCTAATTCTGCTGTTTGGTGCGACAACCATCTCCTTCGGGCAGGACGCCGCGCCGGCATCGACTGCCGATTCCGTCTCCGCCGAGACGGTCGCCTCCCCCGTTCCTGAGGTCCTGAGCCCGGAGGAAAAGGAGAAACGACGTAAAGCCCAGGCGGCCCTCTCGGCGGTCGCGGGCATTGTCGTGCTGGGCGTCGCCGGGCTGGCGGCCATCCTGATCTGGGGCAAGCGTCTTCGCCGAATCCTGCGAAACTCGCCCGGACCGAAACCGCTCAAGAACGAATTCTGGTTCCTGAAGCCCGAAAAGCCCCCTGTCCGCCCATCGCTCCCCGAACGGAGCGACCATTTGCCGCCCGACTCCGGACCGACGGGGACCTGAAGTGACCATCCGCTTCCCATTTCCGCCGACCGCCCACCTGCGCCGCGGAGCCGACTTCCGTCGCGTCTATGACCGCAAATGCAAAGCGGCCGATGGCGTGCTCCTCGTCTTCATCGATCGCAGTCCCCAAGCGGAAACCCGGATCGGCCTCAGCGTCTCCCGGAAGCACGGCAACGCAGTCGTCCGCAACCGGCTCAAGCGGCTGCTCAGGGAAGCCTTTCGCCTGTCCAGCGAACGTCTGCCGGCCGGACTTGATCTGGTGGCCATTCCTTTGGCGAAGGACCGGGCCTCCCTGCCAGCGTACATCGAGTCGCTCACCCGGCTCTGCCGGAAGCTCCTTCGCCGGCTGGAAGCCGCCGAAGCTCCTCCCGCGGAAGGGGCTCCGTCGTGAACGCACTGCGCTGGGTCATCCGCCTGCCGGGCCGGGCGATTATCGGCGTGGTCCGGTTCTATCAGCTCTTCATCGGCCCCATGCTCGGCGCCAACTGCCGATTTACGCCGAGCTGCAGCCAGTACATGATCGAGGCCGTCCAGAAATACGGCGCCATCCGCGGTAGCTGGAAAGGGGTGCGACGCATCTGTCGTTGCCACCCTTACCACCCGGGAGGCTACGATCCCCCGTGACACGCCTGAACTTCCCGCAGCCCCTGCATTCCGGGACAGCATTCGAAGTCGAGTGAGGACGTAACGCGTTTATTGAACGCGTCTTGTGTCGATTGCTATTCGCGTCTGCGTGCCGCGAATCGACGCACCGGATTCTTCTCGCAGTATTCATCTGGTCGCCGGGAGAACTCCCTGTATCATTCGGCGACATCCTGAAACCGCGACCTTCGATCGCGGGTAGGAAATGGACGACGGCGCGCGTGCGCCCAGCCCCCACGATTTCAGTTCCACGAGGATCGCCCGGATGTCTCGCTTGCGAATATTCTGGACCGTCTGCGCTCTGTTGTCGCTGGTCTCCGCGGGAACCGCCGCCGACCAGTCCCCGGTTTTGGGGCGAAAGCTGTCCGAGCTGGCCCTCAAGGATCATCGCGGACGCGAATGGACGCTGCAGGACTTCGCCGACAAGCCCGTCCTGGTCGTCGTCTTCACGGGGACGGAATGCCCGCTGGTGCAGCTCTACGCTGCCCGGCTGCAGAAGCTGTCGACCGAACTGGCCGACCAGGGGGTGGCGGTCATCGCCCTCGACGCCAATCAACAGGACAATCTGACTGAGATCGGCGCTCAGGTTCGTAAGCTCGGCCTCACGGTTCCGGTGCTGAAAGACCTGCAGAACAAGGTCGCCGATCAGCTCGGCGCCCGCCGGACGCCGGAAGCCTTCGTCCTCGATCACGACCGGGTGGTCCGTTACCACGGCCGCATCGACGATCAGTATGCCGTGGGCGGTCGTCAGCGAACCGAACCGACGCGATCCGACCTGCTGGAAGCCGTTCGCGAAGTTCTCGCCGGCCAGCCGGTCTCCGTCGCCGAAACCGAAGCGGTCGGTTGCCTGATCGGCAAAGTCCGTCAGCCCCAGACCGACGCAACCGTGACCTACAGCAACCAGATTTCCCGCCTGCTGCAGGCCCACTGCGTCGACTGCCACCGTCCGAACGAAATCGGCCCGTTCAGCCTGACCGACTACGACGAAGTCGCCGGCTGGGCCGACATGATCCTCGAAGTCACCGAACAGCGTCGCATGCCCCCCTGGCACGCCTCGCCCGACCACGGCAAGTTTGCCAACGCACGCGTCCTCGCGCCGGAGGAACTGCAACTTCTCCGCGACTGGGTCGACGCCGGCGCTCCCGAAGGGGATCGGAAGCAATTGCCCGCTCCAAAGACGTACACCGCAGGCTGGCAGCTCACTCGCGAGCCGGATCTGGTCATCCCTATGGCCGAGACCGCCTTCAAGGTCCCTGCCGAAGGAGAAGTTCGCTATCAGCACTTCACCGTTGAAACCGGCTTTACCGAGGAGAAATGGATCCAGGCGATGGAGATCGTCCCCGGCAACCGGGCTGTCGTCCACCACACGATCGTCTTCGCCGCCGGGGCCGGCGAACGCTTCAACGGCGAACGCGGCTTCCTCGGCGCCTACGTCCCCGGGCTCCGCCAGAAACCCTATCCCGAGGGCATGGCGAAACGGGTTCCCGCCGGCGCCAAGCTGGTCTTCCAGATGCATTACACCCCCAACGGGACCGCCCAGGAAGACATCACAAAGATCGGCCTGATCTTCGCCGATCCCGCCAAAGTCACTCAGGAAGTCACCACGGTCAGCGTCGTCAACACGCGCTTCACCATCAAGCCGCAGGAGGACAATCAGCAGTTCCCCAGCAATGTGATCACCGCTCCGACCGACCTCCGGCTCCTCTCCCTCTCGCCCCACATGCACCTGCGCGGCAAGTCCTTCCGCTACGAGATGACGCTGCCGGACGGCCGCAAGGAAACGCTGCTCGACGTCCCCCACTATGACTTCAACTGGCAGACGGCCTACGCCCTCGCCGACGAGCTGGTCATCCCCAAGGGAGCGAAGATTCAGGGGTTCGCCGCATTCGACAACTCGCCGAACAACCTGGCCAATCCCGACCCGTCGGCAACGGTCACGTGGGGCGATCAATCCTGGGAAGAAATGCTCCTCGGCTACTTCGACGTCGCCATCCCGCGGTCGCAATCGTCCACCGTCGAACTCGGCCAGCTCGCTCAACGCGTTCGGAACGGGAATCCGGCAGACATCGCCAAAGAGCTCCTGGCCCGACTCGACCGCAACGACAACGGCCTGATCGAACGCGAAGAGCTCCCGGAACGCCAGCGCGTTTTCTTCGACCAGCTCGATGCCGACAAATCCGGGTCCTTAACGCCCGACGAGCTCGCCACCGGCCTGAAAGCCCTGCGAGCCGCCACGAAACCCAAGCAGTAGTCGTTGTTCTCAGTCTTCGCGGGTGACACGGCTGGATGTCATCGACTGCGTCGCGTTCTTCCCGTGGCGACGACTCGACGCACCTGTGGGGGCTTCAACGACTCAGCGGAACTGGCGGACGAATTCCAGGTCGATCCAGCGTTTGAGCCGCCAGGCCCAGCGACTGTGGAAGGTCCAGCCGTTCCACTCCATGAGTGCGGTGCCGTCGCCGCAATTGAGCAGCGCCAGGAACTTCTGCTGCGGCCGGTATTCGATCAGCTCCTCGCCCGACTGCCAGCGCCGCAGGTTCTCCCACAACACGCTGGCCTGGCGAACCGCATAGACGCCGGCCTTGGGCAGCGGGCGCCCCGGCCAGTCCGCCGCGTCCCCCACAACAAACACCGGGTCGTCCCCGGTCGTCTGGAGCGTCGGGCGAATCGACAGAAAGCCCCGGTCGGACCGGGGAAGGTCGTAGTTCTTGAGAGCGGTCGGCGGGGCGGCCCCCGCGGCCCAGAGGACCAGATCGACGCGCACCCGGCCCCCTTCCTCCAGAACCAGCTCCGGCGCGAGATCCTCGTCGCACGCCACCACATGCGATCGGGACCGGATCGCAATTCCCCGGCGGAACAGCAGCTCTCTCGCCTTGCGCACCGTTCGCGGAGCATAGCCCGACAGGATGTCGGATCCGCGATCGACGATCCGGAGTTGAATCGGGAGCGACTCCTTGCGAATCCGTTCCGACAGGCAGAGAGCCAGTTCAACTCCCGCAGCGCCGCCGCCGACGATGGCGATCTGCAGCAGCTCCGGCCCCGGCGCCATGCGATATTGCGACAGCAGTTCCTGCAGCCGCGCGTCGAACCGCTGCAGGAATGTCGGCAACGGCTTGACGCTGACCAGCGTCCGATGCGTCTGCCAGAGACGTTCGTCGGCGGGAACGCTGCCGATGTTGATCGAGGCCAGATCGAAGTGCAGCTCCGGGTGATGGGCCAGCCGGACGATCCGCTGTTTTGAATCGAGCGCCACGGCCCGATCGACAATCAGCGAGACGCCCTGCTTCGCGCAGAGCGCCGGCAGGTCGATCTGCAGAGCGTCGGGAGGAAACTGACCGGACAGGACGCCGGGGAGCATTCCGCTGTAAGTCGCCCGGTCGAATGCCGAAACCAGGACCAGTTGCACGCCGGGAATCGGTCGCCGACCCCACCACCGCACGATCTGCAGGTGAGCGTGTCCGGCTCCCAGCAGCAGCCATTGATCAGGGCGGGCCGGGACTTCAGCGATCGGCAGGGCGGACTGCAGGTCTTCGACGGCAATGGCCGGCGGCTCGTCGAGCAGATCGTCGTCCGCCGCGCGAAACTCAATCTCGGGAATGTCGTCCGGCGACGAGGGGGACCCGGGCAACGCTTGCGACATGCCGCTTTCCCCGCACTGTCGAACTTCAGCGACCCCGATCGCACCATCGGCGGAAATCAGACCGTGGGAGGCTGAATGCCGAAGTCTTCAATCGACAGCAGCGCGCGAAATGGCAGTCCCCGCGCGGCGAAATTTGCAGCCCCCCCCTCTTTGCGGTCGACGATGCCGACGACGCAAACGACCTGGCAGCCAAATTCCAGGATGCGGTCGACGGCGAGCAGCGCGCTGCCGCCGGTGGTCACGACATCATCGATGACGACCACCTTGCTGCCGGGCTGCACGGGGCCTTCGACGTAGCGATTCGTGCCGTGCCCTTTGGCCTCTTTGCGGACAAGGAAACCGTCTAGCTTGCGATCGAGTTCCCCGGCCGCGGTCAGAACGCCGCCGACGATCGGGTCGGCCCCGATCGACATGCCGCCAATGGCGGCGTAGTCGACATCCTTCAGCAACTCCAGCAGACCGAAGCTGACCAGGCGCAGCCCCGCGGAGTGGAGCGAAATCTGCTTGCCGTCGAGGTAGTAGGTCGACTTCTTCCCCGACGCGAGGGTGAAATCGCCGAACTTCAAGGCCCGCTCGTGAAACAGACGGATCAACTGCTGCCGGTCGTACATGCGCGGAAATTCCCTGGATTCTACGAAGCCTCGGCGCGGGGCCGGGATGCGGTCGGACGGCCACTTTTTCGTTCGGACGATCTTACCGGGACCGCAGCGGGAACTGAAGCTTGTCGCCCGACTGCGATCGGGCAGAACGACGCTCCGGCTGGTGAACCGGACTTTGGATGGACTACGATAAACAGAGAACTCACGGAACGGGCCGGCGCTTGGAAAAGGCGAAAACGATGATGGAGCTGCAATCGACATTCGACCCGTCCGCCTTCTGGCTGACGCTCCTGACCCTGCTGAGCGGCGCCTGGACGGGGCTGCCTCCCGGCGAATCGGATCCGGAGCTGTTGCGCGTGCTGCCCGACCGCGTCGTGGCCTGCGCGGCATGGTCGGCCACCGGAACCGGGCAGCCGGGGGGGCCGGGCGTTGCGGGATTCGCCGCCGATCCGGAAGTCGTCCTGTTCCTGGACGCGATCCGCCAGGAACTCGCCCGGTTGCAGGAACAGGCCGATCTTCCCGAGGAACAGGCGGAACTGCGGCGGCAGATCGAACGGCTGACGCTGAAGCTGGCGACCCGTCCGGGCTGCATCTTCGTGGCGGTGGGCGAGTCGATCGAGAATGCGGACCAGGCGCCCGCGCACGTCCGACCGTTCTTGAGGCTCCGGGCGGGAATTGCCGTCAATGCGGGGCCGGAGATCGAGGCGATTCTCGCCGATCTGCAGCCGCTGTTGGGCCGGCTGCCGGGAGCGCAAGTTCCGAACGGGCTTGAGGATTTTGTGTGGAATCCGGAACTGCCGGGTCTGTCGCTATCTGTTCGACGGGTGGGCGACCGACTGCTGCTGGGGCTGGGGCCGGCCGTTGCGACGGAGATGGCCGATCGCCTCGCGGCGCCGCCCAATGTGGGGCGCTCGCGACTGCAGGCTGCTCTGGCGCATCCGACGATCGGGCAGCCGGTGAGCTTTGCGTTCATTGACGTGAAAGAAGTCGTGACGGCGATTCCGCGGTTCATCGGTCTGCAGGGGCAACTAGCCTACAACACCGCCCGCACGGTCGGGCTGGACGGTCTCGACTTTGCGCTGCTGGCGACGAGCGTCGTCGAGGGCCGGGTCGTGCAGCAGGGGCTGCTGGCGACGACCGGTCCGCTGGACGGCGTCCTGGCGTTCGGGGCTGGAGAGGCGTTGCGGCCGGAACACTTCGCCCACGTCCCCGCCGACGCCGATCTGGTCCTGGCCGGAAGTCTCAGTTTCAGCCGGTTGCACGCCGGAATCCGGTCATCGCTGCAGAAGTCGGCCCCGTTCATGGTTCCGCTTTACGATCAGGCGATCAAAGGCGTCGAAGTCGAACTCGGATTCTTCATCCAGGATCAGCTCCTGAAAGCCTTCGGGGATGTGTGGGTGGTTCATACCGCACCGTCGCTCGGAGGCTGGACGGGCAATGGGGCGATTCTTTCGATCCCGGTCCGCGAGCCGGAGCACGCGCGTGACGTGTATGGCCGGCTGACGGAAGTCCTGGAGCAGGCGTTCGACGAAGCGGCCTCCGAGGGACTCTACCGCCTGGAGACCGAGACTTTTCTGGATCAGACGCTGTATGTCTTCCGTCGGCTGGACGGCGCCAGCACCGCGACGCCGTGCGTCTGCCTGACCGACCGGCGCTTGTACGTGGCCCAGCATCCGCTGGCGCTCAAGGCCCAACTGAGACACGCGGCCCGGCCCGACGGGCCGACCTATGCGGCTCATTTCCAGGCGGATCACACGCTGCCGGAGGGAGCCGTCGGCCTGCTGGAGATTGACTCTCCCGCGCTGGTGAAAGGGGTCTGGGCGCGACTGCCGGAGCTCGCCGAAAGCAAATCCCTCGAACAGATGTACGCCGGGAACTCGCTCTTCCCGATCGGCCGGATCCCCTCGGCGGCCGCCGTCCTCCCCTACGTCGCGCCGACGCGCGGCGTCGTCACGCGCGGGGAAACCGGCGGCTTCGTCATGGAAGTGCGCAATCCCCTCTCGTCGATTCCAGTCCTGCTGCTGCAGGCCTGGCTGACGTCCGGTTCGGATTGGGACTTCCCCGCCGACCGAGGGATCGTGCAGGAAGCCGCCCCGGGGGTGAACGCGGTGATCGGGGCGGCGGCGGAAGCGCCGGCCCCGGCTCCACCGCCGGCACCTGCGCCGCAGCCCGCCGGGGCGGGGCTGTTGAAGAACCTGCTGCCGGACAACGTCAAAGGGGCGATCCCGCAGGCCGTGTTCGACCGGATTGCAGCCGACGCGGCGAAGACTCCCGAACAACGGCAAGCCGACCGCCTCGAACGCCAGCGGCTCCGCCGGGAACGCAAGCAGCCAGCTCCGTAGAGGAGTGAAGATTTCTCGCAAAGACGCGGAGCGAAGAGGAGTTCGCAGAGAAGACGGAAGGAAGCTGGCAAAAGAGGGGTGATCGATTTGGGAGGTGACCAATGCGGGAGAATGAGCTTTCCGGAATCATTGCTGACGCGGCGATGAAGGTGCATAGGATGCTGGAACCTGGACTGTTTGAATCAGTGTATCATCGGTTGCTCCTGCACGAGTTGACGTCTCGCGGGCTTTCAGTTGATTCGAAACAACGCATTGCAGATTCGTTACGATGAGCTGCTGATTGAAAATGCCTTCGAAGCGGGACTGAATCGTCGAGGATAAGGTCGTCGTCGAAGTCAATGCCGTCGAAAATCTGGGACCCGTCCAACGCCACCAGCTTCAATACTTGCCTGAAACTCAGCGGCCTGCAACTTGGTCTTTCAATCCATTTCCATGTCGATCTGCTGAAGGATGGAATCGTTCGCGTAGTCAACGGTCTTCCGATTTGACACATTGTCTTCTCTAGATTGCCCTCTTGCTTTTCTCTGCGAACTCCACTTCCTCTGCGTCTCTGCGAGAAGTCTTTCGTTCATGGCTACCGCACAATTCACCTCGCTGCTCGAAAACTCGACCCTCGCCCGTGTGGAACGGATGCGGCTGACGCCGTTGCGCCGGCTCACCAACCGCAGCCGGGGGGAGCACCTGGCCGGGAAGGGGGGGACCAGCACCGAATTCAACGACTACCGCGATTACGTCGCCGGCGACGATATGCGGTACGTCGACTGGAACATCTTCTCCCGGCTCAACCGGCCCTATCTCAAGCTCTACCGTCACGAAGAGGAAATGCACGTCGTCGTGCTCCTCGACGCCTCCTCGTCGATGCTCTTCGGCAGCAAGTTCGAACGGGCCCGGCAGCTCGCGGCGTCGTTCAGCATCATGGGGCTGATGAACCTCGAACGGGTCAGCATCTTCTCCTGCAATCAGCAGGGCCGGGCGCTGCAGATGCTGCCCCCGACCACCGGCCGGCCCAGCCTCCGGCGGGTGCTCGAATTCCTCGAACGCCTCGAACCGGGCGGCGATTTCCCGATCGATCTGGCGGTCAGCGAAGTCCTGAAGCAGCATCGCGGCCGGGGCATCGCCATCCTGTTGTCGGACTTCCTGACATTCGGCGCCCTCGATCGGCCGTTCAATCATCTGTTCAGCGCGGGGCTGGAAACGTTCGCCGTGCAGATTCTGGCCCCCGAGGAGCTCCATCCCGATCTGAACGGCGACCTCCGGTTCGTCGATTCGGAAACCTCCCAGACGCTCGACATTACTTCCGCCGGCGAACTGCTCGGGCTGTATCATCAGCACCTGACGGACCTGCAGGAATACCTCGCACAGGTCTGCCGTCAACGGAATGGCCGCTGCCTGACCATCGATTCGTCGACGCCGATTGATACCGTCCTGTTCGACACTCTCCGCCGTCGCGGCTGGGTGAGTTGATCGATCGATTCCGCACGAGAGACCGGCACGCTTTCCGCAAAGGCTCGGATTCATGTCCTGGTTGGGCTTCACATCACCGCTGGCGGCGTGGTTGTTCCTGCTGACGATTCCGCTGGTGATCTTCTACTTCCTCAAGCTCCGCCGGCCGCGCGTGGAAGTCCCTTCGCTGGCCCTCTGGCGGCGCGTTCTCAACGACCAGCGCGTCAATTCTCCGTTCCAGAAATTCAAGCGGAACTTATTGCTGCTGTTCCAGCTCCTGCTGCTGTTCTGCCTGATCCTCGCGGCCATGCAGCCCTTTCGCCCCGCCGGCGCGGAACGGGCCCGGTTCATCCCCGTGCTGATCGACTGCTCCGCCAGCATGGCCGCTCGGGCTTCGGCGGGGGGGGCGACCCGGCTCGAAGAGGCCAAGGATCAGGTCCGGCGGCTGATCGACAACCTCGTCGCCGACCAGCGGCTCTGCCTGATCGCCGTCCATTCCTCGGGTCGGCGGCTGACGGAATTCACCAACAACAAGCGGCTGCTCCACGCGGCCCTCGACGAGCTGGAGATCCAGCAGGTTCCCAGCCGGCTCGAAGACGGTCTGCGGATCGCCGAGGCGCTGGCCCGGGCCAATCCGGTCGAAGAAGCCATCCTCATCACCGACGGGAATGTTCCCGACCGCATCGATTTCGAGCTCCCGTTCAAGATCAACTACCAGAAACTCGATCCGGGCGGCTCCAATATCGGCATCACCGACTTTAACGCCCGCCGAAATGACACCGGCTGGGATGTTTTCGCCCGGCTCGAAGGGGCGAAGGACGCTAAGTCCCTGGTGGAAGTCGAGTTGCTGCAGGACGGCGAGTCCGTTTCGCGCCAGACGGCGTCGATTGAAGGGGGCAACGCCGAGCGACTCGTGTTCCAGATTCCGGCCGACGCCGCCACGCAGCTCGAACTGCGGATCCGCCCCGACGGATTCGACGCCCTCGAATCGGACAACGTCGCCTGGCTCAGCCTGCCCCTTCTCCGGTCGCTGATGGTCTTTTGCCCCGCCAGTCTGGCGTCCGTCCGGCATGCCCTCGAAGTCCTTCCCGATCTGGAGTTGTACCCGCGCGACGGCAAGGAGCCCGCCGAGGTCGACCTCAAGTTCAACGACCAGCCGCTCGAAACCGGTCCCGGTTCTCGCGTCACGGTCCACTTTGGCGTCATTCCGGCGGATCTCCAGACGCTGGTTACGATGGAAACCGGCCTGGCGGAGGTCATCGACTGGGTCCGCACCAGCCCGATGCTCCGGCACGTGCAGCTCTTCGACGTGCAGATCGCCGACAAGCCCGCCAACCAGAACGGTGCGACCGATCGGGAATTTGAACTCGCGGGCTACGAAGTCCTGGTGCAGAGCCGGACCGGGCCGCTGGTTCTGGAGAAACGCGGGGAAGGGGGGCTCGACGAGTATTTTCTGTTCCACCCCGACCGGTCGACGCTGCCCTACAGAGTCGGCTTTCCGATCCTGATCTCGAACCTGCGCGAGCTGGCTCAGCAGCAGTCGGGGCTGACTGAAGCGAGGTCCGCACCGACCGGCGCTCTGCCGCCGCTCGCGTTGTCGCCCGATACCGAATACCGCATCGTCGGACCGAACGGACGGACCGATGTTGCACGCAGCGACGGTTCGGGGCTCCTCTCGGGCGCGGCAGCGCCCGTCATCGGCCAGTATCAGATTCTGGCGGGGGGGGCTGCGAAAGCCACCGTAGGCGTCAGCCTGCTCAGTCCGACCGAAACCTCGCTGGCGACGATTCCTCGTCTGCAGTTTCCGGAGGTCGCCGTCGCAGCGGCCTCCAGCGGCGTGAAGAACGACCAGCCGTTGTGGCCCTACCTCGCCGCTGCGGCCTTGGCGTTCCTGCTGATTGAATGGTGGTATTTTCAGCGTCCGCCGCAGGGGATGACGGCATGAGGTTGCATTTCCCGCTCGTGCTCGCCGGCCTGCTTCTGATCAGTCCGGGGAAGGTCCAGGGGCAGCTCGCCCAGAATCTCCAGGTGGAGCTTTCGCCGACATCTCCCACGGTCCGTCTGAATCGCCCGATGCTGACGCTCTGGACGCTGCGGTCGCAGGTCGATCCGATTGTCGAAGGCCGGCTGCTGCTCGATCTCCATGACGGCCAGACCGTGTTCGCATCCTACGTCATCGACGACATCGTCCTGACGGAATCGCAACAGCAGTTGACGCTGCTCCTGGCCCCGGTGACAGTGGGCATGCCACTCGACGAAGTGCCGGTCCGGGTTCGGTTTGAAACCCGCGGGCAGGTGCTGGAGCTGCAGCCGCAGATTCTGCGAGTCCCATCCGCCCAGCGAAATTCGATGATGTCCCTCGTTGGCGAGCCGCCGACAGCCGGCAGTCGACCGCGCCGCCGGGACTTGCTCATCGGCAAGACTCAGTTCGAGACGTTTGCACCGGAAGAATCCGAAGGGGTCTATCAGACGGTTGTCGTCACCCTGCGGCCGCAGGATTTTCCGCAGTCTGCGCTGGCCTACTGCCAGTTCGACACGGTCTACGTGTTGAGCGACACGCTGGCGCTCTTGCGCGGGCCGCAGCTCGATGCGCTCCGCCAGTGGGTGCGGGCCGGCGGCAGCATCTATCTCGAACTTCCGAGTACCGTGGAACCTGCTCAGCTCGCCTTTCTCAAGTCTCTGACCGAAGAGTCCCCGGAACCGCTCCCCTGGCAACTGACGCGGCAGGGACAGATTGATGTCGACGCGCTGCCGCCGACGCCGTTGGTCTCGCTGCGCTGCGACCTGGGCCGCGTACTGGTGCGGATCAGCGATGGCGAACCTCGGGAGGATCCGCTCGACAGCCCGGAATTCCGAGGCGCCTTTGCCGAATTCTGGCGTCTATCGCCGCCGCGCGTCGCCGCCGTGCTGGACCACGGCAACTGGGATCTGGTTCTCCGCGGCCAGCAGCCACGCGCTGCACCGAATCCGAACGTCTTCCAGTTTGGTTCGCCGGAAGCGACGGATCAGACCGAGTCCGCGCAGGTGCTGGCCCAGCGGATCGGCGACTATCTTTCGCCGCGCGGCCTGAAATTGATGCCGTTCTGGCTGATCGCGTCGATGCTCGGCGGGCTCGTCGTCTGGATCGGTCCCGTGGAGTACATCGTGCTCGGTCGGCTCCGACTGCGGAAGTGGACGTGGCTGACGTTTCCTTGCGCAGTCCTGGCCATGACTGCTACGACCGTCTGGCTGGCCAATCGCGCCATGACCGGCGTCGAGAACGGTTACGCGATGCAGATCTTTGACTACGCATCCGACGGCGACCTTGTTCGCAGCCAGTCACTGTCGCTCCACATTCCTGCCGTCTCCGGAACCCGGACGCTCGACGTCGAAGACGGGTTGTTTGCGGATGTTTCGACGAGCGGCGGAATGTACCAGACTCTCCTGCGATCAACGACCATGGTCCAGGTGGGAGGCCGGATGGTGCAACGACAGATTCTCATCGACCCGCGCACCGGCCGGCAGATGCTGGTTGGCGGGATGCGCGGATTGCCCCAGCAATCCGACGGCCCGCGCGGGACGACGCTCGTCGGTCGTGTTCCCCGGAAGTATTCGGTCACGCAATCGGTCAAACAGTGGACCCCGGCGCTGTCCCGGACCTTCTCGATCCCCGGTCGAGCCCCCATTGCCGAACTGGACTGGTCCAGGCTCAATGCCGAGCGGTTGATGACGGACGACGCGTTTTCCCGCGGATTCCTGCCGATCGAACTCGCCGATGCCGCCCGCAAAGTCTTTGGCCCTGCCGCCTGCGTGGCAGCCATCCTGCCGCGCGGAGTCGTTCTGTCGGACGGACGGAACGATCCTCTCATCGAGTCCGCCCCGCCGGCGGCCGAGCGGCGGCTCGACGCCAATTCCGGCCGGTATCAGGAAGTGACGCCGGCGGAAAACTGGCGCGAATTCCTGATCGGAGCGACCGTGATCCGTCAACCCGCCGGCCAGCTCCTCCGTGAAACCGACGGTCTTCGAGGCGGCGGCATCCTGCAGGATTTGACGCTGATCGATGCCGACGCGAAACAGTGGGTGCTGGTCGTCGCCGTTCCTCGCGGTCAGACGGTCGAAGTCCACCGCAAACTGTACCCGCTGCCCGAGTCCATGCAGGTCCAGCGGCGAGGGATTTGAAGCTCTAAACCGGTTTGCGACCCACAAACAGATAGTAGGGCGCCCGTACGAACGGCAGGTACGGCATCTTGCCCCGCCGCTGTTCGAGATATGCGGTCTCCAGCCGGCTCTGCAGAAACGGAATGTGATCCGGATTCAGGAACACATTGTCGCTGGCAAACCAGAGCTGCCAGAACGTCCGAGTCGACCAGCGGTGTTTCACCAGGCCCCCGGCGGGATACTTCCGCGACACAAAAAAGTCCACAATCGCCAGCGTTCCACCCGGCTTGAGAATCCGCCAGGCCTGCTCGACCGCCGAGAACCAGTCGGGGATCATCGTCAGCGAATACGACATGGTGACGAGGTCCGCCGCTCCCTCGGGCGGCACGAACTTCGTGGCATCGGCGTGGACCGTGGCGACATTCGTCCAGCCCCTCTCGCGGATCCGTTCGTCAGCCACCTTCAGCAGCGACGACGACAGGTCGACCAGATACGCCCGGCCAAATTCCTGCAGCCGCGGTCCCCAGTGCTCGGCGTTTTCCCCCGTCCCAGCTCCCAGGTCGACCCAGACTCCCCCCGGGACAGGCGTCAAATGCTGGAACAGTTCCGGCCGGCCGTGCAGCATTCGCCGACGGAAGGCGTCGTAACCGTGCGCCTGCCCTTTGTAAAAACTCTCCAGCCGTTCTTCGTGGGTATTGCCGGTGACGCGGGCGGCCGCCAGGTGCCACAGGATCCGCAGGTCGTTCAGAATGCTGCCGCGCGGTGCGGACGGAGTCGACGGAGTCACGCTGGGAGTGCCTGTCACAGAACAATCTCTCACACAATGGCGGCGGCTTTGATGTCCGAAAACGATTGCAGCATACACCGAGCCGCCGGAAAACCTCCACTACACCCCGCCCGCGGACACCTCAAGCCGGCAAACTTTCCCTGCATTCCACCCCGCTAAATCCCGCAGGGCGCGCGGCCACGTAAGAACGATCTGCGAATCCCGCGACTGGCCGCCGTCCGACTCGCTTTTCCGCCCCAGTCCGCTAGACTTGCACCAAGTGGTCGAACAGGGGCGACCGGGGTTTCCGAGTCAGTACGCGCCCGGCACGCCATCGGTGCGGGCCGGCAGACCAGGACGGGGCGGGCGTGACGGAGTCGGTGCGCGAACCAGTCGAATCTCCGACGGGAGTTCTTGTTGGGGAAGTCGAACGCGGCTTCCGCGAACGGGATCCTGAGGCTTTTTTCGTGCTGCCCCGTGTACTTCGCCGGGTGATCCGGCACGAGCTCGAAATCACTCATCCCTGGGCGAAGATCCCGCACCGCAAGTCGCTGGTGGTCGATCGGGATCGGCTCATGTGGCTGGTCGCCCTTGATGAGCTGGGAGCGGAAAACGCGACCCTGCTTCCGGCGAAGGTCATCCTGATCGCTCGGCCGGAAGAAGAGCAGCTTCGCGGACTGGGGCGGCCGCAGCTCCAGCGCTATTACTGGCGGATGCTGTTCCACGCCCGGCTCGACGCGGTCCTCCAGGACCGGACCGCTCCTGACCGCATGAGTTCCGCCGGCGTGCGGGAGCGAATTGACCGGATCGGCCAGACGCAGTTCGATGAGATCCGCGCAGTGCTTCGCCATGAAGGCATGCTGCTGCATCCAACCAGCGTCCGCGAGGCCTGGGCCGAGTTCGTCGCGGTCTTCTGCGAATTGCGTTACTTCGCGCCGGAGCTGGTCACGCTCTATTTTCCGTCGATTGACGATGTCGATGCGACCGCGGCCTGGATCGAGCAGGAGTGTCCGGCGGCCGAACTGTACGAGTCGACCCGCCCGCTGGAACTGGAGGGACTCGACCCCGGCGATATTCGGTTCGGCGAACCGCCGGAGGATCGCAGCCCCCCTGCGCCGCCGACGGTGACCGCCGCCTCGACGCGCCGTTGTTACTCCCTGCTCAAACGGGCAGCGATCCGCCGCCTCAAAGGAAACGTCGTCCGAGCCGCCATTCTTCGCCAGATGTCGCTCGACATCGCCGGCGCGGAAGTCCGGGTCGCCATTGAAAGCGAAATCGCCGCCGACTTGGCCTCGCTCTGCCAGCGGCTGCAGGCCGCGCTCGAACTCGACGACGACGAACTTGCCGCCTGGACGAAAACGACCCGGTCTCTGCTGGCCGGGGCGACTCGGGGCTACTGGAACGCCAACGCCCGACTGCTCTACGACCTGCAGAAAGTCTGCCTCGATCACGAACAGGAAAGCTACCGGATCGACCTCTGGCTGTGGCTGCGAACGCTGGGCTGGTCGCCGCTGAAACGTCCTCTTCCGAATCAGCGGATCGTGCTGATTCAGAAACACCTGCGGACCGCTGCGTCGCGAATGTCCAAGGTGCGGATTTCCCCCGAAGAGCGGCGAGGATTGGAATCGCTGCTGCATGAAGCGCTGGCCGCCGCCGAACACATTCTGCGGCGCGGAATGCGACCCCTTGTGCAGCAGTCCTTTCAGGACATCGGCCATACGCCGCACAACGTCGTCGAGCGCGTGGCGTTCGGCAAGCTCATCGACGAACTGATGGACCAGATCGTCGATCGCGGCTTTCTGACGATGGGCGATTTGCGGGACGGCCTGTCCCGCAACAACTTGAAGCTTCCGGATCTGTCGAGCTGGAAGGAATTCAGCAGCGGCGACACGCTGCTGCAGGCCGATCGTCGCTTTGCGGTTCTGCTCGACGGCGTCTACCAGAAAGGACCCTTCTACCTCCGCTGGCTGCAACGGCTCAGCTCGCTCGCGTTCGGCACTCCGCAGGGCCGCTTCCTCACGAAATATGTGGCCATTCCCTTCGGCGGGGCGTACCTGATCATCGAAGGGCTCAATCATCTCATCGCCCCGATTTCCGCATTCCTGATTGAGAACGAGTTGCATCTCTACCACAAAGGGAATGTCCTCGAACTCTCTGCGTGGGTGCTGGGGGTCGGCTGCTTCCTGTTCGCGCTGATTCACGGCCCCTGGTTTCGCGCCGCCGTCGTCGATCTGCTCGTCATGTTCTGGCACGTGGGGAAAGGGCTGCTGGTCGACTGGCCGCGGGCGCTCTGGCGGATGCCCCTGGTGGCGGATTTCCTCCGCAGTCTGCCGTTCAAGCTGTTTCGCAGGTATTTTGTCAGCCCGATTCTGCTCACGTTCACGCTCTGGCTGCTGCTGCCCTTTGAAGGGACCTGGTCCCGCGACAACCGCTGGCTGGCGGCTGGCCTGTTCGTCGCCACGTTCGCGCTGCTGAATTCCCGGCTCGGACGCGATACCGAAGAAGTCACCTGGGAGTGGATGGGCCGGACCTGGCAGCGCATCCGGGCGCACCTGATTCTCGGCCTGTTCAATCTGATCGTCGATCTGTTCCGTCAGTTCATGGACGGCGTTGAACGCGTGCTGTACGCAGTCGATGAATGGCTTCGTTTCCGCAGTGGCGAGACCTCCCTGACCCTCGCCTTCAAGGCCGTGCTGGGAGCCATCTGGTCCCTGATTCACTCCGTCATCCGCTTCTGCGTGACGCTGCTGATCGAGCCCCAGGTCAATCCGATCAAGCACTTTCCGGTAGTGACGGTCTCACACAAACTCATACTGCCGTTCACGCCCACGCTCGTCGGCGTCCTCAAGCCTGTGATGGGAAGCATCTACGCCACGACGGTCGGCACCGCCATCGTCACCAGCATCCCGGGAGTCTTTGGCTTCCTCGCCTGGGAGCTCAAAGAAAACTGGCGGCTTTACGCCGCGAATCGCTCCCCGCGAATGCGACCGGTGATGGTGGGCCATCACGGCGAAACGATCGCCCGGCTGCTCAAGCCCGGTTTTCATTCCGGGACGATTCCCAAGCTGTTCGCACGTCGCCGCCGGACGGCCCGCAAGTATCGCTTGATCCCCGAACTCAATCGCCAGTCCCGCTACGAAGAACAACTCCACCACCTGTCGGAGCGGATTGTCCATTTCGTCGAACGCGAACTGCTGGCCGTCCTGGCGGAATCGACGGCATTTCGTTCGGCGGAGCTGTCCATCGGCGCCATCGTCGTCAGCACCAATCGCTTCACGGTGGAACTGGCCAACGCCGCGTGCCCGGACCGGCCGATCGAGCTCGTCATCGCCGAACAGTCCGGCTGGCTGCTGGCGGGCATCGCCCGACCCGGATGGATCAGCACCTTGAACGCCGAGCAGTGTCAAGTGCTCCGCGCCGCACTCGCCGGGCTTTACAAGCTGGCAGGCGTCGACCTCGTCCGCGAGCAGATCGAATCCAAACTCGGTTCGCCGCCGCATCCTTACGACATCGCTGAAACAGGCCTCGTCGTCTGGCCGAATCGCAACTACGACGCCGAGCTGCACTATCCGCTCAAAGATACGCAGATTTCGACCCCCCGTCCGCGCAGTCTGGCCCGCTCGGTGGGCCTCGAACGCCTGCCGCTGACGGAACTGGTCTTCCAGTTGCATCACATCGAATGGGCTGACTGGACCAGCCTGTGGGACGGAGAAGCGGCGACAGGAAGGGTCGAACGCCGTCTCGTGCCCGGCGTTCGCCTGCTCCCGGAAACATACGCCGGTTGATCAGCTCTTCGGCTGGCTCAATGCCTGCCAGATCGCGTGCCAGTTCCGGCCGGCGTCGCGCACCTGCCGCCAGACCGCCCGCCAGCGATCCTGGTCCAGTCGGCGGTGCAGGGCCTTCACCAGCGTCGTCGCCCGGGCTTCATCCACCAGCTCGGCGATCGCCGGCAACAACTGGTCCGAAACTCCCGTCACACGCCCCCGTTCCCGATCTGTGGCCGTCGCAACGGCGCCTTCCGTGAACTTTCCCAGGACCTCGTTCGCATATTCGACGGCCCCGCGAATGTTCTGTTCCTTGGGGCGCGAAGGCTCCTGCCAGTTGTAGGGAGGCGTCCAGTCGAGCGGGGGATTCAGCAGGTCGATCTTGTTGACAACCACCAGCACCGGCGGCGGTTTCAGTCGGGGTTGCTCCGCGTACCACGCGGCCAGCCGTTCCAGCAGATCGCGATCCGCCGCGCGAGCGGGTGATCGCGCTTCCAGAACCAGCAGCATCAGGTCCGCTTCCTGCGCCGCCGCCTTTGCCGCGGCGAGTTGCTCTCGGGTCGCACCCGCGTCCGAGTAGCCGGGCGTATCCAGCAGCACCAGCCGCTCGTCGCACTCCGGCAACGGCAACTGGTATCGCTGGACGGCGGCGGTCGCCGGCAGCACGTCGACGATTGCCTGTTCTTCACCCAGCAGGCAGTTGATCAGGCTCGATTTCCCGGCCTTCACCTGGCCCACGACGGCAATTGTGACCGTCACCGGCTCCGATGCAGTCTCGGCAGCCGTTTCGCGGGTCACTGGCAGCTTGCCGCCAGTGCCGTCTTCAGACCGAACCGCACCAGCCGGAGAATCCCCCGCCAGCTTCCTCTGCCAGGCGCGATACTCGGCCGCGCCACCCCGCAGTCGGCCGCTGTTGAGTTCGATCAGATAGAACCCCGTCTGCCGCACAAAGAGCATCGCGACCGTCCCCAGCAAGTTCTGCTGGAGCTGTTTCGACAGCGGATCGACGGCGTATCGCGACGCCAGAAACCTTCCGAGATTCAGCGGATTCATCACGATCGACGCTGCCCAGGCGGTGTTGCTTGCCACCTGCCACCAGCCCGGCGCCTTGGACAGCAGTTTCCATTGCCCGACGGTCACCAGGTGGCTGCCAGGGACGTAGGTTCGCAGCCAGGTCTCCAGATCTTCGGTCGAAAGCTGGACGACCGCCAGCAGTTCCAGCACGGACAGATGGTCCACGGGCGACGCCGACTTCGGTCGATAGTGGGCCCCCAGCAGCGCCGCCAGCCGCTGGACTTCCTCGGTATAAAACGCCGGTTGCAGCAGCTCTCTGGCGGTTAACTGCGCGACGCGTTCCTGTTCGCGGACGATCAGTTGCGACGCTCCTTCATCCTGGGGCGTCCAGTGCAGCTTGGGCGTGTCGGGCCACTGGATCGGTTGCAGCACCTTCCAGCGCCGGGCCAGCAGCCACCCCAGGCCCCAGCAGAACGGCAGCGACCACGCGAGCCAGAACCACCAGCCGCTCTGCCAGAGCTGCCACGCGCCGAATCCGGCGATCGCCACGATCGGCAGCAGCAGCAGGGTCGCAACCAGCACGAGTTGCCAGCGTCGCATCGTGATCCTTATTCGCCGAGCGCGCCGCCGGTCTCCCCGACGCCCGATCCGATTTTTCACGGTAGAGCATGTCACCCTGGCCGGCCTGGCGCGGTATCCTCTCCGGTTCGCCAGCCTGTCATCCTACGCGGCAGGCCGGTCGTCTGCACAGCACACTTGAAAGAGGAACAGACACAATGCGCAAGCACTGGCTGGGGGGGATTCTGTTGGCGGGTCTGGCGGCTGCGGTCGGCTGGGGAGCCGGCTACGCACACGCCGATGCACAGCAGAAGGCGATGGTCTACGAACTGCGGACCTACACGACGGTCGACGGTCGCCTGGACGCGCTCAACGCCCGCTTCCGTGACTACACGGTGAAGCTGTTCGAAAAGCACGGTATGAAGAACGTGATCTATCTGACCCCGATCGACAAGCCGAACACGCTGGTCTATCTGCTGGCTCACAAGAGCAAGGAGGCCGCTTCGGAGTCCTTCAAGGCTTTTCGCGCCGACGCCGAATGGAACGCCGCCCGCGAAGCGTCCGAGAAAGACGGCAAGATCGTCGAGAAAGTCGAGTCGGTCTTCCTGAACCCGACCGACTACTCCCCCATGAAGTAATTTTCGCTCAGATTCCCGATTTCCCGGAAGCCCGGCCGCGTCAATGCGCCGGGTTTCTGTGTTTCCGGAGGACCACGAGTCCAGAACCGTCCTCAAAGCTGTGGCGGGTTGTCATCGGTCTGATGACGACTCGGACCGGGAGGAATTCTCCCCAGGCTCCGCAAACCCCGCAAAACGTGTGTTCCGCATGTTGATCGGCATTTTCTGCCGATTGGCACACTCCGTGCGAATTGTCTCTCACCATGCGAAGCCAAATGCGACTTCGCGAGTGACAAACCAAGACGGGAAGGACCGGATCATGTTGCGAACTCTTGTGCTCGGTACCGCGGTGGCTGTGGGACTCGTACTGGCAGGGCAGGGAACGGCGCAGGCCGGCGGCCCGGGTTATCACGGCGGCCACCATCACCATCATCACCACGGGGGACCGGGTTACGGCGGCGGATACGGCTATCGCGGCGGGTACGTCGGTCGCCCGATCGGCTATCGACCGGTATTTGTCGGGAACTCGGGACCTGCCTTCGGGTATCCGGTGAATTACGGGTACGGCTACGGGCAGCCGGCCTGCGGAACTGGTTATGGCGGCTACGGTTACGGCGCATCGAGCTACGGATACGGGTCCGGTGTCGGGATCGTGACGCCCGGCTTCGGATTCTACTATTCCCGTTAGATCTGCACGTGTGCCAGGTTCTCCGGCAACGGGAGCAGCCTACGATTCTATTGCGGGCAGCCGCATGAGGCGGTGCAGAACTTCGCAGTCAGCGGGCGCGCTTGCCCGCTCTGCGAGCTGGTCTTGAGTGAAGGAAATTTGCCATGTTTCGTTCCATCATCCTCGCCGCGCTCGTTGGCTCGGCCGCGATGCTGGGAACTGCCGCCCCGGCAGAAGCCGGCAGAGGACGAGTCATTGTGGGTCCCAATCGAATCGGCGTCCGTGCCTTTGGCGCTCGCGCCATCGTCCGCCCAGTCTACGTCCGACCACGGTACGTCGCTCCACGTTACGCTCCTCGCGCAGCGTATCGCGCCTATGGGTATCCGGCCTACGGTTATGGTGGATATGGGTATGGCGGCGCGGGGTACGGTTTTTCAATCGGCGGACCGCGGTCGGGCTTCAGCGTCTACGGCTACTGATCGCCTGATTTTGGCCTCGCTCGTTTTTCCGGAACGCCCCCGACACTTCGGGGGCGTTTTCATTCAAACCGGCGACTGGCTGCTGGCGGCCCGCTTCAGGGCCGCCAGTTGGACCCACAGGTCGCCGCTGAAGAGGTCGATCAGCTTCGCCAGACCGGCTTCCGCAAGATCCGCTCCCGTGACGAATCGTCCGGGACGGGACCATGTTGTAATCAGCTCGACGCTGCAGCCGAACAGCCGGGCGAGCAGCTCATCCTGGTCTCGCTCCATCACCCGAAAGTGCCGGGCCCACTCTTCCGCCTCTTCCAGCTTCACCTGCTCCTCGCTCTGCCAGCGGATCGGATGAAACAGCAGCGACGAATGAACTGTCGCATAACGCTCGTCGCAGGCCGCCAGGGGCATCAACGCGGCCGAACTGCATTCCCCGGTCACCACGCCGATCGCTTTCAGCCCGCGCAGCCGGATGATCGTCGCCAGCGCCAGCCCAATGAAGGCGCTCCCGCCGCAGGAGTCGAAGTAGATCACCCCGCGCGACGACCGCGGCACCTCGATCAGCCTCTGGTGCAGCTCTCCCTGCCGATCCGTCAGTTCGCCGCTCAGGATCAGCTCCCACTGTCGGGCGTCGCCCGGCTCAAACTCACCCGGCGACTTGCCACCCCCCGGAGCCGGGTAAGGCCGCACCGGTCGCGGCGCCGGCCCCGCAGGCTTCTTCTTGGCGAATCGATCCGGGGCACGACGAATGGGGCGGGACATGAAGTGTTCCAGCACGAATGGCGAATGAGCGTGAATCTCTTTTCCTGAGGCCGACGCCTTTTATCCCGCCGGAGGCTCCACGGCAATCGTCCGACGCGGTTACAATCTCAATCATCGAAATCGGCCGATGTCACCGGGCGTCGGCCGACCACATTGCCCTTAAGGCCTCGGCCAGCAGGAGAACGCATCGTGCAGCGCAGCTCGTGGACGTCGTGGATGGGTCGGTGTCTCGTCGGTGTCGGTCTTCTTTTCGCCGCAGGGGCGACTCAAGCACAAGTAACGCTTGAACGGCAGGACCAGACCGTCGCGGTCAAAATCGACGGCAAGGACTTTACGACCTACCACTTTTCCAGCGATCTGCCGAAGCCGTACTTTTCCCCGGTGATGGCCGCCGACGGCGCCGTCGTCACCCGGCCGATCAATGATCCGGCCGACAAGGACCACCCCCACCACAAGGGGATCTGGACCTCGGTCGACGAGGTCAACAAAATCAAGTTCTGGGCCGAGAAAGGGAAGATCGTCAACGCCGGCGTCGAACTGGTCACGCCCTCCGGCAACCCCGCGGTCATGAAGGTCGTCAACCACTGGCTCGGCGAAGACGGCAAACCGGTGCTCGTCGAAACCACGAAAATCTCCATCCACGCCAACCGCCTGATGGTCTTCGAGATCGCGCTCGCCAAGGGCGAGGCGCCGGTCGAATTCGAAGACACCAAAGAAGGCCTGTTCGGCGTCCGCGTCGCGACCAGCATGCGGGAAAAAGTCGGCGGCACAATCCTCAACGCCGCCGGCGAAACGACGATGAAAAACTGCTGGGGCAAACCCAGCCCGTGGGTCGACTACAGTGGTCCCGTCGCGGAGAAGACCTACGGCGTGGCGATCTTCGATTCGCCGAAGAACTTCCGTCCGTCCCGCCACCACGTCCGCGACTACGGCCTGTTCAGCGTCAGCCCGTTCGGCGAAGGCGCCTACCAGAACGACGCCTCCAAGAAGCAGCTCGTCCATCTCGACGATCAGCACCCGTCACTGAAGCTGACCTACGGCATCTACATCCACTCCGGAGACGCCGCCGCCGGCAAGGTCGCCGAGACCTACGGCGAGTTCGTGAAGCTCCTCAAGTAGGGCCGGGCGCGCCCGGCCGTCTTCTTGTTTTAGATGGTTTTCCCATGAACGCCGACGAGCTCCGCGCCCTGCAGGCGCCCCTGAAGGAGCGGTACCGGGAAAATCCCGAGACCGCTCTGATCACCTTCCATGCCGTGGGCCGGCTGAGCGACGGCGTGCGCTGCCAGCTCAATACGCCGCATGGCACAGTCACCTCCGGCCTGCACCCTGCGGCCGGGGGCGACGGCCGCGACCTCTGCTCGGGCGATATGCTCCTGGAGGCCCTCGTCGGCTGCGCCGGGGTGACCCTCCTCGCCGTCGCAACCGCGATGGGAGTCACCCTGCGCGACGCGACCATCCGGGCGGAGGCCGACGCCGACTTCCGCGGCACGCTCGCGGTCAATCGCGATGTGCCCGTCGGCGTCCAGCGCCTCCGGCTCAGCTACGAACTCGACACCGACGCCACTCCCGAACAGATTTCCAAGCTGCTGCAGCTCACGGAACGCTACTGCGTCGTCTACCAGACGTTGATCAACCCTCCGCAGATCGAAGTCTCGCACCGCGTCGTCACGTGAATCGGTCCGGTCCTGCTGCGGGAGTTCGGCACAGTGGTCAGATCGCATCTGGAACGACACAACACCGAACGGATCGGCTGGCTGCGGGCCTCCGTTCTCGGAGCCAACGACGGCCTCGTTTCAACCGCCAGCCTGATCGTCGGCGTAGCCGCTGCAAGTTCTCCGACAAGCGAAATCCTCGTCGCCGGCGTGGCCGGGTTGATGGCCGGCGCCATGTCGATGGCCGCCGGCGAATACGTCTCCGTCAGCTCTCAGTCCGATACCGAACGGGCCGACCTCGACCGCGAGCGCCAGGAACTGACCGACAACGTCGAATTCGAACGGAACGAACTGGCGGCGATCTACGTCGGTCGAGGGCTGGATCAGTCCCTGGCGATTCAAGTCGCCGACCAGCTCATGGCGCACGACGCCCTCGGTGCGCACGCGCGCGACGAACTCGGCATTTCGGAACTGACGACAGCCCGTCCGGTCCAGGCGGCTTTCGCCTCGGCGGGATCGTTCACGCTCGGTGCGATTCTCCCGCTGCTGAGCGTGCTGGTCACCCCCCGATCGGCCGTCATTCCGGTCGTCGTGACGACGTCGATCGTACTTCTCGCAGTCTTGGGCGCACTCGGCGCTCACGCCGGCGGCGCTTCGGTGGTGAAAGCCGCCGTGCGAGTCACATTCTGGGGCGCCCTGGCAATGGCCGTCACCGCCGGCGTCGGAGCCCTGTTCGGGGCTGTGGTGTAGCCACCCGCCGTCAGACCTGTTCCGCCCAACTGGGCCGCTTCGCCTCATACCCCACGCGAAGCCTCGTCAGCGGATGCACAAACTCAATCGCCGCGGCATGCAGACACAACGGCGGATCGCCGACCGACAACGTCTGCGAAGCGCCAACCTGCCCGTCCCGCAGATAAATCGGGTCTCCCACGATTGGCAATCCGAGCTGCCACAGGTGCGCACGGATCTGGTTCGTCCGCCCGGTCAGCGGCGTGACTTCCAGCAGCGTCGTGTTGTCGTCGAACTCGCGAATCGCCCGAAACCGCGTAATGGCCGCCGAGCCGCAGTCGTCCGGCAACCGCACGCCCCCCGGACCCGGAGTCGCGCTCAGCGGCGCATGGCACTCGAACTCCGATTGTGCCGGCCGTCCATGCACTCGGGCCAGATACGTCTTGCCGACCTCGCCCGTCTCGAACTGCGGCTGCACCCGCCGGGCGACTTCGCGCGTCTTGCTGAAAACCACCACGCCCGAAGTGTCCGCGTCCAGGCGATGGGCCGGCCGCAAATGGATCGGTGCAAAGACCTGGTCGAGCAGCCACGACAGCGAATTCCGATGAAACCGCCCGCAGGGATGCATCGGCAGCGGAGCCGGCTTGTGCACGACGACCAGCGCGTCGTCCTCGTACAGGATCACAATGTCCGCCGAGACCTCCGGTTCGAGTGCCGCCGGCAGCTTGTGCAGCAGCCGTTCCCCCGCTCGCAGGATCCGTCCGGGCCGCACAACGTCACCCCGGCAGACCAGTCGGCCCTCCGCACACGCCCGCTCCCAGTCCGCACGCGACAGATGCGTCCGCATTGCGTCGAGGAAGTCGAGCAGCTCGGTCCCGTCCAGCCGCAGCGGCACGCTCAGCGGCCGCACGTTCTCATACGGCACGCTGCCAGGCAGGGGCGAAGTTGCCGCCCGAAGGGCTCCCTGCCGCCCCGCGAGCAGCGCCGCCTGCGCCTCGGCGTCTGGCCGATAGCAGTGCGGACACGAGATCCCCTCGACGTACGCGGACGACGCCTGATCCTCGGGCGTCAGAATCGCCTGGCAGGCGAAGCACTGTTCGAGATCCCCTTCCGACAGATCCGGCGTCACGGAGACCCGCCGGTCGAAGACGAAGCAGTCTCCCCGGTAATGCGCTCCGCCGCACTCTTCGAAATATTTCAGAATACCGCCGTCGAGCTGGTAGACATCCGCAAAGCCCGCCTGCTCCAGGTACGGCGCCGCCTTTTCACAGCGGATGCCCCCCGTGCAGAAGGTGACGACCGGCTGCTGTTTCAACTCCGCCGGCAGCCCCAGCACCGCCTGCGGGAAGTGCCGGAAGTCGTCCAGCGGCAGCGCCAGCGCTCCCTCGAACGTCCCCGCGTCGACCTCGAACTCGTTTCGCGTATCAAGCAGCGTGACCGGCCGCCCTTCGTCCAGCCACCGCTTCAGCGCGCGCGGCGGCAGTCGGCGCGACGTATATCGCCCCGGCTCGATCCCCGGCATTCCGAACGCAATGATCTCCGCCTTGATCTTCACCAGCATCCGGTTGAACGGCTGCTCGCGACTGAGGCTCTCCTTGACCGGCAGCTCCGCCAGCCCCGGAATCTGCCGGACCCGTTCCAGCAACGCTTCGATACCCGGACGCTCCCCGGCCACGAACAGATTGATCCCTTCCGGACTGAGCAGAATCGTCCCACGCAGCCGGTTCGCTTTGGCCAGCTCGCGCAGCTCAGTCCGCAGCTCCGCCAGGCTGGTCAGCGGAGCGAACTTGTAGGCGGCGATGTTGAGGATCGGGAGCGGGTCGGCGGGCATGGTCGTTCGGGGGGAGGTAAGTTGCGGAGAAAGAACGTCACACGCCTGTAAACTACCACACGCCGGTCAATCCGTCGTTGCTTGGCGAAGATGACCAGGCTGCCGTAGGGCCGGGCGCGCCCGGCCGTCTTCGTTACGGTACCCCTGACGCCCAACGTTGTGTGCACTCCGCCCTCTCCGCCTTCCGGCACGCTCCCTCTTGCCGGAATGTTCAGTTTGCGGGACACTTTGACACCAGTCCACAACGCGCCCGCCGATTACTGCCGTTGCCGGTGCAACTCCGCGAGGGAGGCCCCCCAATATGCTCGCACGCTTCATCGTGATGCTCTTCCTCGGGATGTGCGTTGCAATCGTTCCTGCGATCGCCGCGGAACCTGATACCGCGGAAGCCAAGATCGTCGTTCTGACGGAACTCAGTCGCCAGAACCGGGAGAACCGCCAGAAGCTGCGGACGTGGGAAGGGACGCTCGCCTACCGCATGGCGTTCCGCATCCCTCCGCTCGTCAACGTTGATCGCAAGGCCACCCGCGATCCGGATTCCGAGTTTGTCCGCGGCAGGGGAGAGGCTGATCAGGTCGACCGGTGTCGGACCGGCCGTGTGACGTTTCGCCGTGCCGTCGAACCGGATCGGCTTGCCGAGGAACTCAAGGACGACGGACCGATTGTGTTCGTCCGTTCGCCGAGCGGAACGAAGTTCTCCGAAAGTCGGACCGTCTACGAAGAGCGGATCGTCGCCTTGCCCGACGAACTGCTGTCGTTTCAGGCAAATCGCTACTACACGGTCGAGGGGGACGACCAGCGACTGAAGTCGGTCCTCGCCGTCCGGCATTCGCCCCGGACACGCGAGCGATACCTTCCTGTATGGTCGCTCGACACGAACCCCTGGACCGGCGAATTCATCGATCCCATGAGTTACTTCGGCCACGACCGTCCGACCGAAGATTACCTCGATCTCTATGTCGCGTCACTGCGCGGCGATCATGGTCCCGAGGACGCCGCGCAGGTCGATCGTGCTGTGAAGATCACTTCCCGCGTGGTCGACGGCGAAACGCTGCTGACGCTGGAAGGTGACTTGCTGGGACGGGTTGATCGGCTGGAGTTTCGCAAAAGGACCGGCCAGCTCGTTGCACAGCGCCGCTGGTTAAAGGAACCAGGCAAGACGCCGTGGATCGACTTCGAACTCACCTGGGAGTACGAAACGTCGGGAGACCTCTGGACGCCGAAGAAGATCGTCAATCTGCAGCACAGTCCGCGCGGGGCGGGCGTCTCCACGCGGATCGAATACGAGATGCTCGCGTCGAAGGTCAATTGCCCGCTGCCGGAGGACTCCTTCACCGAGTCCTTCCTGCGAGCCCCCGGCGACGCCTGGCGGGCGACTTCGGACGACAAGGGGATCCAGGTTGTTCGACCTGAGGCCTCGACGACTCCGTAGGGCCGGGCGCGCCCGGCCGTCTTCACGCTATTCGTCTTCGCCAGCCCATCGCCTCCTCCCCGCCAGGTAGCGGCGGCTCCCCGCTCCGAATATAGTTGCCGGGAGGGAGTTTGCGTCGTTTTCCGCCCGCCCTCGGCGCCGCAGGCGATTCCCCGCTCGGAGGCACACATGGTTTCCGGACCCGCTCAGGACCGTTCGAATCTGGCGATCATCGCGAAGCTCCGTAGCGCCCTCCTCTGCGGACTGCTGGCGGGCCTTACTGCTGCCGTTTTCGCCGACCGGGTCGCGGCGCAGGATCAAGCGCAGCCTGCGGAGGCCGCGGAAGTTCCCGCCGACAAGGAAGCACCGGCCAAACCTCCGGCGCAGGCGCGGCCGGCCCCCGGCGGCGGGCTGTTGAACAACCTGCTGAAAGGCATGCTCCGACCAAATCCGCGCGGCGGTCGAGCGCCCGACCAGGCGGGCGATCCTGCGACCGCCGAACAGCCCGGAAGTCTCGATCCGGTCGACTCGCGAGCCGCCCGCGACGCCCGCAACGAAAACATGCTCAAGATGGCCGAGCAATCGGTCCGCCGTAACGACTACAAAGCGGGCATCGAATTCCTGCAGCGATTGCTCGACGAACCCGGCGATTCTTTGCATCGCGCCGGGAGAGACCGCTGGCAATCTCTCCGTCAGACCGCCCAGGAAACTCTGGGGAGAATGCCCGCGGAAGGACGTGCGCTTTACCGGGAACAGTACGAAGGTCTGGCGCGTCAGGAATGGGATGCCGCCCGCCAGCAGGGAGATGCCCAGGCTGTTGCCCGTGTGGCCGATCGCTTCCTGCACACCGCTGCCGGCCAGGAAGCCGCCGACTGGCTCGGCGCCCTGCACGCCGACCGTGGAGAATTTGGCCTGGCGGATCACTGGTACCAGCAACTCCAGCGCGACAACGCCCCCGTCACACGCTCGGCCGCGTGGAAGTGGAAAGCCGCCTTCGTCGCCCGCCAGTCCGGTCGCTCGGCGGAATCCGCGCCTTGGCCGATGGAGCTTCCTCCCGGTCGCACAGGAGACCGGTACGCGAGACTCAAAGACCTCGCTCCAGCCGCCGAATTCACCGCAACTCCGCAGTCGGACTGGCGGCAGAACTACGGTTCCGAGCGACGACTGGGGGTCTCTGCGGCGGGCGATCCGTTGCTGATCCCCCGCTGGGAGAACCCGTTGACCGACAGTCCCGCAGTCGCTCGCCGCATCGAGCATCTGCAGCTCGATCTGCGGGATCAGGGACTGGCGCCGATTCTCGCCTGGCAGCCGCTGGCCACGCACGGCGTCGCCCTGTTTCGCGGCCTGCGGGGCGTGCGCGCGGTCGACATCGCCACCGGCAGCACCCTCTGGGAAACCGAAGCGACAATGACTCCCGAGGGGATGATCGCCGGACTCCCGCCCGCCGGCGTCGATCCGCAGCAGGCCTGGCGGTTCCGCATGAACAATCTCCAGCAGGACGGCGAATACGCCGGACCTTCCGCCGAATACCACCCCGTCGCCAGCCTGCTCTTTCGCGACGGCGTCTACGGCAGCATCAGCAGCGACGGCGAGCACGTGTTTCTGCTGGAAGATCAAGCGGTTCTCTCCCGCTCTCAGCCCGGCTGGCAATGGGGCGAACAGGAAAATCAGGATCTCTACGGACTCGACTGGACTTCCAACCGGCTTTCAGCCTACGACCTCCGCAGCGGTCGCCTGCGCTGGACGGTCGGCGGCTCTGCCGCGGACGAGTCGCTTCAGCTTCCACTCAGCGATGTCTGTTTCCTGGGCTCTCCGGCGGTCGATGGCGACGAGCTGTTTGCCATCGGCGCGCGCGGAGACGAAGTTCGGCTCTGGTGTCTGGAAACCATCAGCGGCCGGCTCCTCTGGTCGCAGCTTCTCTGCTATCAGGATGCGAAGATCGACAAGGACATCGGCCGCCGCTGGCTGATGTTGCAGCCGTCGCTCGCCGAGGGACTGGTCGTCTGCCCGACGGCTCTGGGCTGGCTGGTTGCCATCGACCGCCTGAGGCATTCCGTGTTGTGGGCCCAGAGATATGCGGAACCCGATGCGTCGGAAAGCCGCGAGAACGGCGGCAATCTTGTCCCGCAACGCAGCCTTGCCGCCACCTGGGGACCCTCCGCGCCGGTCATCGCCGGACGCTCAATTGTCTATGCGGCTCCGGAAGAACCGTTGCTGCATTGCAGCGACCTGCTGACCGGCGAGGTGCAATGGCGCGTCCCCCAGGACGACATGCTCTATCTCGCGGGAGTTTTCGACAAGCGCGTCCTCCTGGTGGGCAGCCACCAGATCAAGGCCGTCAATCTGACCGACGGCGCCGATCTCTGGCTGCAGCCGCTGGAACTGGACGACAATGGGAAGTCGTTTCGAAGGTCTCAGGTTGACGAACCGGCCGGTTCGCTCAATCCCGATCCGGCCCATGCCGATGGGGCTGTTGATCGATCCTCCACCAGCCCGGCGCCGGCCGGTCGCGGTCTGGCCGTCCCGGGAGAGTATTATCTGCCTCTCACGACGGGCGAGTTGCGCGTGATCAAGCTCGACGACGGCGCCACGCAGAGGCGATTCTTTACCGGTCCGAGTGCGTTTCCGCTGGGAAACCTGGTCTGGCACGACGGCACGCTCGTGTCTCTGTCGAGTGCCGGCGCGACCGGTTTTGGTCTGCGGAGCGGCGTGCTGGCCGAGGTCCAGCAGCGTCTCGAAAAGAACCCCCGCGACTCCTGGGCGCTGTTGCGAGAAGGCGAAATGCTCGCCATGAGCCGGAATTTTGCCGAAGCCTGGCAGAAACTCAAAGACGTTGAACTGGAAGGACTGAGCTCAGCCGATCGGCAGCGCTGGCGGGGACTGGGGCTCGAAACGCTGGAGCAACTGGTTCGCCAGGATCCCCGGCAAGCCGAGCCCTGGTTGGCCGAATTGCGAACGCTCGCCGCCACGGAGTCCAACCGGTCGCTCCTCGCCGAACTTGAAGTGACCCGACTGCAGGCGATCGGAAACTCGGTGGAAGCGTTCGAGCGGGCCTGGCACGATGCCGAGCGTGACGGGAGTCGCGTCCCCCGCACCCGGACCGAGAACCGCAAGATCGAGGTCCAGCCGGGCGCCTGGCATCGCGGCCGGCTCCAGGATCTGTGGGAATCGTCAGTCGAATCGGAACGGACGAAGATCGACGAGTTCGTCGCGGAACTGCTGAAGGACTTGCCTGATCGCGATCCGGCCTCGCAACAGGCGATGCGCCGCTTGCTGGCGTTTCACCCGGCGATTGTCGAGATCACACTGCATCACGCCGTCGAATTGTCCGATCAAGGCCATCTGGCCGGAGCGGAACTCGAACTGCTGCCCGTGATCGATCTGTCTCCGCGGAATTCCTCGGCCCGTTGTCTGCTGGAGCTGGCGCAGCGTTGCGCAGCGGCCGGACGCATTGACGACGCCCGGCTGCTGGCGCGTCGTCTGACGTCTCGCTTCGGTCCGGAACTGCTGCCGGATGGTCGGACCGTCGCCTCCGTTGCCGAAACGATCGCGCCGACCGCTGCGGCGGAACCTCCCCGACCGGGTGAGAAGCCGGCGGCGCTGAAGGTCGAGCAGGGCATGGTGGAATTCTCGACGCCGGAGCAGGAAATTCCGACCGACAGTGCGTGGCCGTCTCTGCAGTCGCTGGACCTGGTGATCCAGACCGGGGAACGACGGCTGGTCGTCTCCGAGCGTCAGACCGGCCGTCGGCTGTGGCTCGCGCCGCTGCGCAGCGGCCCGCACGAGCAGGGCGACGGCTATATCACGACAGCGTACTGCGGCAGCACGTTGTATCTGGTCCATCAGGGAATCCTGCATGCCATTGCGCCGCTGGAACAGCGAGTCCTCTGGACTCAACCGGTCTCCCCCGAACAGGCGGATGCCGGGCATTGGCGGACGGCGGAACGGGAACCGCTGTCGCCGCTGGTTCGGGCCGAGGAGCTGCGGGGATATGGCTCCCCCGTGCTGGGACGCGGCCTGCGATCGGGATCGCTGGCCGCCGTGACCGCGCACTATGTCGCCGTTGCCAGCCGACGGACGTTGCGGGTTCTGAGCCCGGAGACCGGCGAGGAACTCTGGCAGTACCACGGTCTGTCTCCCGAAGATGTCGTCCTGCCGCTCGCAAGTCGCCTGGTCGTCATGGACCTGGATGGCGGGATCAACGCCGTCCTGCGCGCCTGCGACGGCCGGCCGCTCGACTGGGACGACGTGACCGACGATCTCGCGGAGCGGGCCATTGCCGTTCAGGGAGACGCGGTGCTCGTGTCGAGCTCCCGCCAGAAACCCGGCCTGTTCTCGTTTCTGACCAGCACCACGACGACTCTGCAACTGCGCGATGCCATCACCGGAGCAGATCGCTGGTCCTGCAAGTTCGATGGGCCGGGGCTGTTGGGCCTGCTGTCTCCCGACGAAGCGGTCTTTGCGCAGTCCAGCGGCAAACTGCAGCTCGTCGATGTGGCGACGGGGGCGATGCGGACCTTTGAAGCAGGCGTGAAGTTCTCGCTGATGGAAGCCTCCGAAGTCCACGCTCTCGCGGACGGAGAACGACTCTATCTGCTGATCAACAGCGGCGACGGCCGGCGGTTCGATCACTATTCCGAAAGCGTCCCTTCCGTCGAAATGCACGGCGTCGTCGTCTGCTGGGACCGCGCCTCCGGCAAACTCCTCTGGAAACGCGACGTCAAGAAGCAGCACCTGGTGGTCGAGCACTTCCGCTCCTCGCCAGTCCTGATGTTCGTCGCCAGAAGCTGGGTGACGAAAGAGAATCTGAATTACACGCTGCTCAATCTGCTGGCGGTCGATAAAGCCACCGGCGACATCGTGCATCAGTCCAGCCTGCCGACCATGTTCAATGGCTTCCATTCCATGAAGGTTCTGCCACAAGGCCGGTCCGTCGAATTGCGGTCTTACAACTATCGCATCCGCCTGGTTCCCGATGCCGGCGCTGATGCTGACGCCGCAGCCGTCCAGGCAGTCGCCGCACCTCCCCAACCCTGATCTCGACGCTCCGAATTTGGATTCCTCTCAGCGCGACACCATGCTCAACCACATTCCCTCCGTCATTTCACCCGATCTGCTCGCCGTGATGATGCGCATGGGCCACGGCGACACGATCGTCTTTGCCGACGCTCATTTTCCGGCGGATTCCCATGCGCAGCGCATCGTCCGCGCCGACGGCATCGCCGCCCCGCAGCTCCTGGAAGCCGTGCTGCGGCTGCTGCCGGTCGACGATTTCGTCCCCGACCCGATCAATGTCATGCAGCCCGTCGATCCCCAGACCCCCGAACCGCCGATCTGGTCCGACTACCGCGCCGTCGTTCGCCGCTCGACGGGCCGGACGATCCCGCTGACCCCCGTCGATCGCTTCGCCTTCTACGACCTCGCCCGCCGGGCCTACGCCATCGTCGCCACCGGCGAGACCGCCATCTACGCGAACATCCTGATCAAAAAGGGCATCGCCACGCTGACGGACTGACGGAAGTGGTCAGTTGTCAGTGGCCCGTGGTCAGTGGTCAGTGGGGTGAAGTCGCTGCCTGCGTTTGTTTTTCGCAACTGACAACTGACCAATAGTAATTCCCCCGGATGTCCCCCATGCCGACCGCGACTGCTCTCGCCGATCTGCAGGCCCGTCTGCTCGCCGGGTATCCGCTGCTGTTCCTGCGGACCCACGAAGAAGACCGCTGGGAGCGGGCGATTTCCGATCTGTCGCTCGAAATCGAGCGCGGGCTGGTCACCTGGACCGTGACCCGCGGACTGGAACCACCCCCTTCCACGGAGTCCGCCGGTCCGCTGACGCCGATTGAAATGCTGCGCTGTCTCGAAAGCTACCCTCCCGATCACGTCTTTCTGCTGAAAGACCTGCAACCCTATCTCGACGATCCCGAGCTGCTCCGCAAACTTCGGGACCTCGCCCCGCTGCTCGAAGCGTCGCGTCAGACGTTGCTGCTGATGAGCCCCGTCGCCGCAGTTCCCCCCGACCTGGAAAAGGCGTCCGTCCGCATCGACCTCCCGATGCCGGACTACGAAGACCTGAAGGCCGAACTCGACGACGTCGTCACACAGCTCGGCGAAGATGTCGAAACGCCGCTGTTTCTGTCAGCCGACGACGAAGATCGCCTTCTGAAGGCCGCGATGGGCCTGACCGTGGCCGAGGCGGGGAAGGCCTGGCGGCGGGCGCTGATGGGCAAAGCCGTGCTTGACGAGGAAGTCTTCACCACGCTCATCGCCGAGAAGCGGGCGCTCGCTTCGGGGTCGGATCTGCTCGACTTCTACGATCTCGACGAAGGAGTCGCCGACGTCGGCGGCCTCGATCAGCTCAAAGACTGGCTCCGACGCAGGTCCGAAGCCTATTCCCCTCGCGCCCGAGAACAAGGAATCCCCCTCCCCAAAGGCGTCATGCTCCTCGGCGTCCAGGGCTGCGGCAAAAGCCTCACCGCTCGCGCCACGGCCCGGTTGTTGAGTTTTCCCCTGATCCGGCTCGACATCGCCAATCTGCTCAGCAGCGGCCGGGGCGAGTCCGAACGTAACCTGCGCCAGGTGCTGGCGCTCGTCGAATCGATCGCTCCCATCGTCCTCTGGCTCGACGAACTCGAAAAGGGCTTTGCAGGGCTCGAAGGGGACCAGAGCGCCGACGCCACCATGTCCCGGCTCATTGGCGGCTTCCTGACCTGGATGAGCGAGATCAGCAAGCCGGTGTTCGTCGTCGCCACGGCCAACTCGGTCCACCAGCTTCCCCCCGAACTCCTCCGGCGCGGCCGGTTCGACGAGCTCTTCTTCATCGACCTGCCGAACTATCACGAACGCCGCAACATCCTGGAGATTCACCTCAGCAAGCGGGGTTGGAAGCCGGATCTGTTCGACCTGCCCGCCCTCGCCCAGCAGACGGAAGGCTTCAGCGGCGCCGAACTGGAACAGATCGTCGTGACCGCCCTCATCGAAGCCTTCGGCCACGGCCGCGTGGTCGCCCAGGAAGACCTCGAACGCGCGCGACGCAGCACCGTGCCCCTGTCGGTCACGATGGAAGAAAAGGTCTTCGAGCTGCGGCAGTGGGCGGAAGCCCGTTGCCGTCGGGCGACCTCAGACAGCCGCGTCACCGAAATGCTTGACGAAGAAAAGCGGATCTTCGGCGACGACGAAGAAGCCGTCGCGCCGAAGGATCTGCCCCCCTGGGCCCAGCTCGCCGTCCACGGTCAGCTCAAAGGGGCTCTTGTCGAGTTCGTTCGCAGCAACGGAGAAACTCTGCTGCCCGAACTGCAGCGGGCGCTGGAGCCCTACATGCCCGTCGCCGCCGATTTCGGCCTGGCCCTTCGCAGCAACCCGAATACCGTCCTCTGGACCGGTATGAGCCAGGACCTGTGCGAGCTGATCAAGGATCTGGTCGCCTCAAAACGGCTCTACTTTCACCCGGTCGACATCGAACGCTACCAGGCGATCCCCGCCGGACTCAAGCTCCCGCCGATCGTCGAGCCGACCGACGAAAAACTCCCCCGCCCCTGCTGGCTCCCGGTCTCGCTCCGCACGGCCCCGCACCCGGTCCACCATCACCGCCTGGCCCGCATCGGCCGCATCAAGCTCGCGGGAGCCGCGGAGTAAGGGGGGCATCGTTGATCGTCAGATAACCGGAAGTCTTCCTCCCGTCTTTCCATCAACGATCAACCATCAACGCACCTACAGCACAATCGTCTGTTCGCGATCCGGGCCGATTGAGATGAAAGCCACCGGCTTGCCGATCAGTTCGGAAACCGTATCGACATACTGGCGAGCCCCGGTCGGCAGGTCCGACAGCTTGCGGGCGCCGGTAATGTCCTGCTTCCAGCCGGGGACCGTCCGATAAACGGGCTTCGCGGCCTCCAGATCGTCCACGTGGCTGGGAAAATCGGTCGTCCGTTCGCCCCGGATCTCGTAGGCCTCGCAGATCTTCAGCTCGTCGAGCTGCGCGAGCACATCCAGCAGCATGACCGAAATCTGGTCGACGCCGCTGATCCGTGCCCCGTAGCCGCACGCGACCGCATCGAACCAGCCGCAGCGTCGCGGCCGGCCGGTCACCGTGCCGTATTCGTGGCCGACGTCGCGAATGTGCTGGCCGATGGGGTCGTCCAGTTCGGTCGGGAAGGGACCGCCGCCGACGCGCGTCGTATACGCCTTCACGACGCCGATCATCCGGCCGATCGCCCGCTCGGGGACGCCGCTGCCGGAGTGAATCCCGGCGGCAGAGCTGTTCGAAGATGTCACGTACGGGAACGTGCCGTGATCGATATCCAGCAGGCTCCCCTGAGCTCCTTCGAACAGAATGTTCTTGTTCGCCGCCAGCGCTTTGTGCAGCCAGGCGGTCGTGTCGACGACGTGCGGACGGAGCCTGTCCGCCGCGGCGATCGCATTGGCGTAGATCTCGTCGGAATTCAGCGGCGTCGCCGACGGATCAAACGCCTGAATCACGGTGTTCTTCTGGGAGACGATTTCCGCCAGCCGGGACTTGAGCGTCTCCCGCCGGTACAGGTCGCCAACGCGGATCGCGTGCGTCCGCCCCGCCTTGTCCCTGTAGCAGGTCCCGATCCCGCGCATCGTCGTGCCGATCGCCTCGCCCTTCCGGCTCTTCTCCAGCACAGCCTCTTCGGCCATGTGATAGGGCAGAATGACGTGCGCCCGGTCGCTGACCAGCAGGTTGTCCCCGGAAACCGGCAGGCCCCGATCGGTCAGCCCCTGCATCTCCTTGAGCAGCGCTTCCGGATTGACCACCACGCCGTTGCCGATCACGGCGGTCACGCCCGGCCGGAGAATGCCGGTCGGCAGCAGCGACAGTTTGTAGGTCTGCCCCTCGAACTTGACGGTGTGGCCGGCGTTGTTCCCTCCCTGATAGCGGACGGCAATCTGGTGCTCGTCCGTAAGAAGGTCGACAATCTTGCCCTTGGCTTCATCACCCCACTGGAGCCCGACGACGGCAGTCACTGACACGGAAAACGCTTTCTGCAAGAAGCCAACCAGGGATGCACTCGCACGAGCGCGCAACCGAACGACTATAACCGATCGGCCGGCGGGACGGGAGCGTCACGTTCGCGCAAAATGGTCTGGATCCCGACAGACTCGGCCCCGGCGATTTCTCCCGATTGTCGCAAGTGCCGCAGCGACCACGCGGCTCATACCGCGCCTGACAGAACGTCTGGCTCGGTTGCGGCCCGCTGGCTGAGTCTGCGGAATCGTTCCGAGCTGCCGACCGTATCGGCTGCGAAAACTCTTCGCCCCGCGGCGCACTTCGTGATCGCCGATCATGGCCCTCCCCTCAGGGCTGAAATCGCCCAGCTTGAATCAATCTCGATCCGACCGCAGGCCGCACAACTTCGGCGCGTCGCGTAGAGGCCGCAGTGTGCCGGCCACGTTTTCGGGGAACAGCCACAGATTGTCGCGGCGAGTCAGTTGGCAGCGGGTAGACTTTCCTCACACACCCGGGACTTGTCCCCTGCAGTCCCGCAGTTTCCTGACTCGAAATGGAGCAAACGACATGAAGCATGTGACTCTTGCCCTGACAGCAACCGTCGTGCTGGCCAGCACGACCCTGTGCGAAGCCGGCCTCCGGGCGCGAGCGAGCCGCCAGGCCACCTCTCAGCAACAGCCCGTTGCACCGCAGTACAGCCCGCAGCAGGCCGCCGTGCAGCCGCAGGAAGTCCAGTCCCAGGGCTTCTTCCAACGGCTCATGGAAATGGAGCGCCGCAAGAACGAACGCCTCCGCCAGATGTTCTTCGGACGCTAAGACGATCGGAACCGACAGACCAGCCAACACTTTTATGGGCCGGCGGAACCTGTTTCCGCCGGCCCTTTGGCATTCCCCTTTTCCCACCCCCATTCGTCCGCTAGACTTCAGTAACGCATCAAAATTCGCTTACGAGACCGGGCGTCGTTCCTATGCTGACTCTCCGCGACCGCGGCCCCCGACTGTGCGACGGCCTCACTCGCCGGGACGTGCTCCAGGCTGGCGGTCTCGGCGCACTCGGGCTGTCGCTGCCGCAACTGCTGGCCCGGGAAGCCCTCGCCAAAACCACCGAGTCGGCTCCCCGCTCCGCAAAGTCCTGCATCGTCCTCTTCCTGATGGGGGGCTCCCCACAGCATTCGACCTTCGACCCCAAGCCCGAAGCCCCGCCGGAAATCCGCGGCATCTTCTCCCCGATTGCAGCCGCCGTCCCCGGCACATATTACAGCGAGCTGCTGCCGGGGCTGGCCCAACGCGCCGACCACCTGGCCGTTCTGCGGGCCGTTTCGACGACCGACAACGCCCATTCGTCCAGCGGCTACTACATGCTCACGGGGCATCCGCACGTTCCCATGAATGCGGAAAACGCCAACCCCGGCGCTCCGAACGACTGGCCGTTTCTCGGCACGCTCGTTCAGCAGGCCGCTCCGCCGCGCGGCGATCTCCCCGGCTGCGTCCGCCTGCCGTGCCACATCTTCAATACGGACAACTCGGTCTGGCCCGGACAGGACGGCGGTTTCCTGGGGCCTTCGGCCGATCCCTGGCTCTTCCGCTGCCGACCGGCTGACCCGGATTTCCGGATTCCCGAATTCAGCCTCCCGGTCGAAATCACCTCCGACCGCCTGCTCCGCCGGGGCTCGCTCCTGGAAAGTGTCAACCAGCGGTTCGAGCAGGTCGAACGGGCCGGCCTCGCCGCACGCTACAGCGAATTGTCCGGCCGGGCCTTCAATCTGCTGGCGACGCAACGTTCCCGCAGCGCATTCCGCCTCGATCTGGAGACGCCCCAGGTCCGCGAGCAATACGGAATGAGCGAGTTCGGCCAGAGCACGTTGCTGGCTCGCCGGCTTATCGAGGCCGGCGTCCGCCTGGTCCAGGTCAACTGGTATCGCGGCCCCGACGAGCCCTCCGACGCCCCCTGCTGGGATTCCCACGCCGGCGAAGCCAACCGACTGAAGAATGTCCTCTGTCCCCCGATGGACCAGGCGTTCTCGGCGTTGCTCGACGACCTGTCGCAGCGCGGCATTCTCGATGAAACGCTGGTCGTCTGTCTGACCGAATTCGGCCGGACGCCCCGTATGAACGCCCGCGGCGGCCGCGATCACTGGGGCTCGGTCTTCTCCGTCGCTCTTGCCGGCGGGGGCATCCGTGGCGGCGTCGTTCACGGCGAATCCGACGAAATCGGCGCCTTTCCCAAGTCCGGGCTCGTACGACCCGAAGACATCACCGCCACAATCTTTCAGTGTCTGGGACTGCCTCCCGGAACCGAGTACCACGATCCCTTCGGACGTCCGCTGCCCCTCAGCCGCGGCCGAGTTCTCAGCGAGATCCTCGCCTGACCGGGCTGGTGCCTCGCTCTGCGTGTCCGATATCGTGTCGCGAGACGCGAGGAATCGGACATTGCCGCTTGCAACCATGCCCGCGAGAAACCGCGAGGATGGGGATCACGTCATTCTGGAGAATCAACATGGATCAGCGCCTCTATCGTCCGGCGGTCATGGGCATTCTGCTGCTGTTCGGACTTGCTGCGGCGACGCGGGCGGAAGACCTGAAGACTCGCAACATCGTCCTGATCACGACCGATGGCTTGCGCTGGCAGGAAGTCTTCACCGGCGCGGAGAAAGAGCTGATCAGCAAAGAACACGGCGGCGTGGCCGATGCGAAGGCGCTGGAGGAAGCCTACTGGCGCGAAACCCCGGAGGAACGACGGGCTGCGCTCATGCCGTTTCTGTGGAGTAAATTCGGCGGCGAGGGGCAGATTTACGGCAACCGGCTGCGGGGAAGTTCTTCCCAGATCACGAACACAATGAAGTTTTCGTATCCGGGTTACAACGAGATTCTGACCGGGTTTGCCGACCCCCGGATCGACAGCAACGCCAAGAAACCGAACGAGAACTTCACCGTCCTGGAGTGGCTGCATCGCAAACCCGCCTATGACGGCAAAGTCGCCGCCTTCAGTGCCTGGGACGTCACGCCATTCATCATCAACCGCGAGCGATGTGGGTTTCCCGTAATGGGCGGCTGGGAATCGGTCCCGGAACTCGATCCAAACCCTCGTCAAATGCTGTTGAACGAACTGATCACCGATACGACCCGTCCGAACGCGGCCGAGGTCATCGATTCCATGCTCTATCAGGCGGCCCGCGAGCATCTGCTGCGACACAAACCCCGCGTCCTTTTCGTGGGGTTCCTGGAGACGGACGCCTGGGGACACGCTGGACGCTACGACAATCTGCTCCACTCGGCCAATGCCGTCGACCGCTACATTCAGCGGCTCTGGGAACAGATGCAGTCGATGGACGAATACCGGGATCGGACAACGTTCATCCTGACCACCGATCACGGACGCGGAACCGGCCCGGTCAACTGGCGCAACCACGGTAAAACAATCGAGGGCGCCGAGGAGATGTGGATGGCGTTTCTCGGCCCCGACACGCCGCCGCTGGGAGAACGCAAAGAGTGCGAGCCGGTCACTCAAAGCCAGGTCGCAGCGACTCTCGCCGCCTTGCTCGGCGAAGATTACTCCGCGCATGAGCCGCGCGCCGGAACAGCGATTCGGGATGTCCTTCCGCAATCCCGATAGCACGCACTCCCCAGGGCTGAGTCCTGCTGTAGACTCGGCCGGCGTACTGACGACGCACGCATAATTCTGCCAGATTCCAGGCTGTTGACGAGGCCGGCCGATGCGCGACACCGGACAGTCGGAGAACTCCACGCCAATCTCGCTGCGCACACTCCGTTTCACGGGTCAAGCGCTGCTCCGCTTGCTCCTCGTCGGGGCGATCAGCGCCGCGGCCTGCAGCGACGAACCGCCGGCCGACGCCTCGGCTCCCGTCAAGACCGAGCCGAAATTGACACTGATCCTCGAAGGCCCGGTCGACGCCGAGTTCGCTCCGATCGCCGGCCGCTTGACCACGCTGTACTACGAGTGCTACCCGAAGCTGCTCACACGGTTCGAGCACCCGACCCGGAAGGCTCCGCGCAAGATCCGGCTGACCTTCGATCCGAAACTCGACATCCCCGCCCATTGCAGCGGCGATCGCGTCACGGTCAGCATCAAATGGCTCAAAGCCCACCCGGACGACATCGGCCTGCTGACGCACGAATTGACCCACGCCGTCCAGGCCTATCCGGATTCCAATCCCGGCTGGCTCACCGAAGGGATCGCCGACTACGCTCGCAAGCAGTATGGACCGGAGAAGCAACCCGGCTGGAATTTCCCCGATCGACTGTCATCCCGGCAGAGCTACACCAACAGCTACGGCGTCACCGCCCGCTTCCTCGTCTGGATCGAGGAAAAGCATCCGGGAACCGTCGACACGCTCCACCGCCACATGCAGGACCGGGAGTTCCGGCTGGAGGACTTCCAGACGGCAACCGGCAAGACGGTGGATGAACTGTGGGAGGCTTGCGTCGAAGAGCTGAGCCAGTAGGGTAGGCTCCCGCCCACCATCTTCTGACGATCCGGTTCTTGCGATCCCACACGGCTGCCCTACAGAATCCCCGAACTCTTCACGTCGATCCCCTTGAGCATCATCTTCAGCTCTTCCGCGTTGGGCGAGATTTCAAACGCGTCGGCCCGGCTGATGTATTCCAGCTTGAGGAAGTGGTGCAGGCTGTCGTTAAACTGCTGCATGCCGTCCGCCTTGCCGATCCGCATCGCCGCCGGCAGCTTCTCGTCTTCGTGCTCCAGAATCAGCTTTTTGACGATGCCGGTAAAGAGCATGATTTCGCAGATCGGCACGCGTTTCGGCTTGTCGACGATCGTCTTCAGCAGCTTCTGGGCCACGATGGCCTTCATGTTGAAGCCCATCGACGACCGCAGGGCGTTGTGCATGCTCTGCGGGAAGAGGTCGAGAATACGTCCGATCGTCGATGGCGCGCTCGAAGCGTGAATCGTTCCATACACGAGGTGCCCCGTTTCGGCGGCGTGCATGGCCGTTTCGAACGTCTCCCGGTCGCGCATTTCGCCCACGAGCATGATGTCGGGGTCCTGACGCACGGCGTGCTTCATCGCCGTGTGGAAGTCGCTCACGTCGGGCCCGATCTCGCGCTGGTTGATCAGAGACTTGTCGGGCGTGTAGACGAATTCGACCGGATCTTCAATCGTCAGAATGTGCTTGCCGTAGTTGTGGTTGATCCAGTCGAGCATCGACGCGATCGTCGTCGACTTGCCCGATCCGGTTACGCCCGCCAGCAGCACCATCCCCTGATCGTAAATGCACAAATCCTGCATGATCGGGGGAAGGTAAAGTCCCTCGAAGTTGGGAATCGACCGTTCGACCTTTCGGCTCACCATGCCCATCTTGCCGGTCTGGATGAACATGTTCACGCGGAAACGCCACGTTTCGCCCTTGTGCTCCACGACGTGCGCATAGTCCGCCCCCCCCGTCGTGAAGAAAATCTCCTTGTTGCGTTCGTCCAGCATCGGCAGGCAGAGCTCTTTCATCTGCTCTTCGGTGATCGGAGGCATGTTCAGAGCTTTGAGGTCGCCCCGCGCACGCAGAATCGCCGGCTTTCCCACCTGCAGGTGCAAGTCGGAGCCGTTGTTCTCAATCAATGCCCGGAAAAGCTTGTTGACCGGCAGGTCGTTGTTGGCGGTCGAACCGAGACGGATCGTGCTGAACTTCGACGCGACAGGAGCTGGAGAACCACTCATCGACGAATGCCCCGGGAATTGGACGGAAAAGAAGTCGAGCGCCGTCGGCGGAATCCGACGACTCTCTCCAAAGATTGAACCACATCCGCTCGGCAATCAGCAAGGTCGGGTGAACGCCGCCTCAAGGCCCTTTCCAAATTCACCCTGCATAAGCTGCAGGGTGAACTCGGACAGTGCCCCGTCTTCTCACGCCCGCGGCCTTTACGGCCCCCCGGTGACGCATCAAAATGGATTGTTGCGATTTTCGTCGGGAAACCGGCGGTCGATCGCACGTCGTCACGTCCGCGCCTCGGGGATTCGCCGTCATGCTGCGCCTGGTCGGAATGCTTGCAGTCGTCTTGTTGAGTTCTTCCGGTAGAGCGTTCGCCGCTGACCCACTGGACTACAACCGCGACATCAAGCCGATCCTGTCGAACAACTGCTTCCAGTGCCACGGCCCGGACGCCGCCGAGCGCAAAGGAGGAACGGACGGATTGCGGCTGGATACGGCCGAAGGGGCGACCGCCGACCAGGGGGGCTCTTTCGCCATCGTGCCGCGGCATCCGGAACAGAGCGCACTGGTGGCCCGGGTGCTGTCGCGCGATCCGGACGAGGTGATGCCGCCGGCGGCAACCGGGAAGAAGCTGACCGAGCGGGAAAAGGAATTGCTGGAGCGCTGGGTCCGTGAAGGGGGAGCCTACGCGACTCACTGGTCGTACGCCGCGCCGGTCCGGCCGGCGATTCCTGCAGTGAAGAACGCCAAGTGGCCGCGGAATGACATCGACCGCTTTCTGCTGGCCCGGCTGGAACGCGAGGGGCTGCAGCCGATGCCGGAGGCGGACAAAGCGACGCTGATCCGCCGGGTGTCGCTGGATCTGACGGGGCTGCCGCCCACGATTGCCGAGGTCGACGCCTTCCTGCAGGACGAGAGTCAAAACGCCTACGAAAAACTGGTCGACCGGCTGCTGGAGAAGCCTGCGTATGGCGAGCACTGGGCGCATCAGTGGCTGGATCTGGCCCGGTATGCGGACTCGGCGGGGTATGCCGATGACCCGCCGCGGACGATCTGGCTGTATCGCGACTACGTCATCAAGGCGTTCAACGAGAACAAGCCGTTCGACCAGTTCACGGTCGAGCAGATCGCGGGCGACCTGCTGCCGAGCCCGACGAACGACCAGCTCATCGCCACGGCGTTCCATCGCAACACGCTGACCAACAGCGAGGGTGGGACGAACGATGAGGAGTTCCGCAACGTCGCGATCGTCGATCGCGTCAACACGACGATGGCGGTCTGGATGGGAACGACGATCGCCTGCGCCCAGTGCCACAGTCACAAGTACGACCCGCTGTCGCAGGAGGAGTTCTTCAAGCTGTTCGCGTTCTTCAACCATTCGGAGGACGCGGACCGGCGCGACGAGAGCCCGCTGCTGTCGATCTTTACGCCCGAGCAGCAGCAGCAGCGGCAGGCGTGGGAGGCTGAGATCGCCGGGCTGCAGCAGACGCTGCAGACGTTGACGCCGGAGCTGGCAATCGAGCAGCAGAAGTGGATGGAGCGACTGTCGGCGGAATTCACCTGGATCGGGCTGATTCCTTCCCAGGCGAAGCGGGAATCCGGGAAGCCGATCGAGATCAACAGCGATGCTGTGGTGTCTGCGTCCGAGAAGGCGGACACGGACGTCTATCGACTGGAGCTGCCGGCGCTCGAAGGGACGCTGCGGGCGCTGAAGCTGGAAACGGCGAGCAATTCGGGGCTGGCCGGCGGAAACTTTGTGTTGACGGGCGTGAAAGTGAACCTGGTTCCGCCGGGCGGAACCGCCGCAATCGGGCGTTACGTGCGTGTCGAGCTGCCGGGCAAACAGCGGATTCTGCACCTGGCGGAAGTTCAGGCGTTCCGCGGTGACGAAAACCTGGCCCTGAAGGGGCAGGCGTCGCAGAGTTCGACCGACTTTGGTGGCGACGCCGGGCGGGGCATCGACGGGAACACGGACGGAGATTACGCGAAGAACTCGGTCACGCACTGCGCGATTACGGATGATCCATGGTGGGAAGTCGATCTGAAGGCTGATCAGCCGCTGGAGCGGATTGTGATCTGGAACCGGACCGATGGCGACACGGAGAGTCGGATCAAAGGATTCAAAGTCTCCGTGCTGAATGCGGCGCGGGAGACGATCTGGCAGCAGATGGTCGACGAGATCCCGAATCCGCAACAGGCGTTGTCGGTCAGCGGCGTGCGCGAAGTGGCCTTTACGTCGGCCATCGCGGACTACATGCAGCCGGGCTTCAATGCCCAGGAAGTGCTGAAGAACGACAAGCCGGCTGAGAAGGGCTGGGCCGTCGGCGGGGCAATCGACGCTCCGCATGTTCTGACCCTGCTGACATCGACTCCGGTGTCCGTCCCGGCGGGAGCGACCCTGCAGGTGACGCTGGAGCAGCAGTCGAAGCATGCGGGGCATCTGCTGGGTTCGTTCCGGCTGTCGGTGACCGATGACGAACGGGCCGGCGAACGGGCGGCCACGCCGGCGGCCGTCCTGCACGCGATCACGGCGAGGTCGGAGGCCGACCGGACGGCCGAGGAGCGGGCGGCGATCACGAAACAATTCCTGGCGGTGACGCCGGCGCTGGCGACGCAACGGTCGCGGGTGGCGGAGTTGCAGAAGTCGCTCAACGACATGCCGCCGGTCACGGTGCCGATCATGCGGGATCTGCCGGCGGACAAGCACCGCGTCACGAAGCTGCAGCACCGCGGCAACTTCATGGATCTGGGGCAGGAAGTATCTGAGGGGACGCCGGCGGTCTTTCCGTCGCCACCTGCGGGCGAACCGCTCAACCGGCTGGCGCTGGCGAAGTGGCTGGTGACCGAGCAGAACCCGCTCACGGCCCGGGTGATCGCCAACCGGTACTGGGAGTCGATCTTCGGGACAGGGATCGTGGCGACGAGCGAGGAGTTCGGCTCACAGGGAGATCAGCCGTCCCATCCCGAATTGCTCGACTGGCTGGCCACCGAACTGCATGCGATGCACTGGGATTTGAAGGCGTTCGTAAAACAGATCGTGACCTCTGCGGCGTATCGGCAGTCGTCCCGGGTGACGCCCGAACTCGTGCAACTCGATCCCGACAACCGGCTGCTGGCGCGCGGCCCGCGGTTCCGCATGTCGGCCGAGATGATTCGCGACCAGGCGCTCGCCGTCAGCGGGCTGCTGAGCCACAAATTGTATGGCCCGCCCGTGAAGCCGCCTCAGCCATCGCTGGGACTGTCTGCGGCGTTCGGGAGCGGGATCGACTGGCAGACGAGCGGCGGGGAAGACAAGTACCGGCGGGGGCTCTATACGACATGGCGGCGGTCGAGTCCGTATCCTTCGATGGCGACGTTCGACGCTCCAAACCGCGAGACGTGCACGCTCCGTCGGGTCCGGACGAATACGCCGCTGCAGGCGCTGGTGACTCTCAACGACCCGGTTTATATCGAAGCCTCTCAGGCACTGGCCCGGCTGGCGCTCGCTGAGGGGGGGGCGACGACGGAAGAGCGAATGCGATTCGCCTTCCGGCGTTGCACGTCGCGGGAGCCGCATCCCGCAGAGCTGGCACGGCTGGTTCGATTGCACGACGAGACCGCGGCCGGGTTCCGGGACCATCCGGACCTGGCGATGAAGATGGCGACCGAGCCGCTCGGCCCGTCCCCGGCGGGAGTGGATGTGGTCGACCTGGCGGCGTGGTCGGTAGTGGGGAACGTGCTGCTGAATCTGGATGAGATGCTGATGAAGCGGTGAGAGAAGAAATGTCGAATGTCGAATGTCGAAGGCGGAATGTCGAAAGAGAGGAAAGCTTCGGACCACAGTTTCGTACGATGGACGTCCTCGTCCGTCGACCTCTTCTCAGCGTCTCACAAGACCGACGGACGAGGACGTCCATCGTACGGGCCTCGAAGACTCGGCCTGCCGGACAACTGTCGGCTCCCGCGACAGACAACTGACCACGGACAACTGACAAACCACCAATAACCAATAACAGAGTTTCTCCCATGCATCCCTGCCTCGAACACTTGCAGCTCGGGACTCGTCGGCACTTCCTGCAGCGCTCTTCGATGGGGCTGGGGGCGCTGGCTCTGGCGACCCTGGGGGGCGAGACGGCCGTCCGCGGCGAGACTGGCGGGGTCATCAACCCGCTGGCGCCGAAGGATCCGCCGTTGCCGGCGAAGGCCAAGCGGGTGATTTATCTGCACCTGACCGGTTCGCCGCCCCACCTGGATCTATACGACTACAAGCCGGAGCTGGTGAAGCACAACGGCGAGGAGTGTCCGGAGCAGTTTCTGAAGGGGAAGCGGTTCGCGTTCACTTCGGGGACGCCGAAGCTGCTGGGGACGCCGCGGACGTTTACGCAATGCGGTCAAGGGGGCGTCTGGCTGTCGGACGCGATTCCGCACCTGCAGACGGTCGCTGACGAGATGTGCGTGATCCGTTCGATGACGACGGACCAGTTCAACCATGCGCCGGCGGAGCTGCTGCTGTATACGGGTTCGCCCCGTTCGGGCCGGCCTTCGCTGGGAGCCTGGGCGACGTATGGCCTGGGTTCGGAGAACGAAAATCTTCCGGGATTCGTGGTGCTGATTTCCAGCGGCGTGCAGCCGAACGGCGGCAAGAACTCGTTCGGGAGCGGGTTTCTGCCGTCGGTCTACCAGGGGGTGCAGTGCCGGTCGAAGGGGGATCCGGTGCTGTATGCGTCGGACCCGGCGGGGATGGATCGGGACCTCCGGCGGAAGAGTCTGGATGCGCTGCGGGATCTGAACCAATTGCAGGCGGAAGAGCTGGGGCATCCCGAGACGCTGACCCGGATTGCGCAGTACGAGCTGGCGTACCGGATGCAGATGTCGGTTCCCGAGGTGATGGACATCACGAAGGAGTCGACCGAGACGCTGGAGGCCTACGGAGCGCAGCCGGGCGGAGCAAGTTTTGCGAACAACTGCCTGCTGGCCCGCCGGCTGGTGGAACAGGGGGTGCGGTACGTGCAGCTCTTCGACTGGGGCTGGGACTTCCACGGAACCGGCCCCAACGAGGACATCCGGGACGGCCTGACCCGCAAGTGCGCGACGATGGACAAGCCGGTCGCGGCCCTGATCAAGGATCTGAAGCAGCGGGGGCTGCTGGACGAGACGCTGATTATCTGCGGCGGCGAATTCGGGCGGACGCCGTTCCGGGAAGGCCGGACCGCGGGGGGGAACATTCTGGGTCGGGACCATTACCCTGACGTGTACTCGATGTGGATGGCGGGGGGCGGGATCAAGGGAGGCTATACGCACGGAGCTTCGGACGATCTCGGGTTCTCGGTGGCGGAGAACAAGGTCCACATTCACGACCTGCAGGCGACGATTCTGAACCAGTTGGGCTTCGATCACACGAAGCTGGTCTACCGGTTCCAGGGCCGGGATTACCGGCTGACCGATGTGCATGGGAAGGTGGTGCGGGAGGTTGTGAGCTAAGGACTTTCCTCGTTCCCAGGCGGAGCCTGGGAACGCCCTCTTCCGAGGCTCCGCCTCGTCTGCTGCGAGTGAACGAGCGATGAAGAGAACGCAGAGCGTCCAAAGAGGCATTCCCAGGCGGAGTCTGGGAACGAGATGTGCAATGAACCTCTCTTGCACTTCGGCGGTCAAAACCCTGCCAGGCGGCCGAAGTTTGGAGTCCGAGGAAATCCGCCATGCGAGTCAAATTGTTCTGGAAGAACCGTCCTGAGCATTCTTTGAATCCCAAGGGCGGGGTGGACAAACTTCAGTCGTTTGGAAACGCGCAGGAGCTGGAGGACGAGATCAACGTCTGGTTGTCGCAGAACCCCAAGATCAAGATCGTTGACGTCCGACAATCCGCGAGCGGCGACATGGGGCTGTCCCTGTGGCTGATTTCAGTCTGGTATGAAGAAGTCGCCTGACAAGACGCTCGATGGTCAGGTAAACGGGGACGTCTTCTCATTCCCAGGCCCCGCCTGGGAATGAGAAGAAAAGTTACGGACGGACGAGGACGTCCGTCCTGCGGAAGTCGCCCTGCGTACGGTGGACGTCCTCGTCCGCGGATGGAATCGTTTCCCGCGGGTGGGATTTGTATTGGAACGGCGTGAATGATTCGGGCTAATCTTCATCCGGCAGCGGGATTGCGCCGGGGGCAGGTTTCCCTTTGCCGGCTTTGATGTAGGCGGCACGCTGCCTGGCGTACTCGGCGGGAGTCAGGCCAGCGGCGTCGGGAGCGATCCCGGCCTGGGACTCGGCAAAATAGCGCTTCAGATAGGCGACGCACCAGCCGCAGCCGGTTCCCGCGCCGCCGCATTCGCTGAGCTGGCTGGCCACGCGCGGCTTATGCACGCGGATAAAATTGACGATCTTCCGCTTCGAAATGTGGAAGCAGTAACAGATCGTATCGTCGAGTTCCACGTCGTCTCTTCCTGGAGGGAGCAGCACGAACTCCGAAACTCGAAATCCGAACACGCGCCCGGAGATCGAGTCCCGTCGGCCGGCTCTCTTGCAGTGCCGCTGAACCGCGAGAGCATACTGTGGGGTGGCCGGGGTCGAGTCTTCGAGCCCCCGGTATTTCGCGATTTTGCTGGGGGCGGCCTAAAGCTGCCGACCCCGGCCACCCCGATATAAGATCTCATCTGCTTGAATTGCTGCACGAGTCTAGGGTTTACCGACCGAATCGGTTGGATTCGCAATCTTGAGCCGTAGACCCTCGGCTTCGACTTCATAGCGCACGCCGGCTTCCTGCAGCACTTGGGCGAGAAGATCGCCGACGGTCACTTCGGTCAGCGAGATCGCGAGGAGTTTGTCGAGCAGCGGGGCGATGTCCGGGTCGTCGACGCCGCGGATGGGAGCGCCGACCAGCTCTTCGAGCAGGAAGACGAGTTCGCGGGCAGCGACCGGCTGCGCCTGCTCGAACTGCAGCAAGGGCTGAGCGAGAGCCGCCTGGAGGTCGAAGACTTTGACGGGCTGAATCATCTGCCGGGAAGGCGTCAGCGCGTCGGCGGGGGGGGACTCGGGGTTGCCGGCGTAAGCGATCGCCCATTGGAGATCGTGCGTCAGCCGTTTCCGATCGCCGGGTTCGCCAGGGACCGCGAGATCGAGCGGCAGGCCGTCGCCGATCGCCGCCATCCGCCGGAGCAGTCCGGGTTCCATGTTGCGGGAGACGGTTTTGACGCTGCCGTCGGCGAGCAGAATCAGCATCGACTCGGCCTGGCCGGTCCCGAGTCCGTCGGGGCCGTTGACGTAGGGTTCCTGGGTCAGGCTGCGGAGCGTCGCATTTCCGGCGGCGGCCCACGAACCGAGCTGCCGGGTGGCGCCGGCCACCATCCAGGTATTCGCGGCGCCATCGACGAGATCATCCTGCGTCACGCGCCGGTCGTAGCCGAACATGCCGGCCCGCGGATCGACCAGCGGCAGTTCGGCGGCATCGGGGCCGATGCCGGTCATGCCGACGAAGTGCGTTACGGGCCGGCGATCGCCATCGACCACTTCGCTCACATCGGGATTGAGAAAGTCGGGGATCTGCCGACGGACAAACGGATCGTTGGCGGGATCCGACCATTCGGTTGATGGGTGCGGGGCGGCGATCCGGGGGGATTGCTGAAGCTCAAGCTGCGCCAGCCAACTGAATCCTGCTTGCGGCGGTCGATTGTCGGTCTTGCGCGTCGCCAGAGGATAACTGCCGGTCTGATCGACGTAGCTCGTGACACGGGACAGTAAATGTCGCAGCCGCCCGGCGGCCGCGGGTTCCGCGAACTCGGAAACCACAGGTTGATCGGGCTCGGGCGCGATTTTGGGAGCCTGCGGCCCGGCGAGCGGGGGGGCGACGGCGACGACCGTCGGGCGGCTCTGCAGGACGACGACCGTCACGGCGACCCCGGCGACGAGAAGCGCCGAGAGCCAGGCGACAACGATCGGGCGATCACCGATCCAACCCAGTCCCCGTCTCAAGGATTGCCGCGAGCTGGCGAGGGGGGCGAGGACGACGGCGGGAGTCATCGCCGCTGTCGGCGTTTTCACGTGCAGGTCGGCTGCAAGGCGGACATCCCAGCCCTGTGAGGAAAGGCCAAGGACCGCCAGTCGGGTTTTGCATTCCGGGCAGTCGATTTCGCGCCCGACCCACGACCGATCCCGCACGCGGAGCACCGCATGGCAGGCGGGACAGGGAAATGTCGGGATGGTCATGGCGAGCGAGCCTGGCGTGATGCCGCGGGAGTTACGGTTCCAGCGGGAATTCCTTGAGTCCCTTGTCGGCGGCGAACGTCCGTGTCGTCAGAGTCACCTGCTTCTGTTCTTCATCGACGACAATGCAGATCAGCGGCGCGTCGTTCTGCTTTGCAATCTCCAGAATCGCGGCCATCGGGGTCGCCTGATCCATTTTGAACGTGGCAGGCATGTTCTGCGTATACCCGGCAGCCTTCAACGCGTCGCCGTCGATGCGGAACTCCACCTTGATCTCGTCGGCGATGAAGGCGATCGCATCCTGCAGCGGCGACCGGCGGTAGTCGAAGTCCATTTTGAGCTTCAGCCGGTCGGCGACTTTGTCGGGGAGCTTCTTTTCGACAAACGCCGGGGGAGCCGACATCGTCCGGCTGAAGTCGGTGCGGGTCGATTCGTCCCAGGCCAGCAGCGTCCCCAGCGCGAGGTTAGGACCCGCCTTGGCGGGCAGCGATGTAATCAGCTCAACGTGTCGCGGTCCGATGTCCGTCTGGGTCGCCAGCGCCACGACCTTGGTCATGGCCGGGACGCGACCGATGACCGTCCGCGGGCCGGCCTCGCGCGGCTGCATGTAGCGGATCAGCGTGACAAGTTCGTGCGGCAACTCGTCGAGCCGACCTTTGAGAATCGTTTCCAGCTTGCGGGGCTGGATGACGGTGCGATTGCGTGCGAGCAACTGACTGTAAAAGACGTTTTCCGCCTGGTGGACGCTCCACGCGACCGTTTCGACGTCGTCCCCGAACCAGTCGAGGACGCGCTCAAACAGCGGATTCAGGTTGCCCGGGGCCAGAAACCGGGAGTCGAGCCGGGCCTGCATGACGTCGCCGACCACCGTGATCAGCCGGGTGTGGTCGGTCATCGGCAGCAGTTCGTCGATGCCCGCGGCGGCGGGATGCATGCGTCCCGCCGCGTCGACCATTTCGCCGGCGACTTTCGCCGGGCACATCGCAAACGTCTTCTCATCCTGGATGAACCAGGCGCGGTCGCCCGTCACATAAACCGGCGGGCCGAAGTCCTCAACCCGCTCGCCGCCGAACTGCTCGATCAGATCGCTGCGTCTGGCCGGTTCCTTCAGGTGGACCACCATGCAGAAATCGGGAGGGGTTTCCCGCTCGTTGGGAATGAGGCAGAACAGAACCTCTTCAATCAGTTCCGGATCCCGGCCCGTCAGCGCCTTCAGTTGCTGCTGGAGATAGTCGGCGAGCGGGCCGAGGGAGAGGCGAAATTCCTGCTGCCATCCTTTGTCCACCCACAGCTCGGCCGGTCGCAGGTGAATGACGACCCGGGCTCCGAAGGGAATCAGCTTGAGATCGATCGGTTCCCCCTGGGTGGGGCTCGCCGTAACGGCGACAGCCGCGGGCGCAGCGGGGGCTGCCGGAAGAGCCGCCGGTTCCGCGGGCGGGGGGGCCGGGGCATTCGTGACCGCGGCCTTCGGATTCAAATAGACGTACGCCCCCGCGCCACCCGCCGCGAGGAGGACGACGGCGGTCAAAATCCATCCGGCCGGGCTGCCGTGCTTCTTCTTACGGACCAGGCTGCTGCCGGCCGCCGAGGCGGGGATTGCGAGGGCCGGTATCAGCGGCGGCTGATCGAGGGTCGGAAATGCGGGGGCCGGCGATGAAATCGAGGCCGTCGGCTGATCGGGGACCCATTGTGCCGCGGTTCCGACGGCAGGCGCGGATTCGACGGGAGCGAGCTCCAGTTCCACTTCTTCGGGTTCTTCGAGAACGAAGGCGTGTCCGCACTTGGGGCATTTCCCCTTGCGGCCGAGGAGGCTGCGGTCGCGGAGCTTGAGTTCGCTGCCGCACTGGGGGCAGGGGATCTGAAGGCTGGACATGGTTCCATCGCCTGAGCGGAAATCTGGGTGTCGGGAGAGCGCATCTCACGACTGCCATTGATGGTACGGCGAATTCGGGCGGATTGCCAAGAGTGCTCAGCGGGAAAGCAGGCGGTTCGAGCATTCCGAAACTGGAACCGGCAATAGTAACTACTTCACATGCCTCCAGTCGGAAATTTTGGAGCGGACTTGCGTCTCGATTTTAAAGGCCCTCAAAGCACGTGCAGTCACTGCGGAGATGTGCAGAGGAATTTCGGTTGGACTTGGCGATCCCATTTGATAGTGTGTGTGGAAGCAAGATTGAATTTCGCTCGTTCTTCGACCATTTCCCCTCGTCATGTTTTCCTGTCTCGGAAGAGAGTTCTTCGGGGACGTTCTTGTCCAATCCTCTGGGAGATTGCCTCATGTCAGCGAATTCACGAATCCGACGCGGGTTCACCCTCATCGAACTGTTGGTGGTCATTGCCATCATTGCCATCCTGATTGCGCTGCTGCTGCCGGCCGTCCAGCAGGCGCGAGAAGCCGCCCGACGGACCCAGTGCCGAAACAACCTGAAGCAACTCGGACTGGCGCTGCACAACTACCACGATACATTTCTGGTGTTCCCGCCCCGGCAGGGGGGAAGCGGCGCTCCGAACAGTTCGACCGGGTGGCACCGTCAGCGGATGAGCGCCGCGGTCAGCTTGCTGCCGTACTACGATCAGGCGCCGCTGTACAATTCCATCATGGGCCTGATCCCCAATCAGTCCCCTTGGAGCGACATTTCCCAGTGGAACACAGTCGTCCCGGGGCTCAACTGTCCGACGGATTCCGTCGGAGCTCCTCCGGCCGGGACGCGGCGAGGACTCAATAATTACGTCTTCTGCGGAGGTGACTCGGGCGTCAGCGGGGGCGATCCGGGAAATTCATCGACGCCAGTTACCGTACCGTCCCGCGGGCTGTTCGGAATGGGACTGTGCTATGGAATCCGCGATTGCACGGACGGCACGAGCAATACCGTCGCGATGTCGGAGCGAGTCCGGCCGATTGGCGGCAATTCGTTCGGAATTGTTTCCTCGGCATCAGGCGTAGCGACGCCGATCGCCTGTGCCGCGCTCTTCAACAAAGCGACGCTGACCTATCCTGGCGGCGGTTACACGTCCGATACGTCGCCTGGTTTTCGCTGGGGCGACGGGGCGGCGTATTTCTACGCGTTTTCGACCAATATTCCGCCCAACTCGGCGTCGTGCTTTGCGACGGCGACCGTCAATCACTGGGGAACGCTGATCCATTCGGCGACGAGCCGGCATACCGGCGGCGTTCATTGCCTCATGACCGACGGCGCCGTCAAGTTCGTCAGCGAGAACATCAACACCGGCAATCAGGCGTCCGCCCTGCCTGCCGCGAACGGTGGAGGCGTCAGTCCATACGGCGTGTGGGGAGCCTTGGGAACTCGTGCAGGTGGCGAGACGGTGTCGGACTTCTAACCGGCAGACGAGGGGCGCATACCTCAGAGATTTTCAGCGCCGCGATGAGCGCGAGCCTGACCCGTCGTAATGTGGTCGGGCTCGCGCAGTTTCCTTCCCGTGATTGACCTGTTTGGAAAGGTTGGTTCTGTGTTTCGTTTCGCGATCATACCAGTTCTCGGGCTGACGATGCTTTCGTTCACAGGTTGCGGCGGCAGCTTTGACAAATTCAAACGATCTCGTCCAAAGACGGTTGCCGCCAGCGGCACCGTGATCTACCGCAACCAGCCCCTCGCCGATGCCATTATAGTCTGCTTTCCAACCGCAACGGGTGACAAGGCAGTGGCTGCGTCCGCCTACAGCGGTGCGGATGGAAGCTTCAGCCTGCAGGCTTACCCGCCCGACAAAGGGGCGGTGCCTGGAAATTATCAGGTAACGATTCAGAAGTCCGAGGAAGCGCCGGCGGCTCCGACGGGTCCTGATGCCCACGATGCTCCGCCGCCCCCAAAGCCAAAATCGCTGATTCCCGCCAAGTACGGGCAGATCGAGACGTCCGGCCTGACGCTCACGATCCCCGAGGGGGGGATTTCCGACATCAAGTTCGAGTTGAAAGACTAGGGATCGCGGTTTGCCAGTCGCTCGAGAAGTCGTAATGAGGTCCGAATGCCCGATTACACGAGGTTCGATCGTCGCGTCGACTCCATCGTTGCTGAACTGCGGACCGAGTGGAGTCCCGAGGTGCCGGATCTGTCCGCCGATCGACGCCGAGAGATCGCACGGTGGCTCCACGCGCATGCGGACCAGGCGGCGCAGGTGGCTTACGACCGGACCCCGACCGGGTTCTGCCGGACGATTACCGTGACGGCGGAGGATGTGGAGCGGGTGGCGGAGGGCGAAGTGCCGAGTGAAAGACGGCCGGGCGCGCCCGGCCCTACTTGAAGAACCTGGCGAAGTCCTGTTTGACCGCGTTGATGCCTGCGAGGACGAGGCGGGTGTCGTTGGTGGGAGAGAGGAGTCGGCAGCCTTTGCTGACGAGCATTTCGGCGTGCTGAGGCGAGAAGGAGACGGCTCCCCAGGGTTTGTTGTGCTTCGCGCAGGCGGCGGCGACGCGGTCGATGGCGGCCAGACATTTCTCGTGGAAGAATTCGCCGGTGACGCCCAGCGCCTGGCTGAGATCTGCGGGACCGACGAAGAGCAGATCGACGCCGTCGATGGCGGCGATGGCGTCGACTTCTTCCAGAGACTGCAGCGTTTCGATCTGAATCGCCACCATGTGCTCGTCGTTCGCTTTGCGACAGAACTCGGCGGCGGGAATAGTCGTGAAGCGGGCGTCCCAGCCCCCGGTATTGAGGCCGCGGTTGCCGCGGGGGGCGAACTTGGCCCAGCGGACGAATTCCTCCGCCTGGGCGGCGGTGAAGATCTGGGCGGCCATCACGCCGCCCGCCCCGGCTTCGTAGCAGCGGGTGACGGTTGCGTAGTCGGTGGGGGGGATGCGGCAGAAGGTGTCGAGACCGTGCGCGCGGGCGGCGAGCGTGGTGATTTCGAGCTGCTCGTTCGTGATGCCCACGTGCTCCATGTCGATCCAGAGCCCGTCGAAGCCGCCGGCGACGCCGATGAGCTGGATGAAATTGTGCTGGAGGACGCGACCGACGGCGCAGACGACGACGCTTTCACCGGCGGCAAGACGTTGCTTGAGGGTGGGCATGGAGTGGGCTCGGAAGGGGGGGGAGTGGTCCGTGGCGAGTGAGAAGACACGGACCCTACGCCGGGCGCTTCGGATCCTTCGCCAGCGGCAGCTTGACCGTTTTGCCGGTCCAGGCGGCCTGATAGATGGCGAGAATGATTTCGACCGATTTCCGGCCTTCGGCGCCGGTGACGCGGGGCGACTTGCCGGTCTGAATGGCTTTGACGAAGTCCTTGAGTTGCTCCATGTGGCCGACGTAGGAGATGGCCTTGGGGTCGCTGGCGCCGCCGGTGCCGCCGACCTTCTTGGCAAACTTCTCCAGGATCACCGCGTCTTTGGCCCGGGGTTTTTCGAACTGCCACGACAGGATGTCGTCCTGTTCGACGATGACCGAGCCGGCGGTGCCGTGGATCTCGGTCTTCTTGAGGTGTCCGGGCCAGGCGCTGGTGGTGGCTTCCATGACGCCAAGGGCGCCGTTCTTGAACTTGAGGCAGGCGACGCCGACGTCTTCGACTTCGATCCGTTCGTGGGCGAGGGTGGCGGTCTGGGCGGAGACCTCGGCGACGTCCCCCATGAACCAGTAGAGCAGGTCGACGTTGTGGATCGCCTGGTTCATGTAGGCGCCGCCGCCGTCGAGAGCCCAGGTGCCGCGCCAGCCCCCCTGATCGTAATACTCCTGAGTCCGCCACCACTTGACGTAGGTGTCGCCCAGCGTGAGCCGGCCGAAGCGGCCGTCGTCGATGGCGTCTTTAAGGGCGATGTTGGCAGGGCTGAAGCGGGAGGGGAAGATCGGGCAGAGCAGGACGCCGTTTTTTGCACAGGCGTCGAGGATGGCGTCGCACCGCTTGAGAGTGATCTCCATCGGCTTTTCGACGACGACGTGCTTGCCGGCCTTCGCCGCTTTGACGGCGGGCTCCATGTGGGAACCGCTGGGGGTGCAGATGGTGACGATCTGCACGTTGGGGTCGGCGAGCATCGCGTCGAGGTCGTAGTAGGCCTTCACGCCCGGGTTGGCGGCGGCGAAGCGGTCGGCGGATTCGGGGCGGTTGTCGAAGCAGGCGACGATTTTCGTGCCGCGGATGTGCTTGACGGCCTCGGCATGGAAGTTGGCGATCATGCCGCAGCCGATGATGGCGAAACCCGTCTGAGCCATTGCGGGGACTTTCCTGGCAGGGGGAGCGGAGGGACTGTTGGGAGCAGATTAGCGGGGGAACGAGCGAGGCGAAAGCGCCAAGTGCTGAGTGCCCAGCGCCGAGTGAGAGAAACGGGAATTCGACGGCAACCGCGGGCGGCTATTTGATTCGTCTCAGTCCAGCGAACCAGCATCCTGCCGAACAGTGATTTTATGTGGGCTGTGGTTTGCTGTGTGACGAGAGATGACGAGGCATCCTGAGGCCTCCTAACTTCTTGTTGTGAATTAATGTTCCGATGCTGCTTCTCGCTTTGAATGGATTGTTGCCGCGCCCGGATCGTTTCCGCTTGATTGAAGGGCGAGGGAGTTTCATAATGTCGGCATATGACGCAAAAGCCGACGATACGAAACTCGGTGGGCAGCTATGCAAACCGGCTCATCGAGCTGGCTCGGCGGCGGGGAGTCCTCCGCGCCGCCGACCTGGCAGAGTGTTCCATTCCTCGCGTCTACCTCACCCGCCTCGTCGCCGACGGCGTGCTGGAGCGGCCGTCCCGAGGCCTGTATGTCCTTGCGGGGGACGGCGTGACAGAGAACCGCAGTCTGGCCGAAGCCGGCCGCAGGGTTCCGCACGGCGTCGTCTGCCTCCTCTCCGCGCTCCAGTTTCACGGCCTCACCACCCAATTCCCGTTTGAAGTCTGGCTAGCCATCGACCGGAAGGCGCGACGGCCGAAGGTCGAGTCTCCGCCCCTGCGCATCGTCCGCTTCTCCGGTTCCGATCTGACGAACGGCGTCGCCGCTCACAACGTCGAAGGGGTCACGGTGAAGGTGACCGATCCGGCGCGGACGGTCGTGGACTGCTTTGTCTATCGCAAGAAGATCGGAATCGACGTGGCGCTGGAAGCGCTTCGCGATTGCCTGCGGAAGAAAAAAGCGTCCGCCGACGACCTGTATCGCGCCGCCAGGGCCCGTCGGATGGCGAACGTCATGCGGCCCTATCTGGAGGCGATGTTCGCGTGAACAAAGGGAATCCCAAAGACATCGCGGCGTCGGTTCGGGCGCGGCTGACCGAGTTCGCACGGAAACACGCGGAGGAACTCCAGGCCATTCTGACCCGGTACGCGATCGAACGGTTCCTCTACCGGTTGAGCGTTTCCACTCACGCGGAAAGCTTCGTCCTGAAGGGTGCGATGCTCTTTCAACTCTGGACGACCGAACCGCACCGGGCCACGAAAGACGTGGATCTGCTGGGAACCGGGGAAAGCTCGCTCGAGCGGCTCGCCGAGGTGATGAGCGCCGTCTGTGCGATGGACGTCCCGGACGACGGCCTCACGTTCGATCCGTCCGCCGTGTCGGCCAGCCGGATCAAGGAAGACCAGGAATACGAAGGGGTGCGAGTGACCTGCCCGGTTCGTCTCGGGAATGCCCGGCTCCGGCTTCAGATTGATGTGGGGTTTGGCGACGCCATCACGCCTTCTCCTATTCGCGTGAACTTTCCGACGATCCTCGACTTTCCTGCGCCAGTCCTCCAAGCGTACCCCAGGGAAACGGTTATCGCCGAGAAATTCCAGGCGATGACAGTCCTTGGGATGCAGAACAGCCGGATGAAGGACTTTTTCGACCTGTGGATTCTCTCTCGGGACTTCGCGTTCGATGGCGAAACGCTGGTTCGAGCAATCACCGCCACTTTCCGCCGCAGGGGATCGATTCCGTCGACTTCAACGCCGCTGGCACTCACCGCTGAATTTGGCGCTGATCCCACGAAAATCACGCAGTGGGAAGCCTTTGTCCGCAAAGGAAAGCTCTCCACCGACTCGACGAAGTTGGATGCGGTGATCGCCTCTCTCAACAGCTTTCTCATGCCCCTTTCGCGAGCGGCAGCGACAGGAGAAAAGTACTTTGCAACCTGGACGCCAGGAGGACCGTGGGAAACTCGCTGCGAGTGAGAGTAGTTCCGAACTCTTCTCTACGATCGACGCTCAACCCTCAACGCCTCTTCAGCCCACGCGCCGGCGGGAGTCGGCCAGCATTGTGTCGAACAGCTCGCGCTGGCGGACAAGTTCCGCCGCGGGGTCGGCGGGGACCTGGCCTTCTTCGAGCATCAGCCAGCCGGTGTAGTCGGTGCCGACGAAGAGGTCGAGAAGCTGCTGGTGCGGATACGTCTTCGAATCCAGCAGGTGAATATGGGCTGTCGAGCCGAAGCGATCGCAGACCAGCTTGAAGTTCTGTTCGAGTCCCGACCCTTGCAGATCCTGCGGGTTGGAGTTCCAGCAGACGGCGACCCCCGGGTGCGTCGCGACGTCGAGAATGGCTTTGATGGTCGGCAGTTCGGCGCACTGGCCGTGGACTTCGAGGCGGATCTGCTGGCCGAAGCCTTCGGCGTACTCGGCGACTTCGTTCAAGGCGCGGCCGATCTGGGCGATCGTCTGCTCGCGGGGAACGTCCTTATGAAAGGAGTCGGGCTTCACCTTCACGCCCGACGCCCCGATATCGTGGCTCAACGAGACAAACTGCTTCGTGGCTTCGATCGCCTGCTTGAGGACTGCCTGATCGGGGCTGTCGAAGCGCTCGTTGCTGCCGATCCCCACGCATTGCACGCGACCGGCCTCAAATCTCCGGCGGACGGCGGTTCGGTCTGCCGCCGAGAGCGCGGGCTCGACGGCGTGCTTGTGGGTAGTCCGCAATTCGACGCCCAGAACGCCGGCTTTGTCGCAGTTGGCGATCAGGGTGGGCAGGTCCCAGTCCTTGCCCCACTGATAGGTAACGAGACCGAAGGCGATTCCGGCTCCCTTCTTCTCCTGGGCCGCGGCAACCTGGCCCACGGGAAGCAAGGCGGTCGTTCCCGCGAGAGCGAGGGCGCCGAGGAAGTCGCGTCGGTGGAAGTGGACCATTTCGGACTCCGGAAATAGGGCGAAAGGGGCGTTGAGAGTTCGTCATCTTCCGTCGCTGGGGAGTCGGTCGCAAGGTGGATTGTGAGACTGTGCGGCCTGTGCCGGATGGAGGGGCGGGGGACGCTCTGGCTCCGGAGCCTCGCCACGATCAAGGCGGGGGGCCTGCGACGCGGATTGTCGTTACCAGACGGGCGACTGGTGCATCCGGGAATGCCACAGACGGTTTACGGAATCGCGTGTAAATTGCGCAGTTTCACACTCGCTTGAGTCTCTACCTGGAGTTCGGGATGGCAAAGTCGCATGCAGTTTGACTGACCGTCATGCGTGGTACAACCGCGCCAGGAATCGACGTAAGAACCTTGGGAAATAACACTTTGAGACATTCAAGGCGTTCTCTCGCCCCGACCGATCATTGAGGCTAGTCCCGCCGAACTCAGTGACCTCGCGGTCGAGTGTCGACGGGAAGAGAACCAAGTGGGGGGCTGCAGCGCCTGAGTGCGTTGCCGGACGAAGTCAATGTCCGTACGGACGTGCCTCTTGTCGGTCGTGGGAACCGGAACGTTGTGAACGGATTCAGACTCTAGAAGTCGACGCGCGTCGCGGGCGGTTGCCCTTTCCGACGCCGACGGAAATGTGCCGCCCGAATTCTCCCGGCTGGCCGTTCACTGCTTTCGCGGGTTGGGACGACCCTGTTTCGTGATTCCCTAGGGAAGGAGACGTTGATCTATGCGTTGGATCAAGTTCTGTGGAGCTGTGCTCACCACGCTGAGTATGACGACGCTGGCGAATGCCGGCCTGTTCAACCTGGGTGGCTGCGGCGCGGCGAAGAGCTGTGGTTGTGCCCCGACTCATCAGCCGGTTTGTTGCAAGCCGGTGATCGTCAAGCCGTGCCATCGCACGGTCCATAACTATCAGCGTCAGTGTGTTGGTGTTAAGCCGCTGTGCAGCGACAATTGTGCGCCGTCCAGCTGCTGTGCTCCCGCTCCGGCCGCCTGTGCACCGGCTCCGGCCTGCTGTGCACCGGCTCCGAAGCCCGCCTGCTGTGCTCCGGCTCCGGCTGCAGCGGCTCCGGCCTGCTGTGCTCCGGCTCCGAAGCCCGCCTGCTGTGCTCCGGCCCCGGCCGCCGCTGCTCCAGCTTGCTGTGCTCCGGCTCCGATGGCAGCGGCTCCGGCCTGCTGTGCACCGGCTCCGAAGCCTGCTTGTTGTGCTCCGGCCCCGGCTCCGGCTGCTCCGGCCTGTTGTGCTCCGGCTCCGGCCCCGTCGGCCTGTGCTCCGGCTCCCGCTGCGGCCACCTGTGCCGCTCCGTGTGCTCCGGCTGCAACGGCCTGCGAACCGGCGAAGACCTGCTGTGCCGACCCCTGCAAGGTCGCCGCGCTGATCTACGAAAGCCAGACCGCTTGCTACGCTCGTCAGCGTCGTGCTGCGATCCACAAGCTGGGCGACAAGTATGACTGCGTCTGCAATCCCGAAATCATGGCCGCCTTCATCTATGCTCTGAACGATGCTGACGAAAGCGTTCGGACGAAGGCTGCTGACGAAATCGGCGATCAGATCCGCAAGCATGGTTGCTGCTGCCCGGACGTGGTTGCCGCTCTGACCTGTGCCCTGGCCGACTGCCACCGCGGCGTCCGTCGTGAAGCTCAGCAGGCTCTCAAGCTCTGCGGCTACGACGTCGTCGACGGTGACTGCTGCAAGACCGCTTGCAACACCGGCTGCAACTCGGGTTGTGCCCCGGCCGCTTCGAACTGCGGTCCGTCGTCCGCTCCCGCCGCTCCGGCTCCGATGCCGGCGACGGAAGGGGCTCCGGCTCCGGTTCCTCCGGCCACCGGCTTGTTCAAGGGCCGTTCGCTGTCCACGCTGCTCGGAATGCGTTAATCGCAGACCGACAGACGGCCAGCAGGCTGACTGATTGAAAATGCGACGGCCTCCGGATTTCCGGGGGCCGTCGCTGCATTCATTGGGTGTCAGTTGTCCGTTGTCAGTGGCAAAGAACGAAACGCCAAACGCCAGATTCCAACTGACAACTGACAACTGGCCACTGACAACTGACAAAAAACCGACTACCGTTTTGCCGACAACTCCTTTGAAAGCAGCCATTCATAAAACTTCGGATCCTCATACGTCTGCGTCCAACTGTCGTGACCGACGCCGGGATAGACGGTGAGCCGGACGTCCCCGCCGGCGGCCTTGATGGCGTCCACCATCTCCTGCGACCGCTCAACTTTGACCCCCTCGTCTTTCTCGCCATGGTAGACCGAAATCGGCAGGTTCTTGAGCTGATACGACCACTCCGGCCGACCGCCGCCGCAGATCGGAGCCACGGCCGCAAAGCGGAACGGCGTGCTGGCGGCGAGCGACCAGGTCGCAAAGCCTCCCATGCTCAGACCCGTGACGTAGATCCGTTGCCGGTCGACGGCATGGTCCTTCTCCAGGTCGTCCAGCAGACGGCTCAGGATGTCGATGTTCCAGAACTGGTTTTCCGGGCACTGAGGCGAGACCACGATGAACGGAAACTCCTTGCCCCCGGCGATCAGTTTGGGAGGGCCGTGAATCAGGACCTTGTCCAGGTCGCTGCCCCGTTCGCCGCTGCCGTGCAGGAACAGCACGAGCGGAAATTCTTTCTCCCCTCCGGCCTGGTAGTCCTTCGGCAGATACAGCCAGTAACCCAGTTGCGGAGAGTCCTCGCGTTTTCCAAGGACAAAACTTCGAGCGACCTGTTTGCCCGGGGCAGGATCATCGGCCTGCGCTTGCGACCAGGCCGCACCGGCAGTTATCAGTGCCAGCAGAACGATGCGTAACATGGACGTGAACCTTTGCAGGAGTGTCGCGGAGCGGAATTCGATCCTGAGATGATGCGAAATCCGGCTCCGGCTCGCCACCGGCCCGCCCCGCCGCCAACATTCCGGGACTTCCGGCCCCCAGGAAACAGCCATGAACGTAGAACTCTGCCGCGTGACGACCAGCGACGGCCTGCAGCTCGACGGGGCATTCCATCCGTCTGCCGCCGAGAAGAGTTCTACGCCCGTTGAAGCATTTCTGCTGGTCCACGGGACCGGCGGCAATTTTTATGCGGGCGGAGTCTTCGAGACCTGGGCGCGACTGAGTCTCGCGGCGGGAATCCCGATGCTGCGGATCAACACACGGGGCCATGACGGCTTGGCGGGCCGCGAATGTGTCGCGGACTGCGCGCAGGATCTCACCGCATGGCTGGACTGGCTCGCGGACCGCGGCCTCCGCCGCATCGCCATCGTCGGGCACAGTATGGGGGCGGTCAAAACGCTGTTTACCGAGGCCCATCGGCCGCATGACAGCGTCGTAGCCTGCATCGCGTTGTCGCCGCCGCGATTCTGCCACACGATGCTGATGGCCGACCCGCGCTACACCAGTTTTCGCGAGGCCTGGCGACGGTCCGTCGAACTGGTGGCCGCAGGCCGCGGTGACGAGTGGCTGAGCGTCACCCAGCCTTTGCCGCTGGTGATCACCGCCGCCGGCTTCGTTGAGAAGTACGGTCCGGAGGACCGTTACGACTTCGTGCCGTGGCTCGAACGGCTCTCGAAGCCGACGCTGTTTGTCGTCGGCGAGCAGACCGTCGCCACGTCACCGCCGTTCGCCGGTCTTCCGGAAGCGATCGAACGAGAACTGTCACGGATGCCTGACGGCAGCGGACTGCACGTGGTGCCCGGCGGCGATATGGCCTATCGGCCGTCGCCGGAAGAGCCGTTTCGGCGGGCGATGGAATGGTTGAGCGCCTTGTCCGGGCGCGCATGAGCCATTCAAATGGCCGGGGCAGGAGCGACTCTGCGAAGCCCCGGCCTTATGCAAGAGGCGCAAAAACCGGGGCTTCCCTTCGGTCCAGCCTCGGCGACCCGCCTGTTCTCGTCCCCGGATTCCGCATCCCGCTTCGGTTCCTGCCGGATCAGGAGCGAGGCGAAGCCTCGCGAAGAGCCGGTTCCCAGGCAGGAGCCCGGGAACCAGTGATTTTCCCACGCGCAGCAACAAACGGAGCGCGAACTCCCATCCGCGCTCCGTCGTGATTTTGATCAACCTTCTCCTGCAGTTACGGCAGGAGCGAGGCCAGGTCGGCATGCGGGCGGGCGATCACGTCGGCGAGAATCAGCTTGCCGCCGAGGCGCTCGACCGTCTGCTTGCCGACTTCGATCGCCGTCTGCACCGCGGCAACGTCGCCGCGAATCATGATCGTCACGTAGGCGGCGCCGATCTTTTCCTTGCCGGCGAGCGTCACGTTCGACGCCTTCAGCATGTCGTCGGTGGCGTGCAGCGCCGCGACCAGTCCCTGCGTTTCCAGCAGCCCCAGAGCGTTCGTCATTGCCATAGCGTTCTCTCGCGGTTTGCGATTATCGGATGACCCCAGCAGCGGACTGATGACCGGCTTGGGATCGGCGAGCTGCAGGGTCACTTCCAGCGGCGCCGCCATGATCGAATAAAGTCCGAACGAACCCATCCGGCGTGCCAGTTCCACGCCCCGTTCCGCGGCCGCGGTTACCGCAGCCACGTTGCCGACCAGCTTGATGCACTGCCCCTGTCCGTCGGCGCTTTCAATGCCCAGAATCCGCACGTCGGCGGTCTTGGAACACTGGTCGGCGACCATGAAGGACGGAGCCAGATTGTTGATTTCCAGCAGGGCCAGGCTCAGTCGAGAAGTCATGCAGCAGCCTCTGCGGCGATCCGGATTCAGAAAATGGACTCTTTCCGGCACAACAAAGCCGGCCCACGTACGCCAGTGTGGCGGTTTGGCGAAAACAACGCAACTTTGCCGGTTCCGCAAAGTTCGCGGAATTCAGGCGAGTCGCGAGGACTTCGACACGCTGATTATCGGCAAGTGCCCGGTATGGAAAATCCGAAATCTGCAGCCGGCCAGAAAACCGAACCGGCCGGTTCGCCTGGCCGTTCAGCGATTGTGCAGACTGGGTCGTCGAAGACTCCGACACCAGACACCCGCCCGCCAATGCAATGATTAACAACTTACCGCAACTGACTTCTGACAACGGGCAACTGACAATTCCCGCTCAATTCGCCTCAAGGGCCTCGATGATCTTCTGCAGATCGTTCTCGACCACCACCGGCTGATTGCCGAACGGTGCGTTTTTCACGCCATTGGCAGCCAGTTTCTTGTCGAAGAGGGCTTTGTCGCCCGAATGGTAGGCGACGGTTGCATCAGGATCCTTGAGTTGGTGGCCCGTCAGGATGCAGACGACGCGGTCGCTGGGGGCGATCACCCCTTCGCGCCGCAGCAGCCGGGCGCCGGCCACGCTGGCGGCGCTGGCCGGCTCGCAGCCGAAGCCTCCCGCACCGACCTGGGCCTTGGCGTCGAGAATTTCCTGGTCGGAGACCTGGCGCACGATGCCGTCGCATGCCTCCAGCGCCCGCAGACACTTCTTCAAATTGACCGGACGGTTGATCTCGATCGCGCTCGCCAGCGTATTCGCGCGGCGCTGCTCCGCGTCCATGTCCGCGAAAAACTGGTCGATGATGGCGTCGTCGGGACTGCCGCCATTCCAGCGGACGCCGCGCTCCTCGTAGAGCTGGTACAGCGTGTTCGCCCCCTCGGCGTTGATCACCGCCAGTCGGGGAATCCGGTCGATCAGCCCCAGATCGCGCAGTTCAGTGAAGGCTTTGCCGAACGCGCTGCTGTTGCCGAGGTTGCCGCCCGGGACGACGATCCAGTCGGGGACTTCCCAGTTCAAGGATTCCAGCACGCGGAACATGATCGACTTCTGCCCTTCCAGCCGGAAAGGGTTCACGCTGTTGCAGAGGTAGATTCCCCGGTCGCCGGCCACTTCCTGAACCCGGGCCAGGGCGTCGTCGAAATCCCCGAGCACCTGCAGCGTCAGCGCGTTGTAATCCAGGGCCTGCGACAGCTTTCCGTAAGCAATCTTCCCGCTGCCGACAAACACCACGACGCGGAACAGCCCCGTGGTGCTGGCATAGATCGCCAGCGAAGCGCTGGTATTCCCCGTCGAGGCGCACGCGGCAATCTTGGCGCCGACCATCCGGGCGTGCGTGCTGGCGGCGGTCATCCCGTTGTCTTTGAAGCTGCCGGAGGGATTCAGCCCCTCATATTGCAGAAACAGGCTGCCGGCATTGAGTCCGACATAGTTTCCAACGGTCGTCGATGGCTGCAGAATCGTCTGGCCTTCGCCGATCGTGACGATCTGCGATTCCGGAGCGAAGGGCAGCAGGTCGCGGAAACGCCACACGCCGCTGTAGTCGAGCGGATTTCGACGATTGCTCCAGCGGCTCTCGAAGAAGCTCAACGAGTCCGGAACGGGCAGCCGGTCCCATTCGTAGGCGATATCGAGCAGCGAGCCGCAGTCGGGGCACGCGGTCAGCGTCTGATCGACAGCAAACGTGGATCCACAGACGGGGTTGATACAGCGCTGGCAGGCAAGATCGGCGGAAGTCGAAAGCATCAACGGGTCTCAAGTCGGAAAATCGAAGGCAAAACCGTGGTTGGAAAGTTCCAATTCACAAACGCCAAATCTCAAACAAGTCCGGAATCGCGAGTCTGAAAGGACTAATTCACCCAGACCCCGCTCTCACCAACCTCATTGGAACTTGGTGTTTGGAGTTTGTTGTTGGGAAGTTCTCCCAGATTACCCTCTCTCCTCGGGAGAGAGGTAGCGTCTCGGCGGAGGGCCGATGTACCGGGCTCGGGGACGGACCGGGCGGGTATTCCGGGTCTGCTCCAGGTAATGCCCCGCCCAGCCAGTCATCCGGGAGAGACAGAACAGCGGCACGGCGAGTTCGGCGTCGAATTCCAGATGTTTCAGAATCCGCATCGCCGGCCAGATCACCGCAGGATGCATCTGCTGCTCGTCCCACACGACGTGCTCGATCGCGGCCGCGACTTCTTCCACCCCCGACTGGCCGGTCTCCTCGGCCAGCTCGTGACACAGCGGCGCCAGGATTTCCGAGCGCGGGTCCGTGGTGCGGTACACGCGGTGCCAGAAACCCGGGAGACGAGCCTGCTTCTCCAGCGTGGCCTGCGCCCACATCTCGGCCGCCGCCGGCGACTGCAGCAGTTCGTACACGCCGGCGACCTGTTGTGACAGGCCCCCGTGCAACGCCCCGCGAATGACCGCCAGGCCGGCCGGAATCGACGCCGAAAAATCCGAACGGACCGACGCCGCCAGTCGAACGGCGTACGTCGCCGGACTGAATTCGTGCTCGGCACAGCAGATCAGCAGGGCGTCGAGCGCCTGCTCGGCGGCGACCGTTGGCTCGCGTTCCTTGAGCAGCCAATACAGGTTGCCGGCGTAGGTCAGGTCGTCGCGCAGCGGCAGCAGCGTGCGTCCCTGCAAAATCCGGAGTCGGCCGGCGATCAGCAATGGCAACTGCGCCTGGAGCCGGAGCAGCGTCTGCCAGATGGCGATCGGGGTCGCTTCTCCGCGTCGCGGGTCGTCCTGCGTCAGGAGACTCAGGCCCGTCCGCAGAACGTCGGCCAGCGGAACGTGGATTGGGACGTTTTCCAGCCACCCGGCGACTTCCCCCTCAAGTTCGGGGTGCTCCAGCCAGCTCGCCTGCGTGTCGGCGAGCTGCTCCCGATTGGGGAGATCTCCGTGCACCAGCAGATGCGCAATTTCTAGAAACGATGCGTCTGCGACGAGATCTTCGAGCGGATAGCCGCAGTAATGCAGCCCGGCGTCGAGCGACGAAATCGCCGTTTCACCGACGGGCGGGCGATCCGAAGCGGTGAGTCGGGGCGTCAGTTCAGACATGAAGTCTCCCACCTGCGGGCCGACCATGAACCGGGCGCCGCGAGACACGATTGATCGGGCCATTGTATCGCTGGCCGGCGTCAGTTCAGCGCGAAACGGGGCAATCCCCGAGCGGGGACTGAGAAATTCACCGCCTCCGGCGCTTCCGTCCGAACCACGACCGCCAGTGTGGCCAGGCGAACATGTGCCGAGGCGCGACGTGATTTGGAGCCGATCGAGCCGTGCGTGAAACATCCCGATTGAATCCAGCGTGACCACGGGCTAGACTCGCATTCGAGTCAAATCGTGACGATTGCGCTGATTCGGCGAATTGCCAAAGGACGGAGGTTTCAGCGTCCCGCAACCGTTGTATGGTTGAATTCGATTCCCATGAGGCTGCGGAGCCGGTCTCGGGAATGGCCGATACACTGAGCATCCAGGACGACGCGGGCCTGTCGGTTTCGTGTTGTCCCTCAGCAAATCGTCTTTCCACGATCTCTGATCGCAGCTTCTTGAAGTTCCAACGGAGTGGCCTCATGCATCACCCGGCATCTCAAACGCGTCTCTCGATCGAACTTGCGGCCCAGCGACGGTCCCGTCCGCAGCGTTTCTTCCGCAGCGTCGCGGCGCTGGGGCTGCTGGCCGGTGTGGCTTCGGGAACGTCCGGCTTCGAAAACAACGGCAATCCCGTGGGGCTGCAGGGGATCTTCTCTGCCGAAGTGCCCGCCGATCTGACGGCCGAGGGGCTTGCGGCTCTCGATGGCAACTGGGAGCAATGGTCTAAGGACACCGCCGCCGCGATTCAGGACGTCTACCAGAAGCTCGGCTCGGCGGATCTCGCCGCACAACGGGCCGGAATTGCGACGCTGAAGTCGAAGCTGGCCGTCGTCGACAAGGCGCTGGAAGACCCGCGTTACGCATCGCTCAACGTTCCGCTGACGGACGTGCATGGCGGCCTGTCGCGACGCATCGATCTTGCCGAGGCAGTGCTGGCGACGCTGGAGCTGGACGGTCCGGCCGTCTACGCCAAACAGGTCGAAAAGAAAGGGCAGGCCGTATCGAGTTCGATTTCCGGGCTCGAAGCGTACCTCGCGACGATCAGCGGCGGATCCGCCTGGATTCCGTATGCCAAGGTCGATGCCGCGAAAGCGGGCCTCGCCAAGTCTGCGACCGAGGCCGCGACGATCGAGGCGCTGAAGACGACGCATGCCAAGCTGGCCAAGCGATCCGAACTGACGGACGAAACGCAGAAGGAATTCCTGGGCCGCCCGGCGTTCGTCAAAGTCGAGCAGGCCATTGAGGCCTATCTCAAGGTCGCCGAAACTCCCTATAACCCCGAAACCGTGACGGCGCTGCGGGCCTCGCTCGCCGAACTGGTCGCGGCCGTCGAAGACGTTCAGGCGGCGGGAACGACTGGCAGCGAAGCGAAGACGCGGGAATCGTTCTCCAAAGTGCGAGCGCAGTCTCCGGATGGGGGCGATCTGATCGCCGCGGCGCTGCAGAAGCACTTCTTCAATTACAACCTGCGGTTTTCGGCGACGGAGACCTTCCTGAGCCGGCTGCTGTCCGACGCCCGCGTCGAGCAGGGGGCCGTGAATGACTACGTGCTGGGAGCGGCCGTCGGCGGCAACCAGACCACCACGACCAGCCTGGACGTCGATATGAAGCCGTCGGCCAGCGGACTGAAGTTCGATCTGGTCCTGAACGGCACGGTTCAATCCAGCACCGCCGGTGCAACGCCCGACGCGACCATCTACACCTCGGGCTACCACACGTTCCGGGCCGCCAAGCCGCTGACGTTCGACGGCGATCGATTCACGACCGGCCCCGCCACGATCGGCGTGAACGCCAGCAACACGACCACGGGAGCGTCGACCCGCTTCAGCGGCGGACTGCTGGGCGGTTTCGCCGAGCGGATCGCCGTCCGCGAAGCAACCGCGCGTCGTCCGGAGTCGGAAGCGATTGCGGCCAGCCGGATTCAGCAGCAGGTCCTGCCGCGGTTCAACAACGAAGTCAACACGGAGTTCAACAAGGTCAACGAGACGCTCGACAAAGAGCTGTTCGCCGGCCTGAAGTCCAAGGGGCTGTTCCCGGATGCCCGGGCCCTGCAGTCGACCGAAACGGACGTGCGGGTCAGCACCCGATTGATGGGGGCGACGGAACTGGGCGGCGGAGACCCGCGATATGTCTTCACGCCGGCTGGAACGGCGGCGGTGATGATTCATCAGTCGCTGATCAACAACAGCCTGGCGCGAATGGGCCTGGCGGGGCAGACGCTGACCGAAGACGAATTGAGCGACAAGATCGCGTCGTTCCTGAGCGAAGCGTTTGACCGCAAGGTCGAGTTCCCGAAGAAGCCGGCGAAGCCCGCGGCCGATGGGGAAAGCGACGACGCCGGGATTACGACGTTCATGTTCGCCAAGGAAGATCCGATTCGGATTCGCGTCAGCGACGGCGTGGTCTACATCACGCTGAAGTCCGGTTTCCGCCGGGAAGGCAAGGACGACGTTCCCGAATTGAGCGTCACTGTGCCGTTGCAGTTCACGCTGAAGGGTCAGGAGATTCTCGTCGAACTTCCGGAACCGGTCATGGTCGAAGGTTCGGCGGGCCTGGCGACGCGGAAGGAAATCTCCCGCCGGGTCGAGCGGGGCATTCCCGAGAAGCCCCTGACGGCTGTCGTGGACATCCAGGGGGCGAAGAAGACCGTCCAGGCGGTCATTACGCAACTCAAGCTGGCGGACGGCTGGATCGCTCTGTCGGTCAAGTAACGACGATGCGGCTGGTTGATGGTTGAAACGCAAGAGCCCGCAGGAGCAATCCTGCGGGCTCTTTGCATTTCGCATTCTCTTCTCGATCCCGGGCCGAAGTCGCGGGCGTTCTTCCGACGCCGGTGTCGCCCTCGTAGACCTTACAAGGCACCCCCAGCGCCCTGGTCGCTCATCGCACAGGGAAGTCTGCTGCGTTCCGCCCCCGCGGGAGCACTCGTCGGGGAGGAACTCTGGCTCAGCGGGGGACGGGTGGCTGGGGTCGGGCGTCTGCGACCGCCCCCAGCGAATGCAAACTGGCTTCAATCCTGGGGGCTCGAAGACTCGACACCCGCCACCTGCTGGCAACGGATCTCTCCAAACAAAAAAATGGCGTGTCCCTCAGGAGCGAGTCTGTGGTTTGAGCGACAAACGGCTCAGCGACGAACCGTCAAAGCTCTCGATGGTCGCTCGGCCTCTCCCCGGGCTTTCTGGATTTCCAACTTTCACACCCAGCAATTCTCCGTGCCGCGTCGTACTCCTCAGGGGGCGATCGCCCGCGCCGGACTTTTTCACGTCTTCGTAGATTCCTCTTTCCGTTGCCTTTCTGCGAGAGATCCGCTCGCTGACGATTCCTGCGTCGTTCCGCGTATTCGGGCCAATCACATGTCCTCATGGTTCCGAGCCGGCCGCAATCGGCCGCCGCGCTGGCGCGTCCTCCTCTGGATTGGGGTCGCCACTCTCTCGACGGGAGCCGGCCTGCTGGCCCGCAGCGAAATCGAACGCCGGGTCGCCCGCTGGACCTACTCCGCCGCCGCAGACGGCCGACGCGAAGGAGGGACCCTGCTCATCGCCGGCGGCGGACGACTCCCCGACGGCGTCAAACGGCACTTCCTCGAACTGGCGGGAGGCGACAAAGCCCGGCTGGTCATCATCCCCGCCGCCAATGAAGACGCCGCGGGCCTCCGCGAATACCGCGAAGACTGGAGCCAGTTCACCCCGCAGTCCGTCGAAGTCCTCCATGCCGACTCACGCAGCACCTCGGAAACCCCCGAGTTCTCCCGCTGCCTCGATGAAGCCACCGGCGTCTGGCTCGGCGGCGGACAACAGACCTGGCTCGCCGGCTGGTATCGCGACACGCCCGTCCAGGAACGACTGCTGGGCGTCCTCGCACGGGGCGGCGTCATCGGCGGCACTTCCGCAGGCGCCTCCGCCATGTCCGATCCCATGATCGCCGGCGGCCGCGAATCACCTCACCGCGGTCGGGGCCTGGGGCTGATTCAGGGAGTGATCATCGATCAGCACTTCGTCCGCCGGAACCGGATCGGACGACTCCTCAAGATGCTTGACGACTACCCCGATCACGTCGGCCTCGGCGTCGACGAACGGACCGCCGTTATCCTTTCCGTCCGGTCGGGCCGGTTCCGCATCGTCGGCGACTCGTGCGCTGTCGCCTGCTGCAATTCGCCCGGCAGCCCCCGACCGCGGATCGAGTTCTTCGACGCCGGCGACGAGTTCGATCTCGCCAGCCTGAGAAACGGCGCCCCGACGCCACCCTCAGCCGGCTTTGACCTGGAAGACATTCTGGGCGAGTAGCGAGAAAACGTTACTGGTTCTTTGAGGTTTGTGATTCGTCAGTTGCCAGCCCGGCGGGCCGCTCTTCAAATTGCCCCGGGGCGATCAGCGATGAGCAACAGGCGGCAGGCTTTATTCCGCTTCTCTGGCTTTCCGCTCACGCCTTCTTCTTACTTCCTCGCCGCAATCGCCCGCTGGACCGCCGCTCCCATGTCCGCCGGGCTGGCCGCGACGACGACTCCCGCAGCTTCCAGAGCCGCGACTTTCTCGGCAGCCGTCCCGGCGCCGCCGGAGATGATCGCCCCGGCATGTCCCATCCGCTTGCCCGGAGGAGCCGTACTTCCCGCGATGAACGCGGCGACCGGCTTCGTGACGTGCTCCTTGATGTATTCCGCGGCCTGGATCTCCGCGTTCCCTCCGATCTCGCCGATCATCAGAATCGATTCGGTCTGCGGATCGTTCTGGAACATTTCCAGCAGTTCGATGTACATCGTCCCGACGATCGGATCGCCGCCGATGCCGATCGCCGTCGACTGCCCCAGCCCGACATTGCCGAGCTGCCAGGCGGCCTCGTAGGTGAGGGTGCCGCTCTTGCTGATCAGTCCCACCGGACCCGGCTTGTGAATGTACCCCGGCATGATCCCGATCTTGGCGATGCCCGGAGTGATGATTCCGGGACAGTTCGGGCCGATCAGTCGCGACTTCGGGTAGTTCACCATCTGCCGCTTGACGCGGGCCATGTCCAGGACCGGAATTCCCTCGGTAATTGCGACGATCAGTTCGATCCCCGCATCGAAGGCCTCCAGAATCGAATCCGCGGCGGCCGGAGGCGGCACGAAGATCAGCGAACAGTTCGCCCCCGTCTTCGCCCGAGCATCGGCCACGGTATTGAACACCGGGAAACCGTCGACTTCAGTCCCCCCCTTGCCCGGCGTCACGCCGCCGACCATCGGGGTGCCGTAGGCCCGGCACTGCTGACTGTGAAACAGCCCCGCCTTACCGGTGATGCCCTGACAGATCACGCGCGTCTGCTTGTCAACGAGAATGCTCATACCGTGTATTCACTCTTTTCTGGAGGGGTCCGAATCCAGTTCAAGGATCTCAAAGACGCCAAATACCTCAAAGTGTCAGCATTGTACGATCAGCCAGGTGCTCTCTCAGCGTCGATCGAGTCACTCTCATCGCCTTGGCTCAACATCTCTTCAAGAATCTCTGCTTGTGTCCCGATGGGCTTCAGCATTTTGCCGAGCGACAGCGGCTGAATCTGAAGCGAGCTTCGGATTGCCGTTTCCGTCGGCCTGGATCCATCGCAGAGAATTGACCGACCAGCACGATTGTCACCGGCAGCGCTTTGCGAGCTGCCGTCTCCACCGTTGGTTGGTCCTGGCTCCTGCATTTCTCCGCGTCCTCCGCGTCTCGTATGTTGAATCCATCTACCCCGTGTGGTGTCATGGGACACGCGGCGGGGGCCGCTTCGGAGCGTAGCGACGAAGCGGCCCCCGCCGCGGCCGGCGACAGATCGATCGCGTCTGGGGCCTCAGAGCCCGCCGCGGAGCTGGATCGTCGTCGGCATGGTCGTACCAGCCCGAACAGCCGTTTGAGCCGGAAGCGTTCTCGAAACTCTCCGAGCTCGCATTTACGAGATTGGGAACACGCCATCGACCCCCGCATCCACATCGGCATCGACGTCTCCAAGGCACGACTCGATGTCGCCATGTCCGACTCCTCTTCCCTCCTGGCCGTCGACAACGACCTCAAGGGCTTCCTGAAACTCCTCAAGCAGCTCCCCCCACCCGACCGCTGCCAGGTCGTCATGGAGGCCACCGGCACCTATCACTTCGACGCCTTCCTCTGTCTCAACGATCACGGGTATCACGTCGCCGTCGTGCCCCCCATCCGCGTCCGCGCCTTTGCCACAGGGGCCGGATGGATCGCCAAAACCGACGCCATCGACGCACGCGTCCTCGTTCGTTACTCCAAGGTCGCCGAACTCCAGATCACCGAAAAACCCTCCGATTTCCAGCTCAAACTCCACGCACTCGTCACTCGCCGACGGCAGCTCGTCGACCTCCACGTCCAGGAGTCCAATCACTTCGAAGCCGCTCGCGACAAGGCCGTCAAAGACGACATCGAGCAAACCCGAAACATGCTCAAAATACGCATCACTGCCATCGAAAAACAGATCGACGATCTCTGCGACTCCGACCCCGATGCCAAACGCCGCGTCGAACTCATGACCTCCGTCCCAGGCATCGCCAAACGGACAGCCGCCGTGCTCCTCGGAGAACTCCCCGAACTCGGCGACGCCAACCGCCAGCAGGTCGGAGCACTCGTCGGCGTCGCCCCCTACAACCGCGACAGCGGCAAGTCCTCCAAACTCAGATCCATCCGCGGCGGCAGAGCCTCCGTCCGTTCCGCTCTCTACATGGCGGCACTCACCGCCTCACGCTGCAACCCCGTCATCAGACCGTTCTATCGCAGACTCAAAGACGCCGGTAAGCCAAGCAAGGTCTGCCTCACCGCCTGCATCCGCAAACTCCTGACCATCCTCAACGCGATGATCAAATCCGACACCGCCTGGAACCACGGACTCCAAAATGCGTAAATCTCACAAATCCACCTTGACCAACAACACAGCCGCTCCGCGGTGAATCCTCTTCATTCCGCTTCAATCGCCGTCAGATCGCCGCCACGGCTTTCTTCGCCGCGTCCGTCAGATCCGTACCGGTGACAATGTTCCGACCGCTTACCGCCAGCATTTTGCGGGCGATCTCCACATTCGTCCCTTCCAGCCGGACTACCAGCGGAACCTTGATGCCGATCTTGTCGTAGGCGGTCATCAGCGCGGTCACGATCGTGTCGCACTTCATAATGCCGCCGAAAATATTGACCAGCACGCCCTTCACATTGGGATCGGCAAGAATGATCCGGAACGCCTCCGTCACCTGATCGACGTTAGCCCCGCCCCCGACGTCGAGGAAGTTCGCCGGCTCGCCGCCGTGCAGCTTGATGATGTCCATCGTGCTCATCGCCAGGCCGGCGCCGTTCACCAGACAGCCCAGATTCCCATCGAGCTTCACGTAGCTGAGCCCTGCCTTCTGGGCCTGGACTTCCATCGGCTCCTCTTCGTTCAGGTCCCGCAGCTCGGCGAACTCGGGATGGCGGAACAGGGCGTTGTCGTCAAACGTGACTTTGGCATCCAGCGCGATCAGCTCTCCGTCAGCCGTCACGACCAGCGGGTTGATTTCCGCCATGCTGCAGTCATTGTCGACGAAGAACTGGCATGTCTTCTGGAAGAACCCGACCGCATTCTTGAGTGCCGCCCCTTCCAGACCGAGTGCGAACGCCAGTTTGCGCGCCTGAAAGGCCTGCAGACCGGCGGAGACGTCGAAGGCCTCCTTGAGAATCTTCTCCGGAGAGTCGTGCGCGACGACTTCAATCTCCATGCCTCCTTCGGAGGAGACGATCAATACCGGACCGCCCGCTTCGCGGTCGACCACCACGCCCAGGTAGAGCTCGCGGGCGATCTTCAGCCCGGCTTCGACCAGCAGCGTGCTGACCTGTTTTCCCTCAGGACCGGTCTGGATCGTCACCAGCGTCGAACCCAGCATGCGGGCCGCATGGGCCTTCGCCTCGTCCGCGGAACGGACGAGCACCACTCCCGGCTGTTCCGGATGCTCGTTGAACCGGCCCTTGCCGCGGCCGCCGGCGTGAATTTGAGACTTCACGACGGCGAGCTCCCCTCCCAGTTCCTGAAAGGCTCGGGCGGCCTCGTCCGGGGTCCTGGCGACAATGTTGCGTGGAACCGGAACTCCTGCCTTCACAAGCAGTTGCTTCGCCTGATATTCGTGAATCTTCATCGAGCATCCCGCGGTCTGAGGGGGCATCTGCAGGGGACCACCACCGGCCCATTCCCTGCTTCGAAGCCATCATACCGGTGAGCCGGAACCCACGCTAACCATCGGACAGTTCTGTTCCGAGAACGCCCTCAGTCATCTCCTCAAGGCTCTGGAGGACTGCGTTGAATTTGACGGCAGAGCCCCGCGATCGAGGCGGCGGCTGGCCTCAGTCGTGCGATAAACTTTTCCGGCTGTAACGAATGTAGCAGCCAGCCTCTCCGTGCCTGTTGTAACGACCCCATTCGCGCTGCCCGCGGGCCGGCTCGTGCGCCGATATGGAAGAGCAGCGGTCGGACTGTCTGCCAGCGCCTGCGCCGTGGACGGTGCAACTTTCACGCGCCGGCAGACCCCGCAGTCCCCCCGCCAGTACAGGGAGGTGTCGGTATGGGTCTTACGTCCGCGATGAACACATCGCTCAACGGGCTGCAGCTTAACGAAGTCAGCATCGACGTCCTCGGCAACAACATTGCCAACGCCGGCACCAACGGCTTCAAGGCTTCGACGGTCCGCTTCCAGACCCAGCTCGCCCGGACGCTGAGCGTCGGCTCGCGTCCCACCGCCACCCAGGGCGGCACCAACCCCCGACAGGTCGGCCTGGGGGCGTCGGTGTCGGTGATTTCCAAAGACTTCACCCAGGGGAGCGTCACCAACAGCAGCAGCCCCTCCGACCTGGCGATCCAGGGGAACGGCTTCTTTATTCTCAACGGCCCGAACGGACGGGTTTATTCGCGCAACGGCAACTTCTCACTCAACAGCGACAGCAAACTCGTCAACGATCAGGGCATGTTCGTCATGGGCTACGGGGTCGACCGCGACTTCAACGTGGTGAAGACCCAGCTCGTGCCGATGTCGATTCCCATCGGCAACCTGAACATCGCCCAGCAGACCACGTCGCTGGCGCTGACGGGAGCGCTGTTTCCGGCCGGTGCGCTGGCGACACAGGGCAGCGTCTCCACGACCGGCGTCATGACTGATACCAGCACGTCTGCGGCCGCCACCGGGACTTCGCTCCTCTCCGACCTGGAGAACGCCAACGGCGATACGCTGTTCACCGTCGGGCAGGAGCTGTCGCTCGCACCCCGGAAGGGGGGACGGACGGTCGAAGCGGGGCATCTGACGGTGACCGCCACGACGACCGTCGACGATCTGATGCAGTTCTATTCCGACACGCTCGGCATTCAGTCCGGCGGCACGATTCCCAATGACGGAGTCACCGGGACCCAGCCGGGCGTCACGCTGGCGGGGGGGCAGATTACGATCGTCGGCAACGCGGGCACCGTCAACGACATCGACGTCACCGTCGGCGACCTCGTCAGCGGCACCTCGGTCGTGCCGCTGAGTTTCAACAAGACGCAGACGGCCAATGGCGAGAGCACCGGCACCGACTTTGTGATTTACGACTCGCTCGGCCAGCCGGTCAACGTACGGGTTTCCGCTATCCTCGAAGGGACAAATCCGAGCAAAACCACTTACCGCTACTACATCGAAAGCCCCGACAACTCCGGCAGCAACGTCGCCCTGTCCACGGGGACGGTCGATTTCGACAGTCTGGGGCGGGTCTCCAACGGCGGCATTTCGACCTTCTCGCTCGATCGGTCCGACACCGCCGCCGTCAGCCCGATGCAGGTGACGATCGACTTCACCGGGATCACCGGCATTTCGACCGCCGCGGCGGGGAGCAAACTCGACCTGTCGGCACAAAACGGGGCTCCTCCCGGCACGCTGCAGAACTTCATCATCGACGAGTCGGGCGTGGTGAACGGCGTCTTCGACAACGGGCTGATTCGACCGCTCGGCCAGGTGGTTCTGGCCCGGTTCGCGAACCCGGACGGATTGATCGAAGACGGCTCCACGACGTTCAAGGAGGGGGTCAGTTCGGGAACGCCGGCGCTGGTGGAACCCGCCACGTTCGGCGTGGGGACGATCCGCGCGGGCGCCATCGAGCTGTCGAACACGGACATCGGCAAGAGTCTCGTCGATCTGATCGTCGCCTCGACGAACTATCGGGCGAATTCGCGCGTGATCCAGTCGGTGACGCAGCTCGTCGACGAACTGCTGCAGCTCGCTCGCTAGTCCGACGTGCAGAGGGGCCGCCATGATCAAGCTCACCCGCATCAACGGCGAGGAATTCGTCGTCAATGCCGACCTGATCCGCTTCGTCGAAAGCCGTCCGGACACGTACGTCACGCTCACGACCGACGAGCGGCTGATCGTTCTGGAACCGGTCGACGAAGTGATCCGCAGATCCATCGAATACGCCCGCGCCATCCGGCTCGTTCCAGGTCTGGCGCGGTGATTTGGCCGAATGACGGCAGGAGCAGGAGTTCATGGACAAGGCGACGCTGATCGGCGTGCTTGCAGCGAACGGCGCAATGCTTTACGGCATCATCGTCGCCGGCGCCAGCCTCAAGGCGTTCTGGGATACGCCGTCGGTCATCATGGTGTTCGGCGGCGCCATCGCCGTTCTGCTGATTGCCTTCCCATTTGCGAGCGTGATGAAGTTCTTTGCGATCTCGAAGAAGGTGTTTTTCCCCAAGGTGCAGCCGGTCACGCCGGTCATCACGCAGCTCGTGGAGTTCGCCGAAATCGCCCGCCGGGACGGAATTCTGGCGCTGGAGAACAAGACGGCTTCCATCCAGGATCCATTCGTTCTGATGGGGCTGCAGATGGCGATTGACGGCACCGAAGCCGAAGTCATGGAAGCCATTATGCGTTCGGAAGTGGAATCCATGGCGACCCGCCACAAGTTCGGTAAGACGTTGATGGAGACCACTGCCCGTTACGCGCCGGCGTTCGGCATGATCGGTACGCTGATCGGCCTGATCATCATGCTCGGCAACATGTCCAACCCCGACGCCATCGGCCCCGGTATGGCGGTCGCGCTGCTCACGACGCTCTACGGCGCGTATATCGCGAACGCCTTCTGCCTCCCGGTTGCCGACAAACTGGCGTTTTACAGCCGCAAAGAAATCGAGATTCGCGAAATCGCGATCCGCGGGCTGCTGTCGATCCAGAACGGCGACAATCCGCGCGTCATCGAGCAGAAGCTGCTGACGTTTCTGCCGGCGAAAGAGCGTGCGGCGTTCGCCCGTAATAAAGCGGCCGCCTGACGTTTCGTCGAGACTTTCGGCCCTTGTCCGGCAGGCCACACTCCAACCGTCGCGACTGCAACCATGGCGATGCCACCCGATGATCCGCCGCCCGGAGTTCCCGAGTGGGTCGTCACGTACGGTGACATGATGTCGCTGCTGCTGACATTCTTCATCATGCTCGTCTCAATGGCGGAGATGAAGAGTGCCGGCAAGATGAAGGCGATGCTCAACTCCATGAAGGAGCAATTCGGGCCGCTGGACGGAATCTTCGGCGCGCCTGGCGATTCGCTGCAGACGACCGGCGCGATGGAAACGGCCGCATCGCACGGGAATGCCTCGAAAGGCGGCACCAAGAAGGGCGGGTACAAGAGCAAAGGGCTTGCCGGCCCTTCGGCGTCCGTGAAACGCCTGGCGCATGGAACGGTCATCACGCTCGGCGGGCCAGCGGTCTTTTCGGTCCACACCGACCGAATCAGCGAATCCACCCGTAAGGATCTCGAGGCGATCGGCAGGCTTCTGGCTGGCCGGCAGAACAATATTGTCGTCAGCGGCCATACGTCTCGCGAACAATTGCCGGGGGATTCTCCGTTCAAGGATCCGTTTGAACTCAGCTTTGCCCGCGCCCGCAAATGCGCCCAGTTCCTGATGGATCAGGGGATTTCCCCCACGCGGATTCAGGTTGTCGCCATCGGCGACAGCGAGCCGAAAGTCATCAGCCGGCTTCCGGAGGCGCAGCAGCAGAATGATCGTGTTGACGTATTTGTCGTAGATACCTATACCACCGCAGATTCCAAGGGCAACAATCCAGACCAGTCGCCGGCAGCGCCGGCCGGCGCGGCCGCGTCGCCAGCCGAAAGACCGTGACCATGAAACTCGGCGGAAAGACGATTCTGATTGTCGCCCTGATCCCGGTCGCTATGCTGCTCTCCGCGGGACTGACTTACCTGATGGTCGCTCCAGCCGCGGGGGCCGCGGCGACGACGGAGGGGGATGATGCGGCGGGAAAGGAAGAGGAGGCCGTCGATGTTCCGTCCGACGCCACGGTGGAAGTCCTGATCGACAACTTCAACTGCACGAACAACCGGGCCGCCGCCGGCTCGACGATTCACGTGAGCTTCAAGGTCGTCTGCATCGTTCAGGATCGCCAGAATCTGGCCTTCGAGGAACTCGCCAACAAGACGCACAAGACCCGCACCCGGCAATCCATCGAACGAATCATCCGCAGCGCCGCGCTGGAAGATCTGCACGACCCGAATCTCAGCACAATCCGCAGACAGATTCGCGAGGAAGTCAACAAGGTGGTGGGCAAGAATTTCGTCGCGGATGTCGCAGTCAGCGATATTCGCCTCATCGAACAATAACACGGATCGGAATCCCCGGTGGCTGGCTCCGACGAACTGCTGACGCCCGAAGAAATCGAGGCGCTGATGTCCGCAGCGCGGGGTGAAGATCCGCCGCCGCCCGCCGCTGCGGCCCCGCCGGCCGCCGGCAAGTCCGACCTGCTCAATGCCGACGATATTTCGGCGCTCTTTCAGCAGACCCCGGCCGCTCCGCCGGCCAAATCGCCCGCGCCGCCGGTCGCCGCCCCGTCCGATCTGTTGAGCGCCGACGATATTTCTGCACTGTTTTCGGCCCCGGCCGCCCCGCCGCCGAAACCGGCCGCGAAGCCCGCGCCCCCCCGCAAGCCGCCGGCTCCCAGTCCCGCCGAAGCTTCGCTGCGGCAGGCCGAGCAGCACCTGGCGGCCGCGGTCGCTCCCGACGTCAGAGCCCCCCGCGGTCTGCCGCCGGAATTGGGCGAACCGCGGAAGTTCGAGTATGCCAGTTTCGACTCGTCGGACTCCCGGTCCGAAGCGGTCCGCCAGCTCGGTTCGCTGCAGGATGTCGAGCTCGATCTGCGCGTAGAACTGGGGCGGACGGAACTGCTGATTGAAGAAGTCATGAAACTCCGCGAAGGGTCGGTCGTCCCGCTCGACAAGCTTGCGGGCGACCCTGTGGACATCTTCGTCAACGGGCGGATGGTCGCCCGCGGCGAAGTTCTCGTCCTCAACGACAATTTCTGCGTCCGCGTGGCGGAGATTCTCACGCCGGAGATGTAGTGGAGGGAATAGCGAGTCGGGAATAGCGAATAGCCGGAGACTCCTGTTTGAGTTGCTGTTCCCTTTTTGCGGAATCAACAGCCCGCAATTCAGGTGCCCGGCTCCGGTCGCTGCAGCGCAGTTGCCGGGGTCTCTGCATTCGGGGGGGACGCCGGCGGATAGCGCTGGATGAATTCCCGAGCCACATCACCAGCGTCGAGAGTGAGGTGCGCCGTCTTTACTCCGTGGACGACACTCCGACATCTTCGAAGACCCTCACCCTGACCCTCTCCCACTGAAGACAGCGGGAGAGGGGACAAGATGAATTGACTCGCTGTTCCTGAATTGATGCCGGTGATTTAGTGGGAGAAAGAGGACGCGGAGCGTCCGAAGAGGCGTTCCCAGGCGGAGCCTGGGCTGCGCGAAATCGTCAATTGTTGGCGGTCCCGGTTGATCCGGCTTTTGTTCCTGGAAGGACGGGGAGGGCCTGGCGGCGCTGGGCTGTCAGCGACTTGCCTAAGTGGTCGTCGATCCACGCGAGCAGGTCGCGATGCCGCACGGCGTTCAGGGCTTCGCAGATCTTTTCCTCGCTGATCCGCACGACCGACGCGGCCATCCCCAGAATCAGTTTCGTAAAGCCGCCGCGGCTGTGCTGGCCCTGCAAACGCTTGCCCTTGCCGATCAGCGATTCCAGCACTTCGCTGCTGGCCGGCAGACTCTGTCCGGGGAGCACGCCGCTCGACTGCTCGCTCACGAACTCCACCAGCCGCGCCGCCGCACGCTCACCGGCAGGCGTTCGGGCCACCGTCTCCAGTTGCCGGCGCAGCGTCTCGCCGGCGGCGGCGTGGTAGCCCGCCACGCGCAGGAACTCCAGCATGTGGTCCTTGACCGCCTGCAAGTCGTTCCAGTCCACGAGCGCCTCCCGGAAGTCGCGGATCCAGCCGAACTTCTCCTCGAGCCGCGTCAGGTCGAGACCCGCGGGACGTTCGGCCGCGGGCGTGTCGATCAGCCGCAGCATGCGGGCGCCCCAGCCGATCAGCGGCCCCAAGTTCAAGTAACGCCCTTTGACTTTCTGCGTGGGGGGAGCAAGGTGTCCGAGTTCCGTCTGCTTCACCCGTGGCTGCGTCTGCCCGCAGTGTTTGACGAACGCGATCCACCGCGGATCGGCGAGCAGTTCGTGCTTGAGCACGATCGCCGTCTTGTGGGCGATGTCGTGCAGCACCTGCGTCGTCGGGTGCTGTTCGCGGAAACGCTGAGCGCCGCCGAGAAGATCCGAACCCTCGTCGCTGAGGATGGCGGCCGGCACGCCGACCAGCCCGGCCGCAGCCGCGAGCTGCCGCTGGACGATCTCGCCGCTGGATTTTTCGACCGGCTGCAGCGCCAGCAGCGTCAGATCCTGGTGCGTCAGCGGCGCCGTCAGCGCTTTCCACGCCGACAATCGCAGCCCCGCGATGACCAGACACTTCCGCGACCCCAGTTGCAGCGTGTGGTCGACGAGGAACACCCAGTCGGCGGCGAATTCCTTGGGCCGCCGCAACTCGTGCAGTCCCAGCCGCAGCAGCCACGCTTCCGCAGTATTGGCCGCAGGAGCCCCCCGGAACTGGGGCAGGCTGTCCCGCAGCAGTTCGACCACCGCCCGGCAGCCGCGAAAGCTGACCGCTCCGGCCAGACAGAACTGCAACGTCAGGCCGATGGCCGCTGCCGAATACGCATGATGGGCCGGTCGGACGGCGTCCGGGAGGGGGCCAGGGGCTGCGTCGGCGACCCGGTCAGCGCCCGGATTTTAAGGCGGCGATCTCACGTTCCAGGTCCGCCGCGCGGCGTTCGGCCGCGGCGGCCCGCGTGCGCCACATCGCGCGGCTCTTCTCGACGGCGCGGGTCTGGTTCTGCAGGAGCTTGCAGGTTCGCTTCCACTGGCCGGACTTCGCCTTCCACCGATTGCGACTCCGCTCGAAGAACCGCACCAACTTGCCCGCCGGCGACGAATACCGGGCGACGGCTGTTTCGCTGGTTTCGCAGGTCATGACGTTCCTCCTTGAACAAAAAGCCCAGTGGAACAAAAACGCGACGATTCGCCGAGGCCAATTGCCCCTGAAAACGACGGATTTCGCGCAGCCCAGGCGGAGCCTGGGAACGAGGGATTTCGACATCCGGCCGTGGAATTGTGACGTTTTTCGACGCTCATCGGTCTTTGGGCGGCTGACATCGCGGGCAGTAGAACGTCGAACGCTGCGCCTGAACGATGCGTTCGATCGCCGTTTTTCTGCAGGTTGCGCAGGGCTGTCCGGCTTTCATGTAGACGCGGTGGACGTTCTGGTAGCCCCCGGCTTTGTTGAGAGCGTTGCGGTACGTGCCGTCGCCGAGCGTGGAGCCTTCGTGCCGGATGGCGTCGTTGAGAACGTCCTGCGCGGCCTGATGCAAGCGACCAATTTCGCGGGCTGTGAGCTGGTTTGCGGGACGGGCGGGGCCGACTTTGGCGACGTGCAGGATCTCGCTGGCGTAGAGATTTCCGATCCCCGCCAGGCAGGTCTGATCGAGCAGGACGACTTTGATCGGCCGGGATGTCCTTTTGCAAAACCCCAGCCAGTGCGTCAGCGGGGCGGTCAGGGCGTCCGGTCCCAGCGAGCCGGCGAGTGCGGACTCCAGTTCTCCCCGTTCGAACAGCCGGACGGTTCCCAGCCCCCGACGGTCCCAGAACCAGAGGCGGTCGAATTCCCCCCGGCCGGCGAATTCCCATTCCAGGCGGAGGTGTTCGACGTCGGGGGGATCGGCCAGGACCATCAGGCCCGTCATTCGCGGCTCAATCGCCAGGCTCGCCCCATCCTGCAGGTCCAGCACGACCCGTTTTCCCAGCCGGCGGACCTCGGAAATGGTGTTTCCGGTCATTCGCCGGGTCAGTTCCGGAAGGTCTGGACGGAGCGAAAGGGGTTTGCAGCGGCAGCCGCAGTCGCGGAATCCGCGGATTTTCCGGCCGGTGACGTGTTGACGAATGCCGCGGACCATCGTTTCCACTTCGGGGAGCTCTGGCAATATTCCCTCCGGCGTCGTCTGGCGAAGATTTGCGGGTGGCGCGCGGCCGATGGGCCGACGCAACCCGTTGTTCGGGAAGGCATTCTAGCAGGTGTGACGTTTGTCGGGAGGCGGGAGGCCGGGCGTTTGGGGATCTGGGGCAATTCCAGGAAACTCCTTGACGCCAGCCCGACGCGAAGGCGATTCTATGGAGGAGATTCCCCTCGGAGCGTTCTGCGCCCGTACCAGTCGACTGGCAGCCTCAAAGGAGCAGCCACATGGTCCCTCGCGACCACAACTTGCCCATTCTGTCTAAGTTCCGCGCCACAGCCGGTCGCAAGTGGATTGCGGCGTCGCTGTTCGCAGTGGCCAGCTCGTCGGGAATGGAGTCCGTTCTGGCTGCGACGCCTTTGATCGATGACACGGTCGCGGCACACGCGGCGGCTGGCGAATTCGGCCTGGCGACCAACGTCGCCTTGTCGACACCCGATTCCGCCAAGCAGTCTCAGCTCCTGCAGATGATTGCCAGTCGGCAGGCCGGCGCCGGCGAACGCGATGCGGCATACGCCACAACGCGGCGGATGCCCCAGGCGGAAGAACGCGGCCGGGCGGCTCAGTCGCTGGGCGGCGGCGTGCAGGCGGACTTTACGTCGCTGATGACGCTGATTCAGGATAACACCAGCGGGATGTGGGAGCAGGTCGACGGCGAAGGGGGGACGATGACCCCGTTCATGACCGGCGTTCGCGTCGATCCCAAGGGCCTGCTGGCGAAAATCTCCGAGCAGGAAATGACCGGCGAGCTGGCCGCTCTGAGCGAGCGCGTCCGGGACGCCGCGATCAACGAAGATATGGCCCGGCCGAGCAAGTTGCGGCTGATTTCGTTGCGTCGGCTGGAACAGGCCGTCGCCGATTCGCTCGACCAGGGCCAGTCGGTGCCGGAGTCGATGGCCCGGATGGCCGGCCTGACCCGCGTGACGCACGTGTTCGTCGCCCAGGGCGAGAAGGACGTGATCCTTGGCGGTCCGGCCGAGGCGTGGCAGTACGACGAGAAAGGTCAGATTGTCGGCGTCGAATCGGGTCGCCCCGTGCTGAACCTCGACGACTTCGTCGTGGTGTTGCGGGCGTTCCTGCGAGGCCAGAATGACTTTGGCTGCTCGATCAACGTTCGCGAAGAGGGTGTGAAGGCTCTGTCGCAGTACGTCGAAGCGTCGCAGGCCAAGGGGCCGCTGGCTCCGGGGGCTCTGCGCGGCTGGACGAAGAATCTGCAGGATAAACTGGGTCGGCAGGACGTGGTGGTCTGGGGCATTCCGGCAGACAGCCGGGCGGCTCGCGTCATCGTCGAGGCCGACTACCGGATGAAGCTGATCGGCATCGACAAGCTCGACGCCGGCAAGGAAATCCCGAGCTACTTCGACCTGCTGACGCTTTCGCAGCAGAAGAACGTGTCGACGATGGACGCGTTGCGATGGTGGCTGACGATGAAGTACGACGCCGTGCTGCATTCGGCCGACCGGACGGCGTTTGAGATTCAGGGATCGTCGGTGCTGTGCCAGTCGGAGAACCAGCTTCTGACCGCCGAAGGGAAGCACTTGCCGACCGGCAAGTCGGAGGCGACGAACCGGCAGTTCGCGCAGAATTTCACGCAGCACTACAACAAGCTGGCGGCGCGGGACGTGGTCTTCGCGGATACTCAGAACGTGTTCGACCTGGCCCTCGTCGCCTCGCTGATCCACGAAGACAAGATCGCCACTCAGATCGGCTGGAACTTCGGCTCGCTCGGTCCGAATGGCGACTACCAGGCCGCGCACTACCCGGCCGCCCGCGAAATCGATTCGGTGGTCAATCACCGCGTCTACAACGGCAAAGACATCGTGGTCCAGGTGGCGGGCGGCGTGAGCGCCGATGTCCGCTCGGTCCTGAAGGACGCCGCGGTGAATCGCGAAGCTCCGGAGCTGGCGGCCAAGAAGGTCGCCGCGGCGGCTCCGCAGTTGCCGGTCGGTCGCTGGTGGTGGGACGCCAAGTAACCCCACGGCCCGAATCTGCCGAAATCTCCCTGCAGCCCGCGACTCCCCTTGGATTCGCGGGCTGCAGGCTTTGGATGGCCGCCCTCAACCCGAAACAGGCTGAAGACTTAGGCCGATGGGCCGACGTTGCCCCGTTTGGCGCGGGTTTGCTACACTTCGCCGACGTTTCCCGGAACCTCGCGCCCGCGCGGCGTGTCTGACGGGAATCTCAACCGATCCGTTCGACAGACTTGTCGCGAGTTTCAGTTTTATGGCGACTTTGACCCAGGCCGACCTGATTCCTTTGAACAGGGCCTTTGAAGAGAGTTCTCCCGGCGACCTGCTGCGCTGGGCCAAGGAGACGTTCGGCGATCGCGTGGCGACATTGTCGGCGATGCAGATGGCGGGGAGCGTGGTCTGCCACATGCTGCACTCGCTGGACCTGAATGTTCCGGTCCTGTTCGTCGACACGGGGGTTAACTTTCAGGAGACGCTGGAGACGCGCGACCGGATCGCCCGCGAATACGGCCTGCAGATCATCACGCTGATGCCGCGACTGACGATGGAAGAGCAGACCAAGCAGCTCGGCGTGCTGTACCTCGACCACGAAGGACAGAAGACCTGCTGCCACATGCGGAAGAACGAGCCGCTGCTGACGGCGAAGGGACGCTACGACGCGCTGATCGGCAGCCTGCGCCGCACGGACGGCGGCCGGCGGGACAGTTGCCCGATTCTGCATCTCGACGTCGAAATGAACTGCCTGCGGATCAATCCGCTGGCGAACTTTACGAACGAGCAGCTCGACGCCTACATCGCCGAGCACCATGTGATCGTCAACCCGCTGCATTATCAGGGGTTTACGACGATCGGCTGCAACCGCTGCACGACGCCGGTTCTGCCGACGGAGCCGAAGCGTGCGGGCCGGTGGCGGCATCTGGGTCCGTGGTCGGTCTACTGCGGCATCAACCCGACCGACCGCGAAGGGGGGGCCGGCATCGCCATCGACCTGCCGCAGGACACGATCGACAAGCTGCTGGGCCGGATGACGGATTTTGCGATTTAGTCGAGAGACGAGAGTCGAGAGTTGAGAGCCAGACAGGGGATGCTGGTCTGGCACCGGTGCCGTTTCCTGCGCTGCAATGTCGAAGGCGGGATGTCGACAGGGAGTTGAGTCTCGGGGGACGGCGTGGGGATGCAGCCCTGCCTGCAGATCTTTTCTCACTCGCCACTGACCACTTTTCACTCTTCTCTGCGAGCGTGGGGCTCGGGTGCAGTCGACCGCAGGTGGTCGAAGCTCGTCGCCGGGAGATCGCTGCATTTCACCTCCGGCGACCTTGTCCGTCCTCTCCGGCGTTGAGATGTCATACGGAATCGGGAGGGGGTCGACGGACCGTCGGCGGACGAGGACGTCCACCGTACGGGCCCGATCCCCGAAGCCCGCTGCTCCCCTCTTGATCGCCATCCCGCGTTCATCCATGCTCGTTGACGGCTTTTGCTGCCTGACGATCTGCCGGGACGCTGCGAGAGGGGGACGACGCGATGCTGAAGTGGGGATTGTTTCTGGCTGGGGTGCTGACCTGCACTGCGTTGCCGGCGGCCGAGCATAAGAACGTGGTCGTCTTTGTGGCGGACGATCTGGGGATGCAGCTCGGGTGCTACGGCGACGCTCAGGCGAAGACGCCGAACCTGGACCGACTGGCCCGCGAGGGGGTGCGGTTCGAACAGGCGCACTGCACGACGGCGAGCTGCAGCGCGAGCCGGTCGGTGATTTTGACCGGGCTCTACAATCACGCCACCGGGCACTACGGGCACGCCCACGCCGACGGGCACTTCAGCACGTACGAGAGCGTCCGCACGCTGCCGGTGCTGCTGAGCGAGGGGGGCTATCGAACCTGCTCGATCGGCAAGTATCACGTCGCCCCGGAGTACGTCTATCACTTTGACGCCTACCTCAATGAAGGGGTTTCGGGCGGACGGAACGGCGTGCGGATGGCGCAGAACGCCGGGGAGTGGATCAAGGAGGACGATTCGAAGCCGTTCTTCCTTTACGTCTGTTCGACCGATCCCCACCGGGCGGGGGCGTCGAGCTTTGCGAACGAGAAGGATTATCCGGGGCATACGCCGGTGAAGTTCGAGGCGAAGTCGCTGACGCCGCCGAACTGGCTGCCGGATCAGCCGGAGGTCCGCCGGGAGATGGCGGAGTTCTACGAAGCGATCGCCCGGCTCGATCAGGGGGTGGGGGCGCTGATGACCGTGCTGGAGGAGACGGGTCATGCGGACGACACGCTGGTGCTGTTTCTGAGCGATAACGGCCCTCCCTTCCCCGGCGCGAAGACCAATCATTATGAGCCGGGCTCGCGGCTGCCGCTGATCGTCCGCAAGCCGGGACTGAAGCAGGCGGGAGCGACGACGCAGGCCCGCGTGACGTGGGCCGATCTGACGCCGACGATTCTCGACTGGTGCGAAGTCCAGCCCGGTCCGGGCGTGCCGCTGCGACCGTCGGAGAACACGGGGGAGCGGAAGACCGCCGGCAAGCAGCAGTACCGGAATCATGGGAAGTCGTTTCTGAAGGTGCTCGACGATCCGGGGACGGACGCGTTCGACGAGATTTTCCTGTCGCACACGTTCCACGAAGTGCAGATGTATTACCCGATGCGGACGGTGATCAGCGGGCGGTACAAATACATCTACAACGTGGCCCACCAGTTGCCGTATCCGTTTGCGAGCGACCTTTACGCCAGCCCGACCTGGCAGGGGGTGCTGGCCCGCGAGGACGACCAGCAGATGTACGGCCGGCGGACGGTGCAGCAGTACGTCTTCCGGGCGCAGCACGAGCTGTACGACCTGGTTTCCGATCCCGACGAGATTCACAACCTGGCCGGGGAGCCGGAACAGGCCGAGCGGCTGAAGGGGCTGCAGGAGAAGCTGCAGCGGTGGCAGAAGGGGACGGGGGATCCGTGGGTGACGAAGTGGGTGTATGAGTGAGGGGGAGAATAGCGAGAAGCGAATAGGGAATAGCGAATAGTTGGAGTCTGCGGGGCTGCTTACGAATCCGTTCCGGGCTTCAACGATGGTGGATTTTGATTCTTACCGACCGGATCATGAGGAGCTGCAGCTTGTCGGCTTGTGGGGAGCGCCGTTTCTGTTTCCGCCGATCGCGACGCTGATTTATGCGGCGACCGCCCGCGAGCTTGGCCCGATTGCGCTGATCTTCGCAATGACGATCGTGATCGACGCCCTGGGGCTGTTCATTCCGCTGATGATCGCGGGGTGGTGGTGCGGGCGGTGGTCGGATCGGCTGACGGAGCGGCTGCGGGTGTCGCCGTACTGGGTGCTGCTGGCGCTGGTGGTGCTGCTGGATGCGGGGGTGGCGGTGGGGCCGTGGTGGGTGGTTCAGGTTCATGATCTGCTGTGGTAGCGGCAGGGTCAGTCGCATTGAGGGGTGACTGGTCACAAATCTTTCCCGCGACGCTAGAATTCGGTTTTCGCAGTACGTTGAGGATGGACTCGGATGCTGATCGCGGATCGCACATTTGTACCGGACGAGTTTCTGCCGGACGAGCTCCGCGTGATCGAGAATCCGCAGACGGCGCTGCCGGCCATCGCCAAAGATCCCGGGTTGATGCGGCTGATTGAGGATTCCGTCCGGGGGATACCGACCCGCCACGATCTCTTCCGGGCCGACGCTCGCGAGCTGACATTGCCGTCGGAATCGGTGCATCTGGTCGTCACATCTCCTCCCTATTGGACACTCAAGGAGTATCGTGATTCGTCCGGACAGATGGGACATATTGCCGACTATGAGGAGTTCCTGAGTGAACTCGATCGCGTCTGGCAGGTCTGCTTTGATGCGCTCGTCCCGGGTGGCCGACTTGTCTGCGTGGTCGGCGACGTGTGCCTGTCGCGTCGCAAGAACAACGGTCGGCACATGGTGATGCCGCTGCATGCGTCGATTCAGGAACACTGCCGGGCGATTGGCTACGACAATCTTTCGCCGATCATCTGGCATAAGATCGCCAACGCGGTCTACGAAGCCGAAGGGAATGGCGGGGGATTTCTGGGGAAGCCGTACGAGCCGAACGCCGTCATCAAGAATGATATCGAGTTCATCCTGATGGAACGGAAGCCGGGCGGCTACCGACAGCCGACAGTGGCGACGCGAGTGCTGAGTCTCATTTCAGAAGCGAACCATCGCGAGTGGTTCCAGCAGATCTGGACCGGGCTGACTGGGGCTTCGACACGCAATCACCCGGCCCCCTATCCGGTCGAATTGGCCGAGCGGCTGGTGAGGATGTTCAGCTTTGTGGGGGATACGGTGCTCGATCCGTTCCTCGGGACTGGGAGCACGACGATGGCTGCAATGCGGAACGGCCGGAACTCAATCGGCAGCGAAATCGATTCGACTTACCTGGCGCAGGCCCGCAAGCGGATCAATGCCGCGACGGATATCTTTACCTCGGTGACGGTCAACGTGCATGGATAATCTCGATCAACGCGTCAGCAAGGCGATCCGCCACTTCTGGTTGACGCGAGGCAGCCAGGCAAAGCGTCAAGGAACCGCTTCCGGACTGCGCGACGCCGGGCTGCGGACCGCCGTGACCGGCGGCAAGCATCTGGATGGATTCGTCGTGCTATGTCGCACGCTGCTACTGGAGGCGGGACTTACAGACGCCGAAGTCTTTTGGCAGAGCCGGTTGGAGCTGCCCGGATACTTTCGGGCGGAGAAGAACTGGGATCTGCTGGCGGTTGTCGACGGAAAGCTGCTGGCCGTGGTCGAGTTCAAGGCCCAGGTTGGTCCATCATTCGGGAACAACTTCAACAATCGAGCTGAAGAGGCGGTGGGCAATGCCACGGATTTATGGGCAGCCTATCGCGAGGGGGCCTTCCAGCCATCGCAACGTCCCTGGCTCGGGTATGTCTTCCTGCTGGAGGACTGCCTGAAATCGCAGACACCCGTCAAGATGAAGATGCCTCACTTTCCGGTCTTCCCGGAGTTCCGCGAGGCGTCCTATGTCCAGCGCTACCAGATCCTGCTGACGAAGCTCCTCCGGGAACGCCTTTACGACGGGACCAGCCTGATTCTTTCGACTGAGGCCGGCGGGAAGAAGGGTGAGTTCTCCTGTCCATCGGAGGAGCTCAGCTTCCGGGCCTTCGCCGCGGGACTGTCGGCTCATGCGGCGACATACGCGCGGTTGAGGTCGTAGCGAACGCGCATGAGCGGTCGGCGGCTGCCCCATCGCCGCCGAATCCGGTATCCACGCCCAACCCAGCTCTGAGTCGGCACGAACCGGCTGTGCCGGGTAAAGTGTTGTGGAACTTTTCTTTCGAATGTTGAACGAGATTCTCCGCATGCTGCATCGCGATTGCCGGGTGATGATCCGCGTGGCGGCGCTGCTGGTGTGCTGCGAGCCGCTGATGGCTCAATACGATCCGACGGGGCCGGAACCTGTCGGAAAACTGCGGGGGGCGTTGGTTCTGCATGGAGGCGGACCGGTTTCGGAGGAGGTCCGCGAGACGTTTGTGGAGCTTGCCGGCGGAACGAAGGCGAAAATTTCTGTCGTGGTCGCCGACGACGGCGACGGGCAAGCCATCGAATGGAAGGTTGCAAAGCCGGGATCGATGGAAGTCGTGCGCGTGGCTCTTCCGGCCGGAATTGTGCAATCGGAGATGGTCGCGTCATTGGCTGAGGCGACCGGAGTGTGGTTCCAGAATGCGAACCCATCTGCCCTCTTGGCCGGTTCTGGCGGCCGGGACATGGAAGCTGCCGTTCGCGATGTCATCCAGCGCGGCGGCGTTGTCGGCGGCACGTCGACGGGAATTGCCTTGTCCCGTTTTGTCTCGCGGGAAGACGGCGACGATCGGCAGGGACTGGACCTGCTGCCGGGAGCGATCGTCGCCCCCCAATTCCTGGAACAGAACTCGCGGGACCGGCTGGTGCAGATCGTAACAGCTCAACCGGATCGAGTCGGTTTCGGGATTCCGGAGGAGACGGCCCTGATTCTTCGCGGGCGGAAATTGGGGGTGATCGGCAAATCGGAAGTCATGGTCATCCTCGCCGCGTCGTCACAGCGACCCGTGCGAATCGATCGACTCGCGGCCGGACAAGAGGCCGATCTGGTGGCTCTCAGCCGGGCGGCTCGGGCGCGTTCACGGTCGCCGTTTCCGCCGGCTGATCCCGCGCCTCCGCAGGTGCAGAGCGGGTCGCTGGTCATTGTCGGCGGCGGCGGGATGCCGTCCGGTCTGGTGAAACGCTTCATCGAACTGGCCGGCGGTCCGGATGCACCGCTGGTTGTAGTTCCCTGCACGGAGCAGGAAGTCGTGCTCAGCGACAGTTTTGTGGAGACGCTTCGGGACGCCGGCGCCACCGACGTCTCGCTCCTGCATACCAAGGATCGCCGGAAGGCTTCGAGCGACTACGATTTCCTGGCGCCGCTGAAGCGGGCGCGGGGCATCTGGTTCGGCGGCGGTCGGCAGTGGAATCTGGTCGATTCTTACCAGAACACGACGGCCCACAAGCTGATGCACGACGTGCTGGCCCGCGGCGGGGTGATCGGGGGTTCGTCGGCGGGGGCGTCGATTCAGGGGGACTATCTGCCGCGCGGCAATCCGCTGGGAAATCGCGACATCATGGCGGAAGGCTACGAACAGGGGCTGGGGTTCCTGACGGGGGTCGCCATCGATCAGCACTTCACGCAGCGGGGTCGGTTCGCGGACATGTCGTCACTGATCAAGACGTATCCGCAACTGCTCGGCATCGGGATCGACGAGGGGACGGCGCTCATTGTTCGTCGGCACGAGGCTGAAGTCGTCGGCAAAGGAAATGTCGCGTTCTACGATGCCCGTCGTCAGGACGCCGACGATGATAAAGACTACGTTTCGGTCGGAGCGGGACAGCGATTTGATCTCAGGTCCCGTCGCGTGGTAGAGGCGGTCAGGGAATAGGGAGTCGTGAATCGCCAGAGAAGAGAGCGGATCGCCCGAAACGCCGGTGTCTGTCTCTGTTCTGGCTCTCGACACTCGACTCTGGTCTCTCGACTTCCCCTACAACCTCCCGCTGCGAAAGATGCCGTAGACGAGCCACATTGCCAGCAGGCTCGACAGCAGGTAGATCGGCACGCTGACCCAGAAGGTGTTGGTTCCCGCCGGGATGAGAATCGCGGAGGCCAGGATCAGCGCGGCGACGACCATCCCCACCACGAGCCGGTTACTGGCCCGTTCGAGTTCGAGGATCAGATAATCCAGCCCGCGGTGATCCAGGTGGACCTGCAGGTCGTCGTTGGCCAGTTTCTTGAGGGTCTTGCCCAGATGGACCGGCAGGTCGTGCAGCGAGCCTGCCAGCATGCGGACGTCGCGGAAGACCCGCTCGGCCATCTTCCGCGGCTGATAACGGTCCTTGACCAGCTTTTCCACGAAGGGCTGCAGATACCCGGCCAGATTGAACTCCGGGTCGAGGCTGGCCCCGATTCCTTCCAGCGTCACCAGCGCCCGGATCAGGAGCATCAGGCTGCCGGGGCAGCGGATGTGGTGCGTCGACATGATGCCCACAAAATCCGACAGCAGCCGGCTGACGTCGATCCGTTCGAGCTCGACGCCGTAATAGTTGGCGATGAAGTCCCGCATGTCGATTTTGAGGAGCCCCATATCGATTTCGCCGCGCGGCTCTCCGAGATGCAGCACCACGTCGACGGCGGCATCGGCGTTCTGGTTGGCGATGGCCTGGAGCAGGTCGACGAGCTGTTCGCGGGTTTCTTCGTCCAGCATGCCGATCATGCCGTAGTCCAGCAGGCAGACCCGGCCGTTTGGCAGAATCCGGATATTGCCGGGATGGGGATCGCCATGAAACATGCCGAACTCGAAGGCCTGCTTCATGAAGATCCGGGCGCCGTCGCCGGCGATCTCGGCCGGCGATCTCGGCAGCTTCAAGAGAGCGGCGCGATCGTTGATATTGGCTCCTTCGACGAATTCCATCGTCAGGACCGCCTCGGTCGTCAGGTCCCAGTAGACTCGCGGGACGTACAGAATGTCGTTGTCCTGGAACAGCCGGGAGAACTCTTCCATCGTCCGCCCTTCGCGGGCGAAGTTCATCTCCCGACGGATCGTGCGGGCGAAGTGATTGACCAGCCCGATCGGGTCGAAGATGCGCGATTCCGGAACGTGCCGATCGAGCAGCAGCGCCAGCTCCTGCATCAGGCTGATATCGCGTTCCACGTCCCGGACCACGTCGGGCCGGCGGATCTTGATCGCCAGCGGCGTGCCGTCGAAGTGCCGCGCCCGGTGGACCTGACCGAGCGAACCTGCCGCCAGCGGCTCGGTTTCAAACTCGGCGAACAGCGTGGACGGAGACTTTTCGAACTCGTGCTGCAGGACCTGCACGGCCTTTTGAGGACCGAAGGGGGGAACGCTCTCCTGCAGTTTTTTCAGTTCGGTCAGCATGTCGGGAGGGACGACGTCCGGGCGGGTGCTCATCACCTGGCCGAATTTGATGAATGTCGGTCCGAGCGCCTCGAGCGTCAGCCGGATCCGCTCCACGGTCTTCAGTCGCGGGGTCGGGGCTTCTTTGCGGCGAAACAGGAAGCACCGCCAGCGTTTCCAGGCTGAGCGAAGGCCGATCCGGTCGACGACGTCGCCGAAACCGTGATTGAGCAGTACGGTGACGATCTGTCGCGTTCGACCGATGTTGCGCAGCAGCCGGAACGGGTGGCTTTCCAAGACTCTTTCTCCACAGATGTTGACTGACGAATTCTACAGGAGACGGAGACTCCTCGCATCGCCTGCCAGGAACTGTCTCTCTGCGGTTGCCGGACGCATTGCAACTCTGCGACACTGGGGTAGAACGCTCTTGTGTCCCAGCAGGAGACCAAAGCGATGTCCACGAAATTTGCCATCAATCTGCCCGTCGTCACGCCGGTTGCAGAATCCGCCGGCGCGGAGACTCCGGAATCCGCCGAGCGGACCGAGTTCCCGGTCACCGGGATGACCTGCGCCGGCTGCGCCGCGCGGATCGAGGGGGCGCTGCGGGCTCAGCCCGGCGTGATCAACGCGGGGGTGAACTTCGCCACCTCCCGCGCCACCGTGGCCTTTGACGGCAGCCGCACCAGCGTCGGTCGGCTCGCCGGGGCAGTGGAGGGCCTGGGATACGGCGTCGTCCTGCCCGTCTCCGCCGAGGACAGCGACCTGTCCCCGGAGGAACAACAGGAGCAGGCAGAGGCCGCCCTTGCAGACGACCTCTGGCGCAGGTTCCTGGTCTCCGCAATCTGCGCAGCGCCGGTCATGGTGATCGCCATGTCGCACGGCCTGATCCCGGCGTTCAACCATCCCGCCTTCGCATGGCTGCAGCTTGTTCTCAGCCTCCCGGTCATTCTCTACGGCGGCTGGCCCATTTTTCGCTCGGCCGGGCTCGCCCTGCGGCACGGCGGCTCCGACATGAATGTCCTGGTGGCCCTTGGCACGATGACCGCGTTCCTCTGGTCCACGGCCGTGCTGCTGGCGCCTTCGCTTGCCGGGGCCGCACACGCCGGACATGGCGCGGAGGCCCCCGTCTACTTCGAAGCCGCCGCCGCGATCATCACGCTGATCCTCCTGGGACGTTTGCTCGAATCGCGGGCGAAACACCGCGCCGGCGACGCCATCCGCAAACTCCTCGGCCTGCAGCCCCGCACGGCACGCATCATCCGTGACGGCGTCGAACAGGACTGCCCGATTCGCGACGTCCGCGTCGGAGACATTGTCGTCGTCCGCCCCGGCGAGAAGGTCCCGGTCGATGGCGTGGTCATTTCCGGATCGTCCAGCCTCGACGAGTCGATGCTGACGGGAGAAAGCCTGCCGGTCGCCAAGCAGATCGATGCCCGCGTTTATGCCGGCACGATCAACGGGACCGGCGCGTTTCAATTCGCCGCGGAACGCGTCGGCCGCGACACCGTGCTGCAGCAGATCGTCCAACAGGTCCGCGACGCCCAGGGGTCGAAGGCTCCGATCGCCCGGCTGGCCGACGTTGTGGCGGGAGTGTTTACGCCGATCGTGCTGGTCCTCGCCCTTGTGACCGGCATCGCCTGGCTGATTCTGGGACCGTCCGGACAGCAGGTCTCGTTCGCCATTCACACGCTGGTTGCCGTGCTGATCATCGCCTGCCCCTGCGCGCTGGGCCTCGCCACGCCGACCGCGATCCTGGTGGGAACCGGCCGTGGCGCGGAACTGGGGGTGCTGTTCAAGAGCGGCGCCGCCCTCGAACACGCCCATCGCCTGACCACGATCATCCTCGATAAGACCGGCACGATCACCACCGGCCAGCCGACCGTGACCGACATTGTTCCTGTCGGCAGCGTCAGCGAATCCGAGCTGCTGCGGCTGGCGGCCTCGGCGGAGCAGCTCAGCGAACACCCGCTCGGCGCCACCATCGTCGCCGCGGCCCGCCAGCGCTCGCTGGAGCTCACCGCGCCCGCCGATTTCCAGTCGCTCACTGGCCGTGGGATTTCCGCCCGCGTCGAGGGCCGTGAGATCCTGATCGGCAACGTCGCGCTGCTGAGAGAACGCTCAGTCGAGTCTTCCGAGCTGGTGAACCAGGCCGAACGTCTCGCCGCCGAAGGCAAGACGCCAATGTTCGTCGCCATTGACGGACAGCCCGCCGGCCTGATCGCTGTCGCTGATCCTCCCCGTCCGGAAGCGGCCGAGGTCATTCAGCAGCTCAAAGCACTGGGAATCGTTCCGGTCATGCTGACCGGCGACAACTCGCGGACCGCTCAGGCCGTTGCCGCACAGGTCGGCATCGAACGGGTGATCGCCGAGGTCCTCCCCGCGCAGAAAGCTGACGAGGTCCGCCGGCTCAAGCAGACCGGGCAGACGGTCGGCATGGTCGGCGACGGCATCAATGACGCCCCCGCACTGGCCAGCGCCGACGTCGGCCTGGCGATGGGTTCCGGGACCGATGTGGCCATGGCCGCCGCGGATATCACCCTTGTCGGCGGACGCCTGGAATCCCTGTTGACGGCGCTCCGGCTGTCGCGGGCGACGCTGAGCATCATCCGCCAGAATCTGTTCTGGGCCTTCGGTTACAACGTGGTGGCGATTCCAATCGCAGCCGGCGCACTCTACCCGCTGACCGGCTGGCTCCTCTCGCCAATGCTCGCCAGCGCGGCGATGGCGTTCTCCAGCGTGTCGGTCGTCCTCAACAGCCTGCGGCTCCGACGAGCGGAATGACTCACTCCGTCCGGCCGAGAACTCGCTCGACTCCCTGAGTAACCAGCAATTGCGCCACCGTGACGCCCAGTTGTGCGGGGGCGCTGACGAGTCCGCTGGCCGCCGCCGTCCAGCGGTGGCTGCCATCCAGCGGCAGCACGACCGCCTCCAGAAACAGCCGATCTCCTTCGATCCGCGTGCTGACTCCCAGCGGCGCATGGCAGCCGGCCCGCAGCGTGGCCAGCAGGCTCCGTTCCGCCAGCACGCGAGTCAGCGTCGCGCAATCCGTCAATTTTTCCAGCAGCCCCCGCAGTTCGACGTCGTCGGTGCGGCATTCCACGCCGATCGCCCCCTGACCGACCGCCGGATACATCGCCGGCGGCTGCAGCACGGCGGAGATCCGCCCGCTCCAGCCCAGTCGCGTCAGCCCTGCGGCGGCGAGAATCAGCGCCTCGTAGTCGCCGGCGTCGAGCTTCTTCAATCGCGTGTCGACGTTCCCCCGCACTTCCGACAGCACCAGATCGGGCCGCAGCATTTTGAGCTGGGCCTGCCGCCGCGGACTGCCGGTCCCGACCCTGGCGCCTTGAGGCAGGGCATCCAGCGTCGGCGCCAGCGACGAGCCTTGCGGCAGGATCAGGGAATCGAACTCCGGCGCGCGCGGCGGAACCGCCCCCAGTGAGAGCCCCTCAATGACATCCGTCGGCAGATCCTTCAGGCTGTGCACCGCCAGGTCGGCCCGGCCGTCGAGAATGGCCGCCTGCACTTCCCGCGTGAAGACGCCGAAGCTTCCCAGCGCCCGCAATGTTTCCGTCTGGACTCGGTCGCCGGTCGTGGAAACTTCGACCAAGACCACTTCCCGGTCCGGAACGACCTGCCGCAACAGATCGGCAATGTAGTTCGACTGCCAGAGGGCAAGCTGACTGGCGCGGGTGGCGATGCGAAGCGGGGCGGGACTCATCAACGGCTCGACGACGAAGTGACCGGAAACGGACGGTTTGACCGTCAGGAATTTATAGCCTGCACAGTAACGTCAGCCCCGCCGGGAGGAAACCGCATCAGGCATGTCGCCCCAGCCCGCGGGCGATCGCCGCCACGAAAACCCGACGGACCCCGGCGTCTTTCAGGGCGCGGGCGGCCGCCTGAGCGGTCGAACCGGTCGTTAGAATGTCATCCACCAGCAGAACCGTTCGCCCTGCAATATGGGCCGGCTGGCGGCAGCGAAAGGTCCCCCGCTGCTGCTGCCGACGGACCGTCGGCGACGCTCCGGCCTGCCGCGGCGTCCGGCGGATCTTGGCCAGCGCCGTGCTGCGAACGGGAATCTGCAGGTGTGCGGCCAGCCTGCGGGCGATCGTCTCCGGGGCTGAGTGCGGCTGCTGGTACCGGCGCGTCCAGTGGGGCGGGACAGGAATCACACAGGAGAACCCGATCTCCCGCATCTGGGCTCCACTCCGTTCCCAGACGAGATCCGCCAGCACGCGGGCCATCGGTTCGCCCCACGCGGACTTGGCCCGCAGACACGCTTCCCGCAGCTTCCCCTCATAGACGTTGAGACGATAGACAGCTTCGAATACAAACCGGTCATCCCGGCAATATGGGCAGCCGCTCGACGTGTCGGCGAACGGTCCCGCCGGAGCGCCGCACCGCTGGCAGTCCTGCAGCACGGGCGGCGCCAGTTCGGCCCGGCACTCCGCACAGAGGGAGGTCGTCCACCAGTCCGTTTTACGCCGCGACGACGGCAGATCGCACAGGCACAGAACGCAGGCCGGCGGATAGACGAAGTCGACGGCGGAATCCCAGACGCTTCGGGCGGGCCGCCAGAGCGAATGGGCCGTACGGGAGAGTATCGCAGGCATGCTGCCTCCGAAAATCCGGGGGACTCGCGTTACCGCCAGGAAATCACCCGCTAGGATACCGGCTCGTCGGACCGGTCAGTAGAGGCAGGTTCGAACACAGTCTTGAACGGGTGGCCGGGGCTGGAGCGTCTTCGCGAAGCCCCGGAGCGCCGAACCGGGGCTTCCCTGCGGTCTGGCCCGACGTCCAAAGTTTCAGTCTCAATCAGGTCGATAGCGCCGCATGTCGGATTCGGTCATTATTGTTGGCGGCGGTCTCGCCGGTCTGGCCGCCGCGGCGGGTCTCGCCGTGCATGGCGTGCAGTCCGTGGTGCTCGAATCTCGCCCGCGGCTGGGTGGGCGGGCCAGTTCGTTTCAGGATGCGGGCTCGGGAGAGTTCGTCGACAACTGCCAGCACGTGGCGATGGGCTGCTGCACGAACTTTCTGCACTTCTGCCGGCTGACCGGCCTGGCGCCGTACTTCCGGGCGGCGGAGTGTCTGCACTTCATCGGTCCCGACGGCCGGGACCACCGTTTTGCGGCCGATCGCCTGCCGGCGCCGCTCCATCTGGCGCGGGCGTTCGCCGGGCTGTCCTATCTGGGCTGGAGCGACAAACTGGCACTGGCGCTGGGCCTGCGCGCCCTGGCCGACCCGGCGGCCGGCGTGGAACGTGGCGAGACTTTCGCCGCGTGGCTGGAGCGTCATCGACAGCCGCCGCGGGCCGTGCGTCGTTTCTGGGAAGTCGTGCTGGTCAGCGCCCTGAGCGAAACGCTGGACCGGATCAGCGTGCCGATTGCGCGAAAGGTCTTTGTCGACTCGTTCCTGACCAACGCCAACGGCTGGACGGTCGAGATTCCGACGGTCCCGCTCGACGACCTCTATTCGGGGCCGCTGCTGCAGTGGCTGATCGGACAGGGGGTGGAAGTCCGGGTCTCGACCGGCGTGGAGCGCGTACATGTGGCAGACGACGGGACGCCGTCCGTGGAGCTGCGCTCGGGGGAGAGACTCGTCGCGAAGGACGCGATCGTGGCCGTTCCGTTCTTTCGCGTGCTCGATCTGCTGCCGCCGGTTCTGGCCGACGATCCCGCGATCCGCGGCGTTTCCGAACTGGAAGCCGCTCCGATCACCAGCGTGCATCTGTGGTTTGACCGTCCGGTCACCGATCTGCCGCATGCAGTCTTCGTCGACCGCCTGGTTCAATGGGTTTTTCAGCGGGAACGCCTGGCCGTCGAGGGGTCTCCCAGGAGCTGGTACTGCCAGGTGGTGATCAGCGCCAGCCGGATGTTGGCCGGGCAATCCCAGGCTGATGTTCTCCGGCAAGTCCTCGCAGAACTGTCTCAGGTCTGGCCGGCGGTCGCACAGGCGGCGCTGCTCCATAGCCGGCAGGTCACCGAACGGCGGGCGGTTTTCTCGCCGCTGCCGGGGAGCGAAGCCCTGCGGCCTGCGCAGCAGACGCTCGTTCCCGGCATCCAGCTTTCCGGGGATTGGACGCAGACCGGCTGGCCTGCGACGATGGAGGGGGCTGTTCGCAGCGGTTATCTGGCGGCGGAGAATATTCTTCGTCGTCGCGGTCAGTCTGACTTGCTCCTGCAGCCCGATCTCCCCGTTTCGCCTCTGTCCCGCGCCCTGCTGCCAATTTGCGACCCCGACCTGGCGGATAAGAGATCCTGAATGACTTCGGACATCGGCGACGAGTCGGCCCATCACAACGCCCTGCCGACGGCTTCGATTGTCGCACTTCAGCAGCGCGCGCGGCTGTTGCGAACTGTCCGGCAGTTCTTCGACGATCGCGGTTACTGGGAACTGGAAACGCCGCTTCTGTCGCATGACATCGTGGTCGATGCCTGGCTGGAACCGTTCGTCGCCGACTGGCTGCCGGAGCCTCAACGGTGGGCCGCGGGCGGTCAGCCCCTCTACCTGCAGACCTCGCCCGAGTTCGCCATGAAGCGGGTTCTGGCCGCCGGGGCGACGGCGGTCTGGCAGATCTGCAAGGCCTTCCGCAACGGCGAAGTCGGCCGGAGGCACAATCCCGAATTCACCATGCTGGAGTGGTACCGTGTTGGCGACGACCACCACGCCCAGATGCAGGTGACCGAAGACCTGGTGCGGAGCGTCCTGCAGGCGGGCGTTTCCGTTCGAAACGGATCGGAGTCGACGGCCGTTCGACAGGGCTGCGAGCCCGCCCCCTACGAACGTCTGACGTACGACCAGGCATTTCTGCGACACGCCGGTCGAACCGTCCTCGACGCCGCGCAGACGGATCTGGCTGCCTTGGCACTCAGACGCGGTCTCGTTCCGCCCCCCGGTCTGGCGGACGACGATCGCGACGGCTGGCTCAATTTTCTGCTGGCGGAGCTGGTCGAGCCGCAACTGGGACGCGACCGGCCGACGTTTCTGCTCGACTACCCGGCGTCGCAGGCCGCACTGGCGAAGACGCGTTGCGACGTTCCCGGCGGACCGGCCGTCGCCGAACGGTTCGAGCTGTACGTCGACGGCATCGAACTGTGCAATGGCTACCACGAGCTGACCGACGCCGGCATTCTGCGGCAGCGAATCGACGAGCAGTCGGCGCTGCGGTTCGCCGCGGGATTGAGGCCGCTTCCGCGGGAGAGCCGGCTCCTGGACGTGATGGAAGCCGGGCTGCCGGAATCGTCGGGCGTGGCGCTGGGGCTCGATCGACTGTTCATGCTCGCGCTGGGCTGCACGTCGATCGACGAGGTCCTCGCGTTTCCGCTGGCCCGGGCCTGACGCCTGACTCGCTAGAAATCAAGGCGGGGACGCCTGGTTCTCCGAACCCTGCGTCCCCGCCCGACATCAGAGCAGGCAGCGGTCTCTCAGGTCGCCCACGCGCTCGTGAACTCCGATGATCAAGAAGTGGGCGGCGCGAGGTCGCCCACCCTGGCCCGGAACATCGAAGTCCATCGAGTTCCGCAGTGCATTGGCCGTGCCGCCAATTCCTTCCCAATGTTCGCGGCGATCGCCTGGGAGGATGTAACGTGCTTTTCAGAAACGACTTGCGACTCTCGCGAAATCCTTGTTCGCGGAGTAGCGTTTGCCAGACGACGTTCAGACATCGCATGCGGCGCGCCAGCGGAATTGGACAAATCGGTCTGTCCGCCCGATTCAGCGCCGCCGCCACGTCGAGTCGAAAGACCTCCGGCGACGGTTCACTGTGACGGGGCCAATTGCCGCGAGACGCAATCGCGGGATATGATTGCTGTGTGGTCGCCTCGTCGCAGAGGCGAGCGACCCCCCGTCCGTCGGCTACCTCGCCGGACGCCCCGGCTCTTCAGGATTTCCCGACTGATGGCTTCTTCCGATTCTGGATCCAGTTCGTCTGCCCCGCCCGAACCGCCGCGCAAACCTGCACCCCGCAAGCCGGAACGCGGTCCGGCGAGCAATGTGTTCTGGTTCCTGATGATCGGAATTGTGATCTCGGCTCTGGTGTTCTCCTTCGGGGGGCGCAACCGGAACGGGCAGGAATTGACCGTCAGCGAATTCAAGGACCAGATTCGCAACGGAACCCTGAACCCGACGAACGTCTACGAACTGGAAATCACTCCGGCCTCAATCACCTTCCAGGATCTGCCGCGACAGCCCTCCAATTCCAAGGCGACGCCGAAGACCTTCACCGTCCACACGGTGGGACTTCGCGATGAGTCCCAGAAGTCGATCATCGACCTGCTTGAGGCCAACAAGATCAACTACCGCGGCGCTTCGCAGCCGCCCGACTGGCAGCAGGTGGCTTATCTGCTGATCGTCCCGGTCATGTTCCTGGTCTTTTTCCTTTACATCTTCCGTCGGATGAGCGGGCCGGGGAGTGCAATGTCCTTCGGCCGCAGCCGAGGGCGGATGTATGCCCAGGAAGACCTCGGCGTGACCTTCGCCGACGTCGCCGGCATCGACGAACCGCTGGAAGAGCTGCGGGAAATTGTCGAGTTCCTCCGCAACCCGGCAAAATACCAGGCGCTCGGCGGACGAATTCCTCACGGCGTCCTCCTCGTCGGCCCTCCCGGGACCGGCAAGACGCTGCTCGCAAAAGCTGTCGCGGGCGAAGCGGGCGTGCCGTTCTTCAGCCTGTCCGGCTCGGACTTCGTCGAGCTGTTCGTCGGCGTGGGCGCCTCCCGCGTGCGGGATCTGTTCGCTCAGGCCGTGCAGAAGGCCCCCAGCATCATCTTCATCGACGAAATGGACGCCATCGGCAAACGCCGGGGCGAAGGCGGTCCCGGCGGCCACGACGAACGGGATCAGACCCTCAATGCCCTGCTGGTCGAGATGGACGGGTTCTCCTCCGAGCAGAGCGTGATCGTCATGGCGGCGACCAACCGTCCCGACACGCTCGACCCCGCCCTGATGCGGCCGGGCCGGTTCGATCGCCACGTCGTCGTCGATCGTCCCGATATCAAAGGCCGCGAAGCGATTCTTGTCGTACATGCCCGCCGGGTGAAACTCGATGACGGGGTGAACCTCAAGCACCTGGCCCGGTTGACCCCCGGCTTCGTCGGGGCCGACCTGGCGAACCTCGTCAACGAAGCCGCCCTGCTCGCCGCCCGCAAGAATAAAACCAGCGTCACCGCGGTCGAGTTCGAAGAGGGAATCGAACGCGTGGTCGCCGGCCTCGAAAAAACCACCCGGATCATTCCCGACGAAGAGAAGCAGCGGGTCGCGTACCACGAGATCGGCCACGCGCTCGTCGCCTGCACGCTCCCCAATGTCGACCCGGTCCACAAGGTCTCGATCATCCCCCGCGGGATCGGCGCTCTGGGCTACACCATGCAGCGCCCCGAGGAAGACCGGCAGCTTATCACCAAGACCGAACTGCAGAACCGGATCTGCGTCCTGATGGGAGGCATCGCCGCCGAGGACATCATCTACCAGGAAGGCTCGACCGGTCCGTCCAACGACCTGCAGCGGGCCACCGATCTGGCCCGGCGAATGGTCACCGAGTTCGGCATGAGCCCCAAGCTCGGCCGGGTCCACTACAGCGAAATTGTGCGCTCGCCGTTCCTGGGTGGAGCGAACTCCACCGGCGATCATCAGCACAGCGAGGAGACGATTCGCGAGATCGATCTGGAAGTCCGCCGGATCATCGATCAGGCCTACACCACGGCTCATGAAATCCTGCTTTCCCGCAAGCACGTCGTCGAGCACCTGACGCGGGATCTGCTGGAAAAGGAAGTCATGAACGCCGACCAGATCGCGGCGATCCTCAACCAGTACCGGACCGGACCGCAACTGAAGCCCGGCACGTTTGTTCCGGGGAAGACCGTGGAGGAGACCGTCATCGATCGCGACGCCCCTCCGCTGGGCGAAGTCGTTCAGGGGGGCTGAACCCGCCGATTGTTCCGGATCGGCAGTGGTGCGATGCCCCTTGAACGGGCACAATTCCTGAGAACGCACGCGTCGCCCGCGGTCTGCGAGGCGACCGGCTGCCACACTCGGGGATGCTCATCATGTTGCGCTGGTGCCTGGTCTTCACCCTGTTCGCCGTTGGCGCCGCCCGCGATCTCCACGCGGCGGAACGGCTCAACGTCCTGTTCCTGATCGCCGACGACCTGAACTGTGACTTGCAGTGCTACGGTCATCCCGTCGTCAAGACGCCTCACATCGACGCTCTGGCGAAGCGCGGCGTACGGTTCGAACAAGCCTACTGCCAGTTCCCCCTCTGCAGTCCGAGCCGGAGCTCGTTCCTGACCGGGCGGCGTCCCAACGCCACGCAGATTCACACCAATCCGGGAGGGGCGCGGTTCTCCACCCAATACCGCCCCACGCCCCACTTCCGCGACTTCATCCCCGACACCGTCACCCTCCCCGAACTGTTCAAGAACAACGGCTACTTCTCGGCACGCGTCGGCAAGCTGTATCACTACGGCGTCCCGGGTCAGATCGGCACCAGCGGACTCGACGACGACAAGTCCTGGAACTTCGTCGTGAATCCCGCCGGCCGCGACAAAGCCGAGGAAAACAAGATCTTCACGCTCACTCCCGGCAGCTACGGCGGCACGCTGAGCTGGCTCGCCGCGGAAGGCGCCGACGAAGAGCAGACCGACGGACTGGCGGCGACCGCGGCGGAAAGCCTGCTGGAAGAGCACAAGGATCAGCCGTTCTTTCTGGCGGTCGGCTTCTATCGGCCGCATACGCCCTACGTCGCGCCGAAATCCTATTTCAAAGGCTACCCCACGTCCGGCATCACGCTGCCCGAACTTTCGGCGGACGACAAAGAACGGGTGCCGCCGCTGGCCTACGCCAGCGCGAAGAAAGACCAGGAAGCGCTGTCCGACGATCTGCGTCGCGAGGCGATCCAGGCGTACTGGGCCTCGATCTCATTTATGGACGCTCAGGTCGGTCGCGTTGTCGCCACTCTCGACCGGCTCGGGCTGGCCGACAAGACCGTGATCGTGATGACCAGCGACCACGGTTATCACATGTACCAGCACGGCCTCTGGCAGAAAATGAGCCTGTTCGAAAACTCGGCCCACGTCCCCCTGATCATCGCCGCCCCCGGCGCTGCGGCGAACGGCAAGTCGACGCCGGCTCTCGCCGAACTGGTCGACCTCTACCCGACGCTCGCAGACTTGTGCGGCCTGAAGGCGCCCGACTATCTCGACGGAGTCAGCCTCCGCCCCGTACTGCAGGACGCGCAGGCCACCGTCAAACCGGCCGCATACACACAAGTGCGACGCGGTAAGGTCGACGGCTACAGCGTCCGCACTCCCCGCTGGAGGTTCACAAGCTGGGACGCCGGCAGGAAGGGAGAACAGCTCTACGACCTGCAGGCCGATCCGCAGGAGGCCCGCAATCTCATTAACGACCCAGCTCACAAGGACACGGTCGCGGAGCTGCGAAAATCGATCGCCGACTATGCAGCGAGTGCAAATCCCGAGGACAGAAAGCAACGCTGAGCAATTCGCGATCACCGTCTGCTCATCGGCGGCAGCCGCTCGAGAAACGCGTCAAACGCCACCCGGTATTCTTCGGGTTGCGGATCGTTGTGGTGACCGCCGGGAACGCGAAAGAAGGTCTTCTCGCCCGGCGCCGCTTCGTAGAGCTGCTGCCCGTGCGCAAACGGAATGACTTCGTCCGCGTCGCCGTGACTGATCAGCACCGGCCCCGGGTAGTTGCGGATCTTTTCCAGCGAATTCATCCGGAACGTCATCATTGAGCCGGTTGGCAGCCAGGAAAAATGGTGCTTGGCTGCCGCCGGCAACGAGGTAAACGTGCTCGCCAGCACCAGCCCCCGGGCCCCGTCCTGGGCCAGGTCGACCGCCACCCCTCCGCCGAGCGAGACGCCCATCAGCGTCACGTCGGACTCCGCCACGCCCGCCCGTCGGGCGAGCCAGGTCCGTGCGGCGCGGGCATCCTGCAAAATCCCCGCCTCGGACGGCTTCCCCTCGCTCCGACCGTAACCGCGATAGTCGAAGGCCAGGACCGCCAGACCATGCCGCTGATTCAGAATCTGCAGCGTCTCGGCGAGACCGGAGATATTCCCCGCGTTTCCGTGGCAGAGCAGCGCCACGCCACGCGGTTCGGGATGATCGACATACCAGCCGTGCAGGCGGGTTCCGTCGGCGGCCGTGAACCAGGCATCTTCGGGAGTCAAACCGTCGGGCTCCCATTCTCCCTGGGGCCAGGCCGCGGGATGGAACAGCAGGCTTCGCTCGACGGGACGGAGTGGCGACAGCGGACCCAGCGAGGCGCAGCCGGCGACTACGAGGCAGCACACAATCAGCGGCTTTGCGGCTTCGCGAGACATGGGAATTCCTGCAACCCCTGAACAGGTCGGTGAATTACTCCCTAAGGCGGCGATCCGTCAATCCCGCGTCGGTTTGGCGGGTCCACGAAAAAACCCCGGCAGGTCGGGGGCTGCCGGGGTTGTCATAATCGCGTTGTGAACCGCGAGGCTGTGTCTGGCTTAGTAACGGCCACCGCCGCCACCGCCGCCATATCCACCGCCGCCGCCACCGTAGCCGCCGCCACCACCACCGCCGTAGCCGCCGCCACCACCGCGGGAACCGCCGCGGGATCCTCCGCCGCCACCACCGCCGTATCCACCGCCACCGCCGCCGCTGCGTTCTTCACGCGGACGAGCTTCATTGACGGTCAGCGTGCGTCCCTGAAAGGGAGCGCCATTCAGTCCTTCAACAGCCTGCTCGGCCCCGTCCGACATTTCGACGAAACCAAATCCCCGTGACCGGCCGGTTTCGCGATCCGACACCACCTGGGCGCGGGTCACGGTCCCGAACGCGGAGAACGCTTCGCGAAGGTCATCCGCGGTCGTCTGGTAGGGGAGGTTTCCGACATAAAGATTCTTAGCCATAGTCATCCTTCTGCGAGCCGAAGCGGCTCCGAGAGAAACCGATGCAATCGAAAGGCTGCCCTGGAACGGGCGTGGAAGAGGGGACCGACCGCAAACCAGACCGTCTCGCGATTCTCACTATTTCCGGTCTCCGCACCCCGACGGCGGCTGACCTCGACGTTTGAATTCCCGACGCATTCCGCCACACCTGCACTCCCCCTCAGGGAGGGCCGCCCAGCACGATCGGGCTGCCGATGAGTGTTGTGTGAGTTCCGTTCGTCGTCTTCCGGGTGGTTCCGCCTATGCCAAACCACTTGACGACGGTTATCGCACGAACACCAGCAAGATTAAAGCCTTTTTTATGGATTTCCAGAAGAATTTCTGAACTCCGTTTCCCACTCCTGGGAACCCGGCTTTTCGTGCGTTACAGCCTGCCAGACAGGGGTTTTCTGCAATCGACGACGCCCGTTTCACACCTCGGAAATCACGCGCACGGTCCCTCCCAGACACCGCTCGATTCCCGTCAGTGTCCCGACGCGCAACGCGCCCATTTCGTCGATGCCGGCGCAGACCCCCTCAATTACCCGGTCACCTGCCGTCACTTGGATTCGCCGCCCGGTCAGAACACAGTGGCGACTCCACTCGACCGGCCAGTCGATGTCCCCGACCGCCAGCCGCTGACACATTCGATCCAACGCCTGAAGGACACGCGTCAGAATCACCTCTCGGGCTGTCGCCCCCCCCGACTCGTCACACAGGCTTGTCGCGAGAATCCGAATCGCGTCCGGCGCACCCGTCAACGAATTATTCACATTCAGGCCGATTCCGATCACCAGCCGGTCCGCAACGCGATCGCTCGGCTCCAGCAGAATCCCCCCGAGCTTCCGTCCCCGGCAGAACACGTCGTTCGGCCACTTGACCCCCACGGGCAGGCCGGGAAACAGTTCTCCCAGCGCCTCGCAGACGGCGACGCCTGTCGCCAGGGAGACTTGCGGCCAGGCGGCCTCCGGCAATCCCCAGGCACTGGGGGCCAGCAGAACGGAAAACGTCAGCGAGCCCTCACTCGACCACCACGCATTCGTTCCCCGCCCTCGCCCGGCCGTCTGCCGATCCGCCCAGAAGAGTCGCGGCAACTGGTCGGCGGCGACGTCCGCCGCCTGCTGCAGCGCCAGCGTATTCGTCGACACGACCTCCGGCAGCCACTCGACCGACCGCAGACACGTCTGTTCGACGAGATCATTGAGAGCGGACTCGTGCTCCGCGGGGCTGCCAGTCATCGTATGTTCCGCCCCGACTTCCGGGGCTTCGCGAACACGCTCCAGCCCCGGCCACCCGACTGCACGAATCCCGTTCTCACGGCCAGTCCATCAGGCATACGTAATGAGCAGATCGCCGGCGCTGACCTGCGTGCCGGCTTTGACCAGCACCTTGTCGATTCGCCCGTCCCGTTCCGCCTGGACGTTGGTCGCCATCTTCATCGCTTCCAGCGTCAGCAGCTTCTGCCCCTTCACGACCGCAGCGCCCGCCTGAACTCCGATCGTCACCACCATCCCCGGCATGCTGGCCCCGACGTGATTCGGGTTCCCCGGATCCGCCTTCAGATTCGACGGCCCCGTCGCCTCCAGCGACTTGTCGACGACGGTCACGTCGCGCGGCTGCCCGTTCAGCTCGAAAAAGACCGTCCGCTTGCCGTCCGAATGCGGATCGCCCAGCGTCAGGAACTTCACGATCAGCGTCTTGCCCGGCTCGATCTCGATCGAGATCTCTTCCCCGGGCTCCTGCCCGTAGAAGAAGACCGGCGTCGGCAGACCGCTCGTGTCGGAGTACTTGTGCGTGTGGGCGGCGTACTCTTCGTAGACCTTGGGATACAGCAGCCAGGTCACCACGTCGCGGTGTTCGGGTTCCCGCTTGAGAATCCCCTTCACCTTGTCTTTCGCAGCGGCAAAGTCGGCCGCCGGCAGGCTCGCTCCCGGCCGGCCCTTGACCGGCTTCAGGTCCCCCAGAATCCGCTTCTGCACCTTCTTCGGGAACCCCCCCGGCGGTTGCCCCATCCGGCCGCCGATCAGGTCGATGACCGACTCGGGGAAGGCCAGTTCGCGGCTCTCGTCCAGAATGTCGGCCGAGGTGTAATTGTTGGCGACCATGAACAGGGCCATGTCCCCCACGGACTTCGAACTGGGAGTCACCTTCACGATGTCGCCGAAGAGCTGATTGACCTCGGCATAGACCTGGCAGACCTCGGGCCAGCGCTCGGCGAGTCCCAGAGCCTTGGCCTGCTGATACAGGTTCGTGTATTGCCCCCCCGGCATCTCGTGCTGGTACAGGTCGCCCGTCGCCGGCAACATGACGGTCTCGAACGGCAGGTAATAGTTCCGGACCGCTTCCCAGTAGCGGGCGGCCGCATCCAGCTTGCTCGTTTCCAGCCCGGTGTGTCGGCGGGAGAAGCGCAGCGCTTCGACGATGGCGTTCAGATTGGGCTGCGAGGTGCCCCCCGACATCGGCGCCATGGCGGCGTCGGCGATGTCGAGGCCGGCCTCGCTCCCCATCAGGATCGACGCCCCCTGAATCCCCGCCGTGTCGTGCGTGTGGAAGTGGATCGGAATCCCGATTTCCTGCTTGAGCGTCTTGACCAGCAGTTCGGCGGCCTGGGGCTTGCACAGGCCGGCCATGTCCTTGATGGCCAGGATGTGCGCCCCCATCTTCTCCAGCTCTTTCGCCAGCTCGACGTAGTACTTCAGGTCGTACTTCGGACGCTCGGGATTGAGAATATCCCCTGTGTAGCAGATCGCCGCTTCGCAGATGCCCCCCGCCTTCTGCACGGCTTCCATCGCGACCTTCATGTTCGGCGCCCAGTTGAGCGAATCGAACACGCGGAAAATGTCCATCCCCGCCTGGGCTGCCTCTTTGACGAACTCGCGGACGATGTTGTCCGGATAGTTCGTATAGCCGACCGCATTCGACGCCCGCAGCAGCATCTGGAACAGGATGTTGGGGATCTTGCTCCGCATGTCCGCCAGCCGCTGCCAGGGACACTCTTTCAGAAACCGCAGCGAGGTGTCGAACGTGGCTCCGCCCCACATTTCCAGCGAAAAGAGCTGCGCACAGTCGCGGGCGTAGTAATCGGCAATCTGCAGCAGATCGTGCGTCCGGAAGCGGGTCGCCAGCAGCGACTGGTGTGCATCGCGGAACGTGGTGTCCGTGATCAGCAATTGCCGCTGCTTCAGAATCCACTGCTGGAATTTTTCGATTCCCAGTTCTTTGAACTTATCGCGGCTGCCGGCGGGCGGAGCGACGTTCAGATCGACGTCGGGAACCGGGGCGGGGGCGCGGTTGATCTTCGCCACCAGGGCCGCGGGAGTCGCCTTGGCGCCGTTGACGATCGTTTCGCCCAGGAACGTCAGCACCTTCGTCGCCCGGTCCTTGCGGGGGGCAAACTGGAACAGGGACGGCGTTTCATCAATGAACCGCGTGGTGAAGCCCCCCGACAGGAAGCGCGGGTGCGTCATCACCTTCACAAGGAACGGAATGTTGGTCTTCACACCCCGGATGCGGAACTCCTGCAGGCAGCGTTCCATCCGCCCGGCGGCGTCCTGAAACCGCCGGCCGCGGACCGAGACCTTCACCAGCAGCGAGTCGTAGAAGGGATTGACCACCGCCCCGGAGAATGCACTTCCCGAGTCGAGCCGGACTCCCACTCCTCCGCTCGATCGGTAATGCGACAGCCGTCCGTAGTCGGGCATGAAGTTGTTGGCGGGATCTTCCGTCGTCACCCGGCACTGGATGGCGAACCCGTTCGTGCGGATGGCGGACTGGTCGGCGAGATCGATCTCCGGATCGCTCAGCGGCGTCCCCTGGGCGATCAGAATCTGCGACTTCACGATATCGATGCCGGTCACTTCCTCCGTGACCGTATGCTCGACCTGAATCCGCGGATTCACTTCGATGAAGTAGAACTTGTGTTCGTCGGTGTCGTAGAGGAACTCGACCGTTCCGGCGTTCTGATAGCTGACCGCCTTGCCGATCTTCAGGGCCGACTCGCAGATTTCGTTGCGGATTTCGGGCTCCAGGAATGGAGCCGGAGCGATCTCCACGACCTTCTGGTGCCGCCGCTGAACGGAGCAGTCGCGCTCGAACAGGTGAACCAGGTGCCCGTGCTGGTCGCCCAGCAACTGCACCTCAATGTGCCGCGGACGGGGAATGAACTTCTCGACGAAGATGTCCGGGCTCCCGAACGCCGTCAGGGACTCCCGCTGGGCCTGCTCGAACAGCCCGGCGAATTCCTTCTGGGTCTGGACGACGCGCATGCCGCGTCCGCCCCCGCCCTTGGCCGCTTTCAGAATGATCGGATAGCCCAGCGAGGCCGCCAGTTTCTCGCCATCCTTGATGCTGGCGATCGGCGAGGAGCTGCCTCCCAGGACCGGGACGCCCGCCTTCCGGGCGATCTCGCGGGCGGTGATCTTGTCGCCGAGCTGATCGAGTACGCGGGCGCTGGGGCCGACGAACGTGATTCCGGCGTCGACGCAGGCCTGCGCCAGGGCGGGGTTCTCCGAGAGAAAACCATAGCCGGGATGAATCGCGTCCGCGCCGCACTGCTGGGCGATCCGGATGATCGCGGGGATGTCGAGGTACGCCCGGATCGGCTCGCCCGGCTTGCCGATGACATAGGCCTCGTCCGCCTTGAACCGGTGCAGGGCGTAGCGGTCTTCGAACGTATAGATCGCCACCGTCCGCACCCCCAGCTCGTGGGCGCTCCGGCAGACGCGAATGGCAATCTCACTCCGATTGGCGACGAGCAGCTTCTGAATGCGTGGCATGGGTGTCGTTCGGCAGGGGGAGCAGGCGAATTCGAGCATCCCCGTCACAGCCGGGGACGCCGTACCATACCCCACCCCTTCACCGCCCCGCAAATGTGCCCGAACGCCGAATTGTCGGCCGGCCGGGCAATCCGCAATTCCGGCAGGGTCACTCGTTGCCGACCGCCGGGGTGGATTCCAGAATGTCCTGGGAAACCTGGTCAGCCGTCGCCTCGAAGTCCGCCGGCGATTCCATCGTCCGGACAACCGTCCCTCGACCGGTCAGCGCGACTTTTTGGCCGGTGCGCCGGTAGACGGCGTCCTGAATACCGGCCGCGTTCCGCTGGTCGGGCTCAAGCTGCAGTTGCACCAGTTCTCGGGGCGCTCCTCCCGAGTTGCCGTAGTGCTCGGGCGGCAGGTAGATCGTTCCGGACGAAAAGTCGACCGCGAAGGCGATCACCCCCGGAATCAGAAAAAAGAGGCAGCCCAGCCCGTCCAGCAGCACGATCGACGGGTCGATCCGACCGGAATTCGGCTGTCCCCTGCGTTCCGGATGCAGCAGATAGCCGCAGCCGGTGGCAGGAATTCCGACAGCCAGAACCAGCGCGAACAGAACCCCGTTCCGCCAGACTCGTCGATCCCGCATGCGCTGCCTTCCTGAAGAAATCGCAATGGGCTGCCGTTCCCAGACGATCTGCAGGGGCCCGCGACGTCGCTCTGACGACGTCCCGTCAGTCGGTGGAATCTCCCCGGAGTCTCCGGGGAGGCGGCACGGTAGTGAATCGCCGCCCGACGCTCAATGGCAGTCTATGGAGGATGTTGTGTGCCAATGAAGTTCCCGACGTATTGCAGTTCCAGAGACGCCGGCCCCCTCGATCCACTTCGTTCCGGCTCTCGACTCTGGACTCTCGTCTCTCGACTCCTCCGTTCGACTGCTCTTGTCCGGCTCCGATTCCGAGTGCTAACATCCGGCCGTGTCTGCAGTTCCGAAGGCAAGGATGCTTCCATGACGCGCGGCGGCCGTTTCTCCTTCGGGATTGCGGCAGAGGACTTGCGTTCGCTCTCTCCCCGGCGGATTTGCCTGATCAAGCCCAGCGCGCTGGGTGACATCGTGCAGACCCTGCCGTTGCTCCCCGTCCTGCGCGCAGCATTTCCACGAGCCGAAGTCACCTGGGTCATCAACCGGGAGCTGCGCGGCCTCGTCGATGGTCACCCCGATCTGGCGGGCGTCATTCCGTTTCATCGTCGGGGGACCGCCCGAGACTGGTTGACTCTCTTCGGCAGCTTGGCTCGCAGCCGGTTTGATCTCGTCCTCGACCTGCAGGGACTGCTGCGAACCGCCGTGATGACCGCTGTTACCGGCGCCCCGATCCGCGTCGGCCTGCAAACCGCGCGCGAAGGCGCCCACCTGACCGTCAACTGCACAATCCCCGACACAACACGCCAGGTTCCCGCCCATGCCCGCAACTGGCGTCTGGCCGAGGTGCTTGGTCTGGGCGATCATCCCCGACAGACAATCATCGCGACTTCCGCGGACGACGACGCCTGGGCCAGTCAGCAGCTCGGGGGCTTGCCGCGCCCCCTGCTGGCGTTTCATCCCGGCGCCCGCTGGGAAACGAAGCGCTGGCCGGTGGAACGCTTTGCCGCCGTGGCGGCCAGGGCCATGCAGTCCTGGGGAGCCGGAGTCGTCATTCTGGGGAGCCCGGCTGAACGACCGGACGCCGAATTGCTGCAGCAGCAGATCGCGGGACTCGTCCCGCGCGGCCTCGTTCGCAACCTGACCGGTTCGTCGACGCTGAAACAACTGTCCGCATTGCTGAGCCGGGTGGATGTTGCCGTCAGCAACGACTCGGGACCGATGCATCTGGCCGCCGGGCTGGGGACTCCCACGCTCGGCATTTTCACCTGTACCAGCGCGGTCCAGTCAGGGCCTCCCGGACCAGCGCACGAACTGGTTTCAACAACCGTCGACTGCGCCGCCAGTTATCGCAAGACCTGTCCGCACCACGGGGCGCGGAAGCATTGCTGCCACGCCGAACTCGACGTGGAGCGGGTCTGGCGCGGACTGCAGAGACTTATCGAACGGAATGCCCTGGCTCCGTTCCGTTCAACGCGGGCCGCTTGAGCGGGCGATCTGATCCATCGGGCGCGGCGCCGGCGTAATCAGATAGGCGGAAAGCCGCCGGCCGTACGAACTTGCCGGGTCGGCGACCTGCCTCACCTGCCAGCCGCTCCCCGTTTCCGCCTGAATGTTGATTTCCCGCCGAGTCCATTCGACGACGAGATAACGGGCCTCTTCGCTGGAGTCCCGCGCATTCAGGTGCTGGGTCAGTCCCGGATCCCAGCCCTCGGTGACAACCAGTTCCGCAGCCGGCCAGCAGCTTCGCAGCAGCAGACGAAGCTGGACCGGCGGAGGGGCCTGGGGAGAAATGACCGAAATCCGCTGCACTTGCGGCAGATCCGCCAGCCTCTGGCGAAATCGCGGCAGGCGTTCGGAACCGGGCTCCCGCCGGAGTGCGGTGCGGATGCACTCGACGGACTGACCGACCAGCGTGCAGAACAGGATCGCCATCAACAGCGGGCGGACCTGCGGCTCCTGCCAGGGGCGGTCGTTCGAGAAGGGCCGAGTCGCCAGAGCCCCGCCGATCAGAATCCCGGCGAAGACGACGCCCCCGACCAGCGCGACCAGCCACCACCGATCGGTCCACGACAGAGTCAGCAGACCCGCCGTGATGGCGATCGCCGTCGCCACTCCCCCCGCCGTCGCCTGGCGGTCGAGGACGGCTTCAACGCCTACTCCCGCAAGAATCATGAGCGGAATAATCGTCAGCGGTTCGACGAGTCCCGCGCTCAGCGGAATCGACGCGCCGACGCCGGCCATCCAGAGGCGGATTGCGACCGCCACGACGCCCCAGATCAGGGCCAGGTGATACAGCTCGCGCCGCGATTCGTGTCCCTTCCGCCGCCAGTCGGAACTGATCTGCCAGAAGCCGAGAACCGCCCAGCCGGCGACCCAGGTCTGCAGAATCAGCCAATGGTCGAGTCGCCCGCGCGCCGACAGCATCGCTTCCTTCAAGTACAAGGAGATCGACCGTCCGGGGGGCGTTGTCGGGAGTCCGGTCCACCAGCTCTGCTGGAACGACCAGCCGTACTGCTCGGACATCATCAGGCTCCACCAGCTCGCCACCGGAACTCCGGTGATCACCAGCAGCAGCCAGCTCCGAAACTGCCTCTGAAAAGAGGCTCGGGGGCTTCGTCCGGAGATCGGCACGGCGGTCGTGCGCTGTCGAACCCACGGAAAGACGACCGCATGAATCAGCAGGATCCCCGCCAGAATGATCGCCAGCGGACCGGCCGCCAGCATGCACAGACCCCACGACAGCCCGGCCCCCAGCAGCGACCACGAGACGATGCCGAACGGGATCTGCAGATGCCGCAGGAACAGCCAGACCGTCAGACAGGCCGTGAGAGTTCCCAGAGCATCCGGCGATGCGGAGCGGACTTGCGTCAGAACCTGCGGATGCAGACAGAATCCCAGCGCCGCCAGAAACGCGAGCCGGTGACCGGCGAGCTGGCTGATCATCCGGTACAGACACCAGACGGCCAGCGCGGACCAGAGATAGGAGGGGAGAAACGGAGCGACGCGGCGAGTTGCCCCCAGAGACTCCATGCTGGTCGCCACCAGCCACGCCTGCAGCGGCGGTTGAAACAGCAGCGACTGGCCGGCCTCGCCGAATCCCGGTCGCAGCGCGTCGTCGATGTCGTGACTGGCGAGCACGTCCAGCGCCCGCAGCCCCCACAAGGCGCTGCGCGTATCGGGAACGCATTCCGCCAGCGCGAGCAGACCCGGCAGCGTCGCCCCTAGCAGCAGCAGCGGTCGCAGCATGGCCGACCGTCGCAAGACGACGAACAGCGGCTCCGGTCGCGGCGCCGCCAGCGCGAGCAGGCGCTGGTCGCCCGCCAGTTCGAGGGATGGTCGCGGGACCGATGAAGGCGAGGCGCCGGCCGAATCTTCGGGCTTCGGCCTGCTCAACTCCGGCGAGCCGTCCGTCACGTCTGATCCCCGGCAGGTTGCGACCGTTTCCAGGCAATCACATCATCGAGGATATCGCTGAGCGACCGGCTGGGCTGCATTCCCAGCGTGGTTCGCAGCCGGGTCAGATCGGGGACCCGCTGGCGAACATCCTCGAAGCCTTCGCCATACGCTTCGCGATAGGGAATGTACCGGATCGCCAGCCCCGGATGCACCTTCGCGATGATCTGCTCCGCCAGACCGCGGATCGTCACCAGTTCGTCGCTGCCGATGTTGAAGACTTCCCCGTGCGCCGCCGACGACTCCGTCAGCCGAAACACGCATTCCACGACTTCCTGGACATGCCCGAAACAGCGGGTCTGACCGCCGTCGTCGTAGACTTCCAGCGGCCGGCCTGCCAGCGCCTGGTCGACGAAGCGGGGGATCACCATCCCGTAATGTCCGACCTGCCGCGGCCCGACGACGTTGAAGAATCGCCCGATCACAACCGGCAACTGAAACTTGCGGTGATAGGCCAGCGCCAGAAACTCGTCGATCGCCTTCGAGCACCCGTAAGCCCAGCGGGCTCGCGTGGTTGCTCCGAAATGCAGATCGTCTTCTTCCGTCCAGCGTTCCTTGGGGTTTTTACCGTAGACTTCGCTGGTCGAGGCCAGGAAAACTCGCTGGCGCCCCTGGACCGCCTGCCGCAGCAGCAGCTCGGTGGGATAAATATTGGTTTCGATGGTCCGGACCGGGTCGTCCGCCACCAGCTTCACGCCGACCGCGGCGGCGAGATGATAAATCACTTCGCTCCCCGCCATGACTTCCGTCAGCAGGAGCGGGTCGGTGATCGACCCGACGCGCAGGCGAAAGGCGGGATGGTTTGCGACCGCCGCCAGATTCTCGCGGGAACCGGTCGACAGGTCGTCGAGAACGGTGACCTCGTGGCCGAGATCCAGCAGTCGTTCGGTCAAGTGACTCCCGATAAAACCGGCGCCGCCGGTCACCAGACACCGAGCCATCCGCTCCGTCCCTCTCGTCGCCAAGGCCTGGGGGCGGTCGAAATGACGCCCACCCGGGTTCCGCGCAGGCGGGACCACCTCGGACGGCCAGTACGATACCGCGCTGGCCGGGCGCGGAGTAGGGCGAACCTCCGTGCGGTGCCGAGGTTGGGTTTGCGACAAGCGACTGATCAGTTGCCGCCGATGCGATATTCCACCGGTATCGAGCTGCCCTTGGCCGCCCGTCGGATTCGCGTCACAATGGAAGACGCCGACCTGACCGCCGCGTTCCTCCCCGCTCCGTAACCCCGCTCTGCGACTGAATTCCTGCTCATGCAACGCACGCTGCTCAAGGCGAAAATCCACCGCGCCACGGTGACCGATGCCAACCTGGAATACGAGGGAAGCGTCACGATCGACAGCCGGCTCCTGGAACTGGCCGATATCGTCGAATTCGAGCAGGTGCATGTGTACAATATCACCAACGGCAACCGCCTGACCACCTACGCGATCTCGGGACCCGCCGGGTCGGGGACGATCTGCATCAACGGGGCCGGCGCCCATCTGGTCCGGCCGGGCCATCTCGTCATCATTTGCTCCTATGCGCAATTTGCCGAGTCGGAACGGTCCAGCCATCTCCCCCGCATCATCCATGTGGACGAGCGCAACCACCCGCGCGAGTGAGCCTTCCGTGATTGCGCGATAAGCTGCGTCCGCGCTGCGCCGGTTGACTTTCCACTCGGCCTGCTCTAGCTTGCCAGCACGTTCCGATGCGCGCTGCGGGCTACCTGCGGACAGCGTTCGGACTTTCGCCCATGACGCTGCTTCTGTCGAGTGAAAGGGTTTTCCCTATGGGACGTCCGGTTACGCTGTTCACCGGCCAATGGGCCGATCTCAAGCTGGAAGACCTCTGCAAGAAGGCGCGCGACTTCGGCTACGATGGCCTCGAACTCGCCTGCTGGGGCGACCACTTCGAAGTCGACAAGGCCCTCTCCGACGACACCTACTGCGCCCGCAAGCGCGAGCTGCTCGAAAAATACGACCTGCAGGTCCACGCGATCTCGAACCATCTCGTCGGCCAGGCCGTTCTCGACACGATCGACGGGCGGCACAAGTCGATTCTGCCCCCCTACGTCTGGGGCGACGGCAAGCCGGAAGGCGTCAATCAGCGCGCCATCGAAGAAATGAAGAACACCGCGCGGGCCGCGCGCAAGCTCGGCGTCGGCGTCGTCAACGGCTTCACCGGCTCCAGCATCTGGCACTTGATTTACGACTTCCCCCCCACGCCGAAGTCGATGATCGACGACGGATTCAAGCTGCTCGCCGACCGCTGGAATCCGATTCTCGACGTCTTCCAGGAGTGCGGCATCAAGTTCGCCCTGGAGGTCCACCCGACCGAAATCGCCTTCGACATCTACACCGCTCAGCGGTCGCTGGAAGCGCTGGACAACCGCGAAGAATTCGGCTTCAACTTCGACCCCAGCCACCTGATCTGGCAGGGCGTCGATCCGGTCGAATTCATCCGGGCCTTCCCGAATCGCATCTATCACGTCCACATGAAAGACGCCAAGGTCACCCTCAACGGCAAGACCGGCATCCTCACCAGCCACCTCTCGTTCGGCGATCCCCGCCGGGGCTGGGATTTCCGGAGCGTGGGCCGGGGGGGCGTGCAGTTCGAAGACATCATCCGCGCCCTCAACACCATCAAGTACGACGGCCCGCTGTCGGTGGAGTGGGAAGACATGGGGATGGACCGCGAGCATGGCGCCCGCGAGGCCTGCCAGTACGTCAAGAACGTCGACTTCCCCCCGTCAGGCCGGGCCTTCGACGCGGCCTTTGCGGAATAGTTTTCGAACGCACGACCCGTTTGTGTGAGACCTGTCGCCCCGCAGGAATGATCCTGCGGGGCTTCTTGTTGCGCCGGGTATGTTGTGTTTCAGGGGCGATTGAGGGGGGCGGCCCGTTTCAGTGGGCGCCGTCCGCCAATCGCCTGCACCTGTTCTGCACGGTACGATGAATAACGTGGTCTCCGTCTCACGGTGAGCCTCCCTGCAACGCTGGCAATACACCGGCTCGAAGTTCATTGCCAGGTCATGCTTGCCGGAAGGCCACCGGGGGGGGACGGCGTTGGCCGCCGCCAGATCGGGCGTGGTGACTGGGATCAGGGATCTAGAACTTCTTCGAATTTCGAGCTTCGGACATAGGATTGAGGAGCCTCGATGGGTTTGCGGATTGTCTTCATGGGCACCGGCCGCCTGGCGTTGCCGGTCTTCGAAGCCCTTTGCGCCTCGAACCATACCGTCGCGGGCCTGGTGACGCAGCCCGATCGAACGGGACGTGGTCACCATCACCACGTCAATCCGCTCAAAGAGCTGGCGCTCGCCCGCGGTACGTCGGTCTTTCAGCCGGACAATATCAAGACGCCCGAGTCGGTGGCGCTGCTGCGGGAGTGGCAGGCCGATCTGCAGGTCGTCGCGGCCTACGGCCAGATTCTCTCCGCCGAAGTCCTGCATTTACCGCGATTCGGCACGATCAACGTGCATGCGTCGCTGCTGCCGAAATACCGCGGCGCGACTCCCATTCATGCGGCGGTGCTCAACGGTGACGCCGAGAGCGGCGTGACGATCATCCAGCTCGAACCGAAGCTCGACGCCGGCCCGATGCTGGGAGTCGTCCGGACGCCCATCGGCCCCGACGACACGACCGGCGATCTCGAAGCCCGGCTGGCCGAGCTGGCCGGCCCGCTGACGCTGCAGGTGATTGGCCAGATTGAGGCCGGGACGACGACACCCGTCCTGCAGGATCCGGCCCTCGTCACCCGAGCCGGCAAACTGACCAAACAGGACGGTCGAATCCCGTGGAATCGGTCTGCCGTCGAGGTGGAGCGTCACGTCCGCGGCATGCAGCCCTGGCCGATGGCTTTTACGACGGTGCATCTCGCCGGCCGCCCCCCGCTGCGAGCCCTCGTCCAGCGCGTCCGGGTCGCCGATGCCGACGGTCCGGGAGTGCCGGGAACCGTTGTCGAAGCGACGGCCGAACGCTGCACGGTCCAGTGCGGAACCGGGAGAATCGACCTGGTGCAGGTCCAGCCCGACGGCAAACGACCGATGGCCGTGGCCGAGTTTCTGAGGGGCTACCGGCCCGCCTCCGGCGATCAATGCGAATAATCGGCTCGAATTCGAACAACCGATGATTCGGCCGCGAAAGTTCGTGTTGTGGACGCCAACCACGCGCGGTAGCGTTTTTGAGAGAGGTGCACCTCTTCCGGAGACGAGTTCATGCGGGGCAGCCGACAGTTGTCGGTCAATGAGTTCAGTCTGCAAGTCGTGCGGCCAGCATGCTTTGCGGTCGTCATGCTGGCTGGCGGATGGCTTTCGTCGCCGGTCTCCGCGGACGAACTGGCGACCGCTCGCGAGCACCTTCGTCGCGGGCGCTACGAGGAATCTCTCGAAGTCTGCGCCGACTTGTTGAAGTCCGACCCGGCCAATGCCGCAGCCGGGCTGACTCGGCTTCACTCCCTGCGGGCGCTTGGCCGCGACGAGGAAGCCCTGGCGAGTCTTCGATCGGCGATCGAGTCTGATCCCGGCTCCGCCGACCTGCTCGCGGAACTGGCCCGACTGCACTGGGACCACGGTCGACTGGACGATGCGGCGAAGGCGGCGGCGGCGGCGTTGGAACTGGCCCCGGACCAGTTGCGCGCCCGTCTGATTTCCGCCGATCTGGCCGCCGCGCGGGGTCAGCTCAAGGAGGCCGAAGACGGCTATCGCTGGTTCGTGCAATACTACAACCGCATCCAGCCGACGGCGGCGGAGGATCTGCTGCTGGTCGGGCAGGGGGCGGCGGAGTACGCCCGCTGGAAGTCGGTGTCGCAAGTCTTTGATTTCGTGGTGAACACCGTCTGCCGGGACATTGAGAAGTCTGATCCGCTCGCCTGGGAGGGGCGCTGGCTGGCGGGTTCGCTGCTGCTCGAAAAATACAATCGGGCCCAGGGGATCCCCGAGCTGCAGGCGGCGCTGGCGATCAATCCGCAGGCGGCCGACGTCCATGTCCTGCTGGGGGAGTCGGCGCTCGATCAGCGGGAGTGGTCGAAGGCGACGTCGCACGCCGACGCGGCTCTGGCCATCCATCCGGAGCATCCCGCCGCGCTCCGATTGAAGCTCGATGTCGCGCTCTCGACCGACGCCCGGGACGCCGTCCCCGGTCTGCTCGATCGACTGCTGGCCGCGAACGGGAGCGACCAACGGAACCTGGCGCGACTGGCGGCGTGGAACATCCGGCTGCACGGCCCGCCGGCCCCCGAGCGCTGGTCGAAGCTGCTCGAACACCTCGACCACATCGCCGACTGGCAGGTCGATGCGACTTCCGAAGTGGAACCGGTCTTCGTTCGCGTGGCTCGGCAGAGTCCTCATCCGGGAGTCTTTCTGTCGGAACTGGCCGGCTGGCTCGAAGACTGGCGAAAGTTCCGCCTGGCGGAAGATCTTTATCGTCGCGCAATCGTCCTGATGCCCCCTCTCGCCCAACCGCGAACCGGGCTGGGGATGCTGTGCATGCAGACGGGGCGCGTCGACGAGGCCCGCAGCCTGCTGGATGCGGCGTTCAAGGCCGATCCCTACCATCTGAAAGTCAGCAATCTGCGCAAGGTCATTCGCGTCCTCGACGACTACAAAGCGGTCACCACCGACCACTTCGTCATTCACGCCGACTCGCAGCTCGATCGTCTGCTCGCCCGTTACGCCGCCGAGTACCTGGAAGAGACGTACGCCGACCTGACGGCCCAGTATGGCTTCGAACCTCCCCAGCGGACGCACATCGAATTCTACAACAACGCCCGCGGACTTTCGGGGCACCAGTGGTTCAGCGCCCGGATGGTCGGACTCCCCTGGATTCAGACGATCGGCGCGTCGACCGGGTTGATGATTGCAATGACCTCGCCGACCTGTCTCGAGCGGCCCCTGCACTGGGGGCGGGTGCTGCGCCACGAGTTCGTGCATGTCCTCACGCTGCAGCAGACCGAATTCAACATTCCGCACTGGTTTACCGAAGCCCTGGCGATGCGGGCCGAAGGGACTCTCCGGCCGCTGGAATGGGACCGCCTGCTGGCGGAGCGCGTTGCGGCCGGGAAACTGCGGAATCTGGAGACGTTGACGGAAGGATTCGTCCTGGCCGGGTCGAGCGAAGAGTGGAATTTCGCCTATTGCCAGAGCGCCCTCTACGCGGACTACATGGTCCGGCGGGGGGGCGAGGAGTCGCTCGTCAAACTGCTCGACGCCTACCGTCGCCAGCAGACCACGGCGGCTGCGATTCACGAAGTTTTCGGCGTCGACCTGGCGGAGTTTGAAGCGGGTTACCGGACGTATCTGCAACAGCTCGTCGCCGGTCTGGAGGCCGTGGAACCGCGCGAGGAATCGCAGTCGCCCGCCGAGATTCAACGGGCCTATCGGGAGCAGCCCGATTCGCCCGAAGCCGCCGCCAGCTATGCCGGCCTGCTCTGGCTCGCGAAGAAACGGGACGAGGCGAATCAGGTTGCGCTCAAGGTGTTGAAGGATCATCCGGCACAGCCCAGGGCGGCGCTGGTCGCCGCCCGAGCCGCCATCGGAGCGGAAGACGCGCCGGGCGCCGTCGAGATCCTGGAGCGGGCGCTCGACCGCAACGCCCCTCGACGGGACATTTTGTCGCTCCTGCTCGAACTACAGCTTGCTGCTAAAAACTGGGAGGTCGCCCGGGAACTGTGCGAACTCGGCCAGCAGAAGTTTCCCCGATATCCCGACTGGTGGCGGGGGCGGGCCGCCATCGCTCTGGAACTGAAAGATCGCGCCGGACTGAAGACGGCCCTGCAGTCCCTGCTGCCGCTGGAGCCCGACGACCCGATCATTCGCCTGAAGCTGGCTGAATTCGCGCTCGCCGAAGGTAACGCCCGCGCCGCCCGGGCCTACGCGCGCGATTCGCTGCTGATCGACGTACTCGATGCGGAAACTCATCGTGTTCTCGCGGAAGCGGCCGTCCAACTGAAGGACCACCGGCGGGCCGTTCAGGAGTACGAAACGGCGCTGGAACTGAAGCCGGGCAGCGCCGACTGGAACTACGAACTGGCGCGACTGTATGCCGCCGACCAGCGAGTTCGCGATGCCAAAGACCGTCTGTTCGAGGCGATCAAACACGATCCGCAGCACCAGGGCGTTCGAAGTCTGCTCGCTCAATTGCGCGGAGAAGAGTAGACTGGAGCGGACGGTGCTTTGTCGTCTCTCATCTCACGTCCCAGCAGGATTTTCCCGATCGTGGCTGACAGCCCGGCTCTCTCGTTGCGCGATCTGCAGGAACTGATCCGCCGGATGTATGGCGCCAAAGACGCCGCACGCGGGGTCGACGGCACGTTCATGTGGCTGATGGAGGAGGTCGGCGAGCTGGCGGCCGCGCTTCGTGAAGGGTCGCACGAGGAGCTCGCTCTGGAGTTCGCCGACGTGCTGGCCTGGCTCGCGACGATCGCCAACGTCGCAGGCGTCGATCTGGACGCCGCCGTCCGCAAGAAGTACGGAAACGGCTGTCCGGGTTGCGGACAATTCGCCTGCGTGTGCGATCTCAGCGAAAAACCTTGACCGTTCTGCAGTCGAACGAACGGGGAACGATTCCATGCCGGCCCGCTGCAACGTCTGGTGCTTCGCTCTGTTCGTCGCCGCACTGCAGGCGTTCGCTTCAGCAGCGGATACGGCGGCGATCAACCAGGCGATTGCGCGCGGACGCGCCGTCCTGAAGCTGCAGTTTATCGACGCTCCGATCGGCGTCCTGGCCGCCTATGCGCTCGTCAAAACGGGGGAGCCGGTCGATGCGCCAATCGTACAGGCTGCGGTCAATCGCATCGTCTACCAGGTCCAGGCGGGAGAGTACACCAGCAGCAATAATCCTCAGCATCACATTTACGAGGCCGCCATCTCTTTGCTGCTGCTCGAAGCCACGGGGCCTGAGATTCACCCTTTCGAAATCGACGCGATCACGCAGTATCTACTGGCCCGTCAGAACGAAGCGGGCGTCTGGTACTACCCCAATCATCCCACGAACATCGGGGACACCAGTATCTCGCAGTACGGAATTCTTGGTCTGTGGGCGTCCGCCCGCATGGGCCGCGACATTCCCCGCGATGTCTGGGACCGCGCCGGACGCTGGCTCCTTTCGACGCAAAGGAGCGACGGGGGGTTTGTCTATCATCCGCACGAAGGCATGAGCCCGACGTTTTCGATGACCGCCGCCGGCACCGGCAGCCTGATGATCATCCGCCTGATGCTCCACGGGCAGAGCCGGCCGGCCGAGGCGCCGCTCGAAAAAGTCGAAGAGAAGCGTCCCGAGGACGCGGCGGCGCCGCCAGTCGCCGTTTCCGTCGCGATTCCGGGTCGCAAGCGCTACGGGATTCTGGAACCGGTTGCTCCCGTGGAAGAGCCCAAGAAGGCTGCGGGGGGGGCTCGATCGGGCGTTCCCCGCCTTTCCGCCAGCGAACTCGACAGTGCGATTCGCAAGGGAATCAGCCTGCTCGATCAGACGATCGTTGAGGGTCGGTATGCGCCGGGGACCTGGACCTGTTACTCGATGTACAGCATCGAACGAATCGGCGCACTGCATGGTTCAGCAAAGCTGGTTGACGTCGACTGGTACGACCGCGGCGCCGAGATTCTGTTTGCCGCGCAGCGGGGAAATGGCGAGTGGAGCGACAGCAACGGACCGACCTCCTCGACCAGTTTTGCACTGCTGTTTCTGACGAAGGCGACCGGCTCTGTCTTCAAGCCGTTGCCGAGGATTCTGGGGGGTGGTCTTCTCGTCGGCGGGCGCGGACTCCCTGCCGACTTGAACAACGCCAGATTGAACGGTGCAGACGTCGGGTCCAAGAAGCCCCGCAGCCCGATCGACGAGCTCCTGGCGAACCTGGAGAAAACAGTCGACGTCGAACTGCCGACCCTTCAGACCGAACTGGTGGAAGCGGTGCAGCTCGACCAGGCCCCCGGGATGGTCGGGCAGGTGCCCCGGCTCCGCAAACTGGCCGTCGATCCCCGTCCGGAAGTCCGCCGGACAGCCGTCTGGGCGCTCGCCCGTTCGCAGGACATCAGCGCGGCCCCGCTGCTGATCCGCAGTCTCGCCGATCCCGACGTCGCGGTTGTTCGCGAAGCCAGCTTCGGCCTGTGTATCCTCAGTCGCCGCCCCGAGGGCATGGGACTGGCCATCGAGCCGCTGGAAGGTCTGCCCGAAGACGCCACCGAGGAGCAGCAGTCCGATCATCTGCGAACCTGGCGGGCGGCCGCCATGAAGAAATGGAATGACTGGTACCTCAAGGTCCGTCCCTATGACGAACGGGACGATCGCCAGCAGATACAGACTCGCAAATAGCTCTCGAACCCCCTGATTCGGCTGCAGACCTCAATGGCTTCTCCCCGGGAACCTTCCGTTCGGCCGCCAGTTCTGCGCGTCACCCGCTTCGACCAGGTGATCGCGGGCGTGCTGGCGGTGTTTGCGGCGCTCGTGTTCGCCTTCGGCAGCGTCACGACTGTCTGGCTGACCAACCGCACCACCACCAAAGTGGCGATGGTTCCGGTCGAGCTTGTGGAGCTTCCCGGCGGCGACGAGGACGGCTCGCCCGACGAAACCTTGCGCGTCGACAGCCCCGATCCGGAACGGGCCGATGCGGCCCCCGAGGAGGAGAACGCCGAACAGACCGAGATCGAGCAGTCGCTGGAGACGGTCATCGAAATGTCCGAGGCGGCGACCGAACTGGTGCAGCAGCAGTTTGAGGTCGGCGTGCGCAACGTCGGCGTGGCGGGAAGCGCCAAGGGGACGGGGCGTCGGGGGCTGGGCGTCGGTCCCGGGATCGGCGGCATCCCCCGCGAGCAGCGCTGGTACGTCCGCTTCGGCGATCGGCTCACCGTCGACGAGTATGCCAAGCAGCTCGAATTCTTTGGCATTGAGCTGGGAGTGCTGCTCCCGGACGGTCGACTGGGATACGTCTCCAAGCTGACGCAGCCGGCTCCCGCTGTCCGCTACACCACCAGCGGGGCGGCCGAGCAGCGGCTCTACATGAGCTGGCAGGGGGGCGAACGGCGCAAGGCCGACCTGGAGCTGATCGGTCGAGCCGGGCTGAAAGTTCCGTTCGAGACGACCGTCCTGCACTTCTATCCGACGGAAACGGAAACCATGCTCGCCCGGCTGGAGCACGACTACCTCAATCGGCCGGTGGCGCAGATCAAACGGACCTACTTCGCCGTCGAGCGGGATGGCGCCGGCTACAAGTTCACAGTGACCGGCCAGACGGCCCACACGCCGAAAGTCGCCCGTTGACGCCGACGGGGGCTCCGTCGGGTGCAGCCGTGAATGGGCGGTCGAAGCGTCGGCGTTGCGGACGCCGAGACGATTGTTCGGCGTCTTGAACCCAGAAGCGGACGACGTCGCCCTCTGTCGTCACCCGGCTATCCGGCTCCCCTTGCGTCGCCCCGTCTTCCGCCGGAGAATTTGCGCCTGCTGACTCCGACCGAGATCGGAGCTGAGACTCGCCATCCCTTTTTTGCACCGGGACTTCCGACACATGACCCAGCCCGCTGACCGTCCGCTCGTTCACAATGTCTTCTTCGCGCTCAAAGACGAGTCGCCGGCAGCCATCCAGGCGCTGACCGAGGCCTGCCACAAGTACCTCAAAGGACATCCGGGCGAGTTGTTCTTTGCGGCCGGTCCGCTGGTGCAGGATCTGGCCCGGCCGGTCAACGTCCGCGACTTCCACGTCGCCCTGTGCGTCGTCTTCGCCAACCGCAAGGCTCACGACGACTACCAGACGGCTCCCAAGCACCTGCAGTTCATCGAAGAGCACAAGCCCACCTGGGCCGGCGTGCGAGTCTTCGATTCCTACGACGCATAGCCCGGGACCTCGCGGTTGCGACCAGCTCCCAGGCCGGCGGAAGAGCTTCCGCCGGCCTGATTCTTTCTGGCGGATTCGGCGGTCGCCGGTCGCGTTGCGGCAGAGTTTGCCGGTCGTTCCCCATTCCAGACAGTGAAACCTGAATTCTCAGCAGGACTTCAATCCTGCGACGAAACTGCGATTTGCCGATGCATCCGCCAGGTGCTACCACCCCGACTCGTCGTTTCACCGCCAATCCGGGCCGCTCGAAGTGAGCCGCCGATTGAAGGCGATCGACGCAACGTGACCTGCGGTCAGGTCGGAAAGTGGCGTCACACCATGGCGGCACGGGCGAGTCGATGGACGTGGGGGATTTTGCTGCTGGTCGCCGGGGCTGCTCCCCCGGCCTTCGCTCAGGACGACGGCGACGTCTCACCGAGTGAGACGCGGGCTCTGCTGCAACGTCTCGACAGTCTCGAAGCCGAGGTCAAGACGCTCCGCGACGGAGGCGTGCAGCCCGCCAGCCACACCGCGGCCGCCTTGCCGGATCCCGGCCCCGCGCTCGCGGAGTCTTCGGCAGGCTACTTCCAGACCCCCGCGGCCGCGCCCCCCAAACCCAAGTACCCGACGGTCCAGGTCAACGGCGTCTTCCAGGCAGAGATGGGGTTCTTCAATCAGGACGCCAACAGCCTGCACACCTACGCCCCCCTGCAGAACAACGGCCCGATTCAGAACGGGGCCGATTTTCGCAGGGCTCGACTGAATGCCAGGGGAAGTCTGTCCGAAACCGTCAACTACTTCTTTCAGATGGATTTCGCCTTCTTCGGCCGGCCGACCTTCACCGACGTCTGGGTCGAACAGACCGAAGTTCCGCTGCTCGGCGCCGTCCGCGTCGGCCAGTGGAAGCAGCCCTTCAGCCTCGAAGTCGTCAGCAGCTTCCGCTACACGACCTTCCTGGAACGCTCGGTCCTGTTTCAGGCCTTTACGCCCTTCCGACACCTGGGCGTCGGCTTCTATGACAAAAACGAAGATCTCACCGCGACCTGGGCGGCGTCGGTCTTCACCACCGGCCAGGACCAGTTCGGCGATTCGATCGCCAATGCGGGCGGCGTCGGCACGGCCGAGCGCATCACCTGGCTCCCCTACTGGGACGAAGCTTCAAATGGCAGATGCTATCTGCACGCCGGGCTCGGACACTACCTGAATGCTCCCCCCAATCATTCCACGTCGTTCCGCACCATTCCGGAGCTCTACATCGGGCAGAACGCGGCCGGCGCCGTCGGCACCAGCCAGCAGCCAGCTCCCGGCGCCTTCAACGGAACGCCTCCGCTCGTGAATACCGGGGCGCTGACCAACGTCAATGTCTTCAACGTCATCGGCAAGGAAGTCCTGTGGGTCAACGGCCCGCTGTCATTCCAGAGCGAAGCGATGGCGAACTTCGTGAGCCAGTCGGGCGGGTCGACGGCGACGCTGTGGGGCGTTTACGGACAGGTGGGTTACTTCCTGACCGGCGAGCATCGCCCCTACGACCGTAAGGCGGGAGCCATCGACCGCGTGATGCCCTTCCACGACTTCGATCCCCGCGGAGGCGAAGGGGGCTGGGGAGCTTGGGAATTGGCCGGGCGGATCTCGTACCTCGATCTCAACGACAAAAACATCCGCGGTGGAACGCTCAACGACTACACCGTCGGCGTGAACTGGTTCATCAACCCGAACTGGAAAATCGCGTTCAACTACATCCGCGCGAACTCGAAGTACCAGGCGCCCGGGCAACCCTACTACGGCCCCAGCAGCACCAACATCGTCGCCATGATGTGCCAGATCGACTTCTAACCCGCCGTGGGCGGGGCCGCTGCCGACTTGGAGATGGGTTGGGCGTAGATGGCCTGGACGGCGGCGGTGAGTCGGCGATTCCGATCCACTACCCACCACCCACTATCCACCTACTCTTCCAGTTCGACGTTCCAGTAGGCGTCGCTGAGGAACTGCTTCCAGCTCTTGGGCGACGTCTTCGGCCAGGCGTATTGAGGATGCCAGGCGGGACGGATTGGCGTCGTGGCCAGATTCATTCGGGCCTGGGTCGGCGTGCGATTGGCTTTGCGACGATTGCACTGCACGCAGGCCAGGACGCAGTTGACCCACGTCGACAGGCCGCCGTGCGACCGCGGGACGACGTGGTCGATGGTCAGTTCGGTGGTCCCCGGACGGCTGCCGCAGTACTGGCAGGTGAACCGGTCGCGCCGGTACAGGTTCCGCCGGGAGAACGGCACCGAGCCGCGGTGCTGCCGGTCGTACCGCGTCAGTGAAATGACTTCCGGCACCCGCAGTCGGAAACCGACTCCCTGGATGAACGGCTCGTCGTCCGCGGGGATCAGGCTCGCCCAGTCGGCCCACGAATAGAGCTGGTAGTCGTGATCGACGATCCGGGCCGTCCCGGCGCAGACGAGGCTCAGTGTGCGGGCCACGGGGACCACGCCCACCGGCTGCCAGCAGCGGTTCAGCACCAGCGTCGGACGTTGCAGGACTGCGGTCACGGTTCAATCCCTTGAGAAACGTCGACTCCCGTGGCGCTCGTTGTGGAGACAACGCCAGCGGAGACGTTCCGTGTGCAAGGAGCCCCGGACCGTCCTGCAGGTTCGCCCGTCGGGATAAACACGTCCTTATGGCGTACCACAAATTCTTCCCGGACGCCACGCTGCCGGCCCCGTTCCAATCCCGTCGCCGACCAGGATTCACGGAAAGTTCGCGGATTCACCTCGTTCCCAGGCGGGAGCCTGGGAACGCAATCTTTGGACGCTCCGCGTCCTCTTGGTGGCGCCTCGTCGGAGGTCAGGCGGACGAGGCGGAGCCTCGGAAGAGGGCGTTCCCAGGCGGGAGCCTGGGAACGAGGAAAAAATGGAAGACCTGCCGGACGCATCCAGCGCCGCATTCCCGCCACTGACCACTGACCACTGACAAATCCCAAAGAACCAATCACCAACTCCTCCCGACCTATCATCCCCCGCGCCGAGTCTCTACAGTGGATCTGCGGAGCGGGCTGGACGACCGCTGCGGGACCGCGAGGTTCCGGGGAGGAAAGTCCGGGCTTCACAGGACACGGTGGTGGGTAACGCCCACCGTCCGCAAGGACCGGGACAGTGCCACAGAAAACAAACCGCCGATCGACCGTCGCAAGACGGGCGAGGTAAGGGTGAAACGGTGCGGTAAGAGCGCACCAGCGGGCCGGGCGACCGGTCCGGCTCGGTAAACCCCACCGGAAGCAAGACCAAGCAGGAGGCAGAGCGCGGTTCGCCGCGCCACGGGTCGGTCCGGCCCGTACCCAGTCTCCGGGTAGGTTGCTCGAGGCGGCAGGCAACTGCCGCCCTAGAGAAATGGTCGTCCTCGACAGAACCCGGCTTACAGGCCCGCTCCGCGTTTTTTCGTTGATCGTTGATCGTTGATGGTTGATCGTCGATGGTTGGAAATCGGAGGCTCCGGCATTCCATTCCGGCCATCAACGATCAACCATCGACCATCAACGATTCCCCCCCCTCCCGCTGGCAAAGACCTGCCGCACGCATCAGAATGCGTGCATGCTTTGTCCTTGCAGGGGAGGTTCGCGGATGTCCTGGTTCACGCGCTCGGTCTGGCTCTCGGCACTACTGGTCACGGTCGCGGCGAACGCCGCCGAACCCCTCAAGCTCTCCCTGCGCGCAAAAGAGCAAGTCGGCCCCGCCGTCCAGGGCTGGAACGCGGTCGAGAAGCCGGCCACGTGGGATCCCGCCAGAACCGCCCTTGTCATCTGCGACATGTGGGACAAGCACTGGTGTCCCAATTCGACCCTGCGCGTCGGCCAGATGGCGGGCCGCATGAACGAAGTCGTCGCCGCCGCCCGCAAGCAGGGGGTGCTGATCATCCACTGCCCCAGCGACACGCTCGACTTCTACAAAGATCACCCCGCCCGCAAACGGGCTCAGGCGGCCCCGGTTGTTGAAGCGAAACGACCCCTCGAACGCTGGTGCCGGATCGATCCAGAGCGCGAACCGGCTCTGCCAATCGACGATACCGACGGCGGTTGCGACTGCGACGAACCGGTCAAGAACTATAAAGCCTGGTCTCGCCAGATCGCCGCCATCGAGATCCGCGACGAAGACGCCATCACCGATTCCGCCGAGGCCTATTATCTGATGCGGCAGCGGAGAATCGAGAACGTCCTCGTGATGGGCGTCCACACCAACATGTGCGTCCTCGGCCGGCCGTTTTCCATCCGCCAGATGGTCTACCAGGGACTCAACGTCGCCCTGGTCCGCGACCTGACCGACACCATGTACAACCCGGCGAAGGCCCCCTTCGTCAGCCACTTCACCGGGACCGACCTGGTCGTCGATCACATCGAAAAGTTCTGGTGCCCGACGATCACCAGCGACCAGCTCGCCGGGGGCGAGCCCTTCCGCTTCCCCACCGATACCCGCCCGCACGTCGCCATCCTGCTCGGCGAAGAGGAATACCAGACCGCAACCACGCTCCCCAAGTTCGCCGCCGAACATCTCGGCAAGTACTATCGGGTTACGCTGCTGTTCCTCGACGAAAAGTCCAAGACGAGATTCCCCGGCCTGGAAGCGATCAAGGACGCCGACGTGCTGTTTGTCAGCGCCCGCCGTCGACCGCTGATTCCGGCCCAGATGGAGCTGATCAAGTCGTACGTCGCCGCCGGCAAACCGGTGATCGGCATCCGGACCGCCAGCCATGCCTTCCACCTCCGCAATCAGCCGGCCCCCGCGGGTCTCGCCGACTGGCCGACGCTCGACGCCGACGTCTTCGGCGGCAGCTACTCGAATCACCACGGCCACAACCTCAAGTCGACGGTGTGGCCGCTGGCGGAAGCGAAGGATCACCCGATCCTCAAGGGGATCCCGCAGGCTGAGTTCACCGGTGGCGGCGGGCTCTACCAGACCTCCCCGCTGAAGCCCGGCGCCACCGAACTGATCCGCGGCAAAGTCGCCGGCGTCGAGCAGCAGGAACCGGTCGCCTGGACCTTCACTCGCAAAGATGGCGGCAAGTCGTTCTACACCTCGCTCGGCCACATCGATGACTTCCAGCGGCCGGAGTTCGTGGCGCTGCTGCAGAATGCCATTGCCTGGGCGGCGGACAGCGGAAAGCAGAAAGCGGAAGGCCAGACGAAGACCGACAGCGGCTGGCGAACGCTGAAGGTGCCGGGGACGTGGAATGACCTCGATCCGCAGCGACTGAGGGACTACGACGGCTTTGCCTGGTATCGATGCGGCATCAGCGTGCCCGCGACCTGGAAGAGCCGGTCTCTGTATCTGTATGTCGAAAACGTCGACAACGCCTGCGAGACCTTCTTCAACGGCGTGAAAATCGGCGTCAGCGGCAAGCTCCCCCCCGAGTACGAAAGCGGCCTCGTCTCCAATCAGCACCGCTACGTCGTCCCGCCCGAGATCGTCAAGACCGACGCCCCCAACATCGTCGCCATTCGGGTCTACGATCACGACGGCAACGCCGGATTCAAGGGAATCGCCCCCAGCCTCATCGGCGGCAACGAGGCGATCTCCACGACCGGCGAATGGCAGTTCCGCACCGGCGACGATCTCGCCTGGGCGAAAGAAACGCCCACCGAGCTGCCCAACTTTAACAGCGTGGGGCCGGTTCCCAAGCTCAGCCCGTTCGCGACGGTGATCCGCCGGCAGGTGCAGGACAAGCCGCTGACGCCGCAGCAGTCGATGGACCTGTTCAAGGTCCCCGACGACCTGGAAGTGGAGCTCGTCCTGTCGGAACCGCTCGTCGCGCAGCCGCTGTTCATGAACTTCGACGAGCGCGGCCGGCTGTGGGTGCTGCAGTACCTGCAATACCCGGAACCCGCCGGGCTGAAGCTCCTCAGCAAGGACCAGTGGTGGCGGGCGGTCTACGACAAGGTTCCCGAGCCGCCCCCCCACGGCGTCAAGGGCCGGGACAAGATCACCATTCACGAAGACACCGACGGCGACGGCAAGTTCGACGCGCATAAGACGTTCGTCGACGGTTTGAATATCGCGACGGCGTTTGCGCAGGGCCGGGGGGGCGTATTCGTGCTGAATCCGCCCTACCTGCTGTTCTATCCCGACAAAGATCGCGACGACATCCCGGACGGTGATCCGGAAGTCCTGCTGACCGGCTTCGGCCTCGAAGACACGCACTCGGTCATCAACAGCCTCCGCTGGGGTCCGGACGGCTGGCTCTACGCCGCCCAGGGGAGCACGGTCAGTGCCAACGTCAAACGTCCCGGCGAGAAGAACGGCGTCTTCACGCAGGGCCAGAACATCTGGCGCTACCACCCCGAATCGAAGCGGTATGAAGTCTTCTCCGAAGGAGGCGGCAACGCGTTCGGCGTGGAGATCGACGCCGACGGGCGGATCTTCTCCGGTCACAACGGCGGCAATACTCGCGGCTTCCACTACATGCAGGGAGCCTACTTGCAGAAGGGCTTCGGCAAGCACGGCTCGCTGGGCAATCCCTACTCGTTCGGCTACTTCCCCGCGATGGAGCACGGCGACTACGCCCGCTTCACGCACAATTTCGTCGTCTACGAAAGCGGCGCTCTGCCTGAGAGATACCAGGGAAAAATCTTCGCCGTGAACCCGATCACCAGCCACGTGATCATCAGCGAGCGGATTCCCGTCGGCAGCACGTTCAAAACGAAGGACGTGGGGATGGCGATCGAATCGGCCGACTCCTGGTTCCGCCCGGTCGACATCAAGGACGGCCCCGACGGCGCGCTCTACGTCGCCGACTGGTACGACGGTCAACTTGCCCACACGGCGAACTACCAGGGAGGCATCGACAAGGATCACGGGCGAATTTATCGAATTCAGCGTCGAGGGTTGAGCGTTGAGCGTCGAGAGCCGGAGAAGAAGCCGATGGATCTGGCGAAGCTTTCGACGCGGGAACTTCTCGATCGGTTGGATTCGCCGAACCGCTGGCTGCGGCAGACGTCTCTGCGCCTGCTGGAAGATCGTCCGGCTCAGGAGGTTGCTGCGGCGACGAAGCTGGATCCGCAGTTTGCGCCGGAGCATTCCCTCGAAACCATCAGCCTTACAGCGGTCGACGGCCGTCTCGCAGCCGATGAAGCTCTCGCCCTCAAGGCACTCACACAGGCGAAGAATCCAACCGTTCGGGAGTGGACCGTCCGGCTCCTCTGTGACAACGGAAAAGTCTCGCCCGCGCTGGCGGGTGCGCTGGCCAGCGCTGCCCGGACCGAGGCGAACATTGAAGTCCTCTGCCAGCTTGCCTGCTCGGCCAAGCGACTGTCGGCGGAGCAGGGGCTGCCGGTGGTCAACAATCTTCTGCACCGCTCCGAGTTCATCGACGATCCCCGGTTCCCGCTGCTGGTCTGGTGGGCGCTCGAAGTCCAGGTGCTGCCGGCTCACGATGCCGTCCTGGCGCTATTCAACAATCCCGACCTGTGGCGCGAACCGCTCGTCGAGAAGGAGATCCTCCCCCGGCTGATGCGGCGGTTCGCCGCGACGGGCAAACGCGAAGACCTCGCCATCTGTGCGAAGCTCCTTAAGCTGTCCCCCGGCAAGCCGAGCACGGAGGCTCTGATGCGCGGGTTCGAAGAAGCCTTCCAGGGCCGGTCCCTGACCGGCGTCCCCCCCGAACTGGTCGAGGCCCTCTCCAAAGCGGGCGGCGGCTCGCTGTCGCTCAAGATCCGCCAGGGGGACGCCCAGGCCATCGAAGAGGCCCTCGGGCAGATCGCCAACGAGAAGACGCCGGCCGGCAAGCGGATGGAATACATCCAGCTCTTCGGCGAAGTGAAGCATCCCCCCGCGGTCAATGTGCTGCTCGATGTACTGGGGAAGACCTCGGACGACGGCGTCAAAGCCGCCATTCTGGGTTCGCTGCAGGCGTATAACGACGACCGGATCGCCCCGGCGGTGCTCAAGCAGTACGGCCAGATCACGGACGACGTCCGCTCGGTCGCCCAGTCCCTGCTGGTCAGCCGGAAAAACACGGCTCTGGCGCTGCTGGAAGCGGTCGAGCGAGGCGAGATCAACGCGAAGGCGCTGCCGGTCGAGACGGTCCGCAAGCTGACCGCCCATCGCGACGAGCGGGTCGCTGCACTTGTCAAAAAGCTGTTCGGCAACGTCGAGGGGGCCAGCACGGCGGAGATGCAGGCCCAGTTCGAACGGGCGCTGGCCGCCATCAACGCGGGGGGCGGCGACCCGTACATCGGCAAGCCGCTCTATCTGCAGAGCTGCGGCAAGTGCCATCAGCTCCACGATCAGGGAGGTCAGATCGGCCCCAACCTGACCGCCTTCAAACGGGACGACAGCCGGACGATGCTGCTGAGCGTGATCAACCCGAGCGCTGAGATCCGCGAAGGCTTCGAGAATTTGCTGGCGGTGCTGGACGACGGCCGGATCGTGCAGGGCTTCCTGGTCGAACAGGACCCGCAGGTGGTCGTGCTGCGGAACACCGACGGCCAGACAATCGCGGTGGAACGCTCCGAGATCGACGAGCTCGTCCCGCAGAAGAAGAGCCTGATGCCGGAGGGGCTCCTCAAAGACCTGACCGAAGACCAGATCCGCCACCTGTTCGCGTACCTGCGCTCGACGCAGCCGCTGAATAATTGAGCGAGAAGGAGTAGGGTGAGTCGAGTCTTCGAGGCTCACCACTTCGTACTCGTGAGCTTGATGGACCGGTGCCATGCCCGACTATCGGCGATGGTATGGTCCTGGCGGAACGTATTTCTTCACGCTGGTCGCACAGGATCGACGCAGTATTTTTAACGACAACCGCGGCCGCTCTTGCCTGCGTTCAGCCTTTCGACGCGTTCGTCAACGCCGTCCGTTTCAGACAATCGCGATCGTCGTTCTGCCCGATCACCTGCATGTCATCTGGCAATTGCCTCGCGGCGATGATGGATTCTCAATTCGGTTGGGGCTCTTCAAGGAACAGTTCACACGCCGATTTCTCGCCGATGGTGGAACAGAAGGAAGCCGATCGGATTCGAGAGCCAGACGTCGCGAACGCGGCGTCTGGCAGCGACGTTTCTGGGAACATCTCTGTCGGAATGAAGACGACCTCTCTGAGAAGGTCAACTACATCCACTGGAACCCCGTGAAGCACGGCCTGGTACGGCACGTAGCGGATTATCGCTGGTCGTCTTTCCGCAGGTTCGTGAGGCTGGGACACTATCCGAAAGAGTGGGGCGGCGCAGACGAGGCTCGGCGATTTGATCACTGGGAATGGGAATAAAAGAAGTCACGGATGGTGAGCCTCGAAGACTCGACTCACCCTACTTCGCCAACGCCTTCCACAGTCCTGCCCTGATCCCAGAAATCCTCTCTTCGCCCTTTTTTTCGAAAATTCTTGGCAATTGCTCTTGCACTCCGCCGGAACCAGTGTCAGCGCGTTCCCTTGTCGGGTATGAGGCGGGCTGGATCCACGACGCGGATGGCCGCGTTGCTCGAGCGCACACGTCGGACAAGCGGGCCGGGTCAGGGCCCGAACCGGGCTTCTCTTCCGAGGGGCTCGCGGGGGCGCACCTCGTGTGCGCGGATACTTGGCGTCAAGTCCTCCCGACGTGTGACCGCACGGGGTTGACCTGATCGAAGCCAGCCGAAAACCGCGGCGGAGGGAACGGGGCACGACGCCCCACCCCCGCCGCGTCCGGCCGGACAACAATCAAATTCACCGTATTCCCATCGCGAACTCATCGAGTCCCGCGCAGCGCGATCGTGCGCGCAATCATTGCTGCGCTGCGGTTCTCTCCACATTCCTTCTTTCGCCCCTCCGGGGCTCTGACGCCTCAACCTCACTCGATCGACTCCGGGCTCACGCCGCGGGGCTATGACTCTTCCGCCCCTCCGGGGCTGGGACAACTGGCCAGCATCATTCTTTGATTCTCATTCTCTGGCTCTCGACTCTAAATCACCGGCCACGAATGTGAGGCGCGCGGCAGAGCGGAGGGATTGCAGTGGAAACGAGATGGGGAACCCTTACCTTGGAGGTATCACAACTCCAAACCAAGGAAGGAGTTCCCCATGGAAGGCATTCTTTCACCCCGGGCGGAGCGCGCCAAGCAGCGGTTGTCCGAGCAGTTGAAGTTTCTGAAGGACGCCGGGCTGAGAACGCGGTATCTGATCGTGATCCATCGACTGGAAGGACGTTCTCCCACCTGGATTGCCCGCTCGCTCAAGGTCGGTCGCAGCACCGTGTATCGGACCGAGCAGCGTTACGGGAAGGACGGCGAGATCGGTTTGTTCGACCGGCGGGGCGGCAACGGGCCACGGAAACTGACCGAGGAGTACCTGACGCAGTTGCGGGAGGTCGTGGCCGGCGATCCGCTGCAGGACGGCTGGAAGCGGCCGACCTGGACGCGGGAGATGCTGATCACAACGCTCCGTCGACGGACGAGTGTGAAGATCAGCCTGTCGACGATGAGCCGGGCCTTGCGGCTGATCGGGGCGCGGCGCGGACGACCGAAGCCAACGGTCGAGTGTCCGTGGCCGGAGGCCGAAAAACAGCAGTGTCTGGAGCAGATCGAGGAACTGGTGGCGCATCTGCCGACGGGCGAAGTGGCGGTCTGGGAGGACGAGATCGACATCCATCTCAATCCGAAGATCGGCGAGGACTGGATGCTCCGCGGGCAGCAGAAACAGGTTCTCACGCCGGGGAAGAACGAGAAGCGTTACCTGGCGGGGGCTCAGGATGCGCGGACGAAGGAGTTGATCGCGATCGAAGGCGACCGGAAGGACACGGCGTTGTTCGTACTGCTGCTGTGGGAGCTGACGCAGCGCTATCCGCAGGCGAAGAAGATCCATGTCGTCCTGGACAACTACGCGATCCATACGACCCGACTGGTGCGGGAGAGTCTGGCGACGCCGCTGGGGCGCAGGCTGCGCCTGCACTTCCTGCCGCCGTACTGTCCGGATCACAACCGGATCGAACGAACGTGGGAGGACTTACACGCCAACGTGACACGGAACCACAAATGCTCGACGATGCCGCAACTGATGCGAAACGTCCGCTCCTACATCCGCCGACACAACCACCGGCGACCGGCGGCGCTGTAGGAACGACCATCGAAGTGTTTCAGAATCGTGGCCGGTGATTTAGACTCTCGTCTCTCGATTCTCTTCGACATACCGCCTTCGACATTCGACATTTCTTCGTGGCGTCTCTGCGTTCCTCCCTGCGTCTTTGCGTGAAATCCTCCCTTCCCTACGGCGGAACAGCACTGTTCTTTCCAAGTTCCATCTGGACAAGCTGTAGGGTGAGTCGAGTCTTCGAGGCTCACCGCAACTTGTGATCACACAGGTGAGCCTCGCGGACTCGACTCACCCTACTTTGAAACTTGGAAGAGCCGTAAGCGGAACAGCCGTCGCAGTTGCCGCTCTCCCCGCCAGTCGCTATTTTGCCTCTTTGGTCTCGCGGATAATCGCATCAGGAGCTGAGCATGGGTTTGATGACTGGCAAGAAGGGTCTTGTCTTTGGCGTGGCCAACGATCACTCGATCGCCTGGGCGATCGCCGAGAAGCTGCACCAGGAGGGGGCTCATCTCGGTTTTACGCACCTGCCCGACAAAGATCCCGCCAACCCCAAGATGGAACGCCGGGTCCGCAAGCTCGCCGACCCGATCGGCGCGAAGCTCATCACCCCCTGCAACGTCCAGGACGATGCCGACCTCGACCGGGCCTTTGCCGCGGCGAAGGAGACGTTCGGCGAGCTCGATTTCGTCGTCCACTCGATCGCCTACGCCCCCATCGACGACCTCAAGGGCCCCGTCTACAACGTCAGCCGGGAAGGCTTCAAGACGTCGATGGACATCAGCGTCTACAGCCTGATGGCCGTCTGCAAGCGGGCTCGCGACCTGATGCCTCGCGGCGGCAGCATCATTACGCTGTCCTACCTGGGCGGCGAGCGGGTCATTCCCGGCTACAACGTGATGGGGCTCTGCAAGGCGGCGCTGGAGTCGAGCGTCGGCTACCTGGCCCACGAGCTGGGACCGCAGGGGATTCGCGTCAACGCCTTGAGCGCCGGCCCGATCAAGACCCTCAGCTCGTCTGCGGTCAAAGACTTCGACGTCATGCTGCAGATGTACGACGCGATGGCCCCGCTCCGCCGGAACGTGGAGATCGAAGAAGTCGGCAAGACCGGCCTCTACCTGGTCTCGGACTTGTCGACCGGCGTCACGGGCGAAACGCTGCACGTCGACTCGGGCTACCACGTGATGGGGGCGCCTCCTGCGGACGCCAAGTTCGGCTGAGCGCGAGCCGGTCGGTCGCAAATGATTTCCGGGAGCCCGCAGGCGATACAGCGTCTGCGGGCTCTCCATATTTCCGAGGGGATATCATGTCGTCAGTCACGCGCGTCGGAATCGCCGTGGTGGAACACCGGGGACGGTATCTGGTCGGAACGCGCGGGGCCGATCTCGTCCTGGCTGGCAAGGCCGAGTTCCCCGGCGGCAAGGCCGAGCGTGAGGAAGATCCCCAGGTTGCCGCCGTTCGCGAGTGCCGCGAGGAGACCGGGTTGGCAGTCACCGCCACCCGATTGCTGCACCAGGTGCGGCACACCTATGACCACGGCACAGTCGAACTGTTTTTCTGGCTCTGTCAGCCGCTCCCAACCGCGGAGGTCGTCGAGGAGCTGAACGGGTTCCGCTGGCTGACGCCGGCGGAGATGCGGCCCCTCGACTGGCCCGCGGCGAATCGGGCGGTGCTGGAAGAGTTGAGAGTTGAGAGTTGAGAGTTGAGCGTCGACGTTCGCGGCTCAGGCAGCCCGACGGACGGGGGCTGTGCGGCGGTTGGCGGCTTCGCTCAACACCGCCAGGAACTCGTGGTAGTTCCGGTCGAGCGAATGATCGATTGCCAGCTCGCAGGCTTCTTGACTCATCGCCTGCCGCAGGTCGGCGTCCAGCAGGGCCGTCATTGCCTTCTCCAGCTCGTCGAGGCTCCACGGGACCGGGATCACGAAACCTTCCTGGCCGGGAGTGACTAGTTCCCCCGCGCCGTTGAACTCTGTGGTGATGACTGGCAGCCCGCAGGCCAGCGCCTCCAGAACCGTCAGGCTGCAGGGGTCGTAGTAGGTCGGGTGGACGTAGGCGTCCGCCGCCGCATAGGCGGCCAGGGAATCCGCGATCGCACCGACAAACTGCACGCGGTTGCCGCAGCCCAGCCGATCGGCTTGCCGCCGGTAGCGTCCCGGCCGATCCTTACCGGCAATGACTAAGCGCGCGTTCGAGTCCTTCCGGGCGACTGCGGCGAAGGCGGCGATCAATTCGCGAACGCCCTTCAGAGCGAAGTTATGGGCGACCAGCAGGAAGACGGTTTCCTGACCGGCGAAACCCCAGGCCGTCCGTTGTGCGGACCGGAGCGACTGGCAGCGCGCGGGCGAGAACCGTTCGATGTCGACGCCGTTGTAGACCTGGCGGATTGCGGCCGTCGGAACGTGGTCCAGCGTCCGGTAGTGTCGTTCGGTCATCTCCGACAGGGCGATGATCAGCCGGCCGTCGGCCACATCGAACTGTCGTCGCTGCAGATCGAGCTGCTGGCGATAACGGGGCGCGACCGCCTGCAATCCTCGGCGGACCCAGCGCAGGGCTGGAGAAACGAGCAGATCGTTCTGCTGCAACGAGGCCTGGCGCGAGCCGCCGTGCGGCAGGATCACGTCGCCTGTCCAGGAGTGTCCCATGTCGGCGAGGACGTCGAAGTCCCGGCCGCAGGATGTCCGCTCGACCGCGTCCGCAAAGCCGGTCACTCCGTGCGTCGGCGGAACCGGAACCCAGCCGATGCCCGCCGCGGAGACTTCGGAGGACTGAGCCTGGCCGATGTGGACCACTTCGTGCCCGGCCCGGACCATGCGGGCGGCCATCTGAAACGTCCACTGCTCGGCGCCGCCGCGGGCGGGGTCCAGGTATTTGAGAATCAGGGCGATGCGCATGCGAGCGGGCTTTCAGTCGGAGAGCGATCAGGCGGCATCGCGCCGGGCGGAGTGACGTGACCAGAGCCGGCTGGCGGTTGCAAAGACCTGGTCCACCGACAGCTCTCGCATGCACTTGTGGTGCCCCAGCGGGCACTCGCGCTGCTGGCACGGACCGCAGTCGACGGCGAGCTGGACGTGTTCCGCCCTGGCGAAATGGGTTTCGCTCCAGGCGATGTGCGTGGGACCGAACAGCGTGACCACGGGGACATCGAACGCCGCCGCGAAGTGCCGGGGGCCGGAGTCGGTCGTCACCATCAGTTGAGACGCCTCGACTGCGGCCTTGGTCAAGCCGATGCTCAGCGGCTCGCCGGCCAGGCTGAGGACGGCGGGATGCCGGGCGGCTTCGGCGATCCAGCGGGCGTCGTCCCGTTCGGCCGGTCCGCAGAGGACCAGCACGCGCGCTCCCAGCTCGTCGACAAGCCGTCGAGCGAGCTCGGCGAAGGACTCCCGTGGCCAATTCTTGGCCCCGCCGAACGCCCCCCCCGTGTTCAAGGTGACCAGCGGTCGATTCTGCCACGACTCCGGAAACGTGGCGAGGACCTTCTGCACCGCCTGACGGTCTTCCGGCAGCAGGGCGAGCTCCAGTTGGCGGGTCGCAAGCAGTCCGCCGGCCCGGGCGGCCAGCGTCAGATAGTCGTCGAGCGCCGGATGCGGCACGCGCCGCTGGGGGGCGGGGACTGCATCCGTCAGCAGCCAGCGACGGCCGTCGCGGTCGAAGCCGATCCGCCGACGGGCGCCGGAAACCCACGCCAGCCAGGCCGACCGGAGCGAGTTCGGCAGGAGCACGGCGGCGTCGAAATGTTCGGACTGCAGGCGTCGCCAGAGCTTCCACCCGGAAAGGGCGGACGGCTGGGATTTCTTCTGGTAGAGAATGGTCCGGTCGAACAGATCGAGCCCGGCGAGCACGTCCCCGATCACCGGACGCATGATTCCGACCAGCTCCGCGTCCCGGTGGGCCAGACGGAGCGCCCGCAGCGCGGGGGTCGCCATCACGGCGTCGCCGACCCAGTTCGGGAGATAGATGGCCAGTTTCATCCGGCGCGTCGCTCCACCCGGCCGGCGTCGGGAACCGGGAAGGGAATGGTGTGGGCGGATTCTTCGCGGAGCCGGCGGACGATGTCCGTCGTCGACAGCCCGGGAGTGATGCCGAGCGCCTTGACCCGGCCGCCGTAGGACTGGACGACTTCGCGGCCGACGATTTCGTCGTCGCGATAGGTCCCCCCTTTGACCAGGACGTGAGGCTTGAGAGTTTCCAGGACTGAATGCGGCGTGTCTTCGTCGAAGACGACGACATAGTCCACGGATTCCAGGGCCGCGAGCATCTGGGCGCGATAGTCCTGGTCGAAGATCGGGCGATCCGGAGCTTTGCCGAGTCGGCGGACGCTGTCGTCGCTGTTGACCGCGACGATCAGGCAGTCCCCCTCGCGGGCGGCCTCCTGCAGATAGGAGACGTGCCCGGCGTGCAGTAGATCGAAGCAGCCGTTCGTCAGGACGATCTGCTGGCCGATCTTCTTGCGGGCGGAAACTTGTTTCTGCAGCTCAGAGAGCGTGCAGACTTTTCCGCCGCTGCGGCGGGCGCCCTGCAGCAGATCGGTCAGGATTTCCCGGCGGCTGATGGGGACGACGCCGATTTGTTCGACTTCCAGGCCGCCGGCGATGTTGGCCAGCCGGGAGAGGCTGACCGGATCGACCCCCGCCGCCATGCCGACGCCGATCATGGCGAGGACCATGTCGCCGGCGCCGGTGATGTCGTAGACCTCGCGGGTTCGCGTCGGCAGATGGATGGGCTCGGCGTCCCGGCGGGCGAGGACGATGCCGTCCCGATCGAGCGTGACGAACGCCATGTCGAGATCGAACTGCTCGACGAGCTGGTCGCCGGCAAGGAATGCTTCGGAAATCGACCGGACGTCGCGTCCGGTCGCCTTGCCCGTTTCCGAGCGATTGGGAGTGACGCCGGCCGCGCCGCGATAGAGGTTGTAATCGCCGCCGGCCGCCGGGTCGGCGACAACCGGGATGCCCGCCTTGCGTGCGGCTTCGATGAGCGGCTGCAGCACTTCGCTGGTGCAGACCCCCTTGGCGTAGTCTGAGATCAGGATGGCGTCGAAGTCCCGCAGACGGGGCAGCGTCTGACGGAGGAATTGGCGGGCCAGCTCGGACGAGACCGGCCGGCGGACTTCGCGGTCGACTCGCAGCATCTGATGTGGATGTCGATGCTGAGCCCGGCCCATGAACCGGACTTTGACGGTCGTCGGGCGATCGGGATCGCTCATGACTGCGGAGCAGTTGACGCCTGATCGTTCGAGCTCCTGCGAGACCAGCACGCCGTCGGAGTCGTGGCCGACGATGCCGGCGAGCGTCACTTCGGCATCCAGACCGCGGAGCATGTTCGCGACGTTCGCGGCGCCGCCGAGTCGATTTTCCTGACGTTCCTCGCGGAGCAGGATGACAGGCGCTTCCTGGCTGATGCGTTCGGCGTCGCCCCAGACGTAGCGGTCGAGGATCAGGTCCCCCAGGACCAGGATCCGGGGCGTACCGAGTTGCTCGACGATCTCAACGAGATGCTGCGACATGCGTCAGCCGTCCCTGGCTTGGCGAGTGTGACCCGTCGCTCCGCGACGGTGGCTGCGAGGGGGACCGGCGCGCACCGGCCCCTTCAGATCGGCGGAATCATCTCGCAGGACGGGAGTTAAGTCAATCCCGTTTCCCGTGTGAAACGGGGCCGGGTGCCGTCGGCCGGCGGATTCCCGTTGGTGCGACGTCCGGGCAGCGCTTCCTTCTGGCAGGGGCGCTGGCCGTCGCTACAGGGTGGTGCGCGGAGGGGCGTCGTCGCGCGGGTTGCACTCAGTCCGCCGTCCGTTCGAAGACTTTGTCGAGAAGCCCGGACAGGGATGTCTGAGCCACCTTATTCAGGGGATTTACTTCAAGCGGGACCGATATTTCGGGTCTTTCTCCGATTCTTCAACAGGCTGTCGGGCGGATTCAGTTTCACTCGTGGCGACAGTCGGCCGCCCACTTCCGGGCTCAGGTTTCGAAACGATCGTCTTGGCGTTCGCAAGGCCGGTTCTCCAACCAGCAATTCGCGACGGCGGCCCGAAGTGAGCTTCGATTCGAGATCCGATACGACTTCGAATCATTGAGATGTCGGTGTGCGCCGAGAACTCAAAAGTTCCATCGAGCGATGGACGTCGGTTTCTGAGTACGATGATTGCCGAACTCGGGCGGGCCGAATTCTCGCCCGTTCCAAATCTGCGGGATCAGGAGCAGACAACTATGAACAGTCGATGTCTTGCCGTCGCCGGCGGCGTTCTGATGTTTGTCGCGGTCGCGAGCTCGTCCTTGCTCGCCGCTCCCGGCGATCAGTACCCCGAGCACTTCGTCGATCTGCTGGAGATCGGTCAGCGGGTGATGCTGGTTTCCGTCAAGGACGCGGGGGCGTTTGAGATTCACGTCGTCGCGCGTCCTGTGGCGGGGAATGTGCGTGCGGACCGTATCCGGACGGTCATCGCCCGGGGACGGGACTACGTTTCCTTCCGCGCCGGCGAGGAGACGCTCCATGTCCCGCTGCATTCCATTCGTTCCATCACCGACGGTTCGCTCGACGTGCTCGAACGGCCGGTAACGCTGGAGCTGACTCGGGCGCCGCTTCGTTCGGCGATGGAGGCGCTGGCGAAAGAGATCGGCGTCCCGATCCAGATCGATGCGGACGCGCTGAAGACGGACGGCTACACGCTCAATATGCCGGTGAACGCCTCCCTCAAGGGAGCCCCGGGCCGAAGGCTGCTGACGATCGTTCAGCAGGATCAGCCGGAACTGGTCCTGGCGATTTTCGACGATCATTTCCTGTTGACGACCCGGGCGGCGGCGAAACGTGACAAGCTGGAGGTTCGCGACGTCCGGGGTGACGGGCCGCGCCGTTGATGTGCGCTGTCGCGGACTTCTGGTTGGGTCGGTGCGCCAGTGGAAACGTCACTCCAAGCCGCACGTGGTTCACGGATTGAATTTCATTCGCGAAGGGCGATCTACTCCGGTCGGGAGGCGTCGGCAGGGCCGGCTGCGGGAGCGGGCGACGAGGCCGGAACCGGCAGCGTTCCTTGCTGTTGCTCCTTCAGTCGTCGCAGGTCATTGCTGATCCGGGGCAGATTCCCCTGAATGGAGACGCGGAAGCCTTTGTGCGTGAGCGGGGTGCGGGCGAAGTCGAAGTTGCGGATTGCCGAGTGCGTGGCCCACGGATGATTGCTCCAGATGCCCCCACGGGCGACTTTGCCCGAGTTGGGCTGGATCGGTTCCTGCAGGCAGATCGGGTCGTTCACCGGTCCGACGCGATAATAGTCCTGCTGGTGCCAGTCCAGGCACCACTCGTCGATGTTGCCGTGCATGTCGAACAGGCCCCAGGGGTTCGGCTTCCGGCTGCCGACATCCGCCACCGATTTCGCGATCCCGTCGTGAAACACGGCATACTGCCGCAGGTCTCGTTCGTCATCGCCGAACGACCAGAGGGTCTGGCTGCCGGCCCGGCAGGCGTACTCCCACTGGGCCTCGCTCGGCAGGTCGTAGCGCAATCCTTCCTTCTCGCTCAGCCAGACGCAAAAGGCCCGTGCGTCGTGCCAGCTCACGCCGACGACCGGTCGGCGGTCGACGCCGGGATTTGCCGCAAACGTCTTCCAGGTGAATGCTGGCTTGGATTGTTCCTCCATTGTTGAGCGATAGCCCGTTTCTTCGACGAACAGGCGGAACTGGGCCACGGTGACTTCGTGGATGCCGAGGTAGAACGGCTGCGTCAGCGTCACCCGATGCCGCGGCCCGCTGGAACTGACCACGAACTTGTCGTAGTCGGAGCCCTTTTCCCGCGTGAGCCGCGCCTGGAGGTCGCGCAGCTCCTCAGGGGTCGCCCCCATTTCGAATTCGCCGGGAGGAATCAGGCGCAGCGTGATTCCAAGGGGGTCGGCCAACTGCACGGGCAACGCGTGCTGGTCGGCATAGGCGGCCTGAACCGCGGCGGCTTCTTCGGCGGAGAGCGGCTTCGGCTCGGCCTTCGGTACGATCGGCAGCTTGGGCCGCTCCGGTTCCGCAGTCACCGACATCAGCACGTGGATGTCGTCACCGGGATAGATGCGGTACGTCATCGTTGGCGCTCGCCACTGCTGGTGCTGAAACGTCCAGGGCCAGGTGCGCCGGTTCGCGACCATGTCATAGAAGCGATAGCCCGAGGCTGGAACGGGGCGGAACTCGTAGGTCCCGGCGGCGATCTCGACATTGTCGAAACCGCCGTAATCTCCGATGAGCTGCCCGTCGCGATAAACCTCAAGCCGAATCGTGCCGTCTGACTGGCGGAACGACAGTCGTCCGCGACCGGCGATTCTGAGGCTGATCGTCGGCCCCACGAGCAGCACAACGATGAACAGGATCATGGCTGCCGTCGCCAGACTGAACCTGGATGCCAGCCATCGGTATGTACGGCGAACCCTCGCGACCACGGGTTCCGATTGAAGGGGCGCCGGCGCCAGCCCCTGCTGGTGAGCCAGGTGCTCGCTGAGCAGCCGGGCGACTTCCTCGGCGGTCTGATAGCGATCCTGCGGATCCTTGGCCAACAGTCGACTGATGATTGCGCAGAGCCATTCGGGGATGTCCGGATTGATCTCGCGAATCGGGCGGGGGGCGTCCTCGCAGACGCGTTTGAGGACCGCCAGCGTGGTCGTCGCCCGGAACGGAGCGTGACCGGTGCACAGGACGTAGAGCACGCTGCCCAGGCTGAACAGGTCGCTCCGGTGATCGACGGTCAGCCCTTCGGCCTGCTCGGGGGACATATACTGCGGCGTTCCGGCGATGACGCCGCTCTGCGTGTGGCTGGCGTCGTCGGCGATGCGCGCCAGGCCGAAGTCGGTCAGCTTGACCCGTTCGACGCCGTTCTCCAGCAGGATGTTCGCCGGCTTGATATCGCGATGAACCAGCCCCTGCTTGTGGGCGGCCGCGAGTCCTGCGGCGATCTGATAGCCGATCCGCAGAATCTCCGGCAGGCTCGGCGGGCCCTGGCGATCGAGCTTCTCCTGCAGCGAGCAGCCCTCGACGTACTGCATGACGATGAACGGCGGCCGGTGCTCCTCGTCGACCGCGTGAATGGTGACCACGTGTTCGTGGGCAATGGCGGCCGCCGCGCGGGCCTCCCGGATGAACCGTCGGCGGGCCGTGGCGTGGGCGGCCAGTTCGCCGGAAATGATCTTGATCGCGACAATTCGGTGGAGCTGTTCGTCGAAGGCCTTGAAGACGGTCCCCATGCCCCCTTGCCCGACCACGGCGAGAATGTGGTAGTGGCCCAGTCGTCCGAGTGAGTCAGGCCGGGTGGCCGGCGCCAGGAATTCCAGTCCGACCAGATCGCCGGCGACCGTCTTGGCTTCTGGCAGGCTGGAGCGGACTTGAGTCGCCGGTACTGATCCGCCGAACTGCTCGACGACCGGGCGTTCCAGAAACCCGCCGGCCGCGTCGTGGGCGGCCAGCAGCGTTTCCAGCTCCCGGCGTTGCTCCGGATTTCCGGCGCAGACCCGATCGAGGTAGGCTGCCCGGTCGGCGGGTGTGGGTTGATTGAGGGCCGTTTCGAAGATGGTGGGGTCGTGCATTGTGGAATCTTCCCCGTCGCGGGATGTCGAGTCGTCTGCTCCACCATGCGAAAACCGCAGCGGATCGGGCTCATTCGGTCCGCAGATTCTCCGAGGAATTCGGATCCGGCGGACTGCCGGTCAGTTCCCGATATAACCACGCCCGCGCGTAAGTCCAGTGCCGCTTTACGGTTGCGGTTGAGATTCCCAGGGCGTTGGCGGCTTCTTCCACCGTCAGACCGGCGAAGTACCGCAGCTCGACAAGCCTGGCTTTTTCCGGGTCTTCGGCGGCCAGCTTCGTCAGGGCCTCGTCGAGCGCCAGCAGATCCTCGACCGGCTCGGGGAGCGTGATCGCGTACTCCTCCGCGTCGTGCCGGACCTGTCCCCCTCCCCGTTTGAGGGCATGCTTCCGCCGGGCGTGGTCGACGAGGATTCGTCGCATGGACTCGGCCGCAGCGGCAAAAAAGTGCCCGCGATGATCCCATCGATCGGGTCCCGCTCCCCGCACCAGCCGGACATAGGCCTCGTGGACCAGGGCCGTGGCCTGCAGGGTATGGCCGGAGGCTTCGCGGCCGAGCTGAACCGCTGCGAGTCGCCGCAGTTCGTCGTAGACGACGGGGAGGAGCTCGGCGGCCGCGCGGCCGTCGCCGGTGTCGATTCTCTGCAGGAGTTGCGTCACGTCGGTCATGGTTCCGGGACAGTGTACCGGAGGAGTTGCCCGGACTGAATGGGGGACAATGCGAGATTGCCACGGCATGCCGCAAGGGCGCGTCGCGTGTTATTCTGTCCGAACGTCACCCGCGGAACGCCACGATGCGGGCCGCGGTGTTCCGCCACAGGATGCCTTGCATGATCGAACGTCGAACGACTGGTTTCGTCATCGTCCTGATGGCCGGTGGATTGAGTTCCGGCTGCGGGCTCTGGTTCGGGGAGGCGTCCCGTCCGGACCGGCTGCAGCTCTACGGCAATGTCGATATTCGCGAAGTGGAACTGGCCTTTGTTCAGAGCGAGCGGGTGACCGAGCTGCTGGTCGAGGAAGGCGATCGAGTCGAATCGCAGCAGCTCCTGGCGAAACTGGACTCGGAAGGTTTCGAGTTTGCGGTGGCCCGCGCCGAGGCGCAGCTCGAAACGCAGCGACAGGTCGTTGCGCGGCTGGAATCGGGGACCCGCCCCGAGGAGATTCGTGAGGCTCGCGCGGCTCTGGAGGCGATTACTGCCACGGCCGAAGATGCCGCGACCAGGCTGGGCCGCGTCCGCAAGCTGCACGACATGAAGGTTGCGACCCGCGAGGAGCTCGACGACGCGGAGGCGACCGCCAATACGACCGCCGCGCAACAGAAGTCGGCCCAAGCTGCGCTGGACCTGGCGATCGCCGGCCCGCGGAAAGAAGACATTCTGGAGGCCAAGGCGGCGCTGAAGGGGCTGGAGGCTGCGCTGTCGCTGGCTCGGCGAGATCTGAAGAACGCATCGCTGCTGGCGCCGTCGGACGGGATCATCCGCAATCGCATCCTGCAGGTGGGGGACATGGCGTCGCCGCAGAAGCCGGTTTTCACAGTCGCGCTGGTCGATCCAGTGTGGGTCCGGGCGTATGTGTCCGAGACGGACCTGGGCCGCATCTGGCCGGGGATGAAAGCGACAATCTCGACGGACGCCTTTCCCGACAAAACCTACGACGGATGGGTTGGTTTCATCTCCCCGACCGCGGAGTTCACTCCCCGGCAGGTCGAAACTCCCGAATTGCGGACGCGTCTGGTCTACCAGGTCCGAGTTTTTGCGGACAACCCGCAGAATGAGCTGCGACTGGGGATGCCTGCCACCGTGCACATCGACCTCGGGCAGCCGAAGTCGACGAAGGACAGCCATGACGCCCCCGCCGTCCGCTGACCTTGCCGGCTCCGGCGCCGTGGCCGACTCCTCGGAGATGGTGCTGGAGGTCCGCGGCGTGTCGAAACGGTTTCGCACGGGCGGCCGCGACGTACAGGCTCTGGAGCAGGTGAGCCTGCGGTTGCGTCGCGGGCGCGTGATGGGCTTGATCGGCCCGGACGGGGCCGGCAAGACGACGCTCATGCGGCTCTGCGCCGGCCTGCTGCTGCCGGACGCCGGCGAGATCACCGCCGTCGGAAAGAACGTTCTCCGCGATCCGCTCGGGGTGCAGTGCTCGATCGGCTACATGCCGCAGCGGTTCGGTCTGTACGAGGATCTGACGGTTCAGGAGAACCTCGACCTCTACGCGGATCTGCAGGGGGTTCCTTACGATCAGCGGCCGGCGCGCTATGCCGAACTGATGAAAATGACCGGACTCGCGCCGTTTACGAAGCGTCTGGCGGGGAATCTTTCGGGGGGCATGAAACAGAAGCTGGGGCTGGCGTGCGTGCTGGTCCGTTCGCCGGAACTGCTGCTGCTCGACGAGCCGACAGTGGGGGTCGATCCGGTCTCGCGACGCGAGTTGTGGGGGATCGTCGGGCGGGCGGTGGAGAACGAAGGGACGAGCGTGCTGTTGAGCACGGCGTATCTCGACGAAGCCGAACGCTGCGATGAACTGGTGATCCTGCATGAGGGCGAGGTGCTGGGTGACGGGACGCCCGCCGCGTTGACTGCCGGCCTGGAAGGGCGAGTTTTTCTGGCGGAGGTCCCGGCCGAGAATCGTCGTCGGATGCAGGCGCAATTGTCGGCGGCGTCGGGCGTCACCGATTCGATCATTCAGGGGAGTCGAGTCCGGTTTGTCATGGAAACCGCCGCTCCGCCCGATACCAGTCAGTTTCGATCCGAAGGAATGTCGATTGCCGTGGTTCCGGCGGCGCCGCGGCTGGAAGACCGGTTTGTCGATCTGCTGCGCAAACGCGAGTCGACATCGAACCGGAAGTCGGCCGTTCCGGTCCGGCCTTCGCGGAGCGCCGCGTCCGAAGCCATGATCGAAGTTCGCGATGTCCAGCGGCGTTTCGGGAGTTTTTATGCCGTCAAGGGGGTGACGTTTGACGTCGCCCGGGGGGAGGTGTTCGGGCTGCTGGGGGCGAATGGCGCCGGCAAGTCGACGCTGTTTCGGATGCTGTGCGGGCTGCTGCCGGCGAGTGGCGGGACGTTGAAGATCGCCGGCGTCGATGTCCGGAAGACGGCCGCGGCGGCCCGCGCGCGACTGGGCTACATGTCGCAGAAGTTTTCGCTGTACGGGAATCTGACGGTGGCTCAGAACCTGCGGTTCTTCAGTCAGGCTTACGGGCTGACGGGAAGCCGGCAGAATGAACAGACGGCCTGGGCCGTCGAGCATTTTGAGCTGCAGGGCGTTCGCGACGCCACGAGCGGGGACCTGCCGCTGGGCTACAAGCAGCGACTGGCTTTAGCGTGTTCGCTGATGCACGAGCCGGACGTGCTGTTCCTGGATGAACCGACGTCGGGCGTGGATCCGCTGGCCCGGCGGGAGTTCTGGCAGCGCATCAACGAGCTCTCCGCCCGGCAGGTGACGGTGATGGTTACGACGCATTTCATGGAAGAGGCCGAGTATTGCGACCGGGTTGCGATCATGGTCGCGGGGGAAGTCCCGGAGCTGGACACGCCGGATGCGATTCGCGCCCGGGCCCGTTCGGAAGAGTGTCCCGAACCGACGATGGAGGATGCGTTCATCTCGGTGATCGAGTCCCGCCAGCGGGAGATCGATGCATGACGGGAAAGTCCCGGACCCTGAGTCCCGGCGCGCTCCGACGGATGCGGCTGCGGGGATTGCTCCGCAAGGAGCTGCTGCAGATCGTGCGCGATCCCAGCAGCATCGCCATTGCCTTTCTGCTGCCCGTCGTCCTGCTGCTGCTGTTTGGCTACGGAGTCTCGCTCGACGCCGAGCATGTGCCGCTGGCTCTCGTCGTCGAGCATCCGACCGCCGACACGGCGGCGGTTGTGGGAGCTTTTCAGCGGTCGCGGTATTTCCGTCCGGTCGTGATGCCGACGATGCCCGAAGCGGAAGCCGCTTTGATGCGGCGGGACGTCGACGGCATCCTTCGGCTGCGGGCCAATTTTTCCGAGCGGCTGCATACTCCATCGGGCACTGCGATGCAGCTCATCGTCGATGGCAGCGACGCCAATACGGCGCGGATTGTGATCGGTTACGTGGAAGGGGTCTGGTCTCACTGGCTGCAGGATCGTCTGGCGGAGACCGGTCAGGACTTCGCCGTTCCCGTCGAAGTCGAACAGCGGGTCTGGTTCAACAGCAATCTCCGCAGCCGCAACTTTCTGGTGCCGGGTTTGATTGCGGTGATCATGACGCTGATCGGGGGGCTGCTGACGGCGCTGGTGATGGCGCGGGAATGGGAGCGGGGGACGATGGAGGCCCTGCTGGTCACGCCGGTCGCCATGTCGGAGATTCTGATCGGCAAGATCGCTCCCTACTACATCCTGGGGATGGGGGGGATGGGGATCAGCGTTGTGATGGCGGAGTGGCTGTTTCTGGTGCCGCTGCGCGGTTCGCTCTGGATTCTGATCGGGACGACGTCGCTGTTCCTGCTGTCGGCGCTCGGCATGGGGCTGCTGATTTCGACGCTGGCCAAGGTGCAGTTCGTCGCCGCTCAGATCGCGATCATCGCCACGTTTCTCCCGGCGTTCATGCTCTCCGGATTCATTTTCGACATTCAGAGCATGCCGGCGGTGATCCGCGGCGTGACTTATCTGCTGCCGGCCCGCTACTTCGTTTCGTCGCTGCAGACCATTTTTTCCGCCGGAGATGTTCCCGAGATCCTCATTCCCAACGGCGCAGCGCTGCTGTTGATGGCCGTCGTGTTCCTCGGACTGACCCGGTTCGTGGCTCGAAAGCGACTCGCGTAGCGCGGCAGGAATACTTATGTTCTCCCGGATTCTGGCGTTGACGATCAAAGAGTTCCTGGCGCTGCTGCGGGATCCGCGGAGCCGGACCGTCATCATCCTGCCGCCGATGATTCAGCTCTTTGTCTTCAGTTATGCCGCGACGTTCGATCTCAACGACCTGGCGTTCGCGGTTTACGATGAAGACCGGAGCGCGGTCTCGCGCGAGCTGCTGGCCCGTTTCTCCGGTTCGCCGAACTTCAAGGAAGTCGCCGTCCTGTCGCACGATCGCGAGATTCCGCCGCTGATCGATGGCAAGTCGGTGCTGCTGGTGGTGCATATCGGGCCGCAGTTCAGCCGGGACCTGGCGGCAGGAAGTTCGGCCACGATTCAGGCGATCGTGGATGGGCGGAACTCCAACACGGCGGCCATCGCCCTGAATTATGTCCGGTCGATCGTGGAGGACTTCAACCGCGACCGGATCGAACAGACGGAGGGGATGGCGTTGCCGGCGACGCTCGAGACGCGGGCCTGGTTCAACCCCAACCTGGAGAGCCGCTGGTTTATCGTGCCGGGGATTGTCGGCATGCTTTCGCTGGCGGTGACGGTGCTGGTGACCGGTCTGTCGGTGGCCCGCGAACGCGAACAGGGGACCTTCGACCAGCTTCTGGCGACGCCCTTTCATCCGTTCGAGATTTTGATCGGCAAAGCCATCCCCGGCTTCGTGATCGGGCTGGCGGAGGCGAGTGCGATCATTTTCCTGGCGGTGCACTGGTTCGAAGTCCCGCTCCGCGGCAGTCTCGCGGCCCTCTATACCGGGGTCGTGCTGTTTCTGCTGGCGACGATCGGTTTCGGATTGATGATTTCCTCGCTGGCGGTAACGCAGCAGCAGGGCCTGCTGGGCTCGTTCCTGTTCATGGTTCCCGCCACGATCCTGTCCGGGTTTTCGACCCCCATCGCCAATATGCCCACCGCGGTGCAGGCGGTCACATACCTCAACCCGTTGCGATATTACCTGATTATCATCCGCGGGGTTTTCCTGGAAGGGACGCCGTTCGGGCTGCTGATCAACCAGTACTGGCCGATGGCGGTCATCGCCGTCGTGAATCTGACGCTGGCCGCCTGGCTGTTTCGTCGGCGGATGAATTGAGACCGCGGTTCGGCACTTTGCCGCGTCCCTCTGCGGCCTACAATGGGAGTAGAGACGGATCGCGAACGACGGACACTCAACGGAAACGCCCGTGGACTGGCAGGGACTATTCACCGGAAGCATCGTGCTGGCGGCAGCCGCATACGTCGCCCTGCGCGTTTGGCAATCCGTCTCCGGCCGAGCAAAAGCCGGCTGCGGCACCGGTTGCGACACCTGCCCGGCCAACAAGTCATCCGACACACCCGAGGGGTTTGTCTCCCTGGACCAGCTTCATCGACCCGAACATTGAGATTCAACCGGGCCGAAGTCGGGAAATACAGAGCCCGCCAATCACTTGGCTCTCAGCACTTCTCACTTGGCTCTCCTCAGTGCTCCACCCGCCTGTCGTCCCCATGCTTCGCGTGGTACCAGCCGAAGGCCAGAAACGCTGCGGCGGTCAGCAGGTAGCCGATCGCAATCGGCGTGGCCCGGAATTCCAGTGACCCGTCGCGCGGGGCGTCGAAGGCGAACAGGAAGTCGACGATGTTTCCCTGCAACTGATACGCGTGCGTCAGGCCGATCCCGGCGAAGAACGCCCCGAGCAGCGCCCAGAACGCTGCCGCCCGGAACTTGCGATCGATCAGAAACGCCGAGATCGCCGCCAGGATCATGCAGGTGAAAATGTAGCCCCGCTCGATCGACAGCAGGCCGTGCAGCAGGAATCCGTTGATCTCGGCCGACTGGTTGACCGTCAACAGATCCTGCATCGTCCGCCCGCCGTGCGCGGCGAACTCGTCGTGCGGGACTTTCAAAAAATCCCAGGCGCTGATGAAGGCGCCCTGCACGACGGTCTGGCCCCAGGCGGCGATCGCGGGGAAGAGTCCGATCGCTACGGCGGGGGCATGATTCGTCGGCGTGGCGGCAAACGCCTGGGCGGTAATCACGATGCCGATCCAGAGGACGATGGCCACGCCGGCCTCGATCGGGATCAGGCTCTGAATGACCGCCACGGTCCCCGTGCAGCAGAGGATGGTGATTACGACGCCGTTGAGGGTCGAGTATCCCGCCCGTGCGCCGAGGGCCTTCCAGCCGGGGTGTCCGATGTAGATCGTCGTCGGGAAACAGCTCCCGAACAGCCCGGCGCAGAGGGTGCCGATTCCGTTTGCCGCCAGCGACGGGGCCGTCGGGAATCGATCGCCCCCCGCCTCGGCGGATTCGATGTTCTGCAGGCTGCCGACCAGATTGAACAGCCCCATCGGCACGATGACCGACAGATGCCCCAGCCATGCCGTCGGGTTCGAGAGGACCGTCCAGAGAGCGTCGCCGCAGAAATGCGGAAGCTGCAGCCCGGCCTGACTCCAGGCGGCAGGGACTGCGGCCGCCTTCATCGTGGAATCGGAGATCCACGCGGGCGCATCGGGCCAGACCTGCACGAGCCCGGTCAACAGCCAGGCGGTGGCCGTCCCGAGGGCGACGGCGATCAGCCCGCCGGGCAGCCCCAGTGGAAACGACGACTGGCTGAAGTAGGTGATCAGCACGGCGGCGAGCGGCAGCATGGCGATCAGCGGCTTCTGATAGATCTGCAACGCGAACGTCATCGCGATGAAGCCGATCGCAATCCCCGCCAGCGTCGACAGCAGCGCCGCCCGCGGAGTTCGCTTGCGAATCGATTCGGCCACGAACGACCCCAGAAATTCGATCACGCCCGAACCGATGCACGCCACCAGCCCCATCTGCCAGGCCAGCTCGGCGGCGGCGACGGGGGACAGCTTCTGTTCGATTCCCTGCCGGAAGACCGGACCCATCACGAAGAAGACGTAGACCAGGAGCGAGGGCGTATTGATGCCGTACGGCAAGGCTGTGACGTCGCTGCGGCCCTCCCGCTGCGCCAGTCGGCGGGCCTGCCAGGCGTAGAACAGATTGCCGAGGATGATGCTCACCGCCGCTCCGGGGAGGATCCTCCCGTAGAGCAGCCAGGCGGCGTCGCCGGTCATGCCGCACTGCGTCGAGCAGAGGGCGACGATCAGCAGGAGCTGCACCAGGTTGTCGATGAACAGGCCGAAGAATCCGTCGAGATCGCGACGGACAAACCACGGATAGGGGGCGGCGTTTGGCATGGAGAGCAGCGTAGCTTTGACGCCTGAGGTCGTCCAGTACCGTCGCCGGAGAAGGGAAATGTCGAATGACGAAGGCGGAATGTCGAAAGGCCGTCGAGAGTCCAGAGTCGAGAGCCAGAAAGGACGTCCGCACTTGCGGACTTTCGCCACGGACTACTGCCGACGGACGACTGACCAATCTCCGGCAGTTCGCGACTCGCTGCTCCCTGCACCCCACAGCCCGATTGCGGCGATCGCTGCGAATGTGGCTCCGACGAAGAACGTGGCCGACGGGCCCAGGGTGGTCCACAGTCCGCCGGCGATCACGCTGGCCAGCAGCAGGGAGACGCCGGACACCAGGTTGAAGATGCCGAAGGAGCTGCCGCGCAGATCGAGCGGGGCCGTGTCGGCGACGAGCTTCGACAGCAGACCCTGCGTGCCGGCCAGATACAGTCCCCACAGGGCCGCCCCGGCCAGTGCGGCTGCGGGTGAAGTGGCCAGGGCCAGCAGCAGGTCTGCACCGATCAGGAAACCCAGGCCGATCAGCAGCAGCGTCCGCGCGCTGCAGCGGTCGGCGGCGGCCCCTGCGGGGTAGGCGCCCGCCGCGTAGACGACGTTCATGACCATCATCACCAGCGGCACGGCGGCCAGCGGCAGGCCGACATTCTGCGCCCGCAATACCAGAAACGCTTCGCTGAACCGGGCGAGCGTGAAGACGGCCCCCAGCAGCACCACGAGCCAGAATCGCCGCGGCAGCCGTCGGGCGTCGGCGAAGGTCGGCGGCGGCCGGAGCGCTTCCCCCGTCGAACGTGGCGCGGGTTCGCGAACTCCGACGATCAGCACGATGACGGTGATCGCCGCCGGGATGACCGCGAACCACATCGCCGCGGGGATGCTGTCCGCGAACACCGACAGGAGGATCAATGCCAGCAGCGGCCCGAGGAAAGCTCCGACGGAATCGAGCGCCTGTCGCAAGCCATAAGCGGCTCCGCGCAACTCCGGCGGCGTGATGTCGGCAACGAGCGCATCCCGCGGCGCATCGCGAATGCCTTTGCCGATGCGATCGACAAACCGGGCTGCAAAGACCCAGCCGATCGAAGTGGCCAGCGGGAAGACCGGTTTGGTGATCGCGGCGAGGCCGTACCCCAGGACGAGCAGAAACTTTCGCCTGCGGAGAAAGTCGCTGAGGGCGCCCGAAAAGACTTTCGTGATCGACGCGGTCGCTTCTGCCAGTCCCTCGACCAGCCCGATCGTCAGCATGGACGCCCCGAGCGTGGTGGCCATGAACACTGGCAGCAGGCTGTGGATCAGCTCGGACGACGTATCCATGCAGAGCGAAGCGACGCCGAGCGCCCAGATGCTCGCGGGAAGTCGGCGATCGGGGCTGGCGTCGGTGGATGACATGAGCGGCAGCGTAGCTGTCGCGCGGTGGTGCGTCCAGTTGCCGCGAGGAGGCAGATTTCACGCAAAGACGCCAAGAGGAAATGTCGAATGACGAAGGCGGAATGTCGAAAGGGGGATGTTTAGAGTCCACCGTTGCCCGTCGTCGAATTCTTGTATTCATTGCGTGAGCTCGTTGCCGGCCGCTACAGGCGCGTCACTGTCTCGTGCAGATTCAGCAGCACGCGCGTCACCGAGACCCAGGCCGCCAGCTCGGGCTCGCTGACTCCGTCGGGCAGCGCGGCGGAGCCGACGGACGTCAGCAACGCCCTGGCCGCGGCGGGGTCGGCCGCGTAATCCTGCCGATGCTTCTGCAGCAGCGTCAGGATCAACTGCTGTTCCGCGGCGCGCGGCGGACGGGAGAGAGCCCGTTGCCAGGCCCACGCCAGCCGGGACTCGTCGGTCGGACCACCCTCCAGCAGCGTCCGGGTCGCGAAGACGCGGGCCGCTTCGAAGAAGGTTGGATCGTTGAGCAGCACCAGCGCCTGCTGCGGCGTGTTCGAGCGCGGTCGGTCGGCGACGCATTCCTCCCGGCTCGGGGCGTCGAAAATGAGCATCTGCGGGTGCAGAAACGATCGCTGCCAGAACGTGTAAAGTCCCCGGCGATACTGCCGCTCGCCCCGATCGGCCTGCCAGGTCCGCCGCGGAAAATTGAGGTAATCCCAGTACCCCTCCGGTTGATAGGGCTTTACGCTTTCGCCCCCGACCTGCGACGACAGCAGCCCGCTGATCGCCAGCGCGTTGTCGCGGACGAATTCGGCGTCCAGGCGGAATCGCTGCTGGGCGGAGAGGAGGCGGTTGAAGGGATCGACGGCCCGCGCCTCGGACGTCTGCACGGAGGACTGCCGGTACGAGTGTGAAAGGACCATCAACTGGACCATGTGCTCGACGTCCCAGTCCGATTCGCGGAACTCGACCGCCAGCCAGTCGAGCAACTCCGGATGCGTCGGCCATTCCCCCTGGCTGCCGCTGTCTTCGAGCGTCTGGGACAACCCGACGCCGTAGAAGAGCTTCCACAAGCGATTTACAAACACGCGAGCCGTCAGCGGGTTCTCCGGGGACACTAGCCAACTGGCGAGGTCGAGGCGATTGGCGCGCCGGCCTTCAGCATTCACCTGTCCCAGAAACGCGGGGATGGCGGGCTCGCGGATTTCGCCGGTATCGTCCATCCAGTTCCCCCGCGGCAGGACTCGGACAGTTCGCGGCGGCCCGGCCTGCGCGATCAGCGACCGGGGAATGGTCGCCACAAACTGGTCCCGCGCCTGCTGCCGCTGCTGGCTCACCTGCCGCTGCGGCTGAAGCTGCAGCGACTGATCCCGAAGAAATTGCGTCAGCACCGTCTGCTGATCCGCGCTGCGCTGGTCGCGCGGCGTCGCCAGGACCGATCGCACTTGCGGCGGCGTCCAGCGGGCGATTGGATCCGGCAGCGTCGTCGCCGACAGACGGAACCGGCCGATCGAGTGACTGGCGTGGGGCGAGCGGAATTCGAGACGGACAGTCAACGTCCCGGCGTCTTCGCTGACAAACGGCTGTTCCGCCGCAAACACGGCTTCATGCGGCTGTCCGACGTGCGGGAGAATCGCCCAGCCGGTGGCGTCTTTGCCGTCGAACGCCGTCTCGATGGCGTGTCCATTCTGGGCGTGATCGGCGACGGCCCGGACCAGCTTGACGGGTTGTTCTTTCCCGTCCGCGCCGGTCGTCGACAGATTGAACTCCGTCAGCACAAAGTTTCCGTTGCCGGCCGTTCCTGGACCTTTGGCGGGCAAGCTGTCATCCGCCAGCACCTCCAGTTTCAGCGCGGTCAGTCCGCGAGGGGACGCCGGATACGTCAGCACAAAGCTCTCCTGAGCGCCGACCGCGCCTTGCGCCAGCCACGATCCGTCGGTCTGTTCGGCGAGCTTCACGTCGCTTCCTTCGACCTTCGCTTCGGCCGAGCCCAGCGGCCGCCAGCCCGAGTCGGCGAGCAATTCCTGCTCCCAGGCGGCGTCGCCGGCAAGGAGCGCCTGCACGGCGGCGTCCAGATCCTGCCGGGCGGAGGCTACGGTCTGATCCAGCTCGGCCAGTCGCTGCGACTGGTCCGGGCTCGGAACCAGCATTCCGGGACCGCGCCCGCCGATGGCTGGTTCCTGCACGTCGGCGAAAAACGCTCCCAGGCTGTAGAAGTCCTGCGTAGTGAACGGGTCGAATTTGTGGTCGTGGCACTCGGCGCACCCCAGCGTCGCTCCGAGCCAGACATCGGCGACGTTGCGGACGCGATCGGCGGAGTACTTGGCGATGTATTCCTTCGCCTGGGCGCCCCCTTCTTCGGTGGTCTGCAGCAGTCGGTTGTAGCCTGAGGCCACCTTCTGGCCGAGCGTCGGTTCGGGAAGGAGATCGCCGGCGAGCTGCTCGATCGTAAATTGATCGAAAGGAAGATTGCGGTTGAATGCGTCGATCACGTAGTCGCGGTAGGGGACGATGTCCCGCAGGTTGTCGCTGTGGTAGCCGGCGGTATCGGCGAACCGCACGAGATCCAGCCAGTAGACGGCCATCCGTTCGCCAAAGTGAGGCGACTCCAGCAGCCGCTCGACGAGCCGATCATAGGCATCGGGCCGCGCGTCCTGCAGGAAGGCCTGAACGTCGGCGGGCGTCGGCGGCAGCCCGGTCAGGTCGAATGTCAGCCGGCGGATCAACGTGACCCGATCGGCTTCCGCTGCGGGCTGCAGACCGGCGGCGGCCAGCCGAGCCTGAATGAAGCGGTCAATTTCGTTGCGTGCCGGTATGGCCGGCGTCGCGGCGGGGACCGCCGGTCGGGTTGGCACGAGGTAGGCCCAGTGCCCCTGGTACTCCGCTCCCTGCTCAATCCAGCGCCGCAGGATCTCTTTGTCGCGGGCAGAGAGCGTCTTGCCGCTGTCTTTCGGCGGCATGACTTCATCGGGGGCCGCGGTCGTCACCCGGCGGAACAGCTCGCTGGCCTCCGGCTTGTGCGGGATCACAGCGCCGGGCTTGTCGTTTGTTCCTGCGTAGCCGGCCGCCTGGTCGAGCCGCAGTTCGGCCTGACGCTGGTTCTTATCGGGGCCGTGACATTGAAAACAGGCATCGGACAGGATCGGCCGGACGTCGCGATTGAACTCGATCTGCTCCGGGAGGGGTTTGTCGGCGGCGCGACTCTCAACCCCGAGCCCCAGGCTCCAGACGACGGCCAGGAGTGTCAATCGTTGCATGTTGCGCCTCATCGTGGACCCATCAAGATCCGTCGATCTTACCCGGCGCACCGTATCGAGGACAACGCGGCGGTCCAGTCAGTCGGCGGCGGGGTCGACGCCGGCGAGGACCGTGATGCGCTCCACCAGGCGCTGGCGGGCGAGTTCGGTGTCGAGCCCCGCGGCGGTTCTCAGGCGAATTGCGGTTCCGGTCGAATAGACGATGTCGCCTGCCGGCGTCAGGTCGAACGACAGGACGCCGCGTGCCAGAACCTCTTCGGCTCCGCCCGACGCCCGCTGGACGAGCTGCCAATCGCGCGGAACCAGCGAGGAGGCGACTTCTCCCTTCTGCGCGTACTGTTTGCGGGGATCGATCCACTGGCCGGAAATGCGGAAGAAGTCTTCGGGAACGGGGATCTTTCGTTCGGGGCCGCCGGCGGTACGGAGAGGTTCGCCCGTGTAGCGCATCGAAAAGAAGTCGAGATAGGCGAACCCGGCCCGCAGCAGCCGATATGGAAACAGCCCGACGTCTTTTGCCACCTGCAGCAATGACGGACGGGTTTGAGGAGCGCGGTACGGCCGGCGGATGTAGTACAGCGCACCGGCCGCGTCCTCGCGCGGCTGAAGACAGTCGTAGTCCTCCTCCTCGTGGAGCAGCGAGAGTTTCTTCGCGTCGAGATCGACTTCTTCGATCGCGTAGGGACCGAGCCCCAGCGGATATCCAGCGGCGTTTCGCAGGATCGGAGCGGCCTGGTAGACGATTCGTCGGCGGCCCTGGCCTGTCCAGTTCGGCGCTTCATCGACGGTGTCGCCGTCGGTGACTTCGCGAACCAGCCGGCCGTCCGGTTCGCAGACAGCGATCCGGCTGGAACCGTCCGCCTGGGCCACCGACATCGCCAGCATGCCCGAGTGGCGATCTCGCGTCAGTTCCCGGGCGGGAAACTCGTTGCGGTGAAACAACCGGCGCTCGCTGTGATCGGCGAGCGTTTGCTGAAAGAGGCCGGTCATGTGACCAAAGTCGACCAGATAGGAGACCTCGCCCGGCGCGGTTCCGAGTGCGGCGCTGCTGAAGCGAATCCGACGGGGGGCCGCCTGTTCTCCCATGGCGCCGAACGGGGAGCCCACGCCGAACTCGCCCCAAAGCCCGCTGCGGTCCTTCCAGCCGTGCGCCTGCTGCTGACGGGCCTGGCGGTCCTCGTACTGGCCGGCGAACTGGCTGGTCAGTTCCTGCGGCGGCAGATGGTCCTGCGCCACAAACAGACGTCCCTGGGAGACGAAAGCGTAAGTCACTGACATCCGCGGTGGCTCCGGCGATCAGAGTGAAGGAATCCGGGGAGACACTTTAGCATGCCGGGCGCGCGGAATGTCGAATGACGAAGGCGGAATGTCGAATGGCAGAGGGCTTATCGCAGATCGCGAATCGCTGATCGCCAGAGCTGCAATTCGCGCGTTAAGTCTTCCTCCGGCGATCAGCGATCAGCGAAAAGCCCGCTTCCCTGTTCGCTATTCGCTGACTGGCGGTCCCCAGATTTCGTGCAGCAGCTTGAATAGCTCGGGTTCGTCGCGTTGCAGTTCGGCGCGGTGGAACGGGTAGAAGTCGTTGAGGCCGAAGTAGGCTTCGGACATTTCCGCGAAGAATTCTTTCTGGTTGGTCAGGGCATAGTGCCGGCGGTTTCCGCCGTCGATATGCAGGACTTTTTCGTACTTGCCGCCGTCGCGGAATCGTTCCCAGGCGGCTTTGATCTCGGCATGTTCGAAATCCAGCACCTGGTCGTGGTAGGCGTGGGCCAATTCGTGCAGGACGGCCCAGGGCTGCTGCTGGTGATGCTTCGGGCTGGCAAAGCCCGCGGCGTCGGGGAGGTGGACGCATCTGGCCAGCGTTTCGCTGTAGCCGTTGTTCCGCAGCCAGTCTGCGCTGGGATGATATTGCATGGAGGTCAGCTTGCCATGAGTCCGGTCGAGCTGGATGGTGACTTTGCGTAGTTGCTCGACACGATCGGCCGGGACGACGAGCTGAATCTCGTAGAGGCGATCGCCGAGCAATCGGAGCGCACGGCGGCCCAGGGCCACATCTTCGCTTTCGCCGTCGAGCAGCCGTTGATCGATCCGGACCGACCAGCCTTCGATGGTTTGCGACTGATGAGTCGTGGGTCTGGCGGGTTCGTCGGCAATCGCCGCGGTCGTTGCTGCCAGCAGGCCGAGCGTGAGCAGCAGCCATCGCGGGGTGGAGATCATGTCGGATTCCGGTACGGGGAGAGGAAAGAGGTGAGCAAGCAGAACAGGCCGTGCGGGGAGGCGATGATCGATCGGCAGATCGATCCGGCGAGAAAACTCAGGCGATGAATCGCTCGGAATCATACCGGGAATTCCCAGCGTCACGCTCGCGAATACTACTGCACAAACCGTTGACGGTCGGTTCGAGCGACCGGTTCGCAGATTGCGAGAGATCGGCGTATCTGCTTGCTGCTAGAGAAGTTCTCAAAATTGGAGCGGGCAGGATCTGCCGGGAGAACTTCGGGGACTGCGTTGACTGCGTAAGCTTCGGCGGCCGTCTCAGCGGGCCGAGGGCGAGAACAAATGCTTTCAAAAAAACAAGTGCATCGGGGAGATCACATATTGACGGGGCAATCGAAACCAATAGATCATCAAGAGCTGTGCCAGTTTCGGATTGCGCCGAACGGATAGAAATTTGAGCCTCATCTCTGCGCAGGTGCGACGGTTGCGCACCGGAACGTTGCGGGGTGGGTGAACGAATAAGGGATTCGCTTTGATTTTGTAGTTCAACTTGTCGTCGGACCGGGAGCATGCCATGAGCACACGATTGCGTCGCAACGGCTTCACCCTGATCGAGCTGCTGGTGGTGATCGCCATCATCGCGGTGCTCATCGGCCTCCTGCTGCCAGCCGTCCAGCGGGCGCGGGAAGCGGCTCGCCGGTCCTCGTGCCAGAACAATCTGAAGCAGATCGGACTGGCGCTCCACAACTATCACGACGCTCATGGAGTCCTGCCGCCGGGCCAGATCAGCAATGTCTATCTGACGGACACGATCGGTCGCTACGCCAGTCCGGTGGAGCCGCGGGCGTATCAGCTCAACGGGCTGAACAATCTGGGCTATCACGGGACGAGCTGGATGCTGCACATCCTGCCGATGCTCGATCAGACGCCGCTCTACAACGCCTGGAATTTTGGGAACAACGTCCGGTCGAATGGCGAAATCGGTCTGCAGTTGCCTCCGCCGGATCTGACATTGTTGTATGCCCCCAAGACCGACATCCGGGTGTTTTACTGCCCGTCGCGCCGGTCTTCGATGATGTCGACATCGACGTTCTCAGCGCCCGATCGTGTCGAACAGGCGAGTCCGCTGCAAAATCAGGCGCCGTGGGGTCAGGGGGGCAACGACTATGCCGGCTGCAGCGGATCGGGAATTACCTTTCACGACAACGTAAACGACGCCACAGATCGCCAGACTTACGAGCTGACTCCGGCGCAGTTGACTGCCACCGTCACCTCGGCGATCGGACTGACCGGCCAGACGATCTATTCGTCGCAGTACACGCAGTACCAGACCAACATCGGCGTGTTTGGCGTCAACACGGCGTTCGGGCTCCGCGATATCACCGATGGCACGTCCAACGTGATGGTGGTCGCCGAGCGGCGTGTTTCGCAGTTGTTGCTGCCGCCGCCGCAGCGGAGCGCCGACGGCTGGGCGTGGGGCGGGCCGGCGACGCTCTTCAGCGCTCGCAATGCTCCGCACAGCGGTCTGTATTTCGACGAAGCCGACAGCCCGCACGATCAGGTCGTGCAGACCCTGTTTGCCGACGGCAGCGTGCGAAACGTCGGCTTCAATATCGACCTGCGGACCTGGCGCAACCTGGGCAATATGGCCCAGGGGAGCCCGGTGAATCTGCCGCAGTAGCTGGCGTAGCGTTCCTGCGCGACTGCGCTGCCGGTTTTCACGGTCGGCAATGCTCCAGAGATTGGCCGGGGGTTCGTCCGAGAGGTTCGCTGATGACGATTCACATGCTCTGTTCCGAGTGCGGCTCGGCGTTGAACGTGCGAGACGACCTTGCCGGAACGGTCCGGCACTGTCCGAAGTGCAAGGTCGAGCTGCACATCCCCGTTGCTGTGGGCGGGCCGCCGCCGTCCGACATGGAGCTTGAGGCGATGTCGGCGGGCTTTGCCGATGCCGAGGCGCCCCGGCAGAGCCCCGCGAGTTCCTTGCGAAACGGCGGTGTTTCCGAGTCGGACGATGTCGAGGACGGGGAGGATCGCGAACTCGGTCGGGATTCCGTCTCGGAGGGGGATGACGGGACGGCGGAGATGCAGGCCAGCGATGACACGCGCGAGATCGATGCGCCGGTCGCCCGCGTCGAGCCTGAGGCTCGAAACGGCGCGCCATCGTCCAACGGAAAAACTCCGGCCACATCTCAGGCCGCCGGGAACGAAGATGAGGACTTCGATCCGGTTGCGTTTCTGAACGAAGCTCCTGCCGGTTCCGCTCCGCCGCGAAGCGCCGCTCCGCGTCCAAAGCAGGCCCCCGTCGACCGACCGCAACGGCGGGAGCCCGCCGATCGTCCGCGTCCGCCTGAGCCGGTCGTTCGACAGCGCCGCGAGGAGCCGGAGCGGGGCTCTGAGCCGGTGGCGGCGCCGGTTCGATCGTCCACGGTCTCCGGGGCCTCGGCGGCGGCAGATCTGTGGGATCATGCCAAAGCGGTGAAGCAGTTGCGGAAGGCGATGAAGGACGGCTCGGCGGAGATGAAGCAGCACGACGCCCGCGAGCCGGCGATCGACTGGTCGGGGATGGCGCGCGAGGTCGGGTTGAAGGGCGTCGGCATTCTGCTGATCGGGCTGCTGGCGGCGGCCGGCGCGTACTACGGCTTCGACAGCATGATGGGCGGGGGGATCAAGCTGCCGAAGCTGGGATATGTCGAAGGGGTCGCCACGCTCGACGGCCAGCCGGTCGTCGGCGCCACCGTCTACTTTTCGCCGATCGAAGGCGAAACGGGAGGGGCAGGTGGGGAACGGGTGCGGACTTCGACCGCCATCACGGACGAGAAGGGGCATTTCAAAATGCTCTACATCGATCGGATTGCGGGAGTCGCCGTGGGACGCAACCGCGTCTGGATCTCGGCGGTCGGCGCTCCGACTGCGATCAATATTCCGCCGGACTTCGGCGAAGGCTCCATGGTCCTTCGAGAGGTGAAGGAGGGGAATCAGACGATCGACATTGAGATGAAAGGGGCTCCAACACGGGCGGCCGCTCGAAGATGACGGTCCCGTTTTCGCGGAGTCGATCGAAGCGGCCGGTCGCCGCAATCCACCGCGACTTTACTTGTTCGCGGCTTCGGCCAGGGCCGCCCAGCGCCGCGCGAGGACCGCGTTGGCGGGACGGTAGGGATCGTCGGCGATCGGACGGGCCAGCGCTTTGATGGCCTCGTCGTATTTGCCCTGGTCCGCCAGCGACCAGGCGAGGAGTTGTCTGGCGGCGGGCTGCCAGCGCTGCCGGGTGGCGATGCGGCGCGAATAGTCTGCGAGCGCATCGGCCGCTTCAACATACTCGCCCAGTTCGTACTTGCCGACGGCGCTCCAGTAGAACGCGTCGTCGGCTGCGATCTGGTGAATCTGCTGGCGCGTCGGTTCGGGGAACGGTTTGAGTCCCAGCATCCGGATGGCCAGAAAGCCAGTCGTCGCTTCCTGGAACTGACCGAGCAACTGGCTCGTGCGGACGCGGAGCTGCTGCTTCTCGGCCGGGCCAAGTTGCGGCTGCCCGGTCTCCTTGTCGACTTCGTAGGTGAAGGGGACCATGAACGGCATATGGACGTCGTTCATCATCTTCATGAGGTCCTGCTGCGGCATCTGCTGCTGCCGGATCAGCGTGATCAGCGGATGATTCCACAACGTCCAGCCCGACGCGGGCCTGGGGACGCCGGCGCTTTCCAGCCGCTGAATCAGGCCCGGCTGGGTCGTCGATTCGACGAGCGCGTCGTAGAGCACGCAGAGTTTCTCGCCCGGAAGGACTTGCTCCAGCTCCCACATTCGTTGCGACCATGACGGCAGATCGGACATGATTTCGATTCGCGGCGACTTCAGTTGTTCCGCGTCGAGACGGTAGGGCTGGTCGGTGCGGGCCGAGAGCGCCGCCAGCCACTCGGGATGCTCGACGATCGTTTTCAGCGTTGCCGGCTGGCGGGGATGGGCTTCCGTCGGAGCCGACTCTGCGGGAATCGGCAGCCCCAGCATCAGATCGAACAGATAGACTTCTCCGCCGACGGGAACCCCCATCAACCAGGCGTCCTCGTCGCCGCCGGCGTCTTCCGGGCGAATGATGACGGCGTCGATCCGCCACTGCTTGAGCAGATTGGAGAAGACCCAGGCGCGGTCTGAGGCGGTCCCGCGCCCGGAGAGGAGGATGTCGTAGGGAAAGAGGGGCGGGGCTGATACGGGATCGTCGTTCAACGCCACGTTGCGACAGACGTATTCGAAGAGCAGAACCACCCGTCGCAGATCGTCGTCAGAGCGGTCGGAAACATAACCGGCGACGGCGCGCGCCAGGATGCACATCCGAATGTACATGGCGTCCATCGGCGTGTACTTCTTTTCGCCGAGCGTCGCCAGCAGTTCTGCGTTCAGGAAATTTTTGGGGAGATCGTCGACCTGCGGGACCGGGGGGACGGCCGGGTTGGCTTCGGCCAGCAGCCGCCAACTGTTGAGCATGCTGACGGCGGATTCGAGGTCCGAATCGATCCCCAGATTTTCGGGCTGAAGCTGATGCAGAGCACTGTCGAGCATGTGTTCCGAAGTCTGCTTCTCGCCGGCGGAAGCTGCTTCGGTCGCTTTGGAGTCTGCTGCGGGCTTCGCGGCCGGGCGGGAACATCCGGAGCTGAGAATCAACAGACCGGCAAGGAGGGCTGTGCAGGATCGCCCGGCTGCAAACGACATGAGGAATTCCGACCGAGAAAGGAGTTCACGGAGCTTGGCGACGGAACCCGCGGAGATTGCGGCGGACCGCTTCTGGAAATTACGCCGTAACGACGCCAAATGATGGCGAAATCCTCGCCAACTTTCCCGTCCGAACGATCGCGGGCGGCGAGACTCGTCGTTATTCCGCGGGCCTGGCGAACTCCAGAGCCAGCGTCCGGAGGCGCACGAGCTGATCGATGAGTCTCGGCAACTCATTGAGCGGAACCATGTTGGGGCCATCGCTGAGGGCCCGGTCGGGGTCCGGATGGGTCTCAAAAAACACCCCATCGCAGCCGGAGGCCACCGCCGCCCGGGCGAGAAACGGAACCATTTCCCGTTTGCCGCCGGTCGTGGCGCCTCCGGGCATTTGAACACTGTGCGTGGCGTCAAAAATGACCGGCGTCCCGAACGACTGCATCACGGGAATCGATCGCATGTCGTTGATCAGGCGTCCATACCCGAACATTGTGCCGCGCTCGGTCAGCAGCACGCGCGGATTGCCGAACGCTTCGCACTTCCGGACGACGTGGACCATGTCTTCCGGGGCGACGAACTGCGGCTTTTTCACATTCACTACGCCCCCCCGTCGGGCGGTCTGCTCGGCGACCGCCTCCACGAGGTCGGTCTGCCGAGCCAGGAACGCCGGGATCTGCAGGATCTGGCAGACTTCGGCGACCGGGGCCGCCTGCTGGGGTTCGTGAATATCGGTCGTCAGCGGCAACCCGAACTTCTCGCGGACTTTTGCGAGGATCTCCAGGCCTTTCGCCAGTCCCGGCCCGCGAAAGCTGTCGACGCTGGTCCGATTCGCTTTGTCGAAACTGGCCTTGAAGACGATCTGCAGGCTCAGCGTCGAGGACAGTTCCGCCAGGCGCTCGGCGATCTGCATCACCAGCGGTTCGCTCTCAATGACACACGGACCGGCGATCAGCAGCAGCGGCTGGCCGGCGCCGCACTTCCATTGCTGCACGGGAACGGGATTGACCGGCATGACGAATCCTTTCATCAGAGAGCGGGTTCAGCGTTGGCTTTCGGCGGCGACGGGCGGGACGACGATTTCCAGAGCACTCGGAACGACGATCAGTTCCAGCGGCGTATGTCCCGCCGGGTCGCCATCGACTTGAACTGGAGCCCGTCCGACCGACGCCAGTCGGACGCGGGCGGCGGTTCGCGCCACCAGATCCGCCGATCGACCCAGCCGGCCGAACCAGGCCGCCAGGAACCAGCCGAAAGTATGACTGACGCCGCCTCGGGAGAACAGCCACAGATTCAGCAGACCGTCGTCGCTGCGGGCTTCCGGCGCCACTTTGAGACCGAGCGCATAGGCCGGGTGGTTGATCAGAAAGACCTGCCGGGCCTTCAGGGGCTCCGCGGCATCGTCGAGATAGACATCGAGCTCTGGAAACCGGTAGGTCCCCAGCGAGCGGAGAATGTGCCACGCGTACTTCCAGCGGGAGGCGTGGCCGCGGCGATAGTGATGGACTCGGCGGATGACTTCGGCGTCGATTCCGACGCTGGCCATGAGACAGAACCGGCGGTCCCCATGAGCGACCAGATCCATCCGGCGCGTCACTCCCGCGGCGATGAAATCGGCCAGTGCCTGTCCCGACCGGGAGATCCCGAGCGACTTCGCCAGCAGGTTTTCGGTGCCGAGCGGCAGAACCGCCAGTCGGACTCCGGGATAGCGCGAGACGAGGTCGTCTACGGTTCCGTCGCCTCCCGCGGCAACGAGACATTCCAGGCGACTGCGCCGGCGCTCGTCGTTCATCCAGTGCCGCAGCCGTTCGCGACGGGAGAACATGCGCGGCGTGAAGCCCCGGATCCGCAGTTCGCGAATCAGTTCCAGCAGCTCCTGCCGGCGGGCCCGTGGCCCGGAGTGCGGGTTTCGCTGAATGGCGACGTAACGAGGTGGTGGCGTCATGCCCGAGGACGGTAGCACGACAGCGGGGGCTTGCGAAAGTCTCCGGCGCCGCCGATTCAAAGCGTCGGCAGCGCCGGGGAAACGTCCTGGACGCTGCCCGGCGTCCGGTCAGCATCCGCGATCAGCCCCGCAGCTCGGCGATTTCCGCGGGCGTGAACTTCTGGCTCAGCCGCGCCCCCATCTGGCCGACGATCCGGGCCGCCGCGTGGGAGGCCAGGTGCCCCGCCTGCGACCACGACAGGCCGTTGGTGAGGCCATACAGAATGCCGGCGGCGTACATATCACCGGCGCCGGTCGTATCGATCGCGGTGACGGGCTGCCCTTCGATCGGGTGGATCTTCTGCTCGTGCATCAGGAGCGAGCCGTCGGCGCCGAGGGTCAAGGCGACGTCGGCCGCGTGGTGGTGGATCTTGTGGGCGCAGTCGACGGGATCCTGGAGCCCGGTCAGGCTGCGGGCTTCTTCGAGATTGCAGAACAGCAGGTCAATCGGGCCGGCGATCAGCTCCCAGAACAGTTCCCGATGCATCCCGATGAGGAACGGGTCGGAAACGGTGAAGGCCACCTTCACGTTATGCTTCTTCGCCAGCTCGATGGCCCGCATGGCAGCCTGTTTTGTCGATTCGCCGGCGAAGAGGTAGCCTTCGATGTAAACGTATTTTGACTTCTTGATTTCGGCTTCCGAGATGTCTTCGGGCCCCAGCGTGGCCGAAAGCCCCAGGTGGGTCAGCATGGTCCGCTGGGCGTCTTCGGTGATCAGCACGACACAGGCCCCGGTCTTGCCCAGCGACTGATCGACCTCAATTTTGATCCCGAGGTTGCGCATGTCTTCGAGCCAGAAATCCCCCAGCTCGTCCTGGCCGACTTTCCCGGCATAGGCGGCTTTTCCGCCGAAGTCGGCGATGCCGACGATCGTGTTGGCGGCGGAGCCCCCTGCGCAGCGACTGACGGCGGCCCCTTCCAGGGAACTGAGGACGCGGACCTGCGTGTGCTCGTCGACGAGGGTCATGATCCCCTTGCCGAAGCCGAGCGGCTCCAGCAGGGAGTCGGGAATGCGGGACTGAATATCGACCAGGGCGTTGCCGACGCCGTACACGTCATACTGACTCATGCGATCGAGTTCCTTGAGGAGGCGGTCCGGGGCGCGTCGCCGCCGGTGGGGGAGAGTGTACCGGGTGGCGGGCGGGGAGTCATGGGGGCGAGCGGGTATCGAGTCTCGGGATTCGGGTATCGCAGAGAAGGTCAGGACCAGGAATAGAGCGAGCCCGCGACTGGGACAGTCGCGGGCTCGGCGCGTTGAGGACTCGGGGCGAGGGAACGCTATTCGTTCCGTTGGGGCTTCTCGGCCGGAGGAGCCTGGAGTTTTTCGACGGCCTGCTGCAGGGCTTCGATCTTTTTGTCCAAGGCTTCGAGCTGCGCCTTCTGTTCCTGCAACTGGAGTTTCTGCAGTTTCTCCAGCTTGGCGTCCATTTCCCGTTCGAGGGCTTCGCGAGATTGTTGCAGAGCTTCCTTCTGCACTTTCTGCGGCTGACCAGGAACGACTTTCTCGATCCGGAATGCCTGCGGCGGAACGGGCGGCTGTGGCGGCAGCACTCCCGGTCCCGGCCCATCGCTTCCAGACACCAACGGATATGGGAATCTCACCGGCAGCGGCGGATGCTGCAGCATCTCGTTGATCGGTCCGCGGAGGTCTTCCGGCAGGACCGAGAGATCTTTCTCCGTCGTTTCCCATGACTGCTCGCCGCGCTTGACGGTCACCTTGGCGGGCTCGTTCCCGGTCCGTGTGATTGAGACGGTTACGCCTTCGGGCAGGCCGCCGAATTTGCGGACGTGAGCGAACGCGAACGCCGGGCCGGCGACATTCAGGCGATAGACGCCGGTCGTCGTCGTTCCCTGTTCCGGTGCTTCGCCTGTTGTCGCGAAGATCTCAAATCTCTCGGACGGGACATAGGAGACGGGATTCGGCCTCGCTTCAGCCGTCATCTTCAGCGACTGTCGTTCGCCGGCCCGCAGCAGCTCAATCTGCATTTCGTCGGTCTTCACGTGGCTGACCGCGGTCGACAGGTCCGCCAGATCTTTGAGGACGATCGACTTCTCGCCATGCTGGATCTTCAAGAGCAGATCGTGGACTTTAAGGCCGGCCTTGTCTGCCGGACTGCCGGGCACCACGTGGTCGACGACCAGTCCGACGCCGGTTTCCAGCTTGAGCTGCGATCGGAGCGTTTCCGTCGCGGGCGAGCAGCCTACGCCGATCCAGTGCGTTCCCGTTTCATGCACGGTGACCACTTGGGCCTTGAGGGCGTCGGCCGGCTGATCGGGGCTTCGATAAAAGATCACATTCGGAACTGGGGGTCGGGGAAACAGGTTCGGATCGACGACGATGGTGTCCTTGGTCGTCTGTGGATTGGCTGGTCCGAGGTATGCTCCCGGCGGAACATCCAATTTCGTCTTCCTTTGTCGGATCACGGGAGACGGTTCAAGTGGCGTCTCCTGGGCCATAATCGGATACGTCACGGCCACAAAGGCCGTCGCGAATACCAGCGGCGTCCAGTTCGTCAGCGTCATAAAAAACTCTCCTTGTTGACTTTGGATACGGCGACCGGCGACATCCTTGCGCGCGGCCGAGATGGCTCGAACTACTGAAAATCGTCCGGACCCAGGGGGCCGAACGTGACATTTCGAATCGGAATCAGCGCTTGCCGACCGTCGCCGAGCGTCACCTGGTAGAGTTCGGTTTCTTCTCGGACGTCGTTTCCCGCCCGCCTGAGTCGCTCGCGTTCGCTGTCGCTGACCATCGACTGCGCGAGCCAGGCGCGGACGTTCCCCGCCGACTGGTCGATGACGGGGATTTCCACGTTCTCGGTGATTTCGCCCGCCGGGTTGGCGAAGCCGATCCGCAACGTTTCGACCCGTTGAGGGGGATCGACCGCAGCCACCGCTGCAGATGTCGGATCGGGATCGGCGAACGTGGAAGGGGGGGCCGCGTTGGCGATCTCGGCGACGGGCCGGACAAAGTGTCCGTGTCCCCACCAGCCGCCAGCGAAGGCCATCAGGCAGGTGGCGGCCAGCAGTGCCGTCCAGGCGCCGCGAGCGCGGGAGGCCCGGACGACGGTTGCTGCCGCCTGGGGGACGCGAAGCGCGATCGGGAGGGCCTCAGGCAGGTCTCGGCAGGACCGACGCAGAGCCTGCGCTTCCACAAACGCCAGCGCCAACGGCCGCCAGTGTTCCGGTTCGAGATCCAGCCTTAGCAGCAAATCCTGCTGCTCGGCGTCGGTCAGTTCGCCGTCGGCCCAGCGGTCCCAGGTCGCGGCATTCAGCGGTCGTGAAGTCATGGATGTTCGATCGGGAGAGAGGCTCATCGGGACACCTCGCTTTCCTGCAGAATGGTCAACTCCGTCCGCAGCCGCTGGCGGGCGCGATGCAGCCGGGCTTCGAGGGCGCTTTCGGTAATTCCCAGATGCTCGGCCAGCGTGCGATAGCTCCAGTCCTCGGCATATTTCAGCAGCAGAATCTCCGCATCGCGCGTGGCCAGGAGTCCCGGGGCCTGCCGCACCAGTTGCTGACGTTCTCCCGCCAGCAGCCACGCCAGCGGATCGGGTTCCGTTTCAATTCTCGTCGTGCGCTCCCGGCCGACGCGCTCGTTCAGCCGCCGCAACCGGCCCAGCTTGCGACGGTACAGCAGCGATTGCCGGACCGCCAGACGATACAGCCAAGGAGCGGCCCTGTCCGCCGGAACAGTCCCCCACGGGGTTCGGACGGCGCCGAGCGCGACTTCCTGCAGGATCTCGTCCACAGCCTGGGCCTCGCGGCTGCGGGCGAGAATCACGGCCCGCAGCCACCGCTGATGGAGCGTCAGGGCGGAGGCCCAGTCGCTGGGCTCCGCGGCCGGACGTCCGTGGCTCGGCGGTGACGTGTGCATGTCACCAGAATAGTTGCCGCAAGGGGGCGGATCTTGCGGAATTTTTCAGAACGGTCCCGTTGATGACTGCGTGGAATGGCTCGGCGGTCAGGTCGTGGCCCTTGGATCGCAATTCCCTATTCGCCAATAAATCAGTTTCAAAACATAAATATCGACAAGTCGCCACATCAAGAATTAACGATTGACAGACATGAATGTCTCATTACGATGTCTCGTGGCGGGCCAGCCGATTCGAGTTCCATTGTTTTGAGGAGTCTCAACATGGTCCGTGCCCGCTCGTCGCCGCACGTCAGACGTCGTCTGATCCCGGTCTCTCTCACCGTCCTTGGGTTGTCGCTGTTCGCAGGCGTCGTCGTCTCGACGTCTCCGATGCAGGAACAGGCGCTGGGCGCATCGAAGGAGAAGTCCAAATCGAAGGCGAAGGTCAAGGCCCAGGAGACCGAAACGCGAAAGCCAAGACCGGCTCCCAGTCCCACGGCGGCGAAGTCGCCCTACGTGGTGCTGGGCTACAACGATCTGGGCATGCACTGCATGAACCAGGACTTCTCCGAGATCTGCATTCTCCCGCCGTTTAACACGCTGCATGCGACCGTCATCGATCGGACCAAAGGCAGCCCGGAGATTGTCACCGAGCACGTCAACGTCGAGTTCTCGATCCCGGGAAACGCGACTTCTGTCACGAAAACCAATTTCTGGGTCTACGCCTTCGGCCTGTTCGGTGTCGTATTGCCGCCCGATATCGGACTGACCGGCAACGGACTGTTTGGCCGCCTGTTTCCTACCGGAAAGGGCGACTGGAACGTCACCGGCATTCCGATCACTCCCCTGACCGACTCCGGCATCAACAACCCGTTTCAGCTCGCGCACATCACGGTCAAGAACGAACAGGGAACACTTGTCGGTCAGACCGATGCCGTGGTTCCCGTGTCGTGGGAGATCAACTGCAATCTCTGCCACAAGGAAGTTCTGGACGACAAGGGCAACGTGCTCGTCAGCGTCGCCACCGACATCCTCCGCAAGCACGATGCCACGGTGACGAAGTACAACGCCGCCAACGGAACGAACTTCCCCACAGACCTGGAGCTCCGCAAACCCGTCCTCTGCGCGGGATGCCACGCCGACCCGGCGCTGGGAACCACCGGCATGCCGGGAGTCAGCATGTTCTCGCACGCGATGCACGGTGCTCACGCGCCGCGCATGAACCAGTTGCCGCCGAACGTCACCAACGCCTGTTACGCCTGCCATCCGGGTGTGAATACGGAGTGTCAGCGGGATGTGCACCTCTCGAAGGGGATCACCTGCGTGAACTGCCACGGCGACATGGCCGCGGTCGGCGACGTCAATCGACGCCCGTGGGTCGACGAACCGACCTGTGCCTCCTGCCACCAGGCGATGAAGCCGAAATTCCAGTTCGAAGAACCCGGCAAGCTGTTCAAGGAGTCCCGCGGCCACGGCGGCGTCCACTGTGCCGCCTGCCACGGTCCGCAGCACGCCACCGGACCGGCGGTCACCGATGCCGACAACGTCCAGGCCAAGCTGGTCCAGGGACATGCGGGCGTCATCAACGACTGCACCGTCTGCCACAAAGAGAAGCCGTCGGATCCGTTCCCGCATCGTCGGGAAGACTAGCATCCAGGATGGATGAAGTCCGATGACCGACCGCGGCCGGCTGGTACTTCCAGCCGGCCGTTTGGCTTGATGAGGCGTCCTATGGCGCCGGCCGCAGGCGGACGGGCTGCACCTGCCGCACGACGATGACGTCGGCCTGCAGTTCCTGGCGGTACGTGCGCTCGCCAACGACCGCGAGCTGTCGTCCGACCAGCGGCGCCAGGTCGAGTCCCTGTACCGGGTAAAGGTGCGCGAGAATGCGATTGTCCAAACTGACCAGCACGTACGGTGCTCCGCCGGGAACGTTTGCCCCGCCGCGCTGCAGGACTCCGGCGCCGGCGAACTGGGAGAGTCCGCGCGTCGGGGCCTGTGAAGTCGCCGCTCCGGGCTGGGGGGCGATCGGTCCCGTACCGGCAACTCCTGGCGCCGGTTGAGGCGCGACCGGCTGGGGTTGAGAAACGGTCTGTCCCGCGGCGAGCTGTCCCGATTGCGCCATGCTCAGGAGCTGAGCGTCGCGGGCGCGGGTTTCCGCGGTGATCCGGGTCACGTCTTCCCAGTTCTGTTTGATCTTCGCATAACGCTCGACGGCGTCGAGACGCAGCTTGAGCTGAGTCGCCGATGCGGGATGGCTCGCGTCGGCTTCGAGCTGCCGATAGGCCTGGTCGAGGCTCGCCAGGTCCCAGGTGGGGGGGGCGTCCTTGATCATGGACCGGAAGCGGTCGTCCGCTTCTGCGAGGCGTTGACGAAAGCCGCCGTCATCGGCCGCTGCGACGTTCGGCCCGGCGGGGCCTGGAGATTCCATTCCCCCGGACTTGATCATGGGCCGCTCGACGACATCGGTGGGGGCCTTCGTCGCAATGGGGTCTGAGGCGAATTCCTGCTCGTCGACGGGGAGAATTTTCTTTGCGACCGGCGGATTGGCATCGGGCTGGGCAAAGGAGGGTTTGGGGGCATCGGCGGGGACGACGGCCTTGCCGGCGATCCAGCGAAATTCGCGCTCGGGCGGCACGATTTTGTACATGGACACCGGGCCGGAGTCGGCCTGGAACGTCTTCTGGCCGAGGATCTGGACGGTATCGCCGCGCGACAGGCTTCGCTGCCAGATCTCGACATCGTCGCCGAAGGCGCTCCCCACTCGGACGATGACGTTGTTCATCGTGATCGTGCCGCGGTCAGGCGCCGTGCGCTGCACGTGGTCGGTTTTGACCCAGGAGAAGCTTCCCTCGGGGGGGGCGATCATGTACCAGCCGCCGGGGTCGTGGCGGTGGACCATCACCTTCGTGCTGCGGTTCAACTTTGCCGTGACGTAGTATTTGGGGCCCGGGCCGCTGCGGACGGGTTCCTCTTCGACGTCGACAATCGCGATGTACGGAAAGCGGCGATCCTGGCCGGCGAGGGGGCCGGTCAGCAGCAGGCAGATCAGCGGTGCGACGAACGCGGCACGCATCGACCGGGCCTCCGTAAAAACAATGCAGCACAAGGCTTGCGGACAAGTCGTCCGGCAAGATCTGCCGAAATCGAATCGAACATCCGGAAAAGGGAAGGGGAGGTGTAGTGAATTCCGGGTTTTGGCTCAAGACGGACCCGGGGCGGACATCGGCGCGAACCTCACAATGCAGAAGACATGCCACCACGAATGACACGAATTCGCACGAATGAATTCAGAAGAGGGGGGGGAACCACGGAGCTCACGGAGTTCACGGAAAACAAAAGACTTGGAGGATCTCTCGCGGGAGCGACACCCGGCACTCGCATGTTCGAGTCGGACATCAATAGACCGAACTCGGCGTTTCTTCTCTCTCCGTGAACTCCGTGCTCTTCGTGGTTCCCTCCTCCCTCTTCCGTACTCCTCATCCGTATTCATTCGTGTGATTCGTGGTTAAGTCCTACTTCTGTGGTGTTCACCGCCGGCGCCGCAGCACGATAAAGTAGCCGTCCGTCTGATCGGGGAGCAGTTCCCACTGGTCCGGATGGTCGCGGTATTCGGGGACGTCTTCCGGGCGATGAATTGTGCTGTAGCGGTGCCGGGTGTCGATCACGATGTATTCCGTATCGTCCGGCACGCGCTGCTCGTAGTTGCTGACCTTCCGCGCGTAGCCGCTGTAGTCGTACGACCGTGCGTAGTGCGTGAATCTCGGGTGGACGAAGTCTGTGGAAGCGACCCGCGCAGTCTGCGGAATCACCGCCGCAACTGAAGCGAACTTCGCCGCGCGCTCCTGCGGGGCGTAGAGTCGCTGCCAGCTCCAGCTCGAACCGGGATCCCAGAAGGCGACTCCCAGCGGAGACACGCTGAAGAACAGCCCCGTCGTCAGTGAGAATGTCCAGACTGCATGCCGGACGATCGCCGCCGACTGCTCTGCGGACAGGTTCCGACCCAGCCGCCGGGAAAGTCCGTTGAGAAATCCCGTCGCGTGGGGCAGTCCGGCGGCGGCGGCCCAGAAGACGATCGCCACCAGCGGCGCATGAAACTGATGCCGCGGATCTTTGGCCAGCTCGTTGAGACACAGGATGCCGAACAGGGGCAGGCCCACCAGCAACCGAGACGGGGAGAGCAATGCGATTCCCGCGACGGGGACCAGCAGCGACAGGGCGTAGAGCAGCGTCGGAATGGAAATCAGTTCGCCAAACAGCAGCCCCGGCTGCGTGAGCATCGTCCGGACGATCTGCTCGGGGGTCTCGCCGAACTTGCTGAAGTACCGCGCGTAATGGACCTCGGCCCCGCTGCGGAACCAGGGCATCACGACCCGCGTCGCCAGAAACAGGTAGATGACCGAGGCCGCCGTGAGCGCCAGTCCCGACCACTGCCAGCGTCTTGCGGTCGTCGGATTGTCGATCCCCGTCCGCGTCCAGCCCTGCCAGGCGATCCAGAGCCCGAGCGGTCCGAAAACGAGCGAATAGTCTTCCTTGACGGTCAGCGTCAGCAACAGCCCGACCAGGAACCCGCGCCACTGCTTCCGGTCGAGCTGATCGAGCGTCAACAGCAGCAGCGGCAGTCCGAACGCTTCCGGACGGAACGTCTTGATATCGATCTCGATGTCGAGGAACTGGGTGGGGAAGTAGAGCAGGTAACTGGCCGCCAGGCAGACCGCCGCCCGCGAGTCGCCGGAATGCCGTCGGGCCAGCCAATAGACAGGCCACGCTCCGGCCGCCAGCACGCACGACTCGCACAGTTCCAGGAGCAGATGGGACGGCCAGAGTGCATAGAGCGGCAAAAGAAACAGATGCACGCACTGGATGTGCTCGCCCCAGAAGAGACCCTGGTCGAGGTAGCTGCGAAATCCCTTGCCGTGCAGCAGATTCCACAGGTGCTCCTCGTACATCGCGGAGTCGCCGTGGGGAATCAGCAGGTTGAAATAGAGCCGCCAGTTCATCGTCACGAAGACCAGAGCGTACGTCGCGACGCATGCCCAGACCGCCGCGCTCCGCGACCGGTCCGGATTGGTCGTCGATTTCTCTGGCTGAGCGGCTGCGAGAGTCGCGGTCAATCCGCCCCCCAGGGCCGTTGCCGCCCAGAATGGCGGCAGAACGCTCATCAGCAGCATTGGCGCCTGCCAGGGGAGCAGTGCCGTCACCAGCCAGACCCATTCCCAGAGATCGAGTGAGATCGCCGTCAGGCCGCAGATCCACGCCGACCGCCGCAGGGATTCGGACCAGCCGAGTCGCCGCAGTGCAACCAGCGACAGGATTCCTCCGCTCACGCAGAATCCCGCACTGAGAACGAGACATGGAGCATAGGGCAGCTCCGCCGTTGCGCCGTCGCTCGCGACGCGACCGCCGATGAAGTCCGAGGCGACCACGTGTCGCCAGCTCTCCGGCGACAGAAACTGCGTCGCCAGAGAAGCCGTTCCCAGCCAGGTCTGCAGCAGGCTGGCCAGCAGTGCGACGCCGACGACGAGGCAGACGATCGCTGGCCAGAGGCGTATTGGCTGCGGTCGATCAGGTGCAGGGCGGGGCATCAGTCGTTTTTTCGTGGGGGGCGTCTCGGCGCACCGACGCGGGGCGGATACCCCTGTCATGGTGCGTTGCAATGCACCTTGCGGCAAGCGCAACGGCGTCGGTCTGTCGATTGAGAAAGGCGGCCGTCAACGTCCTGCCCGTTCTCCCGCCGTCTGTGGCGAGGGAGGAGACCGGACCAACCCACCCAACGCCGTTCACGAAGTCACCGGCAGAAGTTTTGCAAAGTTGGCCTGCCAAAGAACTTCGAGCCTGTGCGTCACGGGTGGTTGGACGAACGGATCCAGTGGTGCAGGGGGGGGGCGAAGATGGCCCGCAGGCCGCATCGCAAATCAGATTATGACGGGCTGGTGCCTGCGATTCGCTGCCTGCCGCCGCCGCATATGGTTTTCCCGCCAGTCCGCTCCGGCGAACGCCAACTGGGTGTCGCAGGCGCTCAGTTGGATGCTGCTGGTTCCGATCTCCGTGATCCGGACGCGCGGATGGGTTGGCGTCGGATGGGTGGTCCTGCATGCTGTCGTCTGGCTGTTTCTCGCGAATGTGTCGTCGCTGGCGATCTGGTGGGACTTGAACTGGGGCGCTGAGTGATTTCCCCACGACGCGATTGTGCTGACCGTCAGATTGTTCTGGAGGACACGCCATGCCCGGCGGTTCGGACTTCACGTCGTCGCGCTGCACGCTGCACTCACAACCCGTCTCATTTTCCGACCGGCGGATCGAGATCGTGCTGCAGTTTGAACTGCTCGACGACCAAGAGACGGAGTGGGGTCTTGAGTTCCGGAACGGCACTTCGCTGCAGTTTCAGGCGAGAGGATTTCTCCATGCCGGGCAGATCAAGGAATTCATCCGGCAGTTGCGGCAGTCGATCGATCGTCAACAGGGAGAAGTTGTACTGGAGGACTGCGACCATGCCGTCGACCTGGAGGTCCGCGTGGAGAACGGCGGCGGGCTGCTGTCACTCCAGTTTCGCTGTGAAAGCCGGTACGACGGCGATCGGAGAACTTCTCAAGCCGTGACAACGATCAACGATCTGCCTCTCGAAGACGGGGACGTTCAACGGATCTACGAATGGGCGCGAGACTGGTCCAACTTGCTATAACTCGTCGATCCGACGAACCCACTTATGATTATTCCATCGCAGGACGATCGCCATGCCCACGCTGATCCCCGCTCCGACGATCATTCAGGCCGCAGGGAACAAGCCCAAGAGGATTGAAGAGTTTGTCGGGCGGGTGAATTCAGGGACTTCGGCGCTGAGCCTGGCGCGGATGACGAGTCCCTCGGGCTGGGTTGAGCCGGGGCAGACGCCGGAGTTTGACGAGTTCACGCTGGTTCTGCGCGGCGAGCTGACGGTCGAGAGCCGGGGGTCGACGCTGACGGTTGGTGCCGGGCAGGCGGTGATTGTGGCGGCGGGGGAGTGGGTCCGCTACAGCACGCCGCATCCGGACGGGGCCGAGTACGTCGCCGTCTGCCTGCCGGCGTTTTCGCCGGCGACGGTGCATCGGGACGAATAGCGAATAGCCGGAGAAGAGGGCTGATCGCTTATCGCGGATCGCTTGTCGCCGGAGAAAGGCCGTCGTGTTTCTCCGGCCTGGCTTTGCTGGCTCTGGACTCTCGTCTCTCGACTGCCCTCCCTATGACACCGTTCCGCCGAATGGCAGCACGGTCTGCTTGGGGCGTGGTGCGGGGGCCGGGGCGGGCGATTCGGCCCGGCGGACGGGTTCCGCGGGGGGCTGTTCGGTCAGTTCGCTGCGGGCGATCTTGACCGAACGGGGGGCCTGGATGCCGAGGCGGACGCTCCCCCGGCCGCAACTGACGACTTCAATGACAATGTCGTCGCCAATCCGAATGGATTCCGAAATCGAACGTGTCAAAACCAGCATCTGTGCCATCCTTTTCACAACGTGGCCAACCAACCTGTACCGCCGCCCGGCAACAGCAAGGCGGCTCGACGGTGGCGTGCAGGGGCTCTGAGAGCCCGCCGCCACTTCATCTCCGGCCGGGCACTCTTGTGCGGCCGGAGTCATTTCCTGCGCATCGCCAACGGCCGAATGGTCGTACGACGACACAACCGAGACCTGCGACTCGTAATCTTGCAGCAATCGCCCGCACCTTCAGCGGCGGGCACGCGGCCGTCCCAGACGAACGAGGAGGTGATTCGAGCAACACATTACTGCTCGAATCGCGACGGGAATGTATGCAAGGATTGAAAATCGTGCAAGAGCAATTTTTCAGAATTCCGGCGCGGCCGTGTGGGCATACATATGGGGCGTTTCGGGGCTGAAAAGGCCGACGACGTCCACCGGCGCCAGAATGCCGGCGAGCTGCCGCCGGATCGTGGCGAGGTCATTCCGGCTCAGGACTTGCTGACGGGCGGCGAGGAGGAGCTGGCGAGACTGGCGGACGGCTTCGCGGAGGAGGGGCCACTCGGCTCCGAGGAACCCGGCGGACAGTCCGCCGGGCTGGCGTTCGCAGCTTGTCGCTGCGGCGAAGTAGAGCATTGTCGCCATGGCGAACAGGCCGAACTGCCGGCGGGTGGCGTAGCAGGTTGCCACCAGTTCGTCGATGAAGGCCAGCTCGTGGTCCATGGAGAACGCATAGGCGGCGAGCTGCTGCTGGCGGGCGTCGGCGGAGCGGGCGGGATCGAGGGCCAGGGCCAGCCGGGCGACGGCGCTGAGGCTGTGTGCGATGCCGCTGCTGTGGAGCGGATCGACGAAACCGGCCGAGTGCGCCAGCAGGGCGTAGTCCGGTCCGGCGGCGGGGGAACGCCAGCGCTGCAGTCGCCCCGAGCGGAGGATGCCGACGGCGGGAGCGACGACGCGGGCATGCCGCATCTGCTCGGCGACGCTGGGGGCGCGCTGGAGCCACTGGTGGAATTCGTCCGCGGGGGTGACGTCGGCGGGAGCGGGATGCTCGGCGGCGTCGAGGGCGAAGCCGATGCTGACCACGTCGTTCACGAAACGAAGCTGCCACATCCAGCCGAAGTCGAAGACCTGGTGCTGGGCGGCATCGTCGCAGGGGAAGGGGTAGTCGGCGGTGACCGCGCCGTGGGCCTTGGCGCAGGTTTCCCAGCGGGTGACGCTGTCGAAATGGGCGAAGACGCCGCGGGAGTTGGTGAGCATTTCCGCCGAGCGATCCTGCAGGCCGAGGAAGTTCGGGAGCAGGGCGGCTTCGCCGGTGCCGTCGATGAGGAACGGGGCTTCGACTTCGAAGGCTTCGCCCCGGCGTTCGCAGGCGAGTTGCCACAGGGGGGATCGCTCGCGAATCTCGACGCGGGTCTGGTCGCGGGCGATGGCTCCCGCCGCGATGGCCTGCTCGTAGAGGTAGGTATCGACGTCGGCCCGGAGCCAGTGGGTGTCGCTGTGTTCGTTGCTGGAACTGGCGGCGACGAGGAGCTCGGTGGCGTGATCGGCGGTCGGCTGGAAGGGCTGGTCGAGCGGGTGCTGGAAGTAGCTGAAGCCCCGCTTGAGGCCGCCGGTGAGCTGGGGGAGTTTTTGCTGCCAGGAGCCGAATTTTGCGAGCGGGGCGATCTCGGCGAGATCCCATGTCTGACAGAGGTCACGGAGCAGCCGGTTGCCGAGGGGGGTCGAGGATTCGCCGATGGCGAATCGCGGGTGCCGGCCGCGATCGAGCAGCACCACCTGGCGTCCCTGCCGGCGGAGGATGTTTGCCAGCAGGCTGCCGGCGAACCCGGCCCCCACGATACAGACGTCGGCGGTGAGCTTCATGCGGCGGAGCCTCCACAGCCGCACGCGACGGCGGGCTGGATCTGTTGCGTCAGGTTCATGGCCTGCAGGCGGGCTTTGCGGGCCGGGCCGCATTCGGGGCAGCTATAGAACTTCTCGACATCCCAGAGGTCGACGAAGACCCGGCCGCGACGCCGGGCGATGCCTTCCGACAACACGCGTTCGAGGGATGCCAGTTGCGGGGGTGCGAACTGCCCCTGTCGCTGCAGTTCTTCCATCATGCCATTTCCCGCGCGCACCGGCACGATCGAGCAGACGCGGACACTCTGGTCGAAGGCGTGGTCGAGGGAGCGAAGGGTCCACTCGACGGCGGCTTCCTCGTCGAGGAAAGGCGGCTTCAAGAGGAGGAAGGTGCGGAGTTCGATGCCGTTTGAACGGAGGAATCCAGCGGCCCGGTCGAAGTCGTCGACGGTCATTCGCTTGTTGAGAGCCGGGAGGACTTCGGGGTGGATGGTTTCGAGGCCGAGGGCGACTTCGAATTCGCCGTTCAGGCGGTCGCGGAAGCGGAGACAGTCCTCGGTGCAGAGCTTGGGGTGGTTTTCGACGATGACCGTCCGGAAGTCGCGGACCAGGTCGGCGATGGCGGGATGATCGTCCGGCGGGATGGCCCGGCGGTCGAAGAAGTTGCCGTTGTTGTAGAGCTTGATGTGACGGGCCAGGGGAAGCCGTTCCAGGGCGTGGCGAATCTGGGCGGGGATCGCGCCGCGGGGAGTGTCGGTCGTGGTGGTGTGCTGCCACAGGTCGCACATCAGGCAGCGGAAGAGGCACTCGCGATTGGTGAGAAAGAGCGTCGAGACCGGTTCGATGACGCCGGCTGCGGAGTGTTCGGGTTCCGAGAAAAAGGCGTACGGCAGCAACGGATCGACGGCCGCCCGCTCCGGTCGAACGGCGACGATCTCGGCGTCGGTGAAGCGAGGTGGCTCGGGGGGCACGGAGAAGACTTTTGAACAACCACAAATGACACGAATCGACGCGAATGAAGACAGAGGATTAAACCACGGAAGTCACGGAAAACACGGAGAGATGAAAGATTTCAGAGGGCTTCCTGGCACGCGGGCCTCACAGCTTCGACCCTGGCCACTGCAGTCTGACACTGAATGAGTTCAGCGTTTTCCTTCGACGATTTCCTGAACGATGACTTCGACGCCGCACTCGGACAGTTCCGACTGATCGATGAATGCTCCCTTCGAAGAACATTGCGATTCATCCGGCAACAGCACCCACACTAATACCTGCCCTCTGCTTGCATTCCCGAGAACATATCCGTCGCGAAGCATGCGCAGTCCTTGGTCCATTGTTTCCCTCGTTTCAACATGCTTCTCGACGGCAAGAGCTGACTCAAGATCGGGGATACACTCGCGGATCCTTCGTTGGAGAATCCAGTCTGCTGCTTTTGTTCGAACACGTGAGCTCTTATCTCTCAAACCGGTCCGCAAGATCTGCAAAGCCAACGGGCGTGGTGTTGACTTACCGATGCTGATGATGGCGTTAAACCGCACGTGGCTTTTCGAGTGCTGCGAGAGAGCCAGAAGGGCGTCACAGGCATCTGGATACTGTCCGGTCAGACCGCCGAGCAAATCGGCGGCGTTCGCGCAGAGAGGTCCGCGGGAACTCTGGACTGCGTCGATAATCGGCGCGAGTCGACCGGGGGTGATCTGCCCTGTGTCCTGGATGGCGTCATACGCATCGACGGCACGGAGGAGAGGTTCCTCCAGCTCCGGGTATCGGCGGCGGAGATAGTCCCGTAGCCACAGTTCATACGACTCCCGCTTTGTCGTCATGTCACAGCCCGAAGGCTTCCAGCATGGCGCGGCGGTAGGCTCGTTCGTCGCGGGGGAAGAGGTCGTCGAAGAGCTGGGCCTCGACGGCGCCGCGCTGGAAGCGGCACTTTTCGAAGACCGGCATGTCGAGGCCCGTGATCGCCATCACGCCCCGGCGGACGATCTCTCCCTTCAGTGCGTAGAGCTTGCTGTGGTCCCAGTCGGTCAGTTCGATGAAGGGGATGCCCTCGGCGACGTCGATCACGTTCGGCAGCGCGTAGGGGCTGAGGGCCGTGAAGCCCATGGCGCGGGCGGGGGCGGAGGTCCGGACGTGGCCCCGGCTCTGGCCGCCCGAGTAAGTCAACGAGTGCTTGACGGCGTCGACGCCCCAGCCTTCCTGGTAGAGCATCAGGTTGTTGAGGACGCTGCGGATGGTCAGCTCGGGATTCTCCTCGATGGGATAGTCCTTGAGGTTTTCGTCGCCGCCGTCGCCGTCCAGCAGGTACTTCCAGTCGGGGTAGCGGGCCCGGATGTGCTTGCAGAGGGCCAGCCCCATCGTTGCGGCCTGCACGTCGAGCGGTTTGTAGTCCTCGATCACGCGGACGGCCGCCTTGTAGTCGAGCTCCATCCGGTTGACGTCGATCGGCTCCAGCAGCATGTCGAGCTGCAGCTCGCGGAGGAACTGGCGGGCCTGCTGGAGATCTTTCCCCTGCCCCTCGACAGAGAGAGTGAAGGCTTTTAGACGGGACGGCGAATTGCCGCGGGCGCGGAGCAGGTGATACGTCACCAGGAGGATCGAGCCGCTGTCGACGCCGCCCGAGAAGAGGACGCCGATCGGCTCCTGGCGGTCGATCTGATCGAGCCAGGTATTGATCTCGTTGGCGAGCGCAGCAATGTACGCCTGGCCGATTTGATCGAGGTCGGTTCCCCAGCGGTTGCGTTCGGGGGCGAAGTATCGGCGGTAAATCGGGTTGGGGTCGGGGCAGCCGAGCAGGGCCAGTTCGGTGACGTAGTGGGCGGGGACCATGCGGGTGTAGGACGGATGGAACTGGCCGCCGAGGCCTTCGCTGTTGAGAAAGACGGCGATTTCGTCGATGCGTTCGGCGACGACCAGGCAGGGGCCTTCGGCGCGTTTGGCGAGGAAGTAGCGCATCGGCCGGCCGATCGAGCGGGCCATGCGGATCGACTTGCCGTCGCGGTGCAGCAGGGCGAACTGGCCGTCGATTTCGCGGACGCGTTCCGGATCGCCGGTCGCCAGCCGGGCGAGAGCATCGTCGACGGACATATTGAGGAGGATGTTGCCGGCGGGATCGAGCAGATTGACGACTCGTTCGACGTACGCGTGATGCTGCATGATGAACGCCCGGATGCGGGAGGAAGAATTGGACGGCTTTACGATAGACGAGCCGGGGCAAAGTCGCGAGGGAACGCGGGCGGGGGGTTGCGGCGGACGCCCCGAACGGCTGATGATACCGCAGTTCGCCTGCCGTTCCTGCCCGCCTGCCCTGTCCTGCCACCGGGAGTCATCACGGATGCCGGTTTTCTGCTGCCGCTCGCCGTCTGTTGTCATCGCCGTTCTGGCCGCCGTTGTCAGCGGAGTCGCTGAGGCCCAGCCAAAGACTCTCGCGGGACACTCCGACCCGCCGTATGCAGCGGTCTATACGCCGGACGGCCAGCGGCTGATTACGGCGGCGTTCGACAAGACGCTGCGGATGTGGGACCTGACGTCGCTGACGAGCCTCCGGACGATGCAGGGGCATACGGGGCTGGTGCTGTGTCTGTCGCTGTCGAAGGACGCGAAGCGGCTGGCGTCTGGCTCGCTCGATAACACCGTTCGCCTGTGGGATCTGCCGGTCAATACCCCCCTCACAACGCTCGCAGCTCAACCGGGCCTGGCATCCGTCGCGGTCAGCAGCGACGGGCAGTGGTGGGTGACGGGGGGGGCGGGAAATTCGATCAAGATCTGGAACGCCGCCGACCGGCAGCTCGTGCGCGAGATCGGCGGTCTGCCGCATCCGATCGTCCGAGTGGCCCTGCGGGCGGACAAGCAGCAGATCGCCGCTGCGGATGCCGCCGGTTTCGTTCGATTGTTCAACGCGAACGACGGGACGCCTCAGGGAGCGTTCGGCGTCAGTACGCCGGAGATTACCGGGCTCGTCGGTGCGCCGAACAACTCGTTCTGGCTGACGGCGGGGGCAGACGGGCTGGTGAAGCGCTGGCTGAATCAGGCCGCCGCGGCGCGCGTGGGGGCCGGGCACGAAGGGGCGATCCTCGCCCTGAAGGTCAGCCCGAACAATCAGGTTGTGGTGACGGGGGGACAGGACAAGGCGGTGCGGGTGTGGAACTTTGGCGACGCCAAACAGATCCGGACGCTCGACGGGCATGCCGGCGCGGTGGCAGCGGTGGCGTTCAACCACAATGACGCAGGCCGGGTGGCGACAGGGGGCGAGGACAAGATCGCCCGTCTGTTCAACGTGAACGACGGGATGCTGATTAAGGCGTTTCCGGAACAGGCGTCGGCGATCGCGGCTGTCGCGATCCATCCGAACAATCAGGAACTGGCCGCGGCGGACGCCAGCGGCGCGATTCGCGTTTGGAAGATTGAGGATGGCACGGAGATTCGCGCATTCGCCGGGCATCCGGGAGGGACGTGGTCGCTGGCTTATACGGCCGATGGCAGTCGTCTGGTCTCCGGCGGGCAGGACAAGACGGTCCGTGTGTGGAATTCCGGCGACGGAGTTGAAGCCCGCAAATTCGAGCTGCCGGAGGTCGTGCGGGCGGTGGCGGTGTCGTGGGATCAGCAGCAGGTGGCGATCGGCTGCGATGACAAACTGGTGCGGACGTTCAACCTGAATGACGGGGCGGCCGTGGCCACGTTCGCCGGCCATGGGGACAAGATCTCCGGGCTCGAATACAGCCGGGACAATCAGCGGCTGGCTTCGTCGAGCCATGACGGGACCGTTCGCGTGTGGCATGCCGTGCAAAAGCGGCCGCTGCAGCATTTTGCAGGGGGCGGCGGAGCGGTTGGCGGCGTGAGCTTTGCGACCGATAACCAGACGCTGGCGTTCGCTGGGGCCGATAAGCTTCTGACGATCGACGCGGTGACGATCCAGATGGTGCATCAGGCCGATGACAAGCGGGTGAATGCGCTGGCCGTGCATCCCAACAGCAGTTCGCACCTGACCGGGGGGGATGATGGTGCGGTCAAGCTCTGGAATACGGGCGGCGGGGAACCGCAGCGTCAGTTTCCCGGGCATCAGGGGCCGGTCCGTTCGGTGGCCTTCAGCCCGAATCAGCAGCAGGTGGCATCGGGGGGGAGCGATCGAACGCTGATCGTCTGGAATCTCAACGACGCCCGGATGCAGTTCAAGATCGCGACGCCGGCGGAAGTTGCTCAGATCGCGTTCAGCCCGGACAATAAGAAGCTGGTGATTGCGGGGAGCGATCATCTGATCCGCAGCTACGATCCGACGCCCCCCAATCCTCTGCCCCCGATGCCCCCCGGCCAGGAGCCGGCCCAGACTACGGACGGGCATGCGGCGACGATCACCAGCCTGGCGTTTTTCAACGACAACAAGACTGTGGTCAGTGCCGCAGCGGATGGTTCGGTGAAGAACTGGTCGATTGCCGCGGCGGGGGCGGTGCAGACCTTTACGGGGCACGGTTCGCAGGTGTATGGCGTGGCGCTGCATCCGACGCTGCCGCTGCTGGTTTCGGTCTCGAACGACAAGACGGTCAAGTGGTGGGATCTGGAGAAGAACCAGAACACGCGGACGTCGCCGCCGCAGGGAGGGGCGATCTACGCGGTCGTCTTCCGGCCGGACGGTCAGACGTTTCTGACGGCGGGGGCGGATAAGACGGTGCGGGTCTACAAGACCGACGACGGCACCGAGGTGAAGCAGTTCGCCGGGGCGGGAGACGCAGTTTATACGGTGGCGGTCGATCCCGCTGGGCAGAACGTGGCGGCGGCGGGGCTGGATCGGAAGATTCAACTCTGGAACTACGAAACCGGCCAACTGACGAAGACGCTCAGCGGTCACAAGGATGACATTTACAAGGTCGAGTACAACCCGGCAGGGACGCGGCTGCTGTCGGTCGGGTATGCCGGGAATCTGCTGGTCTGGGATCCCGCGCAGGATCAGCCGTTGTATGCCAGCAAAGTCGCGCCGGTGGTCTATTCCGCAACGTGGTCGCCCAACGGGGAGCAGATTGCGGTGATGGCCAATGACGGCAAAGTCTACCTGGTCGAGGTTCCGGCCGCGGCCCGCTGAGCTCGCTGGCCGGGCGTCGATCAGACTCCGTCAGTCTCCCCGACGGCCGCGCTGGATGTCGCGCATCAGGTTCGCCATCTCGCCGTTCAGCGACTGGCCGGAGGCGCGAGCCTTTTCGTAGAGCCGTTCGGCTTCGCGCTGATTTTTCTTCTGAAACTCGACATAGGCCAGCCCGGCGTAGCCGTGGGCGATCATCCACGTGCGGTTGGTGCCGATGTCGTTGACGAATTCCTGAAAGACCTGTTCGGCTTCGGGAATGCGGTCGTTCCGCAGGTCGATGATGGCCAGTCGCAGGCGGGCGAGGTCGAGGGTGGCGGCGTGGTTGGCGGCGTCCTTGTGGTTCTTGACGGCAAGCCAGGCGTCGCGGTCGTCGCCGCGGGACATGGCCTCGAAAACCTGCTGCTGAATGCCGTCGTACTGCGGCACGCTCGATGCGGTCGGGCGCTCGACAGGAGGGGTGGCGAGCGGATCGGGGGTTCGCATCAGCCAGCCTGCGCCGGCGGAGGCGCTGGCCGTCAGGAAGCAGGCGAGTGCAATCCAGCCGATCTGCCGCTTGAGGGGCCGGCGGTAGACGGGAGTCCTGCGCGACGGCCCGCTGCTGGAGAATGTGATCGTGGGTTCGCCGTCGGCGTCCTTGCCGAGGACCTGGCGCGTGATCTTCTTGAGCTCGTTGAGCACCGCCTGGGCGTCGACGGGGCGGTCGTCCTTCTTTTTCGCCATCAGCCGGCGGACGAGATCGCACAGCGACGCCGGGAGGTCGGGGCGGAGCTCGGCGAGCGGCGCGGGGGTCTCGTTCATGTGCTGGACGGCGATGGAGAGCGCGGTCTCGCCCGTGAAGGGGGGGCGGCCGGAGAGCATGTGATAGGCCATCACGCCGTAGGAATAGAGATCGCTGCGGTGATCGACGGGTTTGCCGGCGACCTGCTCGGGGCTCATGTAGAGGGGGGTGCCCATCGTGATGCCGGCCTGGGTCAGGGCGACCCGTTCGCCCTGCAGCGTCAATTGCGCCAGGCCGAAGTCGGCGACTTTGGCTTCCCCTTTGCGGGTGAGCATGATGTTTTCAGGTTTGATGTCGCGGTGGACGATGCCGGCCTGGCCGGCGACCTGCAGAGCGGCGGCGACCTGCTTGAGGATGTGCAGCGTGAGGGGGACTTCGAGGGGGCCTTTCTTCTTCATGAAGTCGCGGAGGTTGCGGCCCTGGACGTATTCCTGGGCGATGTATTCGATGCCGTCCGTCTGGCCGATCATGTAGACCTGGACGATGTTGGGATGGCTGAGTCCGCCGGCGGCGGCGGCCTCCTGGCGGAAGCGTTTGACGTAGCTTTCGTCGGTCAGAAACTCGGGGCGGAGCACTTTGACCGCCACCTGCCGACGGAGGGAGGTCTGCTCGGCGAGGTAGACCTCGGCCATGCCTCCTTTGCCGAGTCGGCGGAGCATGCGGAACTCGCCGAGCTGGCGGTCGGTGAGGTCGAGCGAGGGGGCGTTGTCGCCGTTGCCCGGGAGGGTGACGTTGGGCACGGAGGTCTTACGACCGGCGCCGGGTTTCGGATCCGCCATGAAGCTGCACACTCCGGAGAAAACCGTTGAGGTCGGCGGATCGAACCGAAACGACCATCCAGATTGATCTTAGCTCACGGGCCGCAGGTCGCCAAGCGACCTGAACAAAACGCAAGGGGAGAAGCCCTCCGCGGCTTCCGTCGACCGCTGGTGCTGGAGTTACCTCGGAACAAGACGTCCGGTGTCGTGAATTTGAGCGTACATTCGGAGGGACCGCGCGGTTTTCGGCATTTTTCTGGATGCGCCATGCGTCGCCGACGGTGCCCCGCGTCTTCAAACGCTCTCGGCGAAACGGCGGGCAACGGGTATACCTCCGCACCGATTTCGGCTTGTCTGGGGCTGGAGCGTTTGTATACATTTCCGGATAGCCGAGTGGAACCCTGTCGTCGATGGGCCAACTTGACCGGTCACAAGGAGTCTTGCAGTGGACTTGTTTGTCCGCAGTTTGCCGGCAACTCGAAAAGCTGAACGACGTGCATTGATTCTACGAGAACTTGAATTACGGTCAGACCGGGCGGCCGTCCTCGAACTGCTGAGCGGAATCGCCGACTTGGGTCGAAAGTGGGAAAGACTGCTGATCAACGTGCTTCTCGAATCCGTCAACGCACAGCCGGAGTCGCTGCAGTCAGTTCTTTGTCGCGAGTTTCTCGACTCCTCAAGAGGAGTCTCGCTGGTCATTCACGGGAAGGAAACGGGCGCTGATCTTCGCGACATGGTCAGTTTACTGGGACGGCTCGAACGCATTTCTCGCCATTCAAGACCGAGACCGATCTTGAATATTCAATTCGATACGCAAGACGCGTACGTCTATGGCCTTTGCGCCATCGCGGCGTGGACATCCGCTCATTCTGCCGACATCACGTTCAAGAGCGAATTTCCGCGAGTTAAATACTTCCTGGAACGGGCTGGCGTCATCGAGGGAATCCGTGATCCTTCATCTGAACCCGTTCGATTCGATACTGAAACAATCCTGGGGTTCACTCGGATTGATGCGGGCAAGCGGTTTGAGACCGACGCGCACGCTGGTCGCCTGGTTCGATTGTTTCGCCACAATATGGACTTAAGCGAGCAAACCGCTCAGGCTCTCTCCATCAGCTTTGCCGAATTGATTGAGAACGCGATCAAACACGGCGAGATTTCGTCCCCAGCGTGGCTTTTCGCCAATTACCATCCTCAGCCTCAGAAAATGCACATCTGCATTTGCGATCGTGGCATTGGCGTAAAACAGACTTTTGAGAAAAGTTCAAATCCTCGGCTCAGAGAGTTGGCCGGCGATGGCCTTCGCTGGATTCGAGAAGCTGCTGAACCGTTGGTGACGTCGAAATCCGAAGGCCATGCGGGGTACGGCCTCTATCTGGCGCGCGAGCTGTGTCGAAGGAACGGAGGGTTGTTCGCGATCATCAGTGGCAACGCCGGATACTCGGTCCATCCGAGATCGCCGGATGCGGAATACTCCGACGTTGAAGAACTGGCGTCGCTCGAAACCCCATGGCGCGGTACGTTGGTAGCGTTGCAGTTTCGCCTGGACAGGCCGCTAAAGCTTGGCCCGATCTACAGTTCATTGCCATCGCCAGATGACGATGAATCGTTCGAGAATGTGAGTCTGTTCGATGACTGATCCCGTATTTGTGTTGCAGTCCCATGCCGCGGACTTCGTCAGCCGCGACATCGGGAGATTACTGCGGGAGCAACTGCTTCAACTGGAGATCGCGATCCCGGAGGATCAGCGAATCACAATTGACGCTTCGGGCGTGGTCATCATGACGCCAAGTTTCGTTGACGAGTTCTTCGGCCGAACAGCCGCACTTCTCGGTCTGGAACGGTTTCAAAGTCGATTTCACATCGTCGGCATTGACGGTGAAAATAGGACGCTGGTCAATAACGTCGTTCGAAATCGGCTGATCCTCCATCGCAGAAGCGGCGTCGGAGGATCAGCCGTTGATGTCGAATGACGGCCTCGCGGCGCTGATGGCAATGACTTGAGGCTTGGGCCGTCTCACCAGCCTCGTCCCGACAGAACTCAGTGCTGGAACAGGAACTCCTTCGAGTTCAGCACGGCCCAGCCGACGTCTTCCAGGGCCTGCCGACGATCTGTCGAGCCGGCGATGTGCTGTTTCGCGGCGGTCAGCTCTTCCGCGACGGGGGGACGGCTCAGGGCCGCCAGATACAGCGTCGTGATGATGTCGTCGTCCGACTTCTGCTCGCCGATCATCTTCGCGATCCGGCCGTTGTCGGCCCGCAGCTTGTTGTGGACGACCGGTCCGTTGATCATCTGCAGCGCCTGCGACAGATTCGAATCGGTCGACCGCTCGCACTGGCAGGCCATTTCGCGCTGGGGCTGGCCGAAGACCTTCAGGAAGTAGTTGTCCGTCGGCGGGTCGGCCAGCTCGGACGCCCGCGTTCCCACCGGCATGCCGGGGAACTGCTCGGGAATGTCGGTCACTTCGCAGATCGCGTCGAGCAACTGCTCGGCGGTCAGCAGGCGGGTTGTGGCGTGCGAGTTATACAGCTCGTCCTGCTTGTTGAAGTCGTTCTTCCGCGAGCTGAGCTGGTAGGTCCGGCTGTTCATGATCGTCCGGATCGCCCACTTCTGGCTGAAGTGATTGGCGGCGAACTGGCGGGCGAGCTCCTCCAGAAGCGGACCGTTTGAGGCCGGGTTCGAGTCGCGGAAATCATCCACCGGCTCCACCAGCCCGCGTCCCATCAGATGGCCCCACATGCGGTTCACCAGCGAGCGGGCGAAGAACGGATTGTCCGGCTTCGTCAGCCATTCGGCGAACACGACGCGGCGGTCCTGATCGGCGGCGACGTCGACGTCCCCCTGCAGCAGCAGATGGACCTTCATCTGCTTACCGGTCCGGGGCTGGGTCACTTCTCCGGCATTCTGCACGAAGATCACCTCGTCCTCGGGATCGGCAGTGTTCTTCCGGCCGACGCGGGTGAAGGCCGCGGCGATGCCGTAGTAGTTATCCTGGGTCCAGCGTTCAAACGGGTGGTTGTGGCACTTCGCGCACTGGATGCGGACTCCGAGGAAGAGCTGCGACGTCGTTTCGACCGCGTCCTGCGGGTCGCGACTGGCGCGCCAGTAGTTGGCGGCGGGGTTCTCGAAGACGCTCCCCTGGGCGGTCAGCAGTTCTTTCGCGAATTGATCGAACGGCTTATCGTCGCGGACGGACTCGTAGATCCACCGCTTGAACTTGTGGACGCCGGCGACCTTCAGCTTCTTGCTGTTCGACCGGAGCACGTCGGCCCACTTCAGCGACCAGTACGAGGCGAAGTCCTCGCTGTCGAGCAACTGATCGATCAGGGCCGACCGCTTGCTCGGGCTGACGTCCGCCAGGAAGGTCTGCGTCTCGGTCAGGGTCGGCAGCCGGCCGGTCAGGTCCAGGTACGAGCGCCGGAGGAACTCGTCGTCGGTGCACAGCTCCGAGGGCAGGATCTGCATCTGGAGTTGCTTCTGGAACACCAGCGCGTCGACGAAGTTGTGCTCCGGGGGATTGGTCCAGGCGAATCCCGGCACGTCTTCGAGGAAGGTCACCGGCGTGACGGCGGTCTTATCGAGATACCGCATCAGGATCACGGCCTCGCCCCGACCCATCTTTGTCGCCAGGCCGTCGGCGTTGACCGAGGCGACGGCTTCCGCCGACGACGTGAAGTCCGTCAGGGCGGTCAGGTCGCGGACCGAGCCGTCGCTGAAGTGCCCCATCACGGCGATCTGCTGCCGGTCCGCGGGAGCCTTGAGAATTCGCACGGCGGGAATCGGCTCGAGCTTCACCAGATCCGGTTCGGTCGGCGAGTCGACGCGGAGTCCTTCGGCGATCCAGTTTTCCAGGACCTGGTAGGCCGCATCGCCCTTCTTGATCCGTTTGCCGCCGGCGTGGGAGACTTCCATCAGCGGCTTCTTAAGCAGCAGGCTTTCCGAGGGATTCATCGGGTTGACCCGACGGCCGAAGAACTCGCTGCGGAGGGTCATGATGTCGAGGTCGGGATCGTAGGCCCGGAGCGACAGGCGGAAGCCCCCTTTACCCGATGGAGAGCCGTGGCAGGCCCCCATATTGCAGCTCGACTTGGTCAGCGCCATCTGGGTTTCGTTCTTAAAACTGATCGGCGCCGGATCCCCCATCTTCGAGACCTGGACCTCGACGACCGCGGTCAGCGGTCCGACGACGGCGGTGATCTTCGCTGCTCCATCCCCGACGGGGCGGACGATCATCCCGTCGATCCGGACGACGTTGGGGTCGGAGGATTCGAATTTCGCCACGCCGGTCAGGTCGCGCAGTTCCTCTCCGGCGTACTTGCCGGTCAGCACCAACTGCTGCTGCGCCCGCTTGCCGACCAGCGGGAAACGACCCGGTTCGAGCTGGAGCTGCACTGGCTGCCCGACCGATTCGGGACGATCGCTGCTCTGGGCGCGGGCCTCAACAGCCGTCAGTCCGACGACGATCAGCCACAACATCGTGCGAAGGCTGGGCATGGAGAAACTCCTTGGGAGTTGGTGAATTTGTTCTTGGTGATTTGTCAGTTGTCAGTTGTCAGTTGGAAAAACTGGCTCAGCCTCGGGCGGCACGCCCAGAGTCTTCGATGGGCGTGGTCTTCGTCTTAACTCGTTCCCAGGCTCTGCCTGGGAACGCCTCTTCGCCACGCTCCGCGTGGCCCGCACCGGCCCGATGCTCTGTCCTGTTCTCTTTGTGTCCGTTTCGGACTTCGGATTTTCTGAAATCCCCTATTCCACCGTCAGTCCCACGTTCCCCGAGACCGCTTCCACCTTGGCGGCTCCCGCCATGACTTCCACCTTGGCCGACAGGTTGGCGACGGCGCCGACGGCTGCGTCTTCCGCGGCGGTCAGCTCGATGTCCGCCGTCGAGGCCTCGGGGGGAATCGTCGCGGGCGCGGCAGTGACCCCCTTGGGGAGGTTCTGCAGCGTGACCGTGACCGGACCGGAAAACGCGGGGTTGCGTGTCACATTCACTTTCACCGTGTGCTTGCCATTGCGGGCCAGCTTGCCGCCGGCGGGATCGAGAGCCGCCTGAATGACCGGCTGCAGGATCAGCCGCAGCGCCGGGGCGGGCTGGATCACGGTGGTCTTGTCCTGCTTCAGCGTTCCCTGCAGGGCCACCGTAAACTCGCCCAGCGGGGCCTTATCGGTCCCCGTGATCGCAATCTCAACTTCGTTCTTGCCCTTCTCGACCGGCTTCACCGCCACCGTGATGTTGGCCGGCACGCCTTCCTTATCGGGCGTCACGGCCAGGGTCACCGCTTCGTCGAGGCCCATGCCGCGCGTCGCCGTCACTTTGACCGTCGCCGTCAGGTGCGGTCCGAAGACCACGTCTGTCTTGTCCATGGCCAGCGCGAGCTGCGCCGGCGGCGCAATGGCGGCGGCCGTCGCCGTTTCGATCGATTCCGGCAGATAACGCAGCGTGGCGTTGCGGGCTTTGATCGGCGTGGCGACATCGGATGCCATCTGAACGTCACGGTCGCCGATCTTCGCCGTGCCCAGCAGCTTGACTGCCTGCAGGCTTCCGACCGGGGCATCGGCGGCTGCGGTGACCGTCATCACCGCCACAGTGCGGCCCGGTCCGAGGACCGTCCGGCTGGCGGTCAGCCCTGCCGGCAATCCGGGCAGGCTCAACTCAATCGGTCCGGCGAAGCCGGGCCGGGTCGCGGTGACCGTGACGGCCGCGGTTCCTCCCGCGGGAATGTTCAATGTATCGCTCGACGCCGCCAGGGTGAACGGCGTCGCGGCATCGGCGACGGCCACCCGCCAGGCGAGATCGGGGCCGCCGCGCCGGCTCAACTCTTCCACGACCAGCGCGTAGTCGCCGTCGGCGGGGAACTTCGCGGTCAGAATCCCTTCGCCGGTGCCGGTGTCTTCGACGGCGGCGACCTGACCTCCCTGGGCATTGACGACTTTCATCACCAGATCCGCCGGGGAGCCGACCTGTCGAGCGATGCCGCTGAAGACGAGCGTCTGATCCTTTTTGGCGGCGAAGACGAAACGGTCGACGTCGCCGGCCGTCTCGAATCGACCGTTGATGTCCTGCCCCCCCGACAGCCGGTTGGCTTCCTCGGGGGCGTTGTTCGGCTCCTGCTCCAGGAATTGCGGCTGAGCCGCGACCGTCAGCGACGCGAATCCGCTGCTCTGTCCGCCCGGCCGGCGCACGCTGACGGGAATTGCGGTCACGAACGGCTCGGTCGGAGCGGCCACCGTCACCGGCGGCAGGCCCTCAATTGAGCTCCCTGCGAACTGAATCGAAGCCTGCGTCCCCGCCTGCACCGCGAGCGGATAGGGAGTCGACACACAGGGGAAATCTCCAATTCGCAGACGGAATGCGCCCCCCTGGTAACGGACGTCACGCAGCTCGACGGTGTACTCTCCCGCGTCGCGGAACGTATAGGTCAGCCGGCTGTCGCCATAGATCCCCGGTGCATCGTCGTTGAACGCCAGCTCGCGTCCGCGGCCATCGAGAATGCGAATCGTGGGATCGAGGGCCGAACCGATCCGATGCGCAAGGACTTCGAAGGACAGGGTCTGACCGGCGGCGGCGGTGAACTTGTAGAACTGAGTCGTGAGATTCGCGACCGCGCCATCGACCGCGCAGGGGACGGGAATCGGCTGGGCCATCGCCATCGCAGTCGGCGCGCCCGCCTGCGCCACGGACGGCAAATCGTCAATTACGCACAGCCGCACCAGCGACGTACCATGATCGGTGACCACGCGCAGCGCATGCACGCCCACGGGCGTCTCGGCCGGCACGTTGACCGTCAGCGTCACCTTGTCGGCCGCTTTGCCGTTCTCCGGCACATCGGCCGCGAGCGTCGCTTCGACGGGGACGCTGGTCCAGAGCCCGCGGGCGCCCTGCAGATTGCCCCCCGTGAAGACCACCGCTTGCGGTCCGCCCGGCTTCAAGGCTCCCGGAACCATACCGCTGATGGTCGGCTCCTGGGCCGAGGCTGACGTCAAACAGCCAGTCAGCAGAATTGCGACAATCTGGGTGCGGGGAGTGGTCAGGGCCATGCGGCGGGAACTCCGGCGGGTCGGTCGGCGGCCAAACTGGGACCCGGTTGTCGCGGGCATTGCGACGGGACCGGAATCCGCAGATTCATCAAGCAGCGTTGATTCGTGGATGATACGTCCCGAACCGGCCAGCCGTCAAACAGAATCGGGGCCGAAACCATGAACAAACGCTTCCGCAACCCTCTTCGTTCCGAAACTCCGCCTGGAAACGCCGGGCCGCGCGGGATTGCCGTGCGGCCGCGAAGTCTCCCGTTATTCCGTACTTCCGCCAGATCCCCGTCGCCGAATTCGTCGTTGTGGTGTTCAATAACCTGCAGACCCACGACGACTTTCAGGAGAGGGACAACATGCTGCGGCATTCTCAACAGTCCTGGCGCACGCTGCGGACCGGCGGACTGCTCGCCGCCTGCCTGGCCGTGCTGACCGGCCTCTCCGGCGACGACGGCCAGGCTCCGGTCGATACGCCGGCCATCGTCGCCGCGCTGCAGCCGTGGAAGGATCTCGTCGGCGAATGGCGGGCGGTGGGGCAGGTCCGGCGGGGTTCGAACCAGGGGGCCTGGCAGGAGACGGCGGGAGTCGTCTGGGACCTGAAGAAGGAATCGACCGGGCTGCGCTGGACCGTCAAGGACGGCAAGCACTGGCAGTCGGCCCTGCTGACGTTCGATCCCGCCTCCGGAGAACACGTGCTGAGCGTCGTGCCGAAAGAGGGCGCCCCCGTCCGGTTGACCGGCCAGTGGAATCCCAAAGAGACGAAGCTTGTGCTGGAGTCTCCCCCCGCGGAGCAGGGGGAACTGCAGCGCGTCACGCTGTCCGTACAGAACGAGAACCGGGTGATCTGGCTGTTGGAGAAGAAGAACGGCCCGCAGTCGTTCTACGCCCGCGTCGCCGAGATCGGCTGCCAGCGGCAGGGAACGAAGCTGGCGGCGGTCGACAGCAACGGCCCGGAATGCATCGTGACCGGCGGCCGGGGCACGATCGCGGTGACCCACGCCGGTCAGACCTATTACGTCTGCTGCACGGGCTGCCGGGAAGCGTTCGAAGATGATCCGGAGGGGATCATCGCGGCGTGGAAGGCGAAGCGGGCAAAGAAGTAGGGCACGCTCTTGCCTGCCGAAATGCGGCTGCCTTGTCTTCGACGAACACGGAAAAACGGGGTGGCCGGCGGCTGGAGCGTCTTCGCGAAGCCCCGGCAGATGCAGGTTGACCTGAAACTCGCCTTCCAGTGAACAGCCGTCTCCGGCAGAATACGCTGGTGACCGCTATTCCACGGAAGGGAGTCAAACGTGCCGATTCGAATCGTTCTTGTACTGAGCCTCATCGCGCTGGCGACCGATGCGCGGGCACATGACGGGCCTGTCTCCGCGCTGCAGTTCGAGAATCCGCCTCAGCTCGAACTGGTGGAGATTCTGGAACGGTGGAAGACGGGATTCGGGGGTTGTGACCGGCCCGGGCGCCTTACGTTTTACCGGGTGATACAGGACGAGATCTTTTGGACTGCGAAGGAATCGCAATGTGAATTCTTCTGGGATGGAAACGGCAACTGGCAGCTCGTTGTGAATCCGTTTCGCGTCAACTCGTGGGGAGTCGTCCTGGTGCCCCGCGGATCGTTTCGCCCGCACGTCGACGCTCGATACACTCGAGTGGCCGACGACGCGAAGATGCTCGGTCAGTCTGGCAACGAATTCATTGTCGTGGATCTTGCGAGAGACAGTTTTGAGGCTTGGCCCGCTCTTCAGCGGCAGAACTTCGTTTTCAACTGGCTCGGTTTCCCGCACGCGACGTTACTGATCCGGGAGATGCCCCGGCAACTGGTTGGCCCTGGCTGGCCCGATACTCCGGGCGATTGGACCGACTCCTGGGAATGGACCGTTTTGTCGCAGAATTCGACGCTCGTCATGCTGCAGGCGAAGCCTCGTAACAAAGCAGAAAAGCGTCTCTTCAGCGAAATCCGCTGGGCCATCGCACGTCAGTTCTGGCAGACATGCGGCATGCGTGTGTTTGATCGCAACCGAAAGACAATCTCCACCTGGTATCGAACCGATGGCGATATTCAACGGATCGAAGAGTATCCAGGTCTTTCGCCCGAGCGTCTGGAAGCGGCAGGTTTTCGAAACCATTCGATACCTGGGAAACCCCGAAAGCTTCAATCACAACGCCCGGCCGATGCGCTCGTGCCGCGAAACCGGCTGGTCTGGTAGGGCAGGCTCCCGCCTGCCGGCTTGTGGCGATGAGAGCACATTGCGGCAGGCGGGAGCCTGCCCTGCTCGAATGCACTCAATCAGAGTTCCACGGAAGGAGTCAAAGATGCCGATTCGGATTGCATTTGTGCTGTCTGCGATTCTGTTCTCGTGTCATGTTCGGGGCGCTGATTCTCCGATCGCGCCGCCGAGAGCCGTTCTCGATCCGCCGGATGTTGAGCCGACTCACGAGCTGAGCGTGGCGGAAATTCTCCAGCGGTGGAAAGCGAAGTTCACGAGCGGCAGACGGCCCGGAAGCCTGGCGTTTCGTCGCGTGCGCAGGGATCTGGTGTTGAAGACGGAGAAGGCGTCGCTCTGCCGGCTCGACTGGGATGGAAAAGGCGATCTCCAGATCTCGGTAATTCCCTTTCCGGGAAATGCCGGTCATGCCCCAAAAATTGCAGTGGATGATTCGGCGGCGATCGCACGACGTGCGAACCAGGTTCTGGACGTGAATTTGGACGGCGACGAGTTTCGCTCGTTTCCGGTCCCGCAAGGGGAAAGACCCCTCCGCCGTGGTCCGATTGGGTGGAACGGAATCGACAACGCGATCTATGACTCATTCGTCGATACGGTAGTTCTGCTCACCGGGCCGGGCGGGCCGGGAGTTCCCGATCGCTGGGAAGAGCGCTGGGATTGGACCGTCATGAAGCAGGACGCCGCGCAAATCATTCTGCGTGCCGGACCGATCCCGTCAAACGAAACCGCATGGGTCAGCGAAGTACGGTGGGTCATCGAACGACCGGCATGGAAGACATGGGGCCTGCGAGTTGTGGACGCGTCGGGGAATCAGATTACGACTTGGTTTCGCGCCGATCAATTCACACCGCCGGGAGCCGTGTTCCCGCTGCTCACCACCGAACGCCTCGAAGCCGCGGGACTTCGGAATCTCTCGTTGCCGGCGGAGAAACAGAAGATTCAATCGCAACGACCGGCGGATGCGCTCGCGCCGCGGAATCGGCTGGTGTGGTAGGGCGCAAAGGCCCATCCGGCCGGGCGCGACCGGCCCTATCCACCTGCCGACACGCGGATTCCGGGCCTGGAAAGCGCCATCGGATCGAGCAGCGCCTAAACTGGTGGCAATGGGGCTGCAATGAACGCTGCTGCGAATCTTGCAAGGCGAATGGGTACGTTGACGAACTCGATTCAATCATGGCGGGCGCAGAGCAGAGCGAATTGAAAGGAACGAGTTCGTGGCCAAGAGCGTTGAAGATCTCAGAGCAAAGCTGTTTTCCGCCAAGGACGGCGGAGTGGCCCATTCAATCATCAGCAAGCTTTCCAAGGCGGCCGAGAGTGGCGACGATCAGGCGAAGAAAATGCTGGCCGACTATGCTCTGGAGGGGCCGGTCGAACACATGCGCGAAACTGCCTGCTCGACGCTGGCTCGTGCCGTCAGCGAAGCGGACAGCGACCTTTCCCAGGTCTTTCAGCGGGGCCTGACCGATCCACGCATTCGCTACTGGAGTATCCTGGGCTTCATCAAGACGTCAGGTCGGGGGGCTTACGAGGAACTGGCCAGGCTGGCTGCCGATGCAACGTTTTCTCTGGCAGATCGCGGTAAGGCGATCAAATGCCTTGCAACGCACAGCAATCAGGCCTTCGATCGGAACCTGCCCACGGATCCAGGATTTTGGAAGGAGCAAGATCTGCGAATCGCCGAGATCGCCGTCTGGGCGAAAGGCGGATTTCCCGAGGGCCAGGGTTATTCCGAGCCAGTTCGACATCCCGCGCTCGACAAACCGACGACCCCCTTTGAAAAGGTCGTGAGCCGCTTCGACAAGAAGCTGGCCGAACAGCGGAAGCAGCATCAAGACCCGGCGAATCCGACGGCATGGCTATCGCCCGCAGCGCCGGAAGATATCCAACGCATCACGGCCCGCTGGACCTTGCCCGACATCTATCTCGACTTCTTGACGAGGTTCTCGCCGATCAATGTGACAATCTCCAATCGTACGTTTTACAATCACTTGCAGTTGTTCGGTGCGAGCGAACTCATCGAGGCACAGCAGGGGTACTCCTTCAACCCCGTCGAGCAGCAACCGATTGAAGATTGGCCTCCGCACCTCCTGGTCATCGCCAGCCACAGCGGCGACCCGTTCGTGCTCGACCTGTCGAAGTCCGACGGCAACGACGCTCCCGTCGACACCGCCGAGCATGGCACGGGCTCCTGGAACTTCGGCCGAGATGCCGATTCGTTCAGCGAGTTTTTGAAAGGACTTGCGAAGTAATAACGGCGGAGCCAAACCCCGCGACGACGTGAGTTCATTCAGCATCACTCCGCAGTTAGTGTGGCAAGGAACCCATCCGGCCGGGCGCGACCGGCCCTACAAGAGCTTCCGCCACGGTTCCGGGTACGCCTGCCAGGTCGCCATGTAGGTCTCTTCCAGCGGCAGCAAAATGTACCAGCCGGGGGCGAGGAACAGCGGGGCGGACGGCAGCGGCGACCCGACGCCGCGCGGCTCGATGAAGGCCTCGACCGTTTCACCCGCGGCGTAAGCGGCGAACTGCCGCTGGTCCGCCGGCAGGGGTGTCGTGGGAGTCCCCGTCAGCCGGTCCCACAGCGCCGCATGCAATCCCTCGGGATCGAACCTCCCTGGCGGAAACAAGTCGATCAGCAGCAGATGGACGCCGGCTTCCAGAAAGTCGACCGCCTTGCCCAGAAACGCCTCCCACCGCGCCCGGCTCGACTTGTTGCCGGGCGAAACGATCTCCACGACGGCGACGACCCGGTTCCCGGAAACATGCCGGATCGTCAGCCGGTCGCGCTTGCGTTCGTAGCGCATGGTTTCAGAGGCTTGTGAGTCCGATGCCACTTCGTGAGCGATGGCCGCTGGTTCGCCGGCCGCCAGAAACTCAGACGCGAGCAGCCCTGCGTTCAAGGCTTCTGCAAGCTGGTAGATCCAGGCATTGTGGAAGTGATGAAACTGCCCGTCGGACATCCGATTCCAGTCGTGCAGGGGCATGGTTCGACTCCGGCGAAGGATCCGTTGAATCGTAAATCTGAAGCGCACCAGCGGGCAAGCCGCCAGTGGCACGCGGATGGATCACCGGGTGGTGGAAATGCGCGCTGACCCCGCCGGCCGGCACAGCCGGCCCTACAAAAAAACTCTCCCCGCACCTGTTGACAGGACGATAGTTAACGCGTAAAGTAATTTCAGACGACGCGCAGCTCGCAGGAGACGAAACGATGGCCGCCGGGAAGTTGCAGCAGGAGCTGAAGAAGCGGCAGCCGTTTGCGTCGCTGGCGCAGGAGGCTCTGCTGAATCTGTCCCGCACCACCGACCGCGTGCAGATTCAATTCGACCGGCTGTTCCGGCAGCACGGGCTGACGCCGTCGCAGTACAACATTCTCCGCATCCTGCGGGGCGAAGGAAAACCGCTGCCGATCCTGGAGATCGCCTCCCGCACGGTCACCGTGGTCCCCGGGATTACCGGACTGATCGACCGGCTGGAACAGGCCGGGCATGTGCAACGCCGTCGCTGCACCGAGGACCGGCGGGTGGTCTACGTGGAACTGCAGCCGTCGGGCCTGGCGGCCCTGGAACTGCTCGATCCGCTGGTGGCCGGCCTCGAAGCCGAGCTGGCGCAGGGGTTGAAGGCCGACGAATTGCAGACACTCAGCCGTCTGCTGGAGAAGCTGCGGGCCGGCTGGCCCTCCGACGACTCGGCCTGAACGACGTCTCTTTTTTTGGCCATATACACGACATGTAAACTATCGACGCGACAGTCACTTTCTGAAAGGAGCCTCTCATGTTCCAAGTTCGCAAAGCGGCCGACCGGGGGCATCGCCAGCACGGCTGGCTCGACACGTGGCACTCCTTCTCCTTCGGCGATTACCACAATCCCGCGGCGATGGGCTTTCACACCCTCCGCGTCATCAACGACGACCGCGTGGCGCCGGGCGAAGGCTTCGGCATGCACGGCCACCGCGATATGGAAATCCTCACCTACGTCCTCGAAGGAGAGCTGGAGCACAAGGACAGTCTCGGGCACGGCGAAGTCCTCCGGCCGGGCGAAGTCCAGCGGATGACCGCCGGGCGAGGCATCCGCCACAGCGAGTTCAACCCGTCGCCGACGACGCCGGTCCACCTCTACCAGATCTGGCTGCTGCCGCGCGAACCGGGGCTCGAACCGAGCTACGACCAGCGGCCGTTTCCCCGCGCCGATCAGCACGGGCGCTGGCGGCTGATCGCCTCTCCCGACGGCCGCGACGGGTCGCTGACGATTCAGCAGGATGCACTCCTCTGGGCTACGAACCTGGCCCCCGGCGACGAAGTCGTGGCGGCGCTCGATCCGCAGCGGGCAGCCTGGCTGCAGGTGCTGCGGGGGACGGTGGCGGTCGGCGATCAGGAACTGTCGCCCGGCGATGCGCTGGCGATTGAGAACGAGTCGGCCCTGCCGGTGCGGGCCAGCGACGACGCGGAACTGCTGCTGTTTGATCTGCCGTAAGAGTGCCGGCAAGCGAATGAGGACAGACAGGAATGTCTGTCCCACCAGAGAAATCACGGTAAGGGGTGGCCCGGACATTCCTGTCCGGGCATCTCCATCGAATCCGTAAATGTCCCGAGTGTGGGCGAAATCCGAGAACTTTTTGGTCAGGAACGAATCATGTCGAATGTTGTGCAGGGTCTGTTGAGTGTGAGCGGGCGGGTGCTCCTGTCGGCGATCTTCTTTCTCAGCGCGGTCGGGAACAAGATTCCCAACTTCAACGCGATCGCGGGCTATATGGGCTCCGAAGGGGTCCCCGTGCCGCAGGTGATGCTCGCCGGCGCGATCGTCTTCCTCATCGCAGGAAGTGCATCGCTGGTGCTTGGCCTTCGGCCGCGGATCGGAGCCGGGCTGTTGGCTGTGTTCCTGGTCCTGGCGACCTACTACTTCCATGACTTCTGGAACATCCCGGCGGAGAACGCCCAGCAGATCCAGGAGCAGACGATTCAATTCATGAAGAACTCGGCGCTAATCGGCGCGATGCTGCTGGTGATGGCCAACGGCGTCGGCGCCTGGACGCTCGACGCCCTCCTCGCCCGGCAGAAGGCTGCGTAGTGGTGCGGTAACGGAGGACTCACCGGGTGGCACGCCCTGAGTCTTCGAAGGGCGTGGTCTTCTCAAGGAGGCCGCACCCTTCGAGCATTTGACAGCCGATTTCGGCACGCGGGAGCCTGCCCTACGGATTGCCGATGCAGTACAGCCACTCCTGACGCGGGCCGTGCGAATCATCCGCCACGCGCAGGAAGAGCTGCCCGCGGCTGACGGCGGGACTGGCGAAGCCTTCCGTGCCGAGCTGGTTCTCGGCGATCTGCTCGTACCATTCAGCATTGGCCCGGAACACCGTCGTCTTCCCCGACATGTCCGTCGTAAAGATGTTGCCGCCCGATTCGACCGGCGAGACCCGGAAATTGCCGCTGATCCGGTGTTTCCAGAGCTCTTTGCCCGACTCCGCGTCGTAGCAGCGGGCGATGCCGTCGTCGTTGACCATGTAGAGCTTCCGCTCGTAAACCAGCAGCGACGGCACGTACGACTTGACGTTTTCCTTCCAGGCGACGGTGCCGTCGGACTTGACGGCGATCGTCTCCTGCTCGGGAAAACCGCCGCTGGCGATCACCAGGTCGCCGGCAATCACCGGCGACCCGACGCCGGCTTCGGCAGTCCCCGGCGTCGACCAGAGCCGGTCGCCCGTCAGCGGATCGAAGCTCTCGACGACGTTGCAGCCGCAGATCACGAGCTGATCCTTGCCCCCCAGCGTCACGACGCGGGGCGAGGCATAGCTCGACTTCGCCGGGCGCGACTTTCGCCAGACGATGTCCCCGGTGACGCGATTGAGGGCCGCCAGATAGCCCCCCTGCTGGTGATCGGCGGCCAGCAGCACGAGAGACTTGTAGAGGGTTGGTGACGCCGAATAGCCGAACTTGGACGCGAAGCTGCCGACGTCCGTCTTCCACAGCTCTTTGCCGTCGAGGTCGAGCGCAACCGCCCGGATCTTGCGGTCGTTGAGAAACACAGCAAACAGACGTTCGCCATCGCAGGCCAGCGTACTCGTCGCCTGCGTGTTCTCGGCGTGCACCGCGGTTTCGAAGTTCCCCTCGAATAACGTCGTCTGCCAGAGCTGCTTCCCGTCGGCCCGTTCGAAGCAGACCACTGACTGCTTCAGCGCCGTTTCGTCGGCCGTCTCCAGATAGACTCGTTCGCCCACGATGATCGGCGACGAATGACCGCGGCCAGGAATCTTGACCTTCCAGACGACGTTCTCCGTGTCGGTCCAGTGCGTCGGGACGGCGGGGCCGATGCCGACGCCGTCCGCGCCGGGGCCGCGCCACATCGGCCAGTCATCCGGACCGGGCAGCCACTCGGCGGCTTCTGTGACGAGCGACTCGGGCTTGGCGGAAATCTCCGTCGTCGCCGGGACGGGCGGACCGGCGGGACGCCCGCAACCGGCCAGCAGGAGCAGGTTGAACCAGACAATCATCGTCCAGGGACGCATGGAAAACTTCCTGCTGAAAGCCGCAATCGAGGTCGCCACGGATCATCCGGCGACTGCAGCCATGATTCAACAATGCCCGTTGGGGCACAAGGCGAAACGATGGTTATCGCAACCGTCATCACTCAACGAACCGGCCCCGGTCCACACGAGGTCGACCGGGGCCTTCAGTCCGTCGCATCTTGCGGACAAGATTACTTGTCGTCGCTCTTCGCCGGCGCATCGGCCGAAGCCGGGGCGTCGCTGGCCGTGTCCGCCACCGGCGTCTCCGGAGAGGGGGCGGCTTCGAGCGGTTGATCGACGTTCACGACGGCAGCCTCAGGCGCCACGCGCTCGGGAGCGACGTCGGCCCCTTTGCCCCTGTCTTCCTTCTCGCCCTCGGGACGACGCGGGCGATCGGGAGCCGGACGTAAACGGTCTGGACCACGTTCCTCCGGTCCCCGCTCGCGCACGGTGGGAGGACCGTCACGACCGGGGCCGCGCCCCTCCGGGCGTCCTTCGGGACGGCGCAGAAATTCCGGCTGATGCGGGCGGCCCGGGCCTTCGCCGTCGGGACGACGTTCGCGAACGGCCGGCGGCTGGCCATCCCGCGGCGGACCGTCGGGACGATGGATCATCTGCGGCTGGAACGGCCGCCCAGGGCCTTCGCCGCGCATGTGCGGCGGCTGGTCGCCGTGCGGACGTTCGCGAAGCTGATGGACCTCGCGACGAAGCTCGCTGACTTCGTTCTTCAAATCCCGCACGACGTCCATCACTTCCGCCAGGACTTCGCGGGGCGGGTGGAAGCCTTCGCGCCCCGGTCCGCCGTGACCGCCGAACGGGCCGCGCGGCGGACCGGCGTGGTCCATCCCTTCCCGGTGTTCCGGGGGATGCGGGCGATCTTCCGGACCGCGGCCGGGCCCGCCGCGGTGATGCTGCATCATGATCTCGCGCATCTCAGCCATGTGACGCTGCATCTTCTCCCGCGCCTCGGGGGGCAGCCCGCCCAGATCGGGGCCGTCCGGTCGTCCTTCCGGAGGACGTCGATCTTCCGGACTGCGACCCGGACCGTCGGGGCGACGGTCGCGGCCTTCGCGCAGTTCGCGGATCTCCCGCTCCTGCTGATGAATGCGGTCGTGGGCGCGTTCGAGTTCCCGACGGAGCTCCCGCAGTTTGCGTTGCTCGGGACTTTCGTCATCGTCGTCGCGGGCTTCCTTGCGATCGTCGTCGCCGATCGCCGACGGGAGCCAGCCGGGGCTCGCCATCCAGATCCCGGCGGGAACCAGCAGGGCCGCGACGCCTGCAGGCCACCAGCGGCCCGGCGAGGCCGACGTCGGCACTCCCAGGACGCGCTTGACGCGTTGCAGTAGATCCATGTGAGTGTCTCCCAGTGAGGCTGCAAACAACACGCCGGGCCGCGATATGCGGGACCGTGCGACGTACTCCAAAGCCTGGGCATACTGCAGCGGCTGCCCGATTCGGCTGACGGCCAGTTCATCACAGATCAGTTCGCGTTCCAGACGCAGACGGTTCGACATCCACCAGACCGCGGGGTGATAGAACAGACATGCCTCGACAATCCGCTGCCCCGCGTTGATCCACAGATCCCAGCGATACAGGTGCGCAAATTCATGGGCCAGGATCGATTCCAGCACCGCGGGGGGGATCGACAGCGCCCAGGCGGCGGGGAGGACCACGACTGGCCTCCACCACAGCAGGGCCAGCGGTTCGCCCACGTGCGCGGACAGCGCGACCCGTGGTGCACGCGACCAGCCGAACAGACCGGCCATCCGCCGGATGGAAATCTCCCAGCTCTCGGGAGCCGGCTTCAGGCCCCGATGCAGACGGACGACCCCCCAGCCCCCCAGCAGCAGCCGCAAACTGCACAACCCGACGCCAAACGTCCAGCCCAGCACAAGCAATCGCTGCCACGTCCAGTCGGCGGCAGGTTGCGAAACTTCAATCGCCGTCGCGGCGGCAAACTCGGCCAGCAGCCAGTCGTCCTGGGAGAGCTGCGCGGAGTCGATCCGCAGATCGCGCCACACCAGCCACGCACCGGTGACCGGCACGCACATCGTGCAGGCGGCCAGGCCGACCAGCAGCAGTCCGTATCGCCGACGAGGGTTTTTCAGCAGGATCAGGCCGATGCCGGCGAGCGCCGCAATCAGCGCCCCCTGCCAGAGAAAATGGAGCAGGGCTTCCGCAAACGGTCCGAGCCAGAGTTCGAACATTATTGAGCCTCCTCGGGCCGCTCGAACCGGGTGAGGAGCTCACGGATGGCGTTCAATTCGTCTTCCGACGGCTGCGACTGCTCCAGCAGATGGGCCACCAGCGTGCTGGTGGCGCCTCCATAGACGCGCGACCAGAGATCGGTCGCCAGTTGCGTCTGGGTGACTTCGCGGGTGACTTCCGGGCGGTAGCGAAACGCCCGGCCTTCCGGCTCGCGGGAAACGAGCCCTTTTTCGGCCATGACGTTCATCAGGCTCATGACGGACGTATAAGCCCGCGACTTCTGATCGGCCTCTTCGACTTCCACCACCTCGCGGACGGTCAACGGACCGCGCTCCCAGAGAAGCTTGAGAATCTCCAGCTCCGAGGGGGTTGGATGGGGGGTTCGTGGACGTGCCATACGTGTGCTCCGGCAGATTCCGCAACATGGGCCAATTCTACTGCGTAACCAGTAGGTGTCAACTGGGAAAACAGTAGTCTGGCTCCGGTCCTGTGAAACGGTCCCGGCGATTGTAAGTCCCCGGCCAGCCAAATGCCCATTTCGTGCGAGAAATCTCACGGTCTGTCCCATTAACCTCGCCCCTCAACGGCTTCGCGTCACTCGTGAAACAGACGCCGCGCCGGCCGCAGACGGAGCGCGGCTCATGTCGGCGACTTGGCTCGCCGATAATGCGGGAAGAGCGCCGCCGGCGTGGTGCGCAGATTGTCTGTCCGTGGAGTGTGTGGCATGGAGGTCACTGGCTCATCGGTTCCCGTCCGGGAATCCCGATCGGCCCCGTCCGTCAGTCGTCGCCTGAAGTCGCTGACGGGACTGCTTGTGGTCTGTAGCGTTGTCGGTCTTTCGTACGCCGTCTTTCAGACCTGGAAACTCGATCAAACCCCGAAGGTCGTCGACTCAACCGCGACCGACGATGTCCCTCTGAAGGTTGCGCTGGCACGCCCCGCGGAATCCGCCAGCCTCGCTCCCGTCAGACTCGCAGCGGGCGGGCGGCCGGCGCATGTTTCCACGGACAATATCGCTCAGGCCGCCTTCGAGACTGCGGAAGCAACCGAACCGGAGCCTCGGGTGCGGCAGGAACCGCTGGTCCGGGCGGCGTGGCTGACCGGCACCATTGAGGCCATCGACGAGAAAATCCAGCCGGCAGGACGACCGATGCCGACGTTCGACAATCCGTTGCGACAGCCCCCCGTCATCGACCCGTAGGCCCCGTCTCGGAGGTTCGGACCCATGTACGAGAACCACTGGCAGCTCCGACGAACGCCCTTCAGCGCGGCGACCCGGCTGGAATCGTTCTTCCCGGCTCCGTCGCAGCAGGCCGCATTGCTCAAGCTGCGATTCCTGCTCCAGCAGCAGCACGAAGGCGCCGTCATTGTCGCCCCCGCGGGGTGCGGAAAGACCTACCTCGCCGACATCGCCTGGCAACTGACGGCAGAGGACCGGGGGCCGGTCGCTTCGATTCAATATCCGCAGCTCAGCCCCGCCGAGCTGATCACCGACATCGCCGTACGGCTCGACGCCGGCGGGGACGCTCAACTCGACAGCAGCCTGGGGCTCGATTTCGTCCTTCGGCGGCTCGAAGCGCGGCTGACGGCGCTGACCGCGGAACATCGTCCGCCGGTGATCTCGATCGACGACGCCCATCTGATCGAAGACCGGCGCGTCTTCGAGTCGCTGCAGTCGCTGCTCAACCTGCATCGCCCCGGTAAGACGGAGTTTGCACTGGTCCTGTGGGGGCGGCCGGAACTGCTGGGAATGCTGCGGCGCGTCCACCGCCTCGACGAACGATTGTCGTTCGCGTGCGCCCTCCAGCCGCTGACCGAACCGCAAACCGCCGAATATGTCCGGCATCGCCTGGCCGCAGTCGGCGCCGGGCAGCCGATCTTCACGGACGACGCGTTGCGTGCCGTTTACGAACTCTCGGGCGGAATCCCGCGGCAGATCAACCGGCTCTGCGAAATGGCGCTGCTGATCGGCTACGCCGAACGCCAGTCGCAGATCGAACGACCTCAGATCGAGTCGGTCGCCGACGAGCTGCCGGGATCTCAGATCGCGGCGTGACCACGATCGATCCGCCAAGGAATTACTGACTCGGTTCCTCGGCGTACTACGGACGGCGCGCCCGTGCCGATTCACAACGCGTTCAAGAATTCCAGCGAAACGCCCAGACAGGAATGTCTGGGCCACCTTTTCCGAGAAATTCGCTTCAGGTGGGACAGACATTCCTGTCTGTCTCCAGTTCTTCGACTGGCTGCTGAAGTGTCGCATTGGCAGCGACCTGCCGGTGTCGCGTACACCTCACGCTGCTTTGCGACGTTTCTGAGTCAGCGCATAAATCCAGCCGCCGCGGAGCTTGCCGACCGTCTCCGCCGCACCGGTCTGACGCAGACAGTACGCGATCTTCTGGGCATGCCAGCGAGGAAGGCCGATTTCTCGTGCGAGGTCCGCGGTCGTAAACTCCGGCGGCAGCGACGCCGGCAGCAGGCGAATCAGATCCGTCGTCGTCCGCAGCTTGTGTCGTGAGACCACGGACTGCAGTTCGCGATCTTCCACCCGGAAGTCCCGTCCACGATTCCGCCGGCGCTTGAACGGGCAGCGGTACTCGATCTGTTCGGTCAGCAGCACTTCGAGCGTCAGCCGCGGATGCGGAAAGACCTCCACAAAGTGGACGAGGTCCGGAAACAGATCCCACAGCGTCTCATGGGCCGGGCTGAGCCGTTGACCGATCACCTCTCCCCCCGCCCGGTCCCGCTTGATCAGCAGTTTGCGGGCGGCGAGAGGTTTCACAATCGTCAGCCGGTGCCGCTCCAGCAGGCAGGCCACCTTCTTCCGCAGAGCCGATAGCGAACCCTGCTGAATCTCAATCAGCCGGCCGCGCGACACTGCATCGATACGATAACCCTCCACGGCCACCTCCTGGTCTTCCAGGCGCGTGCCGTACAGGGCTTTCAACTGACGATGCAGCGTATGTTCCATCCGGCATCTTCCGGCGACAGGCCAGGCAGGGGACCGCGCGCGAAAGATAGTCGAGACCGGGCGAGTGGGTCGAGACCAGCCGCCGCCGGTCCCGCTACGCCGACTGTTCGATCAGCGTCGATTTCACGAAGTCCTCGTTGAGCGTCACCCCCAGCCCGGGACCATCCGGAACAGTGATCCAGCCGTCGACGGCCTGGACCTTGTTGACCGTCAGTTCGTGCCGGAGCGGCGAATCCTCGACGCAATCCTCAAACAGGAACGCATCCCGGCAGGTGCTCAGCCAGTGCAGGCTGGCGGCGACGGTCACCGGGCTCGTGTAGCAGTGGTTGCACAGCCGGGCGCCAATTTCCTCGACCCGCTGGCGGATATAATTGGCGTCGGTAAAACCGTTGCGGGAGAGGTCGACCTGGTAGACGTCGAGGCAACGACCGTCGATCAACGGTCGAAACGCCTGCCGGCCGCACTCTTCTTCGCCCGACGCAATCGGCACCGGCGAGCGATCCCGCAGCCAGCGGTAACCCTCGTAGTCGTCCGGATGGAGCGGCTCTTCCAGCCAGCCGATCCGATGCTCTTCGAACGCCTTGGCCCGCTGCAGGGCGGTCCGGGCATCCCACACGCAGCCGGCGTCGATCAGCAGCGTCGCGTCGTCTCCCAGTCCCTTGCGGGCGCCGGCGACCAGATCCCGATCGACCGCTTCGCTCTGTCCCATCGGCTCCCAGCCGAACTTGACCGCCTGATAGCCCGCCTCGCGCCAGCGACGACCGATGGCCGCGGTTTCGTCGCCGTTCTTGCCGAACAAAATCGAAGCATAGGCCAGGATCTTGTCGTGCCGTTTGCCCCCCAGCAGCCGATGAATCGGCTCGCCGAAGTGCTTCCCCTTGAGATCCCACAGCGCCATATCGATGGCCGCCATCGCCGTGATCGTGGTCGACCGCCGGCCGCAGTACATCGTCCGCCGATACATCTTCTCCCACAGCCGCTCGGTATCGAGCGGGTTCTCGCCGACGAGCAGCGGCCGCAGCCCAGTGGCGATGTTGTGGCTGAACGGCGCGTCGATGACTGCCTTGACCATCTCCGGCGAAGAATCGGCTTCGCCGATTCCTTCCAGGCCATTATCAGTCCGAATGCGGATCAGCACCGAATCCTGACTGCTGGCGGTCTTCGCCTGAACGTTCTTGATGCGCAGAATCTGGCAGACGACTTCGGTGATTTTCATGGAAAGTGGCTAGTGATTAGTGGTGAGTGGCTGGTGAAGAAGCCGTAGGGCAGGCTCCCGCCTGCAGATCTGTGGCAACAATCGTGCAAGACAACTGGATGGCACGTCCCGACCTGAGGCTTTGCGAAGGGCGTGGCTTTGAGACGGGGGTAAGACCACGCCCATCGCAGACTCTGGGCGTGCCACCCACTATGGGATCACTCTTCCCACAACGACAATATGCTGCCCGCGGGGGACCGGCGCGACCCAGGCCTGGGCCAGGACAACGCCGTCGACGCCTGCCTTGCAGGGATACGGCTCCATGTCGATGTGGTCGAAATCGTGGAGCAGGCCGACGACGTCCCCCGCCTTGACCGCCGTACCGCACTCCAGCAGCGGCTCGTAATGGCCGTCGAACGGGGCGACGGTAAAGCAGGCGCGATCGACCATCTCCAGAGTTCGCTGCGTCCCATCCTTGTGATGCGCATGCGGCTCGATCGTCCCGCGGAGCAGTCCGTTGTTGATCAGTGCAGCCAGCACCCCGTGCCGGCCGTAGCGCACCCCTTCCGGATTCACCGACCGACCCCAGCCGAGCTCGGTCCCGACCGTGATCTTGCCGAGTCGTTCGGCCTCGCTCGGAAGCAACCCCGGCGTGACGTTCTGATAGACCATCAGGCTCGGCGTCCCGAACCAGCGCGCGGTCTGCTCGATCTTCTTGGCGAGTACCGGATCCTCGACCGGGTGGTAGTTGGCACAGATCGAAAACCGGGCCACGTCGCCGCCCGAGTGCAGATCCAGCACAATGTGCACCCGGGGCCAGATGTGTTGCCGGACGAACGCGGCAATCCGGTGCGTAATCCCGGACAGCGCCGGCGTCACGCCGGCCCCCTCCACGAACGCCCGATTCAGATTCACGCGATCATCGGGGCTGCTTTCGCGGGTCCCCGCCCGGAACGCCGACGGATTCAATACCGGAATGAAAATGATCCGGCCGCGGACGTCTTCGAGGCGGATTTCCTGAATCAGCTTCTTGAGGACGACCGGCCCTTCGTACTCGTTGCCGTGATTCGAGCCGAACGAGACGAGCCCTTCGCCCGGCTTGGCTTCCGGCCCCACCCAGACGGTCAACGGGATCAGGTGATCCCCCCAGATACTGTCATGTTCGAGAGCCAGCCAGTAATCCCGGCGGCCGGGGGAATCGAGATCGAGCTGATTCGGACGAGCGACGACGCGCGACATGCTGACGATACCCTCTTGCAAGGTTCTGAACCGGTTGCGGGGATCATATCACGGGAGGCTGATGGATTCACCAGAAGGAAGCTGCAAACGCCAAACATCAAGTCACGGGCGTAAAGCTCCAAATCTCAAACACCAAATCTCAACAGGACGCTGGCTTCCTGCATTTCACTGTTTTGTTGGAGTTTGGCGTTTCAGATTTGGAGCTTCGGCATTTCAACGCCCTCTGGACATCTCGTCGAATTGTGTCAACAATTCCCGCGCTGAACCTTCCTGCCGCGCACCGTGTCCTCCCTGCCGAACTGCCCGCCTCTTGGATGACGGAACCGTCATGTCTGCCTCGACCCTTGCGCCCGCGATCGCTGCGGAGCCGCTTCACGTCCGTCCGATCGCGCTGCTGACGCTCGGACATCTCCTGGTCGACCTCTGCCAGGGGCTCGTCCCCGCGCTCGTGCCGTTTCTGGTCACGCACGACGGCTACAGCTACACCGCCGCCGCCGGACTGCTGTTTGCCACGTCGGCGCTGTCGTCCGTCGTTCAGCCGCTGTTCGGCAAACTGGCCGACCGCGGCACAATTCCGGCGCTTCTTCCCGCCAGCGTCCTGCTCGCCGGGACGGCCCTCGCCCTCGGCGCGCAGGTCGCGTTCTACCCGGTCCTGCTCCTCGCCTTCGCCGCCAGCGGGCTGGGCATCGCGGCGTTTCACCCCGAAGCCGCCCGACGGACGTTTCTCGCCGCGGGGACTGCGCGCACCACGGCCATGAGCTACTTCTCGCTCGGCGGCAGCGTCGGCTTCGCCCTGGCCCCGATGCTCGGCGCCGCCCTGCTCACCAGTTACGGTCGGATCGGCATCCTGGGGATCATCGTTCCCGCCTCACTCGTCGCCGCCCTCCTGGCCTGGGAGTTCACCCGCCCGATCGCCCCTCGGGCGGCCAGGGCCGCATCCAGCATGGTCTCGCCCGGCGTCGACAACTGGAGCGGCTTCTGGCGGCTGGCCGTCAGCGTGATTGCAAGATCGATCGTCTTCTTCGGTCTCAATGCCTTCCTGGTCCTGTTCTGGAAGGAGCACTGGCGCTGCTCGCTGACCGAAGGAACGTTCGCCCTGTCGGTGTTCCTCTTCAGCGGCGTGGGAGGGACGCTCATCGGCGGCTGGTGGGCCGACCGTATCGGCCGGCGAGCCGTGATCCAGATCGGCTTCGGCCTCAGCACGCTGGCCTTCCCGCTGGTCTTTCTCGCTCCGAATCAGACCGCGAGCCTGATCTTGCTCGGTCTCGCCGCCGCCCTGTTCTTCGCCCCGTCGAGCCCCGCGGTCGTGCTCGGCCAGGAGTACCTGCCGAACCAGGTCGGCGTGGCCTCGGGCGTGACCATCGGCCTGGCAGTCAGCACCGGGGGCATGGTCGCCCCGCTGCTGGGACGGCTGGGAGACGTCGCCGGCCTGCCGGCGGTGTTCGCCGTGCTGGAAGTCCTGCTGGCGGTCTGCTTCGTCAGCACGCTGCTGCTGCCCGCCGTGCATCGCACTCGCCCGGCATAGTTGTCGCGTCGCGGAATCTCAGCAGTTCATGCTGGGGTGGCTGGGTGGCTGGGGTCGAGTCTTCGAGCCGCCAGATTCTTACCATCTCGCTGGGGGCGGCCCAAAGCCGCCGACGCCAGCCACCCGGAATGAGGCGCCATCCGTACGAAACATTACAGGAGCGCCGGTCTAGTCCCCACGAACGCGGCGCTGCGGTTTTCAGCCGAGCCGCTGCGGTTTTCCACAAATTGCTCTCTCTCAAAGACTCTCTCTTGCAATTCTGGATATAAACATCCATAATTGGCGAAACAGAGGTCGTCGCCCTTGGTTTCGCAGCCCGCCCGGAGAGAGTTCATCATGCTCAGCGAGAACACGATTCAGATTGTCAAAGCCACGGCCCCCGCGGTCGCCTCGCACGCTGAGGCCATCACCCGCCGGTTCTACTCCCTGATGTTCACGGGAAACCCGGAAGTCAAAGCCTTCTTCAATCAGGCGCACCAGCATTCCGGCGGACAGCAGCGGGCCCTCGCTGGGGCCATCTGCGCGTACGCATCCAACATCGACAATCTGGGAGCGCTCGGCCCCGCCGTCGAACTGATCGCCCAGAAGCACTGCTCGCTGGGGATCCAGGCCGAACATTACCCCATCGTCGGCAAGCACCTGCTGGTCGCCATCAAGGATGTCCTCGGGGACGCAGCCACCGACGAAGTCATCGCCGCCTGGGGCGAGGCCTACGGGTTCCTGGCCGACATCTTCATCCAGCGCGAAGCCGAAATCTATCAGGCCCAGGCCGCGGCTCCAGGGGGCTGGGCCGGCTATCGTCAGTTCGTCGTCGAGCGCAAGACGCCCGAAAGCGAAATCGTCACCTCGTTCTACCTCCGCCCGGCGGACGGCGGCCCGCTGCCCAGCTTCCAGCCCGGCCAGTACATCACGGTCAAGATCGACCATCCCACCACGCCCACGTCGCCCCGCAACTACAGCCTGTCCGACCGCCCCGATGCCGGCCACTACCGCATCAGCGTCAAACGCGAGCCGAGCCCAGTCGCGGACGCCCCCGCCGGCTTGATTTCCAACTATCTGCACGAGCACGTCCGCGAAGGGGACACGCTGCAGATCGGCCCCCCCTGCGGCGAATTCACCCTCAATCCCGCCCAGGTCAACGGCCGACCCATCGTACTCCTCTCCGGCGGCATCGGCGTCACCCCCGTGCTGTCGATGCTCAAGAGCCTTGCGGCGCAGCAGGTCTCCACGCCGGTCTATTTCATCCACGCCGCCCGCAACAGCCGAGTCCACGCGCTCGGTCAGGAAGCCCGACAGACGGCCACGGAGTGCCCGGCGATCCAGACGCACTTCCGCTACGACCAGCCGCTGGAAGACGACGTCCGCGAGCGGCGCTGCGACAGCGCCGGCGTCATCGACAACGCGCTGCTCAACGAACTGGTGCCGCACGACGACGCCGAGTTCTACTTCTGCGGTCCCAAGCCGTTCATGGTCGGTCTGTACCAGGAATTGAAGAACCGCGGCGTCGACGAAGCCCGGATCCACTTCGAGTTCTTCGGCCCGCGGCAGGATATCACGGCAGCGGGCTCCATCGCCTGAGCAGATCCATCGCGAATCGAAGCCTCACTGAGGAGTTGAATCATGGCCATTCCGCACGCACAACCGGGCGAGCTGATTGATCTTCAGCCGCTGGGAGACCGGCTCGCCGAATCCCGGACGACCGTGCTGATCAAGACGGAGGCGTTGGAAGTCATCCGGCTCGTCCTGCCCGCAGGGAAGGAACTCCCCGAGCACCGGGCGCGAGGTCCCATCACGGTGCAGGGCCTGGAAGGCCGGGTCGCCTTCCAGACCGGCGACACGAGCTGCGAACTGACCGCCGGGACGCTGATCTCCCTGCTCCCGGGCCAGCCCCACGCGCTCCAGGCGCTGGAGGATTCGTCGCTGCTGCTGACGATCGTGCTGGGCGAGAAACCGGCGCCTGGAGCAAAGTGACGTACCGGATATCGCGTTCGGGTGGCCGGGGCAGGAGCGTCATCGCGATGCCCCGGTCCTGAGCGCATTCACGATCAGACCGATCGCTTTGTCGTGCGTTTGAGTTTGCGCGGCGACTGAGCACCCGCCTGCGATTCGGCAAACGCATAGAAGTCGTGGAGCTTGGCCTGCAGCAGTTTCCGGTCCGGCAGCCGGGTCTGGTACTCGGCCACCAGCGCCGGAGAGGCCGCTCGGCTCAGTGCATACTCGACGACTTCGTGATCCCGCGTCGCGCACAGCAGGACGCCGATGGAGGGCTGCTCGTGCGGCTTCTTCACGTTGCGATCGAGGGCCTCCAGGTAGAATTCCAGCTTGCCGAGATGCTCGGGCTGAAACTCTTCGATCTTCAGCTCGAAAGCCACCAGGCAGTTGAGAGCCCGGTTGAAGAACAGCAGATCAATGGCGAAATCTCGCCTGCCAACCTGCAGCGGAAACTGCCTGCCGACAAAACAGAAGTCGCGTCCCAGTTCGATGAGGAACTTCCGGAGCTGTTCGATCAGGGCCTGTTCCAGATCGGCTTCCGAATGCTCGATCGGCAAGTTCAAGAACTCGACGAGATAGCTGTCTTTGAAAATCGCCGCCGCTTCGGGCCGAGTGTCTCGCAACGCTGGTGCGAGATTCGGTCCGGCGAGCGCAACTCGCTCGTAGAGCGCTCCATTAAGCTGGCGTTGCAGTTCCCGCAACGACCACCGCTCGATGATCGCTCTCTGCAAGTAGAACTGACGCTCTTCGTCCCGCTTACACCGACTCAGGATCGCCAGATGGTGGCTCCACGGCAATTCTCGCAACAGCGCTGCGAGTTTTGACAGATCCCGATAAGTCTCGAAGAATTGCATCATTCGCCAGAGATTACTGGCCGAAAACCCGCGTGCATTCGGCTGCTGTCGTCGAATGTGCTCGGCCAGAGCCTCGACCGTCCCCTGCCCCCAGCCCGCGCCGGCGATTCTCCGGGAAATAAACTGTCCGATCTTCCAGTACAGCTCGATCAACGCCGTATTGACCGCCGCCACGGCGCGGGTCCGCGAAGCGTCGATCAACCGCAGGACGGCCTCAAAGTCCTTGGCACTGGCTTTGGCTTTCGATACAGCCGGCGGCAGGGTCTTTCGGCGACCGGCCAGCGCGCCGGTCGATTTGCTGTCCCTTGTCGGTCGCTTCTTCGTCGGTCGCTTCTTCATGTCAACCACCCTGCATCCGTCATTGTTCCACCAACGGGCCGGCTCCGGTCTGCGAGCATAAAACATATGAACATAAAGCACTAGCCCCTCTGTGGCTGGAGAGTTGCCATCTCGAGTTCCCCGACGAATACTTCCTGCAGACGCCGCCGGTCGCCGCGCGACTCGTGCGACAGGACGTCCCGGCAGGAAGGGGAACCGCGATGGACCGGATTCTGATGTGTCCGCCCGACGGCTATGGCGTCAATTACGTCATCAACCCGTGGATGGAAGGCCAGCAGGGGCGGGTCGATCTCGGCCGCGCCCGCACCGAGTGGCAGCGGCTGCATCACGAGATCAGCGTCCGGGCTCGCGTCGAATTGATCACGCCCCCCACACTCGATGACAACCTGCCCGACATGGTCTTCACCGCCAACGCCGGGCTGATCCTCGAAGACGCCGCCGTCCTCAGCCAATTCCGCTTCGCCGAACGCCAGGGGGAAGAACCCCGCTTCTCGCGCTGGCTCGAATCGGCCGGCTTCCGCGTCATCACCCTCCCCGGCGACCGCCCCTTCGAAGGCGAAGGCGACGCCCTCATCCAGCCGGGACAGCCGCTCCTCTGGCTCGGCCACGGCGTCCGCTCCAGCCTCGAATCGGCCCCCTTCGTCGCCGAAGAACTCCGGCTCGAAGTCGTCCCGCTCCGGCTCGTCGACCCGCGCTACTACCACCTCGACACCTGCTTCTGCCCCCTCACCGACGGCCGGCTCCTCTGGCTCCCCAGCGCCTTCGACGACGCCAGCCGGAAGGTCGTCCAGCAGCGGATCTCCGCAGACCACCGCATCGAAGCCAGCGAGCGCGACGGCGAACTGTTCGCCTGCAACGCCCTGCAGCTCGGCCACGATCTGCTCCTCAACGACTGCACCCCCGCCCTGGAAGCGGCCCTCGCCAACCAGAACCTCCGCGTCATCCGCTGCCCCGTCCCCAGCTTCCTCCAGGCCGGCGGAGGCGTGAAATGCCTCACGCTCCGGCTCCAGCAGCCCTCCGTCCCGGCGAAGCGCGAAGCCGCCTGTGCCGTGCGGACCACGCAAGTCGTCCTGCGCGGACATCTCATTGATACCGGTCTGCTCAATCAGGCCGTCTCGCTCGTCGCCGACCGGGGACTCGGCTGCCGCGTCGAAAAGTTCGAACCCGGCCAGCGCCACGATCAGCATTCCATCGCCCAGCTCCGCCTGACCGCCGCCGACCCCGATGTGCTGCAGGTCGTCCTCAGCGAACTGATGTCGCTCGGCGCCCAGCCCGTCGATCCCGAAGCCGACGCCCGTCTCGAACCGGCCCCCGCCGACGGCGTCGCCCCCGAAGGCTTCTACGCCACGACGATCTACCCCACCAGCGTCCGCGTTCGCGGCGAATGGTCGCTGGCGGAGGAACAGCGGATGGACGCCGTACTGGTCGCCGGCGGCAGCCACGGGTCAGGCGTGCGATGCGCCCTGATCCGCGACCTGAAACAGGGAGATCCCGTTGTCTGCGACATCGCCGGGGTCCGCGTCGAGCCGAAGCTGGTCCGCGGCCGGGAAGGCCAGGATGCCTTCGGCTTCATGACCGGCTCCGCGAGCAGCGAACGCCGGGTGGAAACCGCCGTCCGCGAACTGGCCTGGGAGATGAAAAAGATTCGCGAACGAGGCGGCCGAATCGCCGTCGTCGGCGGCCCGGTGGTGATTCACACGGGAGGCGGTCCGCACCTTGAACGGCTGGTCCGTGCCGGCTATGTGCAGGCGCTGTTGTCGGGTAATGCCCTGGCGGTCCACGATCTCGAAAGCCAGATGTTCGGCACCAGCCTCGGCGTCGACCTCGCCCGTGGCAAGGGAGTCCACGAGGGACACACGCATCACCTGCGAACGATCAACCGCATCCGCCGGGCGGGCTCCATCGCCCAAGCGGTCGAGCAGCGCCTGGTCACCGGCGGCCTGATGCACGCCTGCGTCACGAGCGGCGTCGACGTCGTCCTCGCCGGTTCCATCCGCGACGACGGCCCCCTCCCCGACACGCTGATGGACCTGGTCGAAGCCCAGTCTGCCTATGCGAAGGCGCTCAAAGGCTGCGAAATGGTCCTGATGCTCTCGACGATGCTCCATTCCATCGGCGTGGGAAACATGACCCCGGCGGGTGTGAAGCTCGTCTGCGTCGACATCAACCCGGCGGTCGTGACGAAGCTCGCCGACCGCGGCAGCCTGGAAAGCGTCGGCATCGTAACCGACGTAGGACTGTTCCTGAACCTGCTGACACGCGAACTGCTGGGATAAGAAGCGCCAAGTGCTGAGGATCGAACGACGGAGGAGTTGCCGCCATTGTCTTCATGGGCGGCCTTCGGGTGCAGCCGTGAACTGGTGGTCGACAAATCGGCACTGTGGACGTCAAAAACTGTCGTTCCACGTCTTGAGCCCCGAAGCGGGCGACGGGCTGTAGCTACGGGTGAAACGGAGTCCGCCAACAGGCGGACGGAGTGTAACCCGTGGAACCAAACGCCCGCCGTGCGCCACCGCCCCGGATGGGGCGGCGGAACGGCAAACTTGTGAATCGGGCGGCACGCCACAGTCTCCGTCGCCCCCGGCGGGCGAAGAGCCGCACGGACGGCGGCACCAGTGGACCTCCAACGGCCAACTGCACCCGCATCCCGCACCCGCCGCAACTTCGTATCGCACAAAGCGGTCATGACGTTGTACGATGACCAACATCCAATTTCCTGAGAAAGGCTCCGATGATTCGAACCGTCGAAGGGGTGATTGACAGCGAAGGCGTGGTGCGGCTGCTCGAACCGGTTCCGCTGTCCGGCGCACGTCGTGCACTGGTCATGATCCTGGACGAGGAGCCAGCGCCCATGTCGTCAGAAACCGCTCTCTTCAGCGAGGCCGCCCTGGCGGAAGACTGGAACCGGCCCGAGGAGGACGCCGCATGGGCGTATCTGCAGCCGGAGAAATAGTCCTCGTTCCATTTCCGTTTTCGGACCTGTCGGCCACGAAAGTTCGTCCGGCAATCCGACTGGCGGACGCTGGACGAGGCGACTGGATCCTGTGCCAGGTCACCAGCAATCCTTACGGTGATCCCGAAGCCATACCTCTGGTTACCAGCGATTTTTCCCACGGGGCTATGCAGGTCTCCAGTTTCGCCCGTCCCGGTAAACTCTTTACGGCGAACGCGTCGTTGATCGGGCGATCCGTCGCCACGCTTGACGAAGCTGCTCTCCGCAAGATTGTCGATGCGATCATCGCTCTGCTTCGTCCGTGACTGACATCGGGTTTCCCAGACGAAATACACGTGACGAAAACGACCCCCACCGCCGCCCCTACCTCTCCGGCAACTTCGCCCCGTAATACACCGCCCGATGCCGATTATCGTCGAAGGCAAAGTGCAGAAACTTCCCGTCCCGGCTGACAAAGCCGTCCGGATAATTCAGCCGCCCCTTCGGTCCATCCACCGACTCCGGCGCCAGCACCCGCTGATACGGCCAAGTCTTCATCCCGTCAAAACTCACCCACAACGCCAGCGGGCTGCGATGCTTTGAGTTTGGATTGTGCAGCATCGCCACCCGGTCGCCACCCAGCGGGTAGAGGGTCGCCTTGCTGCCGGGATTGGGGACCTTCGTCACGCGGGCATACTCCGGCCAGGTCTTTCCGCCGTCTTTCGACTCGGCATAAAACAGCACGCCCCCCAGGCCGTCAGCTCGGATGATCATCGCAATCCGGCCGTCGCTCAATTCGACAATGTTGTTCTCGGCCCAGCCGTGATAGCGCTCGTTGGGAGTCAAACGGACGTCCCCGTGTTCGCTCCAGGTCTTCCCGCCATCGCTGCTGATCAGCACGCCGTTGCGGGGATTGCTGACGTAATGCCGCAGCGCACCGTGCCACGGTTTCTCCTCCGCCGGCGGGGGCGGAGTTCCCTCGGGCGGGCCAACGTAGTGCTGGAACGGCACCAAGATCCGCCCGTCGCGAGTCACAATGTGATTGCGCAGAAACGTGAAGTTCGCCAGTCGCCCGGGCGCGGGAACCGGCTGCGACCACGTCCGGCAATTGTCGTCGCTGTGCAGAACCCAGGTCTTCCAGTCCCGCCCCCACGTCTCCGAGTGCGTCGACAGAAACGCCGTGCAGCGGCCGTCACGCACCATCACCTCGGTCACGCACTGCCCGGTCGTCAACCCCGAGCGCGGTAGCCCCGTCTCCATCGGTTCGAGCTTGGACCAGGTCTTTCCTTGATCGAAACTGCGAGTGATGCCGGTGTAATTCTTCGGCGAGGGTTCAAAGTCATCCCCGGCGAGCAGAAACAGCCCCCACGACCCATCGGGAAGCTCGCGAAGCGTCGTGTCGCAGACCATTTTGTTCGGCGAGACGCCGTCATACGGAATCGCCGTCCGGTCCTGCGTAGCATCGGCCGCCGCCTGAGCGGTCCACTTTGGATCTGGGACAATTTCCCGCGGTAGCTTGGGTGCATACGCCTTGTTGACGAGCATCCGAGGCTTCGCGCCGCGCGAGTTGAACCGGCCGGCGACAAGGTCCTCTTCGCGGAACTTTGCCAGCAGAATCTCGGCGTCGGTGTGCCGGTTCCAGTCGTACAGAATGTGGATCGTGCCGTCGGGTGCCTGAATGCCGTCGGGATAGGAGACCTCCGCCCGATCGTCCAGCAGAAGCTGATGCGGCCACGTTTTGCCGTCGTCCTTCGACAGAAACGCCGTGAGACTCGACCGGCGAGGAAGCCGGACGTCGAGCGGGCCGTTCTTGACCAGCAGCAGATTCCCCGATGCCAGCCGGCGCAGGAAGAACCGCGCACTGACGTTCTGGATCGAAGCAGGCCGTGGCGTCTCCCACGTCACGCCACAGTCGGCGGAGAACGCTTCGCTGATCCCCCCCTTCGTCCGGGCCAGCATCCATAATCGGCCGTCCTTGAGTTCGACGAGCATGTGTTCGTCAAAGTCGGTGCCAGGGAAGGCGACGCCGCCCCGACGGGTCCAGGTCTGCCCTTCATCGGTCGAGGCAAAAACGTTCGCCATGCGGATGCCGTCGAGGTCGCGGTGAGCGTCCTTGAGCAAAGCGGGGCCGATGCGGTCGCGGGTCCAGAGAGAGACCGGCAGCAGCCAGTCGCCGTTGCTCAGCACCGTCGGCTTGTTGAGCGTGCAGCCGTCGGCGAAGCGGACCGGCTCGGTCCAGGTCGGCTCGACGGCGTCGGGGTTGTCGCAGCGGATGAACCAGTCCCCGGCCCGCCCGTCGAAGTAGCCCAGGCTCTGATCGAAGAAGCACCAGAGGCACCCCTTGGGATCGGTCCAGAGATTGCCGACAAGCGACCGCCGCTGGGGAGCGCCCGGCGGATCGGTCGGATCGATGACCACGCGCGGCTTCGACCACGTCGCGCCGCCGTCGTCGCTGGTAGCCAGCATGAAGAACCCATTGGGGCTGTCCCCATTGCCAACCCAGCACGCCCACAGCCGCCCGCCGGGAGTCCGCTCGATCCCGATAATCATATTGCCAACGCGAACCCGGTCATCATATTCGGGCCCAGGGGCGGTGTTGATCGAGGGTGGGGCGAGGGAGAGATCAAGGAGGGGGTCCTGGGCGGGAGCAGGAGTGGCACAAAAGAGCAGAGCGACCAACAGGAACTGCTCAAAGGCCCGGAAACAAAGTCGCCGTATGGTCATAGCAGATCCCAGCTTTTCCTGCCGCGCGCGATCCAAATACCGGCGTCCATCGTATACACTCTCACCAATCAACTCGACTCCAAAGAGGGAAGTAATGAGCCGCGTAATTAGGCATTGGATCCGAAAACTTCTCACGGGGGCATTAGCGTGGTTGCACCCGATGAGCGAAGCTGACGTACTTCGGCGTTGGATCTGCATGCTTATTACGGGAGTTGGTGCAGGCATCATCGCTCACGCAGCTTGGCGATTACATCCGAGCCTGCCGTTCGGACCGGCGTTGCAATTCATTGAAAAGCTGCAGCCTCATTGTCAGTACGCCATCGCTTTGGCAATGTCGCTACTAATCAGCTTCATTTCTCTGCAGAACGCCCCGATTGGAGGAATCGAGTGGCTTCGCAACAACTTGCGATATCCATCAGTCTGGGTCGCGCTCCTGGTTGCCTTTGGGACATTTGTTCTCTTGGAGCCCGACAGCAAGGCTTCGGACCGCATTGCCGACCTTCTGTGGACGGATTTGGCACTCGTCGTTGGAATGTTCGCTATGTCTATCGCCGTCGTTCTGATGGTCCGGACTTTTCGCGCGCAGTCGCTACCCTCCAGAACATCGCGACAACCGAGCGGTCATCCAAGCCTCAATGAAACATGGTGGGACTCTGACGCACCAGTTGAGCGCGACGCGGATGACCGATTCGGCTTCAAGCCGATTGTTGATCGTGTTGCCGCACATCTAAGCAGTGATTCAGACTTCACACTGTTTCTCGATGGACCGTACGGCAGCGGAAAATCGTCTATCCTCGCGATGGCGCGATCTCGCACTGTGGGCGAGGACAACCTAGTCATCTGCAGACTGAGCTGCTGGGATTTCCCAACTTCAGAAGACGTAATCCACTTCATCCTCGAACGGGCGGTAGAAGAGTTGGGGACCCGTGTTGATGTCACCGCGTTCAAACGGCTCCCTGCTAAGTACGGGCGAGCGATCTTTCGCGACTCTGGGTGGCTCTCGCAATTGTTCGAATTCGTACAGCTGCTCGTTCCGCAGTTTGGCCAGTCGCCAGACCGCATGATCAGCGACTTGAATCGGCTCATCCGGCAACTGAATCTCAGGTTGGTCGTGGAAATTGAAGATCTCGATCGAACCGGGCTAGATGACCGCTCTCTGCAGCCCGTGTGGGCGCTCATACATCACCTGCGCGACGCCGATCACATCAGCGTGATCGTAGCGGGCTCACCCGAAAATGATTTCGTCCGCGATGCGCAGAAGCTGTTCGACTTTGTCGAAACCGTACCCACGCTGACGGCGAGTGCCTTGCAAGACGACATCGCGCTCTTCGAGAAGAAGGTCTTTGAGCAGACGGGCGTGATCGACTGCCGCGACGGAGAGCGTCTTCCTACGCTACGTGTCCCGAACGAAGTCGAATTGGCCGCTCATCGCGCATTTAGAATGACTCTTGACGACACGCTCGATGCATTGCAGGAATTAGTAAGAACCCCGCGAGCATGGAATCTACTCCTACGAGAAACCAACGCAGACTGGGACCGTCTGGCGGGAGAGATCGACTTTGACGATTTGGTAATCGCGAACGCGCTCCGTCTCTTCGCTCGACCGGCATTCTGGTACGTCGACCAGTTTCGGGCCAAAGAGCCTCGAGGGAGGCACACAAGTCATGATAGTCGAGCGTGGAGCGAAATGATTCGCAAGGCTTGGAGGCGAGTCGCGATAGACGAAGCCTCTAAGCCGGCCGCGTGGTCCCTTGTTCGGACACTTATGGGAATCGGAATCTATCCGGAGATGGATGAGAAAGGCGAGAAGGTTCGATCAAGGCCGGAGTACTACTGCGAAGGGGACGCGGTCGTGGCGATTAGACCGCAGAGCGTGCTGTCCCACGACTTCGGTGACGAATACTGGCGGCGAATCCGCAATCGCGACCTCGGCCCGAATCCCGTCCGCGATCAAGAGCTACTGCGTCTCAACAAGGACAGCCAAATCGATCCGAATTTGAGACGAGAACTTGCAGCGGCACTGGTTGGCGACGAAGGTACTGCCAGCCGATGGAAGCGACTAACCGACGGCTGGCCGGTCACTGCTGCTCTTGAGTTGGCCGACGACGTCATCAACGAGTTGAAATCTTCGTCGGCCGAGTCAAGACGTTTCGAGGCGTTGGCAATCGTTCGACGGAGATTGCGGTCACTTACCGAAGGCGACGAATCGAAGATTTACGAGTGGATTATGCGGACGTCGATCGAGAATGCCCGTTGCGACTGGGCCGTAATGACTTGCCTCCTCGACCGATGGGCGAAAGGAGATATCGGACAGGATCAGCTGGTTTCAGCTAAAGCCCGAGAGGACCTGCTCAAGCACGTGCAGGCCACGGTTGCCGACGCGCTGCGTTCCGAAAGGCTACGTCCAATCGACTATCTGCGGCCGACAGAGGAGTGGAGTGCTCTGGCTGGAGTAGTCTCCATTGCGGGAACTTCCATCGCGCATATCACCGGGCTCGCTTCCAGCGGTCATGAATGGATTCGGGAGCTCGCGGAAGCGATTTTCGAAGAAGCACAGCAGGCCCCGACGAAATGGACGGGACACTTGATCGTTCTATTCTGGGGCGTCAATGGAATTCAGGCTGCAAAGGACGGGGCCGTACCTGCGTTCGGAGTCGATCTTTGCCGGCGTGCGTTCTCCTGGATTTCCGAGCAGCCAATCGAGCACAAAGGCTTCTGCACTGGCATGGGAGACCGCGACTGGATTCGCGGCGAAGAAGTTCTCCAGCAAGCCCGGGCATGGCTTGAAAAGGACGCGGAATCGGATCAGTGATTGTGGCCCTTCCATGACCATGCAGATCCGACGTCAACCGGACAAGTTTCTTCCAGCATTTGGGGCCACCCCGCCGATCCCCCCCACCTCGCCTTCCTCCTCACTAGCCACCAGCCACTCATCACTCCCCCCTTATGTGAATTCCGCGCAACAAAACCCCTATTATTGAAGGGGTCAAGGGAGTGCACCCGCTGGCGGTTCGCCGCACGCGTCCGGAGCGACCTCTTCACCCGGGCCCGGTCAGGGCCCACAGGCGGATTCTCCCCACGGAGAATCCGGGGCGCGCACCCTTTGTGCGCACAGCCTCGGCGCCGAGTTCATTCATCCCCCCGGACGCAAGTCCGGACGCCTGAACGGTTAATTATTCGCCAGCCGGGCCTCACGCCGGCCGGCACGGACCGTCAGCACCGACTCCGGCGAAGCAGCCCTCAACCCGCTGCCTCGCCGGAGTCTTCTGACGGAATTTCGAATCCTCTCTCGAAGCGCGCTCCCCACGTCGCCAGCGCTCGCCGTGCGCGCGGGCGCCGTCGTCGTTTTCGCTCCGTGATCCGTTCCCCCCCGGCCGCCGTTCCCGGAGCAGGCCTCTCGATTTCTCCTCCCAGAGCCCCGATCATGCCCGCCACCTGCACCCCCGAAGGTCAGCCCCTGTTGTGCCGGACCTGTCAGCGGACGGTGATTGTCGAGCCGTCCGTCCTGGCGCGGGACGTCTGCTGCCCGCGCTGCGGCAGCCTTAACTGGATGGCCGAACTGTCGCCGGCCGAATGGGTTGAGGCGCAGACCTGGCTGCGGAGCGTGCAGAGATCATGGTGGCGGAAAGTCTGGGACCGACTGGTCCAGCGGCGGCAGTCGGAAGCCAGTGCCAAGTGATCTGAGCCAGACCGGGGCATCGCGAAGACACTCCTGCCCCGCCCGCCCGCTCGCCCCCTTCTGGCTCTCGACTCTAGACTCTCGTCTCTCGACGCCTCCCGACATTTCCCCGCGCGCCCGGCCCTACGCGACGGCGTGGAAACCGAGCGGACGCGCGTGGCGGGCTTCGTCCAGACGGTTCCGGAATTCCTGCCAGACCCACGGCCAGTCCCAGGCATCCGTTTCGAGATACCGCAGAACCAGGAGCTTCTTCAACTCGTCGATCTCGGCGAACGAGCAGCCGCCGGTCGCCGCGACGACCTCGTCCAGCGGGATCTCGGCGGTGATCTCGCGGGGCCAGGCTTCGACCAGCAGACGACGGCGGAGCTGGGCGTCGGGCTGCGGAAAGTGGATCACCTGGTCGATCCGGCCGGGACGTCGGAAGGCGGGATCGAGCTCGCTCAGGCGGGCATTGGAGGTGAACAGAAACACGACGCCGTGCCGGACTTTGAGGCCGTCCAGCTCGGCGAGGAACAGGCTGTGTTCCGGCGACGTACCGCCAGTCTGGTCGCGGTGACGGAGACCGGCGTCGAAGTCGTCGAACATCACGAAGCCGGGGCTGCTGAGGTCGAACAAAGTGCTGGCCGAGCCGTGCGTGCGATGCGCTTCGAAGTTCTCGACGGTCACGTTCCGCCATTCGTAACCCCGGCTCGCAGCCTCGGCCTGCAGCCAGCGGCAGGCCATCGTTTTGCCGTTGCCGGGATCGCCCATCAGGAGCACGCCCCGTTTGACGGCGATGCCGAACCGCTTGAGGGCGGCTTCGCCCGTTTCGAGGAAACCGATCGTGTGGTCCCAGAGCCGCTTCTGCTCGTCGGGATCCATAATGGGCGAGACGGTCTGCAGAGTCGTTTCGCCAAGCCGGCGGGCGAAGCGATAGAATCGGGCATAGTCGCGCGCGGGGATCAGCCAGACCTGGTTGAACGTGTCGCCGCAGGTGCCGTCGAAAGGATTGGAAAGCCGAAGCGCGGGAATGATGCCGTTGTCGGTGCGGACTTCGACTTCCTGGAGGCCGCAGTCGACCGTCCGGCCGATGGCCCCTGAGTTGAAGGTGTAGATCGGGGGAAGGCCGTCGATGCCGAGCGTGCGCGTGAAGCGACAGCGCTGCTGCACCGCGTTGGACAGCTCCCAGTAGAGCGAGCAGGGGCGAACCGGCTCGCCCAGGATCTTCGCGGCATGTTCGAGGATGAACCGGAGGTCTTCCAGGCCGCGCTGCAGGTTCATTTCGGACATGGTGATGAATCGGGATCCGCGAGGTTTCGGTCGGAGGCAGTCAGGAAGGGACACCGCTGAACAGGGACGGGTTCGGGGGCGGCCGGGGCAAATTCCCGAGGGGAACCGCGCAGTCGGCTCTTGCAGGCCCGGAATTGTTTGCTACACTGCCAAAAATGTTTTGAGCAGTCAAAACCATCCTGGAAATCACTCGAAACAACGGTTTGTAGAATGAGAAACCACCGAAAACCCGCTGGATTCACGCTGATCGAGCTGCTGGTGGTCATCGCGATCATCGGCGTCCTGGTCGCACTGCTCCTCCCGGCCGTCCAGCAGGCCCGCGAAGCCGCCCGGCGAACCCAGTGCAAGAACAATCTGAAACAGCTCGGACTGGGGCTGCACAACTACCACGATGCCCACAACATCTTTCCCCCGGCGTACATCGGCGCAATCGGGACGGCCGGGACCGCGTTCGGCGTGACCTATCCCGACGACAACGCGAACGGACCGTCGGGGTTCGGCTGGGGAACGCTGCTCCTGCCCTACATCGATCAGGCGCCCCTTTACAACAGTCTGGACTTCACGCAGCCCTGCTGGTCCCCTGCCTTCAGTGCCGCCGCCCAGACGAAGCTGGCGGCGTTTCTGTGCCCCTCGGCCGTCGGCGGCAGCGACGGATTCGTGGTGGAACGCTGGACCAGCGGCAGCTCGGCTGCGCCGGCCAGTCCGGTTCCGTTCTCGCCGCAGTTCCGGTTCGCTCACGCGCACTACGTGACCAACGCGGGGATTCATCAGCCGTGGGGTCGGGCCCCGGCCTATTCCAACGACTTTTCGCAGTCCGAGCCGATCCCGGCGACGGGGAAGTCGGCGACGCAGGACGGGCCGTTCTACCGGAACTCGAAGATTCGCGTGGCCGATGTGATTGACGGGTTGTCGAGCACCATCTTCCTGGGTGAGCACACGTCATCGCTGAGCAATAAAACCTGGTTCGGAACGGTGCCTTACGCGGCGACCTGTCCGAAGCCGGGCTGGCCGTCCGAGTGCAACAGTGCCGGGTGCCTGGTGGGGGCGCACAGCGGGCCGGACACGCACGACCATCCGCAGGTCATCATTCACGCGCCGAACAATCCGTTCGGGCATACCGACCAGATGCACGCCGATCACGTCGGAGGCGCCCACATTCTGCTGGGGGACGGGTCGGTCCGGTTCGTGTCGCAATTCATGGACGTCTTCGCGTGGGTCGCGCTGAGCACGCGCAACGGCAGCGAAGTGGTGAGCGAGTTCTAAGCGGACTGCCCGCGGAATGTCCGGAGCAATTTGTTGGTCGGTTGGGTGGCTGGGGACGAGTCTTCGAGCCCCCAGTTTCTCGCCGACTCGCTGGGGGCGGCCCTGAGCGGCCGACCCCAGCCGCACCGATATCAGGTTCCATCGGCTTGAAGCATTGCGCCCGGCGCGCTGTCCGCAGCATCAGCGGAGAAAGGTTGAATCGTGTCCTCTAAGTTGCGGCGAATCGCGTTGCTGGTCCTGGTCGGGCTCTTCGCCGGCTGCAGCGGGACGCCGCAGGTGCTGGAGGATGAAGCGGTCTTCAAAGAGCTGGATGCGATGTTCACGGCCCTCAATTCCCGGAAGATCGAGCTGGTGGAGGACTGCCGGAAACGGTTCAGCGTGCTGAATCAGGAACGGCGATTGTCGGACGCCGGCTATCAGGCGATCGACCGGATCGCCGCCCGCGGCGTCGCGGGGGAATGGCAGCCTGCCGCAGAAGAGCTGTACCGGTTCATCCGGGCGCAGCGGAAGCCGAAGTCGTGAGGAGACGTTGAGGGTTGAGCGTTCAGTGTTGAGCGTTGAGAAACGACGCCGAACGTCGCCACGCAGCCACCCCCAGTCAGAGCCCACGAGCAAGGACGCGTTTCTCTTCCCTCTTCCCTCCTCACTAGCCACTAGCCACTAGCCACTTCTTCTCCGCCGCCGCCCCCCCACAAAGCTCTCCACCACGATGCCCCCCAGGTCATCCGCGTTGCAGTAGGCGGCGACGCCGCCGGTGACGCGGGCCATCTGCTGCACGAAATTGACGAGGTCCAGGTAGAAGTAGTCTTCGATCAGGGCGAAGCTTGAGATATGGATCCCCTCGGCGGCGCAGCGTTTGGCCTCGGCCAGGGTCACGCGCGCGGTCTGTTCGCAGGGGGGATAGATCAGCAGCAGATCGCGGCCTTCCATGTGGGCAGTCGGTTCGCCGTCGGTGATCACGATAATCTGTCGGTTCTGCGTCGACTTGCGCTGCAACGTCCGGCGGGCGAGCTGCAGACCCGCGTGGATGTTCGTGAAGTGCTGTGGCACGAAGCCTTTCGGCTGGTCGAGATTAATCCGCAACCGGACGCGGGAATCGAAGATGCTGACCGGCTTCGGCGCGGAAAGGAGCAGCTCGCGCTCGTTGACGGGGGAGGCGTATGAGTAGAAGCCGATGACTTCAATCGAGTCGCCGCGGTACTTGTCGCGGACGAGGGCCTGCAGGCCCATCGCGACTTTCTTAGCGGCTCCGTATTTTCCGTAGCGAGTCATGCTGCCGGACATATCGAGCAGCACGACCGTCGCGCAGGCCGTCTGATACTCGGTTTCGTGGACGACGAGGTCGTCTTCGGTGATCCGGATCGGCGGGCCGCCCGATTGTCGCTGGATCGCGTTGCGCAGCGTCTCGTGCAGGTTGAGGTTGGAGACGGGATCGCCGTACTGGTAGGGGCGGCTGTCCTCGTGCTGGATCTGCCCCGCCCCGCGGAAGTCGGTGTCGTGCCGGCCCAGCGATCCCCGGCCGCGCACGTCGAAGAGCTGTTCGAGGGCTTTGGTCTCGGTCCGGCGGATGCCGCGGGGGGTGATGCGGTATTTCCCCTCGCTGTCTTTTTCGACGTAGCCCTGCTTGACGAGCATGTCGATGACGTCGGGGTGCTCCTGCTCCCAGTCATTAAGGTTATCGAGCAGTTCGCCGCCGTACTGGTAGAGGTACTCGGAGAGCTTGTCGAACAGTTCGTCGGCGGATTGCGGCGAAAAGGACTGCGAACCGTCCCAGCGGGAATACTCGAAACCGGGCATCAGCGGGCACTCCGGGACCGGAAATTGGTCACGAAGTATTGTAGCCCGCCGGCCGCGTCTGCCGAGTCCCTTCGCGAATTCTCTCTATTGGGCTGGGGCGGCCGGCTGGCGAATGACTTTGGCCAGGACCTCCGGATGCTGCCCGGCGACGTCGGTCTGCGACTCGGGGTCGGTCTGCAGATTGTAGAGGCGGACCTGCTTCGAGTTCGCCGCAACAGCCGCGCGCCAGGGTCCCATCCGAACAACCTGTTCGCCGCTGGCCCCCGGTCGCTTCCAGTAGAGCACGCGGTCGGCCGGCAATTCCACGCCGCCCAGCGCCGGCCACAATGAGACGCCGTCCAGGGGGCGGGGCTTGCGTTGTGCTCGACCGATGTCGAGCAGGGTCGGCAGCAGATCCCAGGCGGCCACGGGATCGTCGCAGACGGACGACTTGGGCGACGCACCCGGGGGAACCACCACCAGCACGCTGCGGAGGGCGTCTTCCGTGAGACTGCCGTCGCCGGCCTGAGGGCTCGATTCACCGGCCAGCAGGATCACCGTATTTCCCGTGAGTTGCGCCTCGTCCAGCCGGGCGAGCAGCCGGCCGATCGCGGTATCCAGCTCTGCTACGGCCGCCCGACGTTCATCGGCTGAGTTGGACGCGCGCAGCGGCCAGGCGCAGTGCAGGAACCAGGGGCGTCGCTCGCGCGGAGGCAGGCTGCGGACGGCGTCATCGGCCAGCAATGGCAACCAGGCATGGGGCGGCTCGTCGGCCGGGCGGGGCTTGACCCGGAGTCGGCCGGTGTTGCTCCAGACGAGTTCCGGGCTCGCGGGAAGTCGCCCCGACGGGACGGCCGGGCCGAACCACTGATCGTAGCCGTGCGACAACGGCAGATCGACGACCTGGTCGGAGGGCATCCGCCAGTGGCCGTTGAAGAGCGTCGTGTAGCCGGCCTGCCAGAGGGCGGACCCGAGCGTGTGATCGTCCTTCTGCAGCAGCAGGTCGGTTTCGCGTCCCGCCCAGCGACCGCTGGTCTGTCCGGTCAGGAGGGACCACCAGGCGACTGCAGGTGTCGAACTTCCCGCGTAGTAATTCGGGAAAGTCGCGCCGCGGCGGACAAGTTGCTGCAGGTTCGGCGTCGACGGGCTGTCGGCCAGATCTGCGGCGTCGAGCTGGCTGACGGTGATCAGGAGTATGTTGACGGAGGGGCCCAGACGGACCTGCCGATTGACCTGGCGCAGCGCGTCGCGGTTCTCGGCCCGGACGCGGTCGAGCAGTTCATCGGCCTCGGTGAGCATCTCGTCGAGGCCCTGCGATTGCCCCGCTTCTTCAAAGACCGACGACGACTTGACCAGCTCGCGGAGGGCGCCGATGACGCCCGATTTCGGGGGCGGAACGGCATCGTCGGGAGGCGTACCCGGATCGGTATCGTTCGAGGACGGAGCGCCCGCGGGAGCGGCCTGGGCGTCGCCGAGGTCGACACGCCGGGCCTCAACGACCTGCGGCGGCTGTCCGCCACAGCCGGCAATGACCAACGCGAGGCAGGCCCGTATTCCGAAACGCAAGACGTTCACTTCCAGCACTCCCACTGGCATCGACGCCAATCGCCAACGCCAGCGGTTCGAACTGGGCAAGTCACGTTCCGACGTCGAGGAGATTCGGAGACGCTCCGGTGGCAGCAGATGCGCGGAACGCGAGTTCGCCGGGCGTTCAAGAATTTGGACAGTCTGTTAACGCTCGTGAGCAGCGCCGTGAAAACGACGAAAACCTCCTGCGGGGGGAGGTTTTCGCGGCCGGGTCGACTGCGGATGTCGATCGGCGATTCCGGTCCGGGATCTGGGTCGGCCCCGGACCGGCGTGTTTCTCGACAGCGATCAGTAGCCGTCAGCGAACTGGCGGGCGTTGTTCTTGAAGGCCGCCAGCGTGTCTGCGGAGGCGAACAGGTAGAGGCGATCCCGGAACCAGGTCGCATGTTCCAGAGAGCCGGAAGTGACGTCTCGACCTTCGCGAACTGCGACCACATCCAGCCCGCCCGCCACCGGAATGTAGGATTCCGGATCGACGTGGAATTCGGCCAGCGCGTCGGGTGTCGCGAAGCGATAGGTCACTCCGTTGTATTCCGCTTCCCAGGCCTCGGCGCCTTCCAGGATCTCCCGGTGGTTCCGCAGGCTGACTGGGCAGTATCCGCCCATTCCCAGAACCGTGGCGGCGGGGATCGCCGGGGTCGGAACGCGTTCGGTCGGCAGCTTCGTCTCAGGAGTCGCAGCGACCTCGGCCGCAACCGGTTCCGGAACTTCAAAGAAGTCTTCGTCCGGCGTCGTGGCGGCGGTCGCCGGGACGGCCGTCGGGGCCAGAACGCGAGTCTGGACTTCGTTGGATTCGATCTGCCAGCCGGATTCGATCGTGACCTGCGCGGCCTCGGGCTGCACGGCAAAGTCCGGATTGCCGGGCTGAATCACGGGCAGTTCGAAGGCATCGTCCGCGGGCGCCGCGGCGACAGCCGTCGGAGCTTCGGTCACGGGCAGCGGCGCTTCGAACTCCTCGGCAGGCATCGACTCGGCAATGACCGCCGGGGCTTCGACGGCCGCGGGAGCTTCGACGAAGACGGTTTCCTGCTGAGGCTCTTGGGGAATCGTCGGGAACGACAGCTCGTTAACCGCCGGTTCCTGCGTGTCCGCCTGGACAAACTCTTCGGCGGGCGACGGCGAGCTTTCGTCCGGGATGAACTGAATCGGAGCCTTCTCGACGGCGGCGGTGGTCTGCACGTCCGGCAGTCTGGGAGCCAGGCTGGCGATCGCCGCTGAGGCCGCGGCGTTGGCCGGGTCAAGTTCGAGGATTTCTTCGAAGCATGCGAGGGCCAGGTCGTCCTCGCCGCGCTGGCGATGGATATTGGCCAGGCTGGCCAGGGCGGCGGGCTCCGGGCTGAATCGCCGGAACAGGGCCAGCGACTCGTCGAACCGTCCCTGGTGACCGTAGACGAGGGCCAGATTGTTGACGGCCCGCTTGTTGTCCTTCTGCTGCGCCATCGCCTGTTCGAGATGCCGGGCGGCGGCGGTCAGATCGCCCCGCAGATATTCGGCATAGCCGGCGTCGCTGAGGATTCTGGCATCCTGCGGCGAGGCCCGGAGCGCAGTTTCAAACTGCTCGGCGGCCTGCAGGTGCGCGCCGTTCCGAGTATAGATGATGCCCAGCCTGTGAGCGTATTCGCCGTTCCGGGGAGACTCCTGCTGAAGCTGCAGATAGAGTTTCTCCGCTTTCTGCAGGTCGCCGTCCCGTTCGGACTGGCGGGCCATCTGCAGCCGCTGATCGGCGGCCTGCGGCGATTTCACGGCCGCCACGGGACGTTGTCCGGTCCCGGAGCAGCCGATCGCCAGCAAGGGCGAGAGCGCCAGGAACGCACCGCAGGCGGCGCGATTGATCCCCATCATGACAGTTCCTTCCCTGGATGGTGCGACCGCAATCCCCTCAAGCCAGATCCCCGCCAGGGCGGGTGATCTGCTGCGGCGCCCGAGACCGATGACTTCTGAGTCCGCTGGTACTGAGAAACCTGCCGATGTCTCTCCAGTTGCGCGGCCCCACGCACGGGGAACGCTTCCCGCGGGTCGCAACTGGCTCGGAGCGGCTAGTAGAAGCCGCCGCCACCCATGCCCATGCCGCCGAAGCCGCCGAAGCCGTTTCCGAAACCGCCCCACGTGCTGAAACCGGTGTTGTAGGCCCGCTCGCCTTCGAATTCTTCGAAGCCCGGAGTGAGGGCCGGAGAGACGAGCACGCGGCTTTCCGCGTCCGGCACGCCCAGAGTCACCAGGGCCTGCACGATCAGGCCGCGCCGCTGCAGGTCGAGCTCCGGATCGTTGTGAATCGGGAACCGGTGCCGCGTCCCTTCCTGAACCGACATCGAACTCGGTTCGACGAGGATCGGGAAGGGAACTTCGGCCGCGCGGGCCGCAATCTGCTTGACGTGCTCTTCGCCCGCTTTATTCAGCTTCGAGGAGTTGCCGATGAATTCGTGTTCGTGAACCACGAAGTCCGAGGCTTCCGCGTTCGTTTCGTGAGTCTGCCAGATCGGGTCGCTGATCGTCCCCAGCGGCTTCGGAGAGTAGTCTCCGAGCTGAGCGCAGTAGTTCTGCCGGAAGTTGCAGCAACCCGTGGTCAGACCGCCCACCACGGCGGAGGCGGCCACGACGGCAGCCAGCTTGTGTGAACGGTGCATGAGTCAAGCCCCCCTTTGGAAATCGGTCCGCGCCGTCTGGAGTCGCGTCCGGTTGAGAATTCCGAGTGGAATACAATCCAGCCCCCCCGGGCTGCCCGCCGCTATTCTGAAAAGCCGTGCGGTCCGTTGATGTAGTAGCAGTCGCTCGACTTGCTCGCCTTGCGGCAGTGCTTGAGATTGTCGCGATACTGCGCCCACACCGTGCTGCGGTGGTGCACTTCCTGCCGGCCTTCGATATGGCCGAAGATGAAGAACTCCAGGTCATCCGGATCGGTGACCTCCATCCCCGGCAGGATCGACGGCGCGTCTTCCGGCTCCATGGCGTGCACGAGTTCGGGACTGACCAGAACGATGAGTTCGGTTTCGTCCTTCGACGTCGTCCGGTTCGCTGTGATGGCGTTCAGAATCGGGATGCTGCCGAACAGCGGGATACGATCCACGCTGCCGCGCTGCTGTTCCTGGAGGAGTCCGGCGATGGCGAGGACCTGCCCCTCGCGAAGGTCGACGGTGGTCGAGACCGATCGCGTATCGAGGCCGAACACGCCGCCGACCGTATTCTCCTTGTTCAGCGTGCTGAACGTGGGGGCGACGTGAATCCGGATCCGATCCTTGTCGAGGACGGTCGGGGTGAACGCGAGCTGCGTTCCGTAGCCTTTGAAGGTCGTCGTCGCCGCCTGGGCGCCGCCGACGCCGACGACGGTCGGGACGGCGAATTCACCGCCCGCGATGAAGTTCGCGGGCTGCCCGCTGAGCGTCACCAGGTTCGGTTCCGCGAGAATTTTCGCAGTCCCGTTGGACGAGAGAGCCGACAGAACAAGATTAAAGCTGCTGTTGTCGAAGACGCCGCTGGCGAGGATGTTCCCCCCCGTGGTGAGCGTCGACGCCAGCGCGATGTCGTCGATATTGAACGCGAAGTTGGACCCGAGCTTGCGAATGGCGGATCGCTTGAGTTCCGCGATCCGGACCTTCAGCAGCACCTGCTTCTCGCCCGGAATTCGCAGCATGTTGACGACGGTGGCGTCCGGCAGCTTCGAGGCGTCCGGGAACGGCTGAGCGGCGTCGCCCTGGGCCGTCCAGGCCCCCTGTCCGACGCCGCCGTTGAAGGCGTTGTTCTGCTGCTGATCCGCGTTCCGGCGGATGATCGACATGATCTGCACCGCTTCCTGCTCGTCGCGAGCCTGGCCGCGGACGATCACCTTGTCGGCGACCGGGAAGAGCTGCACTTTGCTGTTGGGAAACAGCTCGTTGATCATTTCCTGGAGTTCGCCGTATTCCAGGCGACGGGTGTCGTCGACCCCTTCGTCTTTGACGACGTTCACGAGGACGCTCAGGAGCCGGGGCTGATTCTCATCGCCGATCCAGAGGGTCACGGTCGTGCTGCCGACTTCTTTGCCGATGACCTCGACTTCCTTCGCGCCATAGGCGACGAATTCCACGAGAGACGGATCGGCGACCGCGGCGCGATAGACGTCCTGCTTCAGCCGCAGGATTTTCGAGCGCCGCTTCATCACCTTCAGTTCGACTTCGGACGAGAGGACCTCGTCGACGAGATCGGTGACTTTCTCGACGGTTCCCACCGTCGAGACTTGAGCCGGCGGTTGTGCCGAGAGATCGGGGACGGTCCCCGAGAAAATCAGTCCCGCCAGCGTCGTACAAGCCGCCAGCCTCCGTCCCGACCGCCCGAATCGAGCACCCGACATGACAATCCCCTTCCCTGGAGCAGCCGACCTCGGCCCCTGCGAATATCGGCTGGACCGGGCACTCCGCTGACGCGTCGACGGCCGGTCCGCACATGGCTGCCAGGAAACTATCGGTCGTTTCACGATTCGGGATTGACTGAATGTTTCAGTTTGTTCTAACCGATTTTCACAGTGAAGGGGCACGCGTTGGCGTGCTGAGGTGCGTTTCATCCGAACGGCGCAGGCGGACGGCTTGATGGAGCCGTCCGGGTCAAACCTGCCAGCCGGATGCAGTGCCGGCGAACACCACCGGATGGGGGATATGGGGATGAGATTCTCAGCGATGATGATGCTGGCATTCAGCCTGACGGCTGCGCCTGGTCTGGCCCAGGAGATTCCGCCGGCGCCGCCGTCCGATGTGCCGGGGACGCCGGCACTGATCGGCGAGTCGCCGGTCTGCAGCAATGCGGGCGAATATGGCTTTTCGGACGCCGATTGCGACCTGAGCTGCTTCGACACGTACGATGACGCCTGGTGCGGCGCGGGCTGCTGCAACGATTCCATCTGCCATAAACGCTGCTGCTGCCGGCTCGACAGCACTGGCGACATGTATCCCCACTACCCGTATCAGCCGATGTATCACGGCTACTACTACTTCCGTCCGTACAACTGGACGATGGTCGAACGGCAGCGGAGCGCGGCGGTCGCGATGGGCTTCGACATTCGTGCTCCCTACGCCACCGGCCCGGTCTTCGGGGCCATTTACGCAGGTTTCGATCAGGGGGCTTACGCAGAAACCAAAATGTATCTGCCCCGCTTCGAGCCTAAGACTGAAGGCAAACTGCCGGAACTCGAAACATTGCTGCGAAAATAAGTCGGGCTCTTCCGCCAGCGGCTTCGCAATCGCGTCAGAACCCCGGCTCTCACTTCGAGACCCGGGGTTCTGTGCATTGTGCCGTCGCCGAGTTGCGATGCGTGAAAAGGTTCCGGCGGCCCCGTTTCATGACCGGTTTCCCGCCCCCTTCGAAAAGGTTCGCCCGACCGGTCGGGTCGTGAAACAGAGCTGCTGCGCAGCCGACGACCGGCCGCCCGACGCCCCGGATGACGATTCCGGCAGGCGAATGCTCCCGGAACCCGAATCGGGAGTCGCGAACAGAGGATTGCGCCAGTGGAAGTCGCATCGGGATCGCCATTGTCGGGCGAATCGCCGTTCCCTGTCCCCTCACAATCCGAAATCCAGGCTGACGCAATGCCCTACGGAGCGACGGCCGCCGTCTGCTCGCCGGCCGGCAGCGTCGCCCCGTCGGCGAGGACTTCGGCCCGTTCCATTAAATAGGTCTCTTCGCGGCGACGCGTTCGGGATTCGCCGTCGATGTAGAGTTGCTTCTCGGTGAGATTGAGGAATTTCGGACCGACGAACTCGGCGTTGTAGACCGCGACGGACTCGACGCCGGTCCCTTCGTTCTGAGTCTTGATCACCAGTTGCGCCGGCGTCTGATTTCGATCCAGAGTGTACAGGCCGCGCGAGACGCCGCCCCGCGTCACGACGGTCACGTAGTTGTCTTTCTCAAACTGAATGCTCAATTCCTTCGCGGTCCAGCGACCGGTCAGGTCGGGGGGGGCGAACGCTGAGCAGCCCGTCGTCGCCGACAGCGCCGCCAGGGCCAGACACCACAGAATTCGGTTCATCGACGTGTTCCTTGAGAAGGGTCGGCCGGCTGGCCGGCTGTTGGCACTGTGACATGTTGATCGCCGTTCGCGGCCAGTCCGGCGGCGGCGGGCGCAGCTCTGTGGATCAAGATCGATCCCGCCCGAAACACCACCGGGAGATTCCAGGGATACTGCCGCCGGGCGGCGTCGGGAAACGGCGGAGGAAACGAGTCGTCTTTGTGGCGACCGGGGAGGCGGGCCTGCCCCGCCGGCAGTCCGGTCGACAGGAGGTCGGTGACGACGTAGTCCGCGCCGGCGGCGCGGACCTCCTCCAGAATGCTCCGCCTTCGGTTGCGGAAGAACGCCAGGTGCGATTCGAGATATACGTAGCGCGTCGGCGGAAGCAGTTCCAGATCTCGATACAGATAGACCAGGCTGTTGTGATAGCACAGCACGTTCCGATCGTGCGCCCCATGCTCGCGGAGGAACTGCTCGGCCCGCCGCAGATCTTCCCAGTGCGGGTTATGCACCAGGGCCAGACGCTGACGGACTGCGGTCGAGCTTCCCTCCGACCAGCAGCGGGACCAGACCGCCAGACGCTCGGGGCGCAGAACCGGCGAACCGATCAGCGCCAGGGCGAGGAACACCATTGAGGCCGGCATGCGCATCGGCCACGCGGGCCAATCGCCGACCCACAGCGCGACCATCACGAACGACAGCACGACGACTGGCAGGTAGACGTAGTCGAACTGGTGCTGCAGCCAGAGCGATTGAGCCAGCCAGCCCAGCCAGATTGCGGCCAGCAGGGCGTGCAGATGTCGCTTGGCCGCGTGCGACGGCGAGCCGTCCCGGTCGCGGAACGGAGCCGTCAGCCAGAGCACCGCCGGGACAAACGCGGGCAACACCAGCAGGCTCCACGGAGCGAGACGAAACGCGGCGCCGAACAGACGGACGAGCCGCCAGTGCTCGCGTCCCGCCTGGAAATACAGGGGATTCCACTCCCGCACGGTCGACCAGAACGGTTCCCAGGCCCCCGTGGATGCCAGCCAGGCGATTCCGGCGAGCCCCACGATTCCGCCGCCGACGAGCAGTCCGACCAGATCCGTCAGGACTCGTCCGGGCTTCCGGACCAGCAGCGCGGCGAGCAGCCACGCGGCGAATCCCGGAATGGCGATGTAGGGTTTAATCCAGAAGCCGCAGGCCCAGATCGTTCCTTCGAGGAACGCCCAGGCTGCGATTGATCGCGCGGTTGCCGAGTCGGACAGCAGCCGGGCGATCTGACGCTGGCGCAGCCAGACGCCGCCGATCGCCCAGGGGAGAAGCCAGCCGTCGCGCTGGCAGTGGATCCATTCCGTTTGTGAGACGTAGCACCAGACGCAGCCGGCCACGGTCCAGGCGGCCAATGCGGGGCGGACGCCGCCGGCCTTGAACCACGAGTACAGGAGCGCCATCGCCGCGCCCCAAATCGCCAGGTCGGCGATCCGCAGGACTTCGGAGCGGAAACCGCCGACGGTTCGCACGAGCATGTGCAGCCAGACGACGCCGGGCAGATTCGGTTCCAGCATGTCACGATAGAGCACGCCCCCCTGCAGCACGTTGGTGGCCTGGAGGTCGTAGTATTCGGCGTCGTTCGTGAGGGGCAGGCAGACGAACAGGGGGCCGGCGACGACCAGCGTCAGGACCAGGGCCGTCCAGGCGGCCCATGGACGCGGCTCCCGAGAGGTCAAACCTGGCATAGACTTGTCCGACTGGTACGCCGCGTGCGTTTCCGTTGCGTTCAAGTGTTCCGTCTCCCCTGTTCTGAACCGTCCTGTCGGAAGCCGCCATGACCGCCACGATCACTCCGATGACGTCCGCCCATCTGCAGGAATTGATCGATCTCGAAGAGCGTTACTGGTGGCACATTTCCAAGCGCCGCCTGGTCGGCAGCCTGTTGCAGCGGTTCGCCCCTCCCGCGGGAAATCTCGTGGAAGGGGGAGTCGGTTCGGCACGCAACCTGCGCGAGTGGGAGCAAATGGGATACCGGGCCGAAGGATTCGACCTGATGCCCGAGTCGGTCGAGCATGCCTGTCAACGCGGTTTGACGGCCCGCGTTCACGATCTGGAACAGCCGTGGCCCGTCGAGTCCGGAAGCTGTCGCGCCGTCGTCCTGCTCGACGTGATCGAGCACACGGCGCATCCCGAAACGGTTCTGCAGCATGCAGCGGATGTACTGGCGCCGGGCGGGTGTGCAATCGTCACCGTGCCGGCCTATCCGTCGCTTTACAGCCAGTGGGATCGGCTGCTGGGCCACTACCGTCGCTACACCCGTCACGAACTGCGCCGCGAAGCGCGCGAAGCGGGGCTCAGCGTCGAGTGGCTGTCGCACTGGAATTCCGTATCACTGCCTCCCGCTCTGTTTCTGCGAACCCTCGAACGATTGACGGCCGGGAGGAAGGAGTCCGAGTTCCCGCGGGTCTCGTCGTGGCTCAACGCCGCCCTCTGCGCGGCGCTGACTCTGGAACGGCGGTTGCTTTCCTGGGTCCGTGTCCCCTGCGGACTGTCTTTAGTGGCGGTTTTGCGGAAATCCTGATGCCGTCAGGCAACATTGAGGTCGACACGTGATGCCAAATCGCCCCCCACTTGCGGAAGTTCTGGCGTCCGTCGTCCTGCCTGTTTTCAACGAATCCCAGGTTTTGCTGCGGCTCGTCGAAGCGGTCGACGACGCCTTTGCCGACCTCCCCTGCGACTATGAAATCGTCTTCGTCGACGATGGGTCCACCGACGGATCCGCCGATCTCCTCGACGACCTCGCCGCCGACCATCCGGAAATCCGCGTCGTCCATTTCTCGCGGAACTTCGGTCACCAGGCCGCCGTGCAGGCGGGACTCGTGCATGCCTCGGGGGACCTGTTGATCGTCATGGATTCCGACCTGCAGGACGACCCGGCGGCGATCCCGCGCATGATCGAACAGTGGGAACAGGGGTTCGACGTCGTCTACGCCGTCCGGACCGAGCGCAAAGAATCGTGGTGGAAGCGTTCGCTGTTTCATGCCTTCTATCGCGTGCTCAACGCGATCTCGAACACCCCCATCCCGGCGGACGCCGGGAACTTCGGCCTGATCGATCGCCGCGTCGCCGAGCAGGTCGCCCATCTGGTCGACTGCGACCGGTTCTTTCCGGGCCTGCGGCGCTGGGTCGGCTTCCGCCAGACGGGCATTCTGGTGGAGCGGCTGGCGCGTTACGACGAGAAGCCGCGCGTTTCCCTCGCGGGCCTGTTCCGCCTGGCGAAGACGGCGATCTTCTCGTTCTCGACCTTCCCGCTGACGATCTTCTACATCTTCGCCGGGCTGTCGCTGTCGGTCTTCGTCGCCGTGACGCTGTTTGCGTTGTATCACCGTCTGGTGACCGGACTGGCGATTCCGGGCTGGACATCGATCACGCTGGTTGCGGCGTTCTTTGGCGCGCTCAACGCACTGGGGATCGCCATCCTCGGCGAATACGTCACCCGGATCTTCGATCAGGTCCGGGCGCGGCCGCAGTTTATCGTCGCCCGGACGGCGAATCTGGAGGATTCCCACCGCCCGCGAATCGGCGGCGGAGTCCAATTCGACGCCCCTGTCTCGTCCGACATCGCCTGGACCCGTCGCGCCAGGGCCTCCGTCTGATCGCGGCCCGCTGACGAATTGCACGCTTCACTTTTTGCCGAGGCCTCCATGCCAGCGATTCATGACCCGGTGACGACTACGCCTGCCGTCGAACTGACTTCGGTCCTCGACGCCCGCTTCGCCGTTTCGCTCAAACACCTGCTGGCGGTCCTGTGGTTCTCCGCGTTCTACCTGTATTACGCGTTCATCCCGATTCACCATACGGACATCTGGGGCCACATCGCGTACGGCGAGTGGATGCTGTCCCACCGCGCGCTCCCCGCCGAGGATCCGTTCGTGACCCTTGCCGGCGGCGTGCCGATCACCTGCACGGCGTGGCTCGGACAGATCGTTTATGCCGTCGCCGGCGAACTGGGCGGGGTCGAAGGATATCCGTTCCTGTTCGCCCTGCTGTCGCTGATCACTTATCTGGTCGTCGCCCGCACGAGCTTCCTGCAGACCGGAGGCTTCGGCCTCGGCGTCGGACTGTCGATCTTCGCGTGGCTCCTGAACTTCTCCCGCCATCGCGTCATCCGCCCCGAAGCCTTCGGCCTGCTGGCCTGCGCCGTCCTCCTGTGGCTCCTCGTCCGCGATCGTCCCTGGAGAGCGATCCGCGGAGCTGGCGAATCCGGTCCCCGCTTTGGCCTGACGACCTGGATCGGCATGCCCGTAGTCTTCGCCCTTTGGGCGAACCTGCACGGCTCGTTCATCGTCGGACTGCTGATTCTGGGCTGCGGCCTCGCCGGTCGCGCACTGGAGGTCGCCTGGATTTCCCGCGGTTCGCTCCGGGCCATCCTGAGCGACCGCGAGCTGCGGAGCTGGCTCTGGCTGACCGAGCTGTCCTTCGCCGCCACGCTGCTCAATCCCTACGGGATGGACCTCGTCCTGAATACGATCATCTTTCCGAGCAATCCCAATCTGAATGACGTGGTCGAATGGTTCCGGCCCGACATCATGTCGGTCGAAGGACTGCTGCTCGCCGGCTCGCTGGTCTGCTGGATGGTCCTGCTGCGGCACAGCCGCGTTCCGGTAACACCGGCCCAGGTGCTGCTGATCGGCGGGTTCGCGCTGCTGGTGCTGCTCCGCGTCCGGATGATCGCGTGGTATTCGATGATTTTCGTCTACGTCGCCGCCCCGCACGTCGCCGATGTCTCCGCTCGCTGCCGCGCCTGGCTGCATTCGCTCGACCTGCCGCACGCGGACCTCGGCTGGGCCGGGCCGTCGTTCCGCTATACCGCGATCTCGCTCCTGCTCGTCTGGCTGGCGTTCGTTTTCTCGCCGGCCTCGACGCCTCTGTTCGGGGGCAAACCCCGGACGGATCGCCACCGGTACTCGCACGAAACGCCGCTCGCTCTGACGAAGTTTCTCAACGAGCATCCTCCCGTCGGACAGATCATGAATCCGCAGTGGTGGGGGGACTGGCTGGCGTTCAAGGGTCCCAGGGATCTCCAGGTCTTCATGACGACGAATGCCGTGCACGTTGCGCCGCGTCGCGTCTGGCTGGACTACCTGGCCCTCGCCCGCGGGGACGAAGGCTTCCAGCGCCGGCTGGACCGCTATCGCATCAACACGATCATCGTTCACAAGGAACTGCAGGCGCCCGCCGCCCGCCTCGCCCGCGGCCTGACCGGCTGGAAAGTCGCGTATGAGGATGATCTGGCCCTGGTGGTCGAGCGAGTGCCCGATCAACCCACCGAAGAATCTCCGGCCGCTGAAGCGACCGAAACCGCCAATGTCGAATGAAGACGAGAGAAGACGTTCAACACCTCGTTCCCAGGCTCCGCCTGGGAACACCATCTTTGGACGCTCAGCGTCCTCTGTAGCTGGCGCCTGGTTGGCTGTCGGATGTCAGACGAGGCGGAGCCTCGCAAGAGGGCGTTCCCAGGCAGAGCCTGGGAACGAGGAAATCTTCGAAGACCCTCACCCTGGCCCACTCCCACTGAAGACAGCGGGAGAGGGGACAAGACGAGAAGACGTTTCTGCTCTTTTCTGCGAAGCCCGAAGCCCGATACCCGAAGCCCGGATCCTCCCATGCCCGCTCCCCTCTCCTACGCCCGCGCCGGTCTGCTCCCGTTCGTTGCGCTGCAGATGGCTCTCTGCGCCGCAGGGGGGGCCTGGGCGGTCTCGCGGTACAACGTCCATCGGCACTTGTCGGACCTGCCGCCGTTCCGGAATGAACCGGCGGTCGTCGCGCCGCTCCGCGACGATCCCGACATGGTCTCCGACGAACGGTTGACCGCCATCCTCGACCGCCTGCAGCCGCGCCTCCGCGGCAAGCAGCCCAAGATCAACTTCGTCGATCACGCCCTCCGGTTCTGGGGCGTGAAAGCGGAGTTCGCCGATCCGCAGGCCCTCTCGGGCGCCGAAATGCGCGAACTGCTGCTCGATCACCGCGCCTTCGCCGACGCCTGGGGGCCCAAGACAGAACCGTTTCTGATTCCAGATACTCGTGGCGTCGGCGTCCGCACCCAAGAGGGACAGGCCACCGCCAGTCACTTTGACCACACCATCGCCGGGCTCGGCGAAGTCGGCACGCCGCTCGATTTCCCGGTCATCACTCCGCAAGGGGAGACCACGCTCCGGGCGATTCTCGAACGGTCGGTGAAGACGTTCAGCCTCAATCAGACCGAGTATGAATGGTCGACGCTCGCGTTCGCCCTGTACTTCGCCGACGGCGAACCGTGGATGACGACGGAAGGCCAGGAGATCACTTTCGACCGGCTCGCCGACCGTATTCTGCGCCAGAGGCTGGCCCAGGGGGTCTGCAGCGGCCAGCATCGGCTCCACTCGCTCGTCATGCTGCTCCGCATCGACGCCGAGGATCACCCGATCCTCTCGACGGAAGCCCGGCTGCGGATCACGAAGCATCTGCAGGACGTCACCGCCCGCCTGGTCCAGACGCAGAACGCCGACGGTTACTGGGACATCGACTGGGCCGGGGTCGAGCCGGAAGGCCCCGCCCGATCGGGACGCGGACCGTATGGACCGTTGTCGGATCGACTGCTCGTCACCGGTCACGTGCTGGAATGGTGGGCCCTGGCGCCGGACGAGATTCTCCCGGACACGAGCGTCCGCGTGAAAGCTGCGAGCTGGCTGTGCGATACGCTCCAGAGCCTGACCGACGCGCAGGTTCGCTCCTACTACCCGTTCCTGACGCACGCCGGTCGGGCGCTGTCGCTCTGGCGCGGCGTCGAGGCAGCCGACTGGGTGGCGGCGCATCCGGCGGGAGCGAAACCGGAGTAGTCACGGACGCCGGTGCGGATTAGGCTGCGGCGAGCCACGTTGCCGTCGACCCCGGTCTGGTCCAGTCATGGCATTCTTGATTCCCCGGAAGCCGATCCGTCCGGCCCGCTACCCGCTCTGCTTGGGGCTGGTCCTGGGGAGCATCGCCTATTGCGCCATCAGTCTCCAGACGCTGCCGTTTCTCAACAGCTTCTGGCTGGGGGAACTCCCCGTCTTCGCCGTCTGGCAGGGTCCCAAGACGACACTTGCCAAATGGATGCTCGCACACGCCGTGCAGCCAGTCATTGTGCTGCTCGGCCTTTCGCGTTCGGCGTCGCCCGACTATACGCTCGGCCGGCCGTATGGCATGGCGCTGGCCTATCTGGCACCCGCGTTGTTCGTCGCCGCGCTCGTGACGATCCGCACGCGTCTCGAGCGCCCGCATGGGATCCTGCTCGGATTGCTGCTGTGTCTGGCTGCGCTCGACTATGCGATGACCATGCTGTTCGCGAATGGTCGATTCCTGACGATCTATTGATCGCCTGCGGGACGATCGGCAGAAACCGGCGCGGTCGGCGGAGCCCCCGCGCTCCCGGTCAGCCAGCTCTGCCGCCCCGCGTCCGACACCACCTGATCCAGAATGACCATTTTCTGCCAGATGCTCCGCGACAGCCCGCTGGTCAGGTCTGCGAGTTGATCGACCGACTCCAGCGCCACCGGGTCGGGAAAATCCTGCACGTAAATCGCCCCCAGCTTGCTCACCAGCGACAGCAGCTCGTTGCAGTAGTCGAGGTAGCGATTCAGCATGAACGGCGAGAGGGTCCGCTTGGGCGACGACGGCGTCGCCGGTCCGCCGCGGAGCGTCGATTCCGGGTCCTTCGTCAACTGATGCATGTCGACGATGTGAGCGATGGCGCGGAGTTCGCGAAACGCCTCCAAGGCCCGCTGCCGCTTCCAGCGCAGTTCCAGCGACGCCAGGAACAGCATCGCCGCGCCGAGGAAAACCAGACTTCCGAGGCCGGCCTCGAAGACTTGAACGAAGTTCTCCGGGTCGAACAGCGCCCGCAGATGTTCGCGGTCGAAGTGCAACTGGCTGATCAGCATCCCCAGCACGACCGCCAGGAGCGACATTAGCAACCCGATCCCGATCCGCAGGCCGATGTTCGGCTGCCGGATCTGCTGGGCCCGGACGACCGACTCGCGGGCGATCTGGTGCAGTTCCGCGGCGACGCGGACGAGTCCCGAGTCGGGGAACCGCTCGTGAATCCGGCGTTCCAGACGCGCCACCGTCTCGACAATCTTGTCGGCCTGCAGCGTACGGTAGGGGCCCGGTTCGGGCATCAAGGCGTCCTGTCTCAGGGCCTGTTCACGCTTCAACTCACATGAGTGTTCTGGTGAGCCTCGAAGACTCGACTCACCCTACTTCTGCAGGCGTCCCGCCGGCGTGTGCTGCGCCAGGTCGGCGATCATCTGCCGGGTGGCGGCCTCCGCCGCGGCTTCCCACTTCGCGACGCCGAATTCCTCCGCCAGCTTCCCCGAACGGAAGGCGAAGTTGATCCCGCGCGAGTTATTGACGATCCCGCCGAGGCCCTCCTGGTTGAAAGCGCCGGCGACATCGGCCGCGGTCCCTCCCTGGCTGCCGTACCCCGGCACCAGCAGCGGCACGTGCGGCATCGCCGCCCGCAGCTCGACCAGCTCGCGGGGATACGTCGCCCCGACAACCGCCCCGACCGGACCGAAGCCGGAGGCGTCGGCGTGGGCGGCGGAGAGTCCTTCGACGACCTCGGCGACTTTCTGATACAGCGACTGTCCGTTCTCCAGCCGGTCTTGGAACGTCCCTGCGCCGGGATTGCTCGTCCGGACCAGCACGTAGATCCCCGCTCCCCGCTCGACGGCGACCTTGACGAACGGCTCCAGCGTGTCGCTGCCGAGGTAGGGATTGACCGTCAGAGCGTCGGCGTGCCAGGGCGTCGCCTGCGGATCGGACCCGGCGAGATACGCGCGGGCGTAGGCTTCCGCCGTGGTGCCGATGTCGCCTCGCTTGGCGTCGCAGATGACGATCAACCCGGCGGCGCGGGCGTAGCGCATGACGCGGGCCAGGGCCAGGCAGCCGTCGGGGCCGTATTCTTCGAAGAAAGCGGCCTGCGGTTTCACCGCCGGGACCAGCGGCGCGACGACGTCGATCAGCCGGACGCAGAATTCTTCGAACGCGGCCGCGGCGACGGCGGCCTCGTACGCATGGTTCTGGCGGGCGCGCGCGACGATGTCCGGCGGGAGCCAGTCGAACCGGGGATCGAGTCCCACGAGAGCCGGCGTCCCCTTCGCCCGGATGGCGGCATTCAGTCGGGTGGAAAAATGTGTCATGATGCCGCGATTGTGCCGTATCGGCGGCACGACCGACAAGCCACCGCCCCTCCGGGAATGTCCCCCAGCCATGCCCCGCCACCGCGATGACCACAACGACGACGACGACTGGAGCCCCGACTGGGACGAGGGCGGCGACGACTTCGGTTCAGACGACGACGAGGAGCCGACCATTCCCTGCCCTCACTGCCGGGCGGAAATTCACGAAGACGCCCAGCAGTGCCCGGCCTGCGGGGAGTATCTTTCGGAGGAAGACTCGCACCGTTCGAGCTATCCTCCGTGGGTCATCGCCACGGCGGTCATCGTGCTGCTGGCGGTGATCGCCACCTACGTTTTCTGACGTCACCCGCCTGATGGAATGGACTCCATGAAGAACTCGCTGCGCGCCCGTCTGGAACGACCCGCCGTCCTTGTCGGACAGCAACTCCTTGCCGCCGCGGCCCGGCTCCGCGGCCCGACGCCGTTTCCGCCGGCCGAGGTCAAGCGGGTCGTCCACGTCTCTCCGGCGTACTTTGCCGACGAGTCGATGATCGGCGGCGGCGAGCGGTACGCGCTCGAACTCGCCGCCGCGATGGCGAAACGCGTCGAAACGACGCTTCTCACCTTCGGGCCGGCGCGCCGTTCGGTCCAGCGCGGGGAGCTGCAGATCGAGATCTACCCGGCTCGCGACTTCGTGAAAGGCAAAATCTGGAACCCGCGGACCCTGGGGTTCGTCCCGGCTTTGAAGCGCTTCGACGCCATCCACTGCCACCAGCATCACACATTCGTCACCGCGACCGCCGCCTGCGCCGCCGCCGCGGCGCGAAAGCCCTGCTTTGTGACTGACCTCGGGGGGGGCGGCTGGAACCAACCCGCGACCGATCGCTACATCACCCAGTTCCTGGAAATCAGCCGGTTCGCCATTCGCCCTGGACTCGCCGACCGCTCGCAGATCATCTACGGCGCCGTGGGCCCCGGTTTCATCGACCGCCCGATCGCCCCCTGGCCGCGGCCCCGGCGGGTCCTGTTCGTCGGGCGGATCATGGCCCACAAGGGGATCGACTCCCTCATTCTCGCCGTGGATCCCGACACCGAACTGACGATTATCGGCCGGGTCTACGAAGAGCGTTATTTCGCCGATCTCCAGCAGCTCGCCGCGGGACGCAACGTCACGTTCAACACCAACGCGTCCGACGACGATCTCGCCAAAGCCTACGGCTCGGCGGCGGTGTTCGTTTTGCCGTCGGTCTACACCGACATGTACAGCAAGCCGCATCCCAAAGCCGAGCTGCTGGGGCTGGTGATGCTGGAGAGCCTGGCCTCCGAAACTCCAGTGGTCTGCACCCAGGTCGGCGGCATGCCCGAGTTCATCGACGAAGGGGTGACGGGCTTCATCGTCCCCCCGAGCGATCCGGCGGCGCTGGGCGTCCGCATCCGCGAGCTGCTGGACGACCCGGCGCGGGCGCAACAGATGGGCGCCGCCGGCCGGCGAGCGGTCCTGGAACGCTTCACGTGGGACCAGGTCGCGCTGCGCTGCCTGGCGGCTTATCGGGGGGTAGCGAATAGCGAGTAGGGAATAGTGAAAAGCCGGAGAAGAGGCGGCGCGTGAAGTTGCTGCATGGTCAAGCCATCAACGAACAAGGAAATCGCCGCTTTCATTCGGCGTTTCGGCGTGGGTGCAATGGGGCGTTGATTTTCTACCGGTGCAGACGTTCGGGAGGCTCTTCGCCCCGACGGGGCGACGGGCTGTAGCCACGGGTGGAGCGGCGGCGCGGCGTCAAAGCCGCCCGACGCGGAACCCGTGGTCCGGCCCCGAACCGAAATCCAGGAAGCCCCGGAGGGGCGAAGGAAGCGATGCCGTGCAGTCCGCGCCACAAGTTTACCGTTCCTCCGCCCCTTCCGGGGCGGTGGCGCGCGGAGGGCACCTGGTCCCACGGGTTGCACTCCGTCCGCCCGAAGGCGGACTCCGTTTCACCCGTGGCGACAGCCCATCGCCCACTTCGGGGCTCAAGACCAGGACCGACCGCTGCAAGGCCTAGAACGCCGACTTTTCGACGAGCGACCGGCCTCTTCCTTCCCGCCTTCCACGACCATCAGGCCGGGCGTTTGCCGGTTTTCGGGCGGTAGGTCCGGACGGCTTCCAGAGCCCGGGTCATGTCTGCCGGGAGGGGGGCCTCGAACGTCATCCGCTCGCCCGTCGCCGGGTGATCGAACGAGAGGCTCAGGGCGTGCAGCGCCTGGCGTTCGATATACACTTCGTCCTCTTCGGGCGGGAGGTTTTCGACAAGGTCGGACTTCCGCAGCGACGATCGGCCTTCGTAGAGGCTGTCGGCGACGATCGGGTGCCCCAGATGGTGCATGTGGACGCGGAGCTGGTGGGTCCGGCCGGTCTGCGGGCAGAGCCGCATGTAGCTGAAGCCGCGGAAGCGTTCCTGGACTTCGTAGAACGTGGCGGCGTGGCGGGCGGTCCCCCCTTCGGGGCAGACCATCATCCGCTCGCGATTGCGGTTGCTGACCCGGACGTGGGTCTCCATGTAATCGCGGTCGAAGGAGACTTCGCCCCAGACGAGGGCCCGGTACTCCTTTTCGACCGTCCGCTGCTCGAACTGTTTGCTGAGCAGGTTGTGAACCGTGTTGTCCTTGGCGACGACGAGGACGCCGGTGGTGTCGCGGTCGAGCCGGTGGACGATGCCGGCGCGGAGGTGGCCGGCGGCGTCGCTGAGCTGATCGAAGTGGAACTGCAGCGCCCCGACGAGCGTGCCGGTGTACCGGCCGCGACCCGGGTGGACGATCATATTCGCCGCTTTGTTGATGACGATGAGCTGGTCGTCGTCATACAGGACGTCGAGGGGGAGATCTTCGGCGGGGACGGTCCGGTCGGCGGATTCCGGCAGGCGGAATTCGACGACGTCGTTCACGCGCAGCCGGCGGGAGATCTTCGCGGGGAGGCCGTTGACGAAGACCTGGCCGTCGTCGATGACGCGCTGAAAGGCGGACCGGCTGAAGTTGGGGTAGAGCCGAGTGAGATAGTGATCGAGCCGCCAGCCGTGCGCCCGGACTTCTACGGTGTGCCGGATTCGATCTGCGGAAGTGGGCGCGTCGTTGCTCATTCGGGTTTGTCGGCGGGCTTTTCGTCTGCAGGAGGCTTTTCGTCGGCCGGCTTCTCCGCCGCCGGTTTTTCCGGGGCAGGCTTTTCGGCGTCGGGAGTGGTCTTCTCAGGAGCCGGGGTTTCCGGCTTCGCGGCTTCCGCCGGCTTCTCGGTGTCCGGGATCTTCTTGTCGTCGGCTGGTGCTTCCGGGGTGGTGTCGGCGGGCGGTTTGGCTCCGGCGGCGCCCGGCGAGGGGGGGAGTCCGAAGGCCTTGTCGAGATCGAAGCCGCCGGCGGCGCCGGGCAGGCCGTCCTGCGGGCGGCGGAATTCCGGGGGCTTGGGATTCTGCTTGGAGAACCAGGCGTAGAACTCTTTGCCGGAGCCGGTTTCGAGGGCCTTGATCCGCTGTTCGCTGTAGGTTTTGTAGATGCTGGTCGGGAATTCGGTCACCAGCCGCTGCCAAGTCTTGATGGCGGGTTCGGTATCGCCGTTGCTGGTCGATTCGAGGACGCGGGCGAGGCCGAAAAGAGCCCGTTCGCGAACGGGTTCGGGAGCCGCGGAACCGGCATCGAGGACTTCCTGGAAGGCGGTCTGGCAGCGTTTCATGTCGGCCAGCCCGGCTTCGCGGTCGCTGAACATCTTCGGCAGGGCTTCGTCGAGGACCAGTTCGCCTTCGCGGAGGCGGGCCCAGTAGCCCGGCGCGGTCCCTTTGAGCTTATCGGCGACAGCGCCAAACTCTTCGCTGGTGCCCGCGGCGGCGAGCTCGGTCCAGTGGGCGGCGGTGGCGTTGCTGGCGGACATGGTCCACCAGCCGCCGACGATCAGCGCCAGCAGCACCGCCGCGAAGGCGGCGGCGATGGCGATGCCGTGTTTTTCGAGGACCGTCTGCGTTTTGACCGCGAGTTTGCCGAGCTCGTGCTCGTGCAGATGGTGTCGTTCTTCGCTGTTCATCCGGGTACGTCTTCCCAGGCTATCCGGTGCGGCGAGAGCCCCGCGGACAGACCGGGGGCGCAAAATTCCGAAGTCGGGAGCATAGATGGCGCAGGAAGTTGGGTCAAGGAGAGGCGGGTTTGCGGGGGGGCTTGGTTCGGCTTGTTTCCGAACAGTGGAGGGTCCGGCAGTTCCGAGTTTTGGAGAACTTAAGTCAATCGCAGCGTCCGCTTGTGCCAGGGGCACTCTGACGCCCGAAGCGACGTCTGGGCCACCCGGTCGAGAATCTGTTCCGCTCTGGCCGCAGCTAAAAGTATCACGCCCGCTTCCGGTTCCAATCGGCGCGAGCGGCTTCAATGAGCGCGGTCATCTTCTCTTTCATACTCAGCATGACTTTGGCAAACCGAGTGAATTCTAGCGTCGGGTCCGCTCCGGCGTTCAGCAGCCGTTGAACGCACTCTTCATCGCTCACCGACGCGGCCCGCATCAACGGGGTTTCCTTGTCGTCGCTGGTCCGGTGATCGACGGCTGCGCCCCGTTCGAGCAGCAGATTGAGGCAGTCGAGGCTCCGCACGCACTGGTACAGCAGGGAGTTCCCGTCTTTGGCGGTGAGGTCCGGGTTCAACCCTGCATCCAGCAGGCAGCGCAGCAGATCCGGGTTCTCCAGTCGATCGATCTTCGGCCACTCGCCGTCCATGATTCCGCTCAGATCCCCCAGCTCGGCGACGACTTCCTCGATCTCCGCCAGCTCCTCGAACTCTTCGGGGATGTAGTCGTGCTTCAGGAGCCCCAGCAGCCGTTTGAGCGTCGGTTTCGGCCCTTTCTTTTTTCCGGGGGCAGCCGTCTTTGCCGGAACCGCCGATCCGGCCTCCTGCTGCTTTCCTTTATTCGACTTCCAGTCCACGCGGGCCTTTTCGATCACCGTCCGGATTTCCGCGTTGGAATCCAGTTTGTTCTGGATGGGCCAACTGAGTCGTACGGTCGGATTGGCCCCCGCCTTCAGCAGCCGCTGTACGGCCGGAATGCTCTCGCTGTAGATCGCGCGCATCAGCGTGGTTTCAAAGTCGCCGCCGCTCCGGCGATTGACGTTCACTCTCCGTTCGAGCAGCAGATCGACGCACTCGGGACAACCCGCACATTGCCAGAGCAGCGAATGGCCTTCAGTGTCCGTGATCTCCGGGTTCAACCCCGCCTGCAGCAGCGCCCGCACGATCGCCGGACTGCTGATGTTGTTGAACGGCCACTCCCCGTCCTGGATGCCGCTCACGTCTCCCAGCTCGCCAACGACCTGCAGGATCTCCTCGACCTTGTCCGGCGTCAGATCGTGATTCATGAGCCGGAGCAATCGCTTCAGCGTGGCCTTAGGTTTCTTCCCGGTCGCGGGGCGCTGTGAAGTTGATTCCTCTTCTGGTTCCTCATCGTCGCCGAACAGCCCGGCGATCCGGGCGAGGAATTCGTCAAAGGAACCGGCCAGCAGGTATCCGGCGGATTCCAGGTAATTGCCGTCGTCGTCGACCTCTTCCGTCTCGTGAAACCACCAGTAGACGCAGCCGAATGTTTTCGGCTTCAGCGACAGCGTGAAGACGTCCGAGCTGCCGGCAATCGGCAAGTGTCCTGCGGGAAGCAGTTTCCCGATGTTCGCCAGTTCGTACGTCAATTCGTCCCCGCCGGGTTGCGACGGCCGCAGATGAAACAGCGCGCCGACACCCACATTGTCGATGCCTGCCATGCCGGGCACCGCGACGCAATCGGGATTGGGGCGACCGCCGTTGGCGGTCAGGAGAAACTGGCGGTACTCGTCGGGAAGGGGGCCGCCGATCTGCTTTTCGAGAGACTTGATCTGCGACTCGGTTGCCTGTTTGGCTCCCTTCGCCCGGACGATTTCCAGCCGCGTCGGGTCGATCTCGATGTAGCCTTCGCGCCGCTTTTTCGCGATCAGCTTCTCCGTCTGCTCCTTCGCTTCGGCGGGAGATGGAAACGACTTCTGCGATTCCTGGAGCGATCCGCCGAGCCGGCCGAAGTGGACGATCTGGCGTTTTCCCTGTTGCTCGACGTGCCATCGTTTGCGGGATTTACCGTCGTCGAAGTAGAAGCGTCGCAGGTCGGACATGGTGGTCCTTCGCGGGGGGAGCACTGTCTGGTCGCAGGACGTGTGCTGGCCGATTGTGAGAGCGAATATGCCGGGGAGGGGGTTTGGTTTGCAACCACGAAATCGCAGCAGTTTGTCTTTCGATCACAGCGGGGTCAAAGACGGTAGGAATCGGGTTCCGACCGTACGACCGACCCGCAGGGTGGCCGGTGAGGCGGAATCGTTTGATACCGTACCGAAACTCGATACAACGCGAGTGCTGTGAGTTGCAGGATCTCGTCCGGTTGGAGATGACGGCGGAAGTACCGCGGGAGATCCTGACTCCGGCGAGCGGTTCCGCGATGGCGGTGAACGACTTCGGCATTCTGCTCGTACAGCGATGCTTCAGCCGGGAGTAGGGATTCATGGCGGGCGATCCGACATTCGATCAACTCAAGACCCGCTTGAAGCGTTTGCTTCCGACAACCGAGGCATATACCGGGAGGGTCTATCGGTCGAGTACGCCACGGTACGCCAAGGAGTCGGATCTGTTGAATGGAGCAGGAGGCCGGCGAACCGGGGGACGCTGGAATCCCGTGGGAATTGCAGTGGTGTATGCCTCCCTGACGCCTGAAACGGCCATGGCAGAGACACTGGCCCACTACCGCTATTACGCAATCGGGCTGGAAGATGCGATGCCGCGAACCTTCGTCGCAATCGATGCAAGACTGCAAGCCGTCCTGGACTTGCGTCTGGGAACAGTTCGGCAGCGCCTGCAAGTCTCCCTGGATCGAATCCTGAAGGTGGACTGGCGGAAAGAGGTCCAGGCCGGTCGGGAACCGATCACGCAGGTCCTGGGTCGGGCGGCGTCCGATGTGGGGCTGGAAGGGTTGATCGTGCCGTCCGCGGCCAGCCCCGACGGGCAGAATCTGCTGGTGTTCCCGAAGAATCTGCAAACGGGGAGCGAGCTCCGCGTGCTGTCCCCGGAGCGGCTGGCGCAGTAGCGAACCTGCAAAACTGCATGCAAATTTGCTTGACCGCCGGACGAATCAGGCCGACAATGAGTTCAGGGCGTGCTCGGTTCGGGTCGCGGAGGAACATCATGGCTGTGATCGATCGGAAGAAAACGGCGGCGAAGACACCATCCGCCCGCAAGTCGAGTCCGAAGGTCAGGAGCGTGGACGCAGCGGTCAAGGCGAACCCGGTGGTGAATCTCCGTCAACGGCTGCAACTGAAGCAGGCCGAGTTTGCCCGGCTCGTTCCCGTCTCCGTGCGATCGCTGGCGACTCTGGAGAAGGGGACGCCGCCGACGGATGTGGTCGCCCGGCGGTTGACCGAGCTCCAGCGGCTCACCAACGCCCTGTCCGAGGTCATCCAGCAGGAATCGCTGGGGACCTGGCTGCAAACGCCAAACGCCGCATTCGATGGCCTCAAGCCGCTAGAAGTCATCGATCGAGGGGAGAGCGACCGTCTTTGGATAATGATTTACTTCTTGCGGTCCGGAGTCCCTTCGTAAAGGGACGGCATTCGGTCGTGAGGCGCGCTGGCGACGGACATCGTCTCCGGCGGCCGTGCCGCCAACGACGACGGCCAGCCGCAATCCGGCACGCGAGAGCGAGCCCTACGGTGGCATTCGGAGCCGAAGCGATGCCCGACGGACGTGGACGTCCATCGTACGGGAAGAGGGGGCACGGGGCGGTTGAAATCAGCCCATCCACCAGGTGCCAACCTGGTACGTCAGCAGCGCGCCGAGGTAGGCCAGGACCGTCATGTAGACGAAGGTGAAGGCGGGCCAGGACCAGCTATTGGTTTCCCGGCGGATGATCATCAGGGTCGAGGCGCATTGGGCGCAGAGGGCGAAGAAGACCATCACCGACAGGCCGACGGGAATCGTGAAGACCGGGCGGCCGTCGGGCCAGGCGGCGGTGCGGATCGCCTGCTGCAGGCCGGGGTCGTCCTCGCCGATGTCGCCGCCGAGGCTGTAGATCGTCCCCAGCGTGGCGATGATGACTTCGCGGGCGGGGAAGGAGGCGAGGACGCCGACGCCGATTTTCCAGTCCCAGCCGAGCGGGATCACCGCCGGTTCGATGGCGCGGCCGAGCCGGCCCAGGGCGCTGTGTTCGAGCAGGCGCTCGGCTTCGGCGTTGCGGGCGTCGACTGCCTCGGTCAGCGGAGCGAGCTTCCGTTCGACGAGGCTCATCTGGATGGCGATTTCGCTGAGCTGCTCGCGCAGAGCCTCGGCCTCCATCGACGCGGAGTCCAGCGCCGCCAGATGGTGCTCGACGGTTTCGTGGGACGATTGGAGTTCGTCCCGGCTCTTGAGCGTCGCTTCCGAAGACTCTTCGAGCTGGGCGATCTGGGTCGTCAGTTGCTCTTCGAGGGTGTGATCGCCGGGGAAGTAGCTGGCGGCCCAGACGAGGATGTTGGTGGCGAAGATCAGGGTGCCAGCGCGGGCGACGAAGGCCCGGCCGCGATCGTAGACGCGGGCCAGGACCATCCGCGGGGACGGCCATTTGTAGGCGGGAAGTTCCATGACGAAGGGAGGCGTTTCCCCTTTGAGGATCGTCATGCGCAGGAGCCAGGCGACCGGGATTGCGATGAGCGCCCCGAGCGACATCGCAGCAAACAGCACCAGCGCCTGCAGGCTGATCCAGCCGCCGGCAAACGTGATTGGCGGAATCAGGGCGGCGATCAGCAGCAGGTAAACCGGCAGGCGGGCCGAGCAGCTCATCAGCGGGGCGATGAGGATCGTGACCAGGCGGTCCCGGCGGTTTTCGATGGTGCGGGTGGCCATGATGCCCGGAATGGCGCAGGCGAAGGAGGACATCAGCGGGACGAACGACTTCCCGCTCAGGCCGATGCGGGTCATCAGGCGGTCCATGAGGAAGGCGGCCCGGGCCATGTAGCCGCAGTCTTCGAGAATGGCGATGAACAGGAACAGCAGGCAGATCTGAGGGAGAAAGACCAGCACGCCGCCGACGCCGGCGATGGCGCCGTCGACAATCAGGCTGCGGAGCGGGCCGGCGGGCAGGACGCTGCGAACGGCGTCGCCCGCAAACCCGAACACCGCTTCAGTGCCATCCATCAGGGGGCCGGCGAGGGTCGAAATGGCCTGGAAGACGAGGAACATGACCACGCAGAAGACGATCAGGCCGCCGACGCGGCTGGTCAGAACCCGGTCGATCCGGTCGCTGGCGGTGACCATCCGCTGGGTAGGAGTGGTGAGGACACCGGTCAGGATTTCCTTGGCCCAGGCGTAGCGAGCCTTGGCCTCGCCGGCGGGGATGCGAAAGCCCTGGTCGCGGAGGCGCAGTCGGAGACCGTCGAGGACCGTTCCGAATTCGGTCGGCAGGGTCTGCCGATAGCCGGTTTCGACCTGCCCGCCGACGTCGAGCAGCAGGCGTTCGGCGAGGGGTCGCGGTATGGCGCCGGCCCCCCAGTCCTGCAGCCGCTGCTGCAGATCCTGCACGGCGGCCGTGAAGACCTCGGGGAAAATCCGGGGGATGGCGGGAGGCGGTCCGGAAGCGGCGCTGACGATTGCGGCTCGGACGTCGGCCAGATGCCGCTGGCGATGGGCTTCGCAGGGGATGACGGGGATTCCCAGCCGGCGGCCCAGTTCCGCGGCGTCGATTTTGAGTCCGCGGGATTCGGCGACGTCCCACATGTTGAGGACCAGGACCGTTGGCAGCCCGAGGTCGAGCACCTGGCTGACGACGTACAGGTTGCGTTCGAGGTTGCTGGCGTCGGCGATGCAGACGACGGCGTCGATGGCGCCGATATCCGCTTGCCGGCCGAGGAGGACATTGACCGAGACGAGCTCGTCGAGCGACCGCGGGGAGAGGCTGTAGGTTCCCGGCAGGTCGACGAGCTGGATCTGGACGCCGTTGTGCTGCAGCCGGCCGATTTTCTTCTCGACCGTCACGCCGGGGTAATTACCGATCTGCGCATGGACTCCGGTCAGGGCCGTGAAGAGGGTGCTCTTGCCGGTGTTGGGGTTGCCAATGACGGCGACGGTCAGGGGCCGGGCGGCGACGGAGGACATTCTCGGCAGGTTCCGATCGGCAGGGCATCCGGGGGAGGCGGGGTCAAAGGGGGGAGATGACGACGCGGGCCGCCTCGGTCCGACGGAGCGAAATGCGATAGCCGCGGACGGCGAATTCGAGGGGATCTCCCAAGGGGGCTGCGCCGAGGAATTCGATTTCTTCCCCGTCGGTGAAACCCATTTCCATCAGGCGGATGGCGACGGCGTCGTCGCCGGTGACATCTTCGATTCTCGCCCGTTGGCCGATGCGAAGCTCATTCAGGGTGGTCATGGAGGGCGGTCGCGGCGGGAGGAGAATCAGCGGGAAACTTCGACCAGCACCGTCGTCGAGTCTTCCAGTCGGAAGGACAGGCGATGCTCGTTGACGGCGAGGATGCAGGGAGAACCGGGGCGAAGCATGCGGATTTCGGCGCCCGGCTGCAGCCCCATTTCGTGGAGCCTGTGGACGAATTCCGCACGACCGTCGACTTCGAACACGCGGGCGGTTTCGCCTGCGGCGAGGAGGTCGAGCGGAACAATCTGAGAGGCGAGGGTCATCAGCATGGTGGTCAGTGCTTCCCGGGTACTGAGACTGAATCTCAATATCGGAAATTCTATCCGCGGACCGGACCAAATCCCAGATCAACGCTGCGGTATTTCGCACGGGACCGGGGGAATTCCTGGAACGGCGAGAATGACGGCCGCCTGCACGACAACGGGGCGCTCACGCGCAGAATCCGGCGATAAGCCTTTTCCGGGAAAGGGCTTGCAACTCGGCATCGGATTTCATGTCGGTGAACTTCATCGTCTCGAAATGCGTGTCCCGCGCCGGTTCAGAATCGGGCGGTTCCCGACGTTTCGCCGATGTTCGTTCTCGGCGGGGGCTTAGAACTCGTCGTCGAGGAGGTCGGATTCGGTGATGATCCGGAAACCGGCGTCGCGCAGGATCTGGGCGGCGGTATCGACGTCGTCAACATACATGGCGACGACGGATCGCCCGCGGCGGCGATAGAGTAGCGGGTAAGCGTGATGAATGTTCAACTCCGCCTTGACGAGGGCTGTGCAGACGTCGGAGAGGGGCTTTTCCGATTCGGGGAGTTCGACGCCGACGACATCGCTTTCGCTGAATAGAAAGCTCGACAGGGTCAGCTTTTCGCGACCGCGGTCGGTGTTGCTGAACATCAGGCGGACCATCGCGAAGTCGACGGAGTCGACGATGCTCAGGGCGACGACCTGCGTATCCAGATCCTCGACCAGCCGCATCAGTTCGCTGAGCCGGCCGACGCGGTTTTCGAGAAAGACACAGAATTGACGCAAGCAGGGCCAACTGCGGGCCTGCATCGTCTCCGATTCCGTAAAGTCTCCGCCCTCACGGTGTTCCGTCATTCGTGTCTGACTCCCTGTGCCTGGGAAGGAGCGACGCACCGACAGTCCCGGAGGCTGCAGGTCCGTAGATTCCCCGGCGGCGAAAATCTGTCGGGCCGGGGAATTCCCAGCGATACCTAGCCACTGTATGGCTGCGGGCCGCGCGGCGTCAATTCGACTCTCACTCCCTGAGCCGGCCCGGGTGCATCCGCCCGTTGGGTTAGTCAGGTGTGCAGGGTGAGTGAATTCCAGAAGGAGTGCCAGTCGCCGTTGAGGTCGGCGGCCTTGAGGGCGGTCATGCCCATCCCGAATGATTCACCCAGCTCCAAGGCAACGGCCTCCCGCGGCGTAGAAGGTGTTGTCAGATCAGTACTTCAACGCCACAAGGAGGCCGGGGGTGAGTTGACAGGGTGTGTTGCGAGGGGTTCTCCACGACGTGGCGTCAGCGTCTGATCACGGCGGTGGCGGAGATCACGGTCAGCGCCCGCCGGGTGGTCGTGACGTTGAGCGAGAGCTGTGGCCGTCTGCGGACGAGTACCGCCGGATCTCGCAGGCGGTGCTGGCCTGGCCGCGTACGTCCTGACGGTCCTCCCCCGTCGCGCAGCCACGGACCTGACATCAGCATTCGACGTTCCCGGGGAGGGGTGCGTTCTGCGCGCCGCCCGGCGCGGATCGCCGTTCGATGGCCGCTTGCTCTCGGACCGAGTCGACGTCGAAATGACGAGCTGATTGATGAATTATGCGGGCTGGAAACGCCGCGTATCGCCAGTGTCAAATTTTCCACTCTCGTATTGAAATTCACCACTGCCGCGACAGACCAGTTCCTGGCCGACTTCGAGTCGATAGCGCGGGACTTCCGTCAGGGCCGGTTCTCCGGCCGTCAGCAGGGCGGCCGGCGCCGCCACGAGCGCCAACACCGGCCCCGTAACGCCCGATCGAGAGTTTCGGACGAACATGATCCCTCCTCCCGATACGGACGATGTGACGCATGGCGAGAGATCTCGCACACGCACACCGAAAGTCTCAGGCCAGCAGGGGCCTGAATCGCCGCAAACGGGGAGACCTCAGCACCAGTCGCATTGCGAGCGTTTCCCCTGCGCGCAGCCGCGACTCACATGACCCGCGAATTTCTGCAGGACCTGCAGTAAGGAGACTCCAGCGAGCGTCTCCGCACGCGTCTGCAGTTTGCGAGAACCGACGGCCACCGACTGAAAGGCCCCGAAAACCACCCGCACCCGGCCGCGCAAGAAGAACGATCAACCTTCTCAGCCACCCCCAATGCGCCCCATAACAGAAGCGGAAATTCAGAAGGCCGAGCAACTTGGCTTTCGACTCCGACTCGATTGCTGAACGGCGTTGATTGACACCCGATCCGACCTGCATTCCTCTGCGAAGCCCGATCCCCGAAGCCCGACTCTACCCGCCCTTCTTCTGAATCTTCGCCCATTCGTCCTTGAGCGTCACCGTCCGGTTGAAGACCGGTTGTCCTGCGGCGCTGTCCTTGTCGACGCAGAAATATCCCAGCCGCTCGAACTGGCAGCGATCCCCCGGCTGCAGGGCTGCCAGCGCGGGTTCCAGCTTCGCGTCCGCGACCGTGACCAGCGAGTTCGGATTCAGGAAGGTTTTCCAGTCCTGGTCCTCGGGAATCTCCGCTACGTTTTCCACGCTGAAGAGATGATCGTAGAGCCGGACCTCCGCCGTCACCGCTTCGGACGCCGACACCCAGTGAATTGTGGATTTCACCTTGCGTCCGTCCGGCGCGTTGCCGCCTCGAGTTTCCGGATCGTAGGTGCAGCGCAGTTCGACGATTTCGCCGCTGGCGTCCTTGACCGCTTCCTGGCAGGTCATGAGGTAGCCATACCGCAGTCGGACTTCGCGCCCGGGTGACAGGCGGAAGAATTGCTTCGGCGGATTCTCCATGAAGTCGTCCCGCTCGATGTACAGCTCGCGCGAGAAGGGCACCTGCCGCGAACCGGCGGCGGGATCTTCCGGATTGTTGACCGCATCCAGGTGCTCGACCAGATCTTCCGGGTAGTTCGTCAGGACGACCTTGAGCGGTTTCAGCACGGCGAGAAACCGCGGCGCGCGCTTGTTGAGATCGTTCCGCACGGCGTTCTCCAGCACGACCAGATTGGTCAGGCCGTTGAAGCGAGTCACGCCGATCTCGTCGCAGAAGGCCCGCATGGCCTCGGGCGTGTAGCCCCGTCGGCGGATGCCGGCGATCGTCGGCATGCGGGGATCGTCCCAGCCAGACACGATGCCCCCCTGCACCAGTTCGAGCAGCTTCCGCTTGCTCATCACGGTGTAGGTCAGATTCAGCCGGGCGAACTCGATCTGCTGGGGGTGATAGATCTCGACGGAGTCGATCAGCCAGTCGTACAGCGGACGGTGATTTTCGAACTCCAGCGTGCAGATCGAGTGGGTTACGCGCTCGATCGAATCGCTGTAGCCATGAGCGAAGTCGTACATCGGATAGAGACACCACGCGTCGCCGGTGCGGTGGTGGTGGGCGTGCCGGATGCGATACAGGACCGGATCTCGCATCAGAAAATTTGGATGGGCCATGTCGATTTTCGCGCGCAGCACGTGAGCGCCGTCGGGAAACTCGCCGGCCCGCATCCTGCGGAACAGATCGAGGCTTTCCTCGGCGGGTCGGTCGCGGAATGGGCTGGCGGCGCCGGCTTCGCTGACGGTTCCCCGCTGTCCGCGCATTTCTTCGAGCGTCGAGCTGTCGACGTAGGCCAGCCCCTTCTGGATCAGCAGTTCCGCCCACTGGTAAAGCTGCTCGAAGTAGTCGGAGGCGTAGTGCAGGCCGTCCCATTCGAAGCCGAGCCAGCGCACGTCTTCCATGATGGAGTTGACGTACTCGGTCTCTTCTTTGGTGGGGTTCGTGTCGTCAAACCGCAGGTTGCACCGGCCGCCGAATTTCTTCGCCGTGCCGAAGTTCAGGCAGATCGACTTGGCGTGGCCGATGTGCAGGTAGCCGTTGGGTTCCGGCGGAAACCGGGTCTGCACGCGACCGTCGAAACGCCCGGTTCGGTTGTGCTCCTCGATGATCTCGTGGATGAAATTCGTGGGGGGGGCGGACTCGTCCGTAGACATGGTCAAGCAGTTCCGGATCGTGCGAGGCGTGCCGGGCGGCGGGCGGGACGGCACAAGTGTTGGTCTGCCAGGAGTTTTGTCGGAAACGGAGAGCGGATGCAAGGTCAGGCGGTTGGGGCGACTGCCCGTTGCGGGGCGGGTTCTGCAAATCCACCGTCGTCGGCGGCATGACAAGCCACCGCTGCCTGTGCCTGTTTGCTATACTTTCGCAATCGGCCTGTCCGACGCGGCGGCCCCGTTCTCGTTCCTTTGGCAATTTGCGGAGTATCCTGCATGAGCGGCATGTCAGCCGGCCTGCGGCGCCTACACGAACTGCATCTGCAGCTTCGCGAGATTCAGGAGCAGCTTGCCAAGGGCCCGCGGGAGAAGGCGGCCCGCGAGCAGACCGTTCAGAAACGCAAGGCCGAGCTGGAAGCGCAGCGCGGAATTCTGAAGCAACTCCGCTCCACGGCGGACCAGAAGAATCTGCAGCTCAAGTCCAGCGAGAGCAAGATTCTGGAGTTGGGAAACAAGCTGAATTCCGCCGGCTCGAATCGGGAATACGACATTCTCACCGGGCAGATTCAGGCGGATACCATGGCCAACAGCGTCCTGGAGGACGAGATCCTGGAGGCCCTGGACAGCGTCGACTCCGCCCAGGGCGCGGTCAAAGAGGCCGAGGGGGCGATTGTTCTCGCCGAAAGCGAACTGAAGAAGACCATCGAAGCGGTCCAGGCTCGCGAACCGGGCCTGAAGGAACGCGAAGCCGAGCTGCAGACGCAGGTCGCCGACGCCGAAAAGTTTCTGCCGCCGGACGCCGCGGGAGTCTACCGCCGGCTGGTTCAGGCTCACGGCGCCGATGCACTGGCGGCCGTCGAAGACAGCTCGTGCGGGAGCTGCTACGTCAAGCTGACGAACCAGAACCTGCTCGAGCTGCGGATGGGGAAAACGCTGTTCTGCAAGACTTGCGGACGACTGTTGTATCTCCCGGAAGATCTTTGATAATCAGGACTTCGGATTCCTGCGGATCGACGGATTTGCGGTAGCGGCAAGAATATGGCAGTCTATTAGCGACTGTTGCGTCTGGATTCGGGCGGAACGGGGAACAACGGGCCAGCGTTCCGCAGGGATTGTGGGTGTTCATGAATTCTTCGCCAAATCCGAGTGAGACGGTGTCGGCGTCGAACGACGCCGCGCTGGTGCTCCGTTCCGGTCCCCGTGAAGGGGAGCGGGTAGAGCTCTCGCCACAGCAGTTGATCACGCTCGGCCGGGCGCCGACGAATCGCATCGTCGTCTCCGACGAAATCTGCAGCCGAAACCATTGCGAGCTGTTCTTCTCGTCGGGCCGCTGGTTCATCCGGGACCTCGGCAGTCGCAACGGCACGCGAGTGCAGGGCGAACTGATTACGGGCGATGTCGAGCTCCGCCCAGGAGAAACCATTCAGCTCGGTTCGACGCTGCTGGTGTTTGTCTGGGAATCCCAGTCGAGCGGTCGCGATCCGCTCGAAGCCGACACGGCGACGAATCTTGCGCAGATGCCGGAGATTCTGGAGCGGGCGCCCCATAATCGCTATCGGTCTGCGGCGCCCGCCGCGGCGCGAGACCGCGAGAGCCGTGACCTGGGGCAGCTTTACCGTCTCGCGCTGGAAATGGGCAATGCCACGAACATGGCTCAGCTCGCCGGGATCGTGCTGGAGGCCCTGCTGGAAGGAACGCGGGCCGACATCGGCGCGGTGCTGATACTCCCGGCGGGGAAGCCGCCGAAGCCGAAGAACCTGAATCTCGTGGGCTACAAGTCGCGACTTGGCGTGGGGGGGTATCAGCAGGTTTCGGAGCACCTGACGAATCTGGTGATTTCTGATCAGGAAGCGGTCCTGGCCCGCGACCTGCATACGGATCAGAAGGTGAAGTTCAGCAAGAGTCTGAGCGACATTTGCGCTCAGAGCGTCGTGTGCGCCCCGATCAAGTCGGAAGGTGCGTTCTACGGCGTCATTCATTTGTACTGCATGGACCTGGATAATCCGCTGAAGCGGGACGATCTGGATTTCACGATCGCCGTGGCGGACCAGCTCGCTGTCGCGGTCGGGGGACTCGGCCAGCGCGATCAACTGGCGACGGGCCTGGCCCAAGCGGTCAACGAGAACCAGACGCTCCGCGAACAGCTTCAGGCGGAAACGGAGCTGGTGGGCGCCAGCCCGTTGATGATCCGGCTCCGGGAACGCATTCTCCGGATCGCTCCCACGGGGGCCACGGTGCTGATCCGGGGCGAGAGCGGCGTCGGCAAGGAACTGGTGGCGCGTGCGATTCACACCAACAGCAAACGCCGGGACGGGGCGTTTGTGACCATGAACTGCGCCGCCTTAAGTGAAAGCCTGCTGGAGAGCGAGCTGTTCGGCCATGAGAAGGGGGCGTTTACGGGGGCCGTCGGTCGGAAGATCGGCAAGTTCGAACAGGCTCACGGCGGTACGATCTTTCTCGATGAAGTGGGCGAGATGAGCCCGGCGATCCAGGCGAAGTTCCTCCGCGTGCTTGAAGGCCATGCCTACGAGCGCGTAGGGGGTGGAGTCCCGGTGCAGGTTGATGTCCGGGTGGTCGCGGCGACCAATCGCGATCTGGAGAAATCCGTCGCCGAGAACGAGTTTCGGCAGGATCTTTACTTCCGGCTGCAGGTGGTCGAGCTATTCGTGGAGCCGCTGCGCGAGCGACAGGTCGATATTCCGGTGCTGGCGAATTATTTCCTGCAGAAATTCGCCCGCAAGACCGGGCGCGCCGTGACGGCGTTTTCGGAGGAAGCGCTGGATGCGCTGGTCGACTATCACTGGCCCGGCAATGTTCGCGAATTGCAGAACACGATCGAACGGGCCGTGATCCTGTGCGCCGACACCATTGTGGAACGGCAGGATATTCAGCTTTCGGCGCTGGGAGCCGGGGGTCCGGTCGAAGCCAGGCCGTACCCGGTCGAGTCGCCGGTTGCCGGCGAGTTTCGTGCTGTCCCGCTGGAACTGATCGAGCAGGAGCACATTCTGGCGATGCTGGAATGGACCGGCTGGAACAAGTCTCAGGCGGCACAGTTGCTGGGGATCGAGCGTTCGACGCTGGACCGAAAGCTGAAGCGGTACGATGTCGAACGGCCTGCTCGGTAGATCCTGACGGAAACTCCAGAGACTTGCGGCAGGCTCTGCCGGAACAGGGAAAGTCAACCGGCAAGATATGGAAGTGGGCTGATCCGAGGCTGCGCAGAGAGGGCAAATCGCACGGTTGGAGGTGCGGTTTTGAAGAAATCTTGTTGACAATTCTCGGGGTCCGCAGAACAATGCTTCTGCCTCGACCGTGAGGCCCCTGCCTCGATTTCCCGCCTCAGCACGATGCTGGTTTCCCGTCCATCCGCCAAGGAATGGCGCCGCATTCGGCTGCAACGCGAATGCGATGACGTGGGATGCTTGTTCAGGGTTGTTGGATTTTTTTCCCTCGCACGAGGGCTTGGTGATTCTCGTGTGGGAGCTCAGTCTCCGCTTTGCGGGGACGGTCTTTTTGCGTGGAGTGAGGGGAATGTCGTTCGATTACGATGTCGATGAACTTGAGCCGGATTCCGCAGTCGAAGTCGCCGACGAAGACTTCGACCTTGAAGAGGAAGAAGTGCTTGAGTTCGACGAACTCGACTTCGAGGCGCTCGGGATTGACCCTGCCGGTCCAACGGCGGCCAAGCCCGGTTCGCCGGAAAAAGTGCTGATGCTCGCAGCCCGTTACGCAGCCGGCGTGCCTCTGTGGCACGATAAGGATTGCTACGATCACGGTCCGGGCGATCTGCTCGCCCGCCTCGCTCGGGGCGCCAAGAGCTAGCCACTGCGTGTTGCGTCCGACGGACGCATCCGACTGAACAGTTCACACAGGACCCGGTTGCTTGCTGCAACCGGGTCCTGTGGCATTCCAGGCCCCGACATGGACGCGCGGGACTCCCTCCGAACGACGTCTCGAGCTGCACTCCGACCGACCGGCGAGAGGCGGGCGAGGAGTTTTTGCCCCTTGATTCGGCCGCTTTGCGGGAATGCCGCCAAATTTGCGGGTATCCGCCGCCGGCGATGGAATCGTCATCGGCGGCTCAGGGAGTCTCGCCGGTCGCGTGGGGCGTCGTCTGTCGCGACCGTCGCTTCTGCAGTCGCGTATTGACGTGGGCGAAGTTGTGCAGCCAGCGGTCGTAGTGCTGCGTCTTGAACTGAAAGAATTCTTCCACCTCGGCGTGTGGCAGGACCAGAAACGTCTCTTTGCGCAGTGCTTCGATGACGCACTCGGCGACATGCTCCGGCGTCACCGAACTGACATGCAAGAACTGGTGAATCGGGTCTTCCAGATCGAGGAAGTCCGTCGCCACACCGGCAGGACACAGGCACGAGACTTTGAGTCCCTGGTTGCGGTAATGCACCGAGAGCCATTCCGCAAACGCCACGGAGGCGTGTTTTGTCACCGAGTAGGCGGCAGAGCCAATTTCTGTCAGCAGCCCCGCCGCAGAGGCTGTCACGACGAATGCCCCCGCTTCGCGCTCCAGCAGATGCGGCAGCGCCGCCCGCGCCAGATAGACGTGAGCCATCACATTCACCTGCCACAGCCGGTTCCAGTCGGCGTCGGGGGTTTCGACCCCTCCCTTGGCCGTGACTCCGGCGTTGGACAGCACGGCGTCCAGACGGCCGTACCGGTTGATCGTCTGCTGGACGGCATTCTGGACGTCGACCTCCTGAGACACGTCGCATTCGATCGCCAGGCCCCCGGACTCTTCGGCGACGCTCCGGGCCGCACTCAGATCACGATCAGCGATGACGATTCCGCCCGGATGCTCCTGCTGGATTCTGCGACACAAGGCGCGCCCGATGCCGTGAGCTCCGCCGGTCACCAGGACCACGCATTCGCCGAGTTCCATATCTTTTCCGCCTCCGTGCGTTGAGCCGCCCCGCCATCAAATCAAGTCGTATCAGAGTCAACGTGCCGTTCGGACGCAAGACCAATCAGCACAACATTTTCTGGAGCGGATGCCGGTCTTCACACGGGCCTCTCGCGATTGCCGCGCCGGTCTGGCATGATTGCCCGGTTGGAACTGATGATGCCTTGTCGGCCCCGCGCCCGTATCGGAACCTCGCCATGCCCCGCTCTACCTGCCGTCTCTCGCGCCGCGGCTTTCTGTCCACCACTGCCGCCGCGATCGCCTTGGCTCAGACCCATCCCGGTCACGGGGAGTCTCCCTCTGCGGAGGCGCAGTCGCGCAGCGCCGATCCGTTTCTGACGACGACCAATCCCGGAATCGTCAAAGGGCGTGAAGCGGGCCTGGGGCTGCTGCAGCCGACGCGGGCCCAGCTTGAGCATGGATTGGAGGTCCACCGCCAGTCGCTCGTTTTTGATTCGTATGGCTTCGCACCGCGTGCGGCGTTGGACGGTGCGGCGCTGATCGCCGCCGATCAGGCGGGGGCCTCGGACCAGGAGCTGGCCGATCTGCGGGAAGAAATGGGCATGATCCGCCCGGCGCAAAGCCTGGAAGAACGGAACGAATTCGCCGAAGCCCTGCGCTGCGCCGGGGTCACCTGCATTTTTCAGAATGCCGGGGAAGAGGGGCAGGATCCCCTGCGGCTGATCAAGCGACTGGCGCGATTCACCTACCTCACCGACCAGCTCCGCGAAACGCTGATGCGCGCCACCGGCCCCGACGACCTGCTGGCGGCCAAGGCCGCAGGCAAGCATTGCCTGTATCTCACCGGCAACGGCGTTCCGCTCGCCGAACGATGGGCGACGGTCGACGAAGAGCTGGGTTTCGTGCGGATCTTCTTCCAGCTCGGCATCCGGATGATGCACGTGACTTACAACCGGCGGAACATGCTCGGCGACGGCTGCGCCGAGACCGCCAACGGCGGCCTCAGCGATTTCGGGCGGGCTGCCGTCGCCGAGATGAACCGCGTCGGCGTCATCGTCGACGTCGCCCATAGCGGCTGGCAGACCAGCCTGGAGGCGGCCAAAACGTCGACAAAACCGATGGTGGCCAGCCACACGACCTGCGACGCGCTGCAGCACCACATCCGGGCCAAACCGGACGAGGTCATCCGCGCAATCTGCGATACCGGGGGCCTCGTCGGAATTTGCTGCATTCCGCAGTTTCTGGGAGGCAAGGGGGACCTCGTCGCGCTGCTCGACCACATCGACCATGTGGTCAAGACGTTTGGCATCGACCACGTCGCGATCGGCACCGATGTCGCGCATACTTCGCAATTCGCCGCCGCACCCGCGGCGAAAGGTCCGCCGAGCCGCGGTCGGCGGCGAAATCGTTTTGCCTCCCTCTGGCCGGAGGGGGCGCTCGGCGGCAATTGGCCCGGGCAGGCCTCGCTGGCCTGGACCAACTGGCCGCTCTTCACGGTCGGGCTGGTCCAGCGGGGCTACACCGACGACGACATCGCCAAAATCCTCGGTGGCAATATGCTCCGGGTGTGTCGGGCGGTGCTCAGTTAAACGAGAGTGCCGACGATTTCACGCGACCAAGAAATGTCGAATGTCGAATGTCGAAGGCGGAATGTCGAAAGAAAGACGTCGACTGGCGCGAGCCGGCGACCGCTTCATTGCATTTCTCTGCGATACCCGAATCCCGATTCCCGTGACCCGATTCTAGCTCATCAGCCCGTAGCGCTTCATCTTGTTGTACAGCGTCACCCGGCTGATGCCGAGCTCCCGTGCACTTCGAGTCCGGCTGAAGCTGTTCTTGAGCAGCGTCTGCTCAATGATGTCCCGTTCGGTGACGGCGATCTTCCCTCCCAGGCTCTTCGGCGAGGGGACTGCCGCCTCGGCGGGGCCATGATGACCCAGGATGACCGACGCATCGTTCACCGGCCCCGCATGTCCGCTGAGGATATGCGACGGAAGGTGCTCACGTCCGATGTGGCCGTCCCGGGAATAAATCACCGCTCGCTGCATCACGTGTTCCAGTTCTCGCACATTGCCGGGCCATGGATAGTCCAGCAGGGCCTGCAGCATGTCGTTGTCGATGGCATGAATCGGCGTCCCGTGCTTGACGGAGAACTGCGCGATGAACTTCTTCGCCAGTGGGATGATGTCCATCTTGCGATGCCGAAGGGGAGGAATCACGAATTTCAGCATATTGAGGCGGTAGTAGAGGTCCGGGCGGAATTTGTGCTGTTCGACGAGCGGCTGAAGTTCCAGATTGCTGGCGACGATCAGCCGGGCTTCGCAGCGCTGCGTCTGGTTGGAGCCGACTGGCTCGAATTCGCCGGTCTCGATCACCCGCAGCAGCTTGACTTGCTGTTCGAGCCCCAGGACGTCGATTTCGTCGAGCAGAATCGAGCCTCGACGGGCCGCCACAAACTTCCCTTCCTTGTCGGCGTGAGCGCTCGTGAACGAGCCCTTCACGTGTCCGAAAAGTTCGCTTTCGATCAGGTCGTTCGGTAGAGCGCCGCAGGCAACCGGCAGGAACGGATCGTTCTTGCGGGGGGAGACTTCGTGAATCAGTCGAGACAGGAATGTCTTGCCGGCTCCGGTTTCGCCGATCAACAGGATCGTCACGTCGTGGCGGGCGGCGACTTCCAGATCGGCCAGCATCTGCTGCAGTTCGGGAGAGTTCGTTTCGAAACGACGGGTCACTCCGCTCAGGACGCTGGCCGGCCGGTCTTCCACAACGGGCGACGTTACGACCGCACGGACGGGCGTTGCCACCGGCGTTCGTGGAACGGGCTCCATGACCTGGGGCGAATCGACCTGTTCGGCCAGCGGGATCAGTTGGCCGACGAGCTTGAGAAGTTCGTGGCGATCGAGAGCGCCTCGGACGAACGGCAGGCCGCCGTCGCATGCACTGCGGGCGATCAGTTCCGGACAGTGTTCTCCGGCGAGGAGTCCGATCTTCAGTCCCGGAAACCGCTGGCGGAGAGTATCGATCAGCTTCTGCTCGACAAAGCCGCCACCCGCGGCGCGGCGGAAGTCCGCCAGAATCGCTTGAGGTCGGATGTGACGCGTGAGGTCGAGAACTTCGTCCTGCGTGTCGCAGTGCCTGACGTCGGCGTGATCCCGGAGCAGTTCCGGCAGCTCACTGTTCAGTCCGGCATCTCGACTCATCACAACGACCACTGGCTTCGACATCTCGCCTCCTTAGCGCCCCGACGGGCAGATCTGGCAAACCGGTGAGCGACTCCCGAAGGGTCTTCTGGGCCGGTCTGTTCGCGGGAATTCACTCGCTGCCAAGACCGTGAAACAAATGGGGTGCCAAAGTGTTTCGTAAAACTTACGATTGCGCCGCAACTGCTTGACAGGTTGCCGGTTAAGCAATTGGAACATCGTTGATGGCGGTTTTCCGGCTGGCGTTTCACGGGGTCTTCCGGCAACGCGCCGCCGTCCGGATGTGGTGATTCGGCAACATGCTGCGAGAGGTCAACGTCGTCGGTTTGGCGGGGCTGCGCGACCGCCGGTATCATGGCGGAATTGAGGGAGATCGCATTATGGCCACATTCGCCGTCATCCTGCCCGCCGCAGGAAAAAGCAGTCGCTTCGGGCTGCATCAGCAGCAGAACAAGAAGAAAGTCTTCGTTGACCTGAAGGGCCGGCCGGTCTGGGTTCGCACGGCGGAGCACTTCGTCAACCGGGCAGACGTCGTCCAGACGATCATCGCGGTCTCCGCAGAAGACCTGGAGTGGTTCAAGGAAAAGTTCCGACCGAACCTGGCCTTCATGAATGTGGAGATCATCGCCGGCGGGGCCGAGCGGGCCGACTCCGTCGAGCGCGCCCTGGCCCGGGTGCGGGCCGATGTGGACTTTGTCGCCGTGCACGACGCCGCCCGCCCGCTGCTGGCGAAAGAGTGGATCGACGAAGTCTTCGACGCGGCCGTCCAGACTGGCGGCGCCATTCTGGCGGCCCCGGTTACGGCGACCCTCAAACGCGTCGACTCGCGGCAATCCATTGAAGAGACCGTCCCGCGCGCCGGATTGTGGGAGGCGCAGACGCCGCAGGTCTTCCGTCGCCGGATCCTCCTGGACGCTTTCGCGAAACGAGGTTCCATGCAGCCGACCGATGAGGCTCAGCTCGTGGAAGCGATCGGGGGGTCGGTCAAAGTGGTTTCGTGCTCCCGGATGAACCTGAAGATTACCACTCAGGAAGACCTGCGGATGGCGGAGGCGCTGCTGGATGCGCTCCCGAGGGAGAAGACTCTGCGGGCGCTTCATCCGTTTGCCGACGAGGATCCACTCTTCCGGTAAGCCATCCGCCACAGAATCATTGACAGCGTCTTCCTTCTGGAGCCAGGCCATGCGCATTGCGATCGGCGGCGTCTCGCACGAAACCAGTTCGTTTTCGGTTCGGCCCACAACGCTGCACGACTTCGAGACCGGCTTCGGGCTGTTTCGCGGTTCGCAGATCGTCGAACGCTTCCGTGGCGCGAACATCTGCACGGGCGGATTTCTGGAAGGGGCCGAACGCTACGGCTTCGAAGCCGTCCCGCTCCTCTGGACGTTCGCCTATCCCAGCGGAGTGATTGAGGCGGCAGCTTACGCGACTCTCAAAGCCGAATTCCTGGAACGCCTGCGGCAGGCCGAGGCGGAAGGGGGGCCGGTGGACGGCGTGCTGCTCGATCTCCACGGTGCAATGGTCGTCGAGGGGATCGACGACGGAGATGGTGACTTCGTCGAATCCGTCCGGGCCGCCATTGGGCCGGATCGTCCGATCGTCGTCACGTTCGACCTGCACGGCAATCACACGCAGCGCCGGATCGATGCCGCGACGGCCGTCATCGGCTTCGATACTTACCCGCACATTGACATGGCCCAGCGGGGACGCGAGGCTGCCGACCTGATCGTCGCCACGCTGCAGGGCAAAGTCCGTCCCGTCACCGTCCTGCGGCAGCTCCCTCTGTTCTGGAGCACGACGTCGCAAGTCACGGCCCATCCGCCGATGGACGAAGTCCTCCGCCGCGTCCATGGGCTCGAACAGCGACCGGGCATTCTGGCGGTGACCATTTCCACGGGATTCCCCTGGGCCGACGTTCCCGACGTCGGCGCCAGCGTGATCGTCGTGGCCGACGGCGACCGGGCTCTCGCCGAGCAGACCGCCGAGGAGCTCGCCGGCTGGGTCTGGGATAACCGCGAACGCTGGTACGCGCCACCCGTCGCCGTCGCGGATGCGCTGGCTCGCGGAGAAGCGGCCGGGCGATATCCCATCATTCTCGCCGATCACGCCGACAACACGGGGGGTGGCGCACCGGGCGATTCCACCGAAATCCTGCAGACGTTCCTCGACCGCGGGTTGCAGGACGCCGTGATCCTGTACATCGTCGATCCCGAAGCCGCCCGACAGGCGCATGCCGCCGGGGTCGGGGTGAAGCTGACTTTGCCGGTCGGGGGCAAGTCGGCACCGATCCAAGGGCCGCCGGTCGTCATGCAGGCCGAAGTGATGGCCCTCTCCGACGGCGACTTCACGTACGACGGCCCGATGTATGCCGGGCTGACTGGCAACATGGGTTGCTCCGCCTGGCTCAAGCAAGGTGGGGTCTCGGTGGTCGTGGTGACTGCCGCCGAGCAACCCCTCGGACCGGCGTTCGCAAAGACGCTCGGCATCGACTGCCGGGCCATGAAATACATCGCGGTGAAATCGGCCGCTCACTTCCGGGCGTCGTTCGAGCCGTTCGCGGGATCGATCATCAACGTCGACTCCCGCGCGATCCAGACCCACGAATTCCACAAGCTGCCGTACAAGAAGCGGACGCGAAAGGTTTTCCCGGTCGAAATCCCGCCGCGCGATTGAGCACGAACCATCGGCAGGGAGAGCCGGATCTTTGATGTTTCGACGATTCAATGGCAATCGAGTGGCACAGAAATTCCTGTCTGTGCGTTTTACTCCTCCGGACTCAGCCCGCCATCGCTCCGATGCCCCATCCGTCGGTACGTGTCGAAGTCGATGTTCGCGGCGAGAAACCGGACGGAGCCGTCGGCAAACAGAAAATGGGCGCCGCCCACATGCACGCTGCCGAAGCCGCCGACGACCCGGGAATAGTCCACCAGCGGCATACCGAGTTCTTCGGCCTGCGTTTCGGTGAGTTCCCAGTTGCCCGTCCACGCGGTCGTATCGGCCGGCATGCCCGGTGACGTGATAGCGGGCCGATTGATCGACAGGCCAGTGTTGCGTAACGTCGCCCGCGTTCCCGCAATCCAGCCGGCGTTCCGCAGCAGATCGCCGGTCACTTCGCCGACGGCAATCGTGCAGGCTCTCCCGTCCGTGATATCCCGCCAGCGGACGCCGCTGTTGAGAAACAGCACGCCATGCTGGTCGACGTCAATCGGCAGTTCGGTATCGTGGTGACAGCCGGCGTAGTGCGAAAGACACGTGATTCGCTGCTCCGACGCCCATTCGTCCATCGGCATCGATGGAGGGATTTCCGCATTGGGAGGCGGGATGAATGATGGATCCTCGGCGGACCCTGGCTGATACGGCAGTACCGTCTGAACCACGTTCGCCGAACTGCAAAGCAATACCCCGAGACGCGTCGCCCGCGCGACGGCATTGGCCTTCGCGTAGACCGAATGACCGAAGTCGAGTTTTCGGTACGTGCCCTGGTGCTCAAGATACGGCAGGAGCTGCGCGATCCAGCTCATGTGGTAACCCTGCATCCGGCTCAGGACGGGCGCCGTGTCGTTCACCGACCCCGGCGGCAACCGCCCGAAGGTGTGGGTGTAGCTCTGCAGCGCAAAGCCGATATTCATCAGGTTGTTGCGACACTGGAACTTCCGGGCGTTTTCGCGCGCCTGCTGGACTGCGGGCAATAGAACTCCCATCAACACGGCGATCACGCTGACTACGACGACCAGTTCGATCACCGTAAAACCGGTCGAAGGCGCAGAGCGTGGTTCTTGCCGCAACGACTTCATCGCGATCGCTCCCCGTTCCGGTCGTCTATTCAAAGCTGACCAGGTTGCCGTCGTGGCGATTGCCCAGGTTTTGATAGAGCTTCCCGTCGATGTTCTGCCCGATGAAGCGGACCGCACCATCGGCGAACAGAAAGTTCGCCCCGGCGGTGTGGAAGCTGCCGAAGCCGCCGACCCAGCGGTTCCAGTCGGTTTGCGGCAAATCCGAAGCGTTATACAGATTCGCGGATTCCAGCGTGTCGATGTTTTCCTCCCAGGCGATCTGGCCGGAGATTCCGCTCCCGCGCGTCATCGGCGGACCGGCGAGCGGCGTTCCCGTATTGCGGAGCGTGCTCCGGTTGCCGAGCATCCACCCGCCGTTCCGCACCAGGTCGCCGTTCGTCTCGCCGACGAGGATCGTCTGCGAGCGACCGTCGGCGATGTCCCGCCAGCGGACGCCGCTGTTGAGAAACAGCACCCCATTCTGCGCCGCGTCGATCAGCGCCTCGACATCGTGATGGCAGGCGGCGTAGCTGGTTTGGGTGGCGTTCCGCGGATCCCCCTGCTGTCCGCCATACATGCCGTACGAATCGAACGGTTGCGTGAGATCGCTGACGTCGACGTCCCTGGACTCCGTCTCTCCCTCGGTCTTCGGCAGCGGAATCACCAGCACCTGGGTGACGGAGTACGACGACGGGCAGAGCAGCACCGTCAGTTGCGAAGCGCGGGCCGCCGCATTGGCCGGTGCAAACACCGGCTGAGCGAAATCGACCTTGCGCCAGGTCCCCGGGGCCTCCAGGTAGGGCAGAATCTGCGTGATCCAGCTCATCGGCTGATCGTTCAACGTGTTGAGCACCGGTGCGGTCGCATTGACGCAACCCGGCGGAAAGCGATCGAACGTCTGCACGTAATGCTGCAGAGCCAGTCCGATGTTCAGAAGGTTATTCTTGCACTGCATCCGCCGGGCCCCTTCGCGGGCCTGCTGCACCGCCGGGAGCAGGAGCGAGATCAGCACGGCGATCATCGCGACGACCATGGTCATCTCGATGATTGTGAATCCGCCTCGCGGAGCCGCCGGATGCCATCGTCGATCGATCATGAACTCACTCCGTCACCGACTGGAAGGCCAACTTAGAAGTCGCCGGGGTCTTCACCGTCAGTCCGATGAATCAACGAGCGGTAGACTGCACGATTGATGTTCTGGCTGAGAAACCGGGCGCTGCCGTCGCACATCAGGAAATGCCCGCCGCCCGTGTGGAAGCTGTTAAAGCCGCCCACGTACTCAGACTGCGTCGGGTCGAGGCCGGCCTGTCCGGTCAGGGAAGGACCCCAGCCGGTCGGGACGCCTGCGTTGAGTAGAAATCCCCCGTTGCGGAGCGACGAGCGAGTCCCGGACATCCACCCGAGCGTGGCGCCGTAGTCGGCCGCCGATTCACCGATGACGAGCGTCTGTGACAGGCCGTCGGGCAGATCCCGCTCTCCCACGGAACTGTTGAGAAACAGCACGCCGTTCTGATCGACGTCGATCGGAGCTTCCACGTCGTGGTGAATTCCGAAATAGCTGGTCGGTCGGGTCTCCAGCGTCCAGACGCCGTCCTTCGAGACGAACGTGTTTGGATGAATGTGAGGATCGCTCATGCACAGCAACACCTGCGGCTGGTGCCGGCGGACGGCGTCGTGAACCGGCGCGTAGACGCTGTGCGTGAAATCGAGCTGGCGCCAGGCGGCGGACTCTTCCAGGTGGGGCAGCAATTGCGTCAGCCAGCTCATGTGATAGCCGGGGGGCGTGCTCGCAATCGGCCCGGTGTCGTTCTGCGACCCGGGGGGAAAGACGCCGTGGGCGTCGAGGTAGTTGTGCAGCGCGACGCCGAGATTGATCAGATTGGTTCGGCAGCGCGCCCGTCGGGCGGCCTCGCGGGCCTGCTGCACGGCCGGCAGGAGCAGAGCCACCAGAATCGCCATGAGCGCAGCGACGACCAGCATCTCGATCAGCGTGAAGCCGCCGCGGGAAGCCTGGGATCGTGATCGTCTCTTGGTCATTATTCGAGCCTGAGTCCGCCAGAGCCATCGAATCAAAACTCGCCGGCATCGGCCCCGTCGGCGCGGTGAATCAACGACCGATAGACGGCCGGCGCGATATTTTCGCTGAGAAAACGAATGCTCCCGTCGCCCAGCACGAAGTGCCCGCCGCCGGTGTGGTTGCTCCCGAAGCCGCCGACATAATCGGGCTGGGTCGTGTCGGGCCGCGTAGCCGCCAGAGTTGCGTTTCGCCAGTTTCGGGGAGTGATCGAGTTGATCGTTGTCCCGCCGTTGCGGAGCGAAGACCGCGTGCCGGACATCCAGCCGAGCAACGAGGACGGATCGTTATATCCTTCGCCAGCGATGAGCGTCTGGGACAGGCCGTCGGGCAGATCCCGCTCCCCCACCGAACTGTTGAGAAACAGCACGCCATTCTGATTGACGTCGATCGGAGCTTCCACGTCGTGATGAAAGCCGAAATAACTGGTCGGACGCGTCTCCAGCGTCCAGACGCCGTCTTTCGAGACAAACGTGTTCGGATGCAGATCCGGGTCACTGGGGCACAGCAGAATCGAGGGCTGATACTGTCGCACGCGGTCGTGGACCGGAGCGTAAACGCTCTGCGTAAAGTCGAGCTGATGCCAGGCGGCAGACTCGCCCAGATGGGGCAGGAGCTGCGTCAGCCAGCCCATGTGATAACCGGGGGGCAAGCTCGCAATCGGCCCGGCGTCGTTCTGCGACCCGGGGGGAAAGACGCCGTGGGCGTCGAGGTAGTTGTGCAGCGCCACGCCGATGTTGACCAGGTTCACTTTGCAGTGCGTCCGCCGGGCGGCCTCGCGGGCCTGCTGAATGGCCGGCAGCAGCAACGACACCAGAATCGCGATCAGCGCAGCGACGACCAGCAGCTCGATCAGCGTGAAGCCGCGTGCGAATCGACGGACTCGCTGTCCGGGCGTGCTGGAAATCGGCATGCAGGTCCCCTCAGAAATCGGAGACCAGTTGCCCGTCCTTGCGATCCGCCAGCCGGCGCAGCAGGCCGGGGTCGGTGCTCAGGCTGAGGAATCGGACGCTGCCATCCCCCATCAGCGCCTGCCATCCCCCCAGGTGCGCGCTGCCGAAACCGTCGGCAGGGGGCGCCGGCGGACTGGCCGGGGCGGAACTGGCGTCTCCCGCCGCTGGTACAGACTCGTCTTCAAGCGAAACTTCGATCGGGGTGATTGGCGTCGGTCGACGGTTCGTCGGTTTCGTTCCCATATTCCGGAGCGACGAGCGCGTCCCCGACAGCCAGCCGAGCTGCGGCCCGTCATCGAAGAACATCTCTCCGACGAAAATTGTATAGGTCGTTCCGTCGAGCACGTCGTCGAGCCGCACGGAGCTGTTGAGAAACATCACGCCGTTCTGGTCGACGTCGATCGGCGCCGTGACATCGTGATGGCAGCCGGCATAGCTGGTCAGCGCGGCCTGAATGGGGGGATTCGACCCCGTCACCGTCACGCGTTTCGGCAGCGACTCGGACGGGCAGACCAGCCCGGAAATCATGTGTTCTCGAACGGCGGTGTTGGCCGCGGAATAGACGCTCTGCGTCAGGTCGAGCTGCTTCCAGGCATTTCCCTGATCCAGGTACGGCAGGATCTGCGCGATCCAGCTCACGTCGTATCCGACGGGCTGATTGAGAATCGGCCCCGTTGCGTTGACCACGCCGGGCGGCAGCGTCTCGAACGCCATCTCGTAGTTGTGCAGCGCGATGCCGAGGTTCATCAGGTTGTGCCGGCACTGCGTCCGCCGGGCGGCTTCGCGGGCCTGCTGCACCCCCGGCAGCAGCATGGCGATCAGGATCGCGATGATGGCAATCACCACCAGCAGTTCGATGAGCGTAAAACCCCGGCGATTCGCCGCAGGAGCAGAGCCAGTTGCAGCAGCCATAGAACATTCCCGAGAACGGGGCGGACGTGTCGTCCCGTTCAGCGTGGCAGGAATCGGCCCGTCAATCAAGCGACAGGCTTCAGAGCGTGTCACCCGGTCCGCGAAACCGCTGTAGCCCAAGGAAGCCGATCGGCAGATCGGTCCGCCCGTCCGTCGCCAGGTCCGCCAGCGCCTGCCCCACCACCGGACAGAACTTGAACCCATGCCCCGAGAACCCTGCGGCAAAGACGACCTGCGGATGCTCGGGATGCCGGTCAATGAGAAAGTGACGGTCCGGCGAGAGCGTATACATGCAGGCCGACGTGTGATCCGGACGAGGAACGACGTCGGGCAGCACGTCTGCCAGGAATGTCTGCAGTCGAACAACGTCCTCGGAAGAGACCGTACGGTTCAACGCGGTCGGGTCGGCGACCGGTTCGGCGCCGCTGTGCTCGGCGGCCTTGATCGTTCGGCCGTCCAGACTCGGAAAGCCATAGAACGCCCCGTCGGAGTGCTCCACGTAGAACGTCGGCATGCCGGAGTCTGCTCTCGAACGGTCTGCCGGAGCCGGGAACCAGCCCGCGACTTTCCGGACGACGGTCAGCGGCAGGGACAGGTCGCGCAGCAGTTCGCCGGCCCAGGCCCCGGCGGTGATCACCAGCCGGTCAGCGACGTATTCTCCGCGATCGGTGCGGACGACCGCCTGCGCGCCGCGGACAACCCAGCTTCGAACCGGTTCGTCCTCGCGGAGGACCGCTCCGCCCGCGCGGGCCGCCGACCACTGGGCCCGCACGCACTCTTCCACCAGCAAGTAGCCCGCCTTTGGCTCGAAGACGGCCGCGTGCGACTCGGGCAGGCGAAAGAGGGGAAAGCGTCGGGCGGCGTCGTCGCGTGAAAGATCTTCCAACGACAGTCCGTGCTGCGTCGCCGCCAGCCGGGCGCCGCTCACCGCTTCGCCGTCCGACAGCCCGGCGATCAGCAGCCCGACGGGAAAATAGAGCTGCCGGCCGCAGTCTCCTTCGAGCCGGTTCCACTGCTCGTAGGCTCTCAACAGCAGCGGCACGTAGTCAGGGTGCTCGAAGTAGCACTGCCGGATGATCCGCGATTCGCCGTGCGAACTGCCGCGGTCGTGGGCCTGCTGGTGCTGTTCCAGACCCAGCACGCGCAGCCCCCGACGGGCCAGTTCCACGCAGGCGGCACTTCCCATGCCCCCCAGTCCGATCACGATGCAGTCCCAGTGCTCGGTCACAATGTGGCTCCCAGCGGTCAGGACAAGTTCCGAAGATCTCGCGGTGGTTGACGGCGTCCGTCAGAGAATCGCCAGCGGATTCCGTCGTTCTTCCAGCGTGCCGCGCGTGACACCCACGCGGTTCATCGCCTTGAGCTGCTGCCAGACATCGGGACCCCGGACCCGTCCGGCAAGCAGATCGCTGTAAATCTTCAGGGTGCTCTGGATATCGTCCGCCGTCTCTTCCAGCAGCTCAATCCGGAAGTCCCGCAGCCCCTGTTCGATGAGCGTGGGAATGACTTCCGCGGAACTTTGCGGGACGGCATTGTAAAGCGTGTTCCGACAGCCGACGTCCGCCTTGAGCGGGTGCTCCATCCCGACCCGGTCGCGCAGTTCGACCTTGTGGACATCGCAGGGCCGGCCGCAGTTCGCCTTGTTCGTCCCGGGGGACATGACCGCACAGAAGACGCAATGCTCCATGTGGAACATCGGCATGTGCTGGTGCACGACGACTTCCAGCCAGTCGGGCGGAACCACGCCGACCAGGTCGAGCAATTGTTCGCGATTCAGGTCGTACGACGCCGTCACGCGCTCGGCCCCCTGTTCCAGCAGGTACTGCACCGTCAGTTCGTTGGTCGCATTCAGCGAGAAGTCGGCGACGAACGGCAACTGGCGCTCGGCGCAGAACCGCACGCCCGCCAGGTTGCGGACCAGCAGACCATCCGGCGCGTGTTTGACCAGCGCCCGGAACAGTCCCGCCTCATCGGGCTTCTGAATGCGAAGCGTCGCCAGCCAGATCTTCGCCCCGGCCGCGCGGGCCTGCGCGACTGCTTCGCGATACTCCCGGATATCCTGGAATTCGGCGGTGATCTCCGTCGCGCCGGTCGCCAGCACGGCCCGGACCTGATCGAGAGTCCGGCAGAGCCAACGCAGTCGCGGCGCGGTCGCCTGCTGTGCCGCCCGATGCACGGCGACATCCGGCAGACTGCTCCGCAGCACGGGCAACACAGGCTCGTCGGCAATTCGGCGGGACGGCGGCGATTGCAGCGCGGCGTCGAGCCGGGCGATCAGCTCCCGCCGCAGCCCCGACAGCACGCTCATGGGGAGCATCGGCGCTCCCTCGACGACGGCGTCGAGCAGCCGAAGTTCATACGGCGTATGCCCCAATCGCGAAAGCTGTTCCCGCAGCCACATCTCGGAGACCGGATGCTTGCGGGCGACTTCCAGCGGAGCTTCCCCCTCTACAGCGACATGCTGACCGGATTCGGTCGTGGCGCTCAACCGGGGGACGTCACCCACGACGGCCCGGACAGTCATGTCGACCGGCAGTTTGCGGAGCGGGTCAGGACCCGCGAATGACTTTCGCAGCCGCTGCGTGAGCTGCGGATCGTCGGTCTTCCAGACCTGCAGGCCCGGTTCGATCCGTTCGAGGTCGAGGCTGTCGTGCATGAACGCCAGTTCGACGACGCCCGTCGTGGCGGGGGTTTCGAGGAGATGGCCGCGGCGGAACACGCCGTAGACCCGGCCTCCCTGTTCGGCCCCTGCGACGCGATCCCCTTCGAACACGAGGCCGTCGCCGCGCGAAATCGGGGCATGAATCCGTACGAGGACCCGGTCCTGCTGCACGCGAACCACCGAACCGATGCAGACGCCACGCTTTGCCGAACTGAGACCAGGCACCAACCGCTTATGGTCGTTCCCTTCCAGCCACCCGGGGGAGAAGCCGCGGGAAAAGGAGAGCTCCATCTCGCGAACATCGTCCGCGGAGAACGCGACGGGCTGGCCCGCAAACGCCGCATCGATCGCCCGGCGGTAGTGCCGGGTCATGTTGGCCACGTATTCGGGAGTCTTCAGCCGGCCTTCGATCTTGAACGAGCAGATCCCGGCCGCGAGCAGTTCCGGCGCCAACGCGTACGCCGCGAGATCCTGCGGGCTGAGCAGATACTTCACCGCTCCCAGATCGACATCTTCGCCATCGCAGATCAGCTCGTAAGGGAGCCGGCAGGCCTGCGCGCATTGCCCTCGGTTGGCGCTGCGTCCCCCCAGCGATTCGCTGGTGAGGCACTGGCCGGAGTAAGCGACGCACAGCGCTCCGTGAACGAAGGCTTCCAGCTCGACGTCGGACCGGCCGTGAATCTGATCGATCTCGCGAATCGACAGCTCCCGGGGAAGGACCACGCGCTCGATGCCCAGTTCCTCGGCGACGTTGATGCACTCGGCGCTGGTGAGGGTCATCTGCGTGGAAGCATGGATCGACAGGTCGGGGCAGATCGAGCGAATCAGCCGGACGAGTCCCAGATCCTGCACGAGGACTGCGTCGACACCGGCTGTGGCGAGTTCACGGACAGTCTGCTCGACCTCGGGCAGCTCGTTCGTGAAGACCAGCGTATTGAGCGTGACGTAGCCCTTCACCCCGCGGTGATGCAGCTCGGCCATGATCTCGGGGAGGGTCGCCAGATCCAGATTCGTGGCGCGGGCGCGGGCGTTAAAGCCGTGCGTCAGGCCGAAGTAGACCGCGTCGGCCCCGTTCTCAATCGCCGCACGGAGACAATCCCGATCCCCAGCAGGCGCAAGGAGTTCCGGCTTGCGCAGGCGGGGTGGGGCGATGGCGGCAGCAGAATCCAGGGCGGGCGAGGCGGTCATGCGCAATCCAGCGGGGCGGGGCGAGGAACGCTTCAGTATAGCCGGACGGGGGGCAGAGCGAAGCGGGACAGGGATTTCGCGCAGCGATCCGCGATTTCCGAAGGTGCCACAACTGCCACGCCGATTTCATTCGGAATGACGTCATTCTCCCGGCGCTCTCAAGAGCACCGACAGGCCTGATGACGCCCTTTCCCGTTTCACGGCGAGTTCGCCGGTGAATGCGGCAGGTGCGTTCTCAGCTTCGGGATTCTCACGGATCGGCAGGAAATGGGATATTGACATCCAATTTCCTGCCGATCAGAATCAACAGTGGAGTGCGTCGTCGATGCCCGGACTCGATACACTCGACCCCGCCTGCGAAATCCCACCCCGGACCCTGACCCGGAATCCATCCCCCCTGCGGGAGCCTGATTGATGTTCTCTCCTGCTCGGGCCGGTTCGTCGAGTTGTCGCACGTGGCTGCTGCCCCTGACGCTGGGCATGCTGGGAGTGATCCCCGCCCAAGCGCGGGCGGACGACAGGAGCGACTTCTTTGAGAAGCGCATCCGCCCGGTGCTGATTGATAAGTGCGGCGAATGCCATGCCGGGAAGACGCCCGAGGGCGACCTGAGCATTGAGCGGCTCGCCGACCTCACCAAAGGAGGCATGAGCGGGCCTGCGCTGGCCGTCGGCAAGCCGGAGTCCAGCGAACTCATCAAGCGGCTCGAAACCAGCAACAAAGAGCTGGTCATGCCCCCGGAAGAACCGCTCCCCGCGAATGTCATCGCCGACTTCAAACAGTGGATCCGCGACGGAGCCGTCTGGCCGGAATCAGCCGGCCCCATGATGGACCCCACAGCCGCCAATGAACTCCCCTGGGCCTTTCATCCGCTCCAGACGGTCAGTGTGCCCGAAGTGAAAGACGCGGCCTGGCGCCGGACGGAAATCGACCGCTTCATCCGCGCCGCTCAGGAATCGCAGCAGTTGACGCCCGTGTCTCCGGCGGACAAGCGGACGCTCCTGCGGCGGGTGACGCTCGATCTGACCGGCCTGCCGCCCACGCCGGCCGAGCGGGAAGCCTTCCTCGCCGACGAGTCCCCCGAGGCCTTTGCCAGTGTGGTCGATCGTCTGCTGGCCAGCGACGCCTATGGCGAACGCTGGGGCCGGCACTGGCTGGACCTCGTCCGCTACGCGGACACGAGCGGCGACGGGACCGACATGCCGGTCCCCGAAGCCCGCTACTACCGCGACTACGTGATCGCCGCCTTCAACCGCGACATGCCCTATGACCAGTTTCTGGTCGAACAGCTCGCCGGGGACCTTCTGGCGCAGCAGACGCCCGACGATGCGCGGAACCATGAGAAGATCATCGCGACTGGGTTCATCGCGCTGTCCCGGCGGTTTGGCAACTCGCGGAACGCGGAATACGAACTGATCGTCGACGACACCATCGACACCATGGGCCGGGCGATGCTGGGGTTGACGCTCGGCTGCGCCCGCTGCCATCACCACAAGTTCGACCCGGTGACGTCGGAAGACTACTACGGCCTGTTCGGCTACTTCCATAGCACGCTCTATCCCCACGCTGGAACCGAGCATCAGAAGGAGCGGGCCGACTTCGTTTCGCTGACGGTTCCGGAGTCGCTGAAGACCGTTTACGACTCCCCCGAAGCGTGGGCGGTCCGGGACAAACCGAAGTGCGCGGGTGATGTTCCCGTATACATGGGTGGCGATCCACGCAAGATGGGTGGTCCCGCTCCGCGGGCTTATCTGAGCGCCATCGATCCGGCGAAACCGACGATTCCCGAGGGTCAGAGCGGCCGGCTGGAGCTTGCGAAGTGGATCGCCTCGCCGACCAATCCGCTGACGCCGCGGGTGGTCGTCAATCGCATCTGGCAGTACCACTTCGGCAAAGGGCTGGTGGCGACGCCGAGCAACTTCGGCAAGCAGGCCGAGCCCGCCAGCCACCCGGAGCTGCTCGACTGGCTGGCGCGCGAGTTCATGGATCACGGCTGGTCGTTCAAGCATCTGCATCGAAAAATCGTGCTGTCGGCGGTCTACCAGCTCGGCAGCGTCGAGCAGCCGGAACAGGCGAAGCTCGACGAGGCCAACCGCTGGTACTGGCGGTTCGATCGGCAGCGGATGGATGCGGAGACGCTGCGGGATTCGATCCTCGCCGTCAGCGGGACGCTCGAACCGGGGACTGGCGGCCGGCATCCGTTCCCGCCGAATGACAAGCTGAAATTCAGTCAGGGGAATCCCTTCACCGCAATCTACGACCACAATCACCGGTCGGTCTACCTGATGGAGCCCCGGCTCAACAAGCACCCGTTCATGGCCCTCTACGACGGTCCCGATCCGAACAAGAGCACGGACGTGCGGGCCAGTTCGACGGTGGCGCTGCAGGCGCTGTCGATGATGAACGGCGCGTTTCTGCGCGAGAAATCGAACGCACTGGCGAAACGCCTCAGCGACGCGGCGCCCGCGTGGGAAGCCCGTGTGCAGCTCGCCTATGAACTGGTCCTGAACCGCCCGGCGGTAGCGGCCGAGCAGACCGAGGCGCTGCAGTATCTGGATGCGTACCAGTCTCAATTGCAGTCGGAAGGACGCACGCCGGAAGAGGCGGGTGATCTCGCCTGGGCCAGCTTTGCGCGGGTCATGCTGAGTTCGAACGAGTTTGTTTACGTCGATTGACCACGGGACGCGATTCCGAAGTGCGGAGAGTCCGACATGTCGAACGAACTTTCACGACGCGAAGTGCTGCGGCAGGCGGTGGCGGGCGCCCTGGGGCTGGGGGCTCTCGGAGCTTCGCCGCTCCTGGCCGGAACGAATCCCCTGGCGCCGCAGGCAACGCAGTTCGCGGCCCGGGCGAAGCGGGTGATTCTGTTCTTCATGCCCGGCGGCGTGTCACACGTCGATTCGTTCGATCCCAAGCCGGCCCTCCGGCGGGATCACGGGAAAGAGGTCGGTAAGGATCGAATCCTCACCGGGAGCCTGTGGGGTTCGCAGCGGTATGGGGAATCGGGACTGGAGATTTCGGACCTGTTCCCCTACACGGGCCAGTGCGCCGACGACCTGTGCCTGATTCGCTCGATGCACGGCGACAAGGGGGATCACTTTGAAGCGACGCTCAGCATGCACTCCGGCGCAATGGCGGGGACGCTGCCGGGCGTCGGGGCCTGGGTGAGCTATGGCCTGGGGACCGAGAACGCGAATCTGCCGTCGCACGTGGTGTTTGCGGAGAAGCTGCCGTATGCCGGCTCGCAGGCGTGGGATTCGAACTTTCTGCCGGCGTATCATCAGGGGACGCGGATCACGCCGGGGGCCGAGCCGATCGCCAATCTGAATCCCGATCCCGCCCTGGCCCGCTACCAGTCCCGCGAACTGGAATTGCTGGGCCGGATGAACGCCCGGCATCGCGACGCACGGCCAGGGGACGGCGTGCTCGACGCCCGGATGTACTCGTTCGAGGCGGCGGTCGGTCTGCAGAAGACGGCGCCGCAGGTCTTTGACCTGGCGGACGAATCGGAAGAGACGTTCAAACTCTACGGCATCGACCGCAACGACACGAAGAGCTTCGCCTGGCAGTGCCTGGTGGCCCGGCGGATGAGCGAGCGGGGCGTGCGGTTCATCGAGCTGATCGACAAGGGGGCCAGCGGAAACTGGGACGCGCACAGCAAGATGCAGTCCTACGACAAGCTGGCGAAGAACGTCGACCGCGGCATGGGGGCGTTGATCACGGATCTCAAACAGCGCGGCCTGCTGGATGAGACGCTGATCGTCTGGTGCACCGAGTTCGGCCGGACCCCCAGTGCCAAGAAGGACGCGGCGGACGGGCGCGACCATTACAAGGACGCCTTCACCTGCTGGCTCGCCGGCGGCGGCGTGAAGGGGGGGATGGCCTACGGCGCGACCGACGAGCACGGCATCAAGATCGTGGAGAACCCGGTCCACATCCACGACTTCCACGCCACCATCCTGCACCTGCTCGGCTTCAACCACACGAAGCTGACCTATTTCTTCTCCGGCCGCGACTTCCGCCTGACGGGTCTGGCAGGCAAGGTCGTGACGGACATTCTTGCGTAGAGCGGAAGTCTGAGATGGTTTACAGGCTCCGCCTGGGAACGCGGGTGCTGGGCGTCGAGATGTCCCCTACGCGATGATTTCGTGAATCGGTTCGATGTGCTCCACGCCGACCAGCTTTTGATCCAGGCCGCTGTAGAAGTAGGACAGCTTGTTGGGATCGAGGCCCATCTGATTCAGGATTGTGGCGTGCAGGCGCTTGACGTGCATCGGCTGGTCGACGGCGGCTGAACCGAGTTCATCGGTCGTGCCAACGCTGACGCCCCCTTTCAGGCCGCCGCCGGCCATCCACATGGTGAAGCCGTAGGAGTTGTGGTCCCGGCCGGTCCCCTTGGCGTACTCTGCCGTCGGTTGCCGGCCGAACTCGCCCCCCCAGACGACGAGCGTATCTTTCAGCATGTCGCGCTGCTTCAGGTCCTGCAGCAGGGCGGCGATCGGCTGATCGGTGTTGTAGGCGTGATAGTTGTGGTTCTTCTCGATGTCCGAGTGGGCGTCCCAGTTGTCGTCGTTGTGGGCGCCGCCCGAGTAGACCTGAATGAACCGGACGCCGCGTTCGACCAGCCGGCGGGCGAGCAGGCACTTGGTCCCGAAGTCCTTCTTTCGCGGATCGTCGAGGCCGTAGAGTTTCTGAGTGTCTGCGGTCTCCTGGCCGAAGTCGGTCGCTTCGGGGGCGCTCTCCTGCATTTTGTAGGCCAGTTCGTAGCTGGCGATCCGGGCCTGCAGATCGCTGTTACCGGGGCGGATCGAGGCGTGTTCGACGTTCTGGGCATGCAGCGCGTCGAGGAGTTCGCGCTGGGCGGCTCGCGTCATGCCGTCGCGCGGCTTGAGGTCCAGGATGGGCGCGCCCTGCGTGCGGAACGTCGTCCCCTGGTAGGTGGCGGGCATGAAGCCGCTCGACCAGTTCTTGGCGCCGCTGATCGGACCGCCGGTCGGGTCGAGCATCACCACGAAGCCGGGCAGGTTCTGGTTCTCGCTGCCGAGGCCGTAGTTGACCCACGAGCCCAGGCAGGGGAAACCGGAGAGGATCCGGCCGGAGTTCATCATCAACATGGCTGAGCCGTGAATTGGCGAGTCGGCGGTCATTGAGTGCAGGAAGGCCATATCGTCGACGTGCTGTGCGAGATGCGGGAAGAGGTCACTGACCCACTTGCCGCATTCGCCGTACTGCTTGAAGTTCCAGCGCGGCTCGACGATCCGGCCTTCGTTCTTGTGGCCGCCGCGACCGAAGGTCTTGACTGCGATCGTCTGGTTATCCCGGCCCTTCATGGCCGGTTTGTAATCGAACGTGTCGATGTGGCTCGGGCCGCCGTACATGAAGAGGAAGATCACGTTCTTCGCCCTGGGAGCGAAGTGCGGCGGTTTGGGGGCGAGCGGATTCTGCCACGGCGTTGAGCCGTCGGCCGCGACTGCCTGGCGGTCCAGAAAGCCGTCCTGATCGAGGAGGCCGGCGAGGGCCAGTCCGGCGAAGCCGCCGCCGGCCTGCCAGAGGAACTCGCGACGGGTTCGTCCGCAGAAGCCGCCGGTGGGGTGATTGTTTGAGGCCATGTCAGGTTCCTGGCTGTGTCAGGCAGGGGAGTTTTCGGAACGGAGACAACCACGAATCACACGAATGAGCACGAATCGGAGTGTCAACAATGCAGACTGATTCCTTTTTCGTGCCTTTCGCGGTTCAGTCCTTTGTGTTCGTTCGTGAGATTCGTAGTCAAGAAGCGTCCTCTGACGATTTCACGTCAGCAAGCTCGTTGAGCCACATTTCGGCAGGCGGGAGCCTGCCCTACGCTATTCCACGTAAATGAACTCGTTGAGATTGAGCACCATCAGGCAGTAGTGGTTGAAGGCTGCGTCGGGGGTCTGCTGGTGTTTTGTCTGCAGGGTTTCGATCAGTTTCCGGCCCCGGTCGATCTCGGCGGGCGTCGCCGGCCGGTCGAGGACCAGTTCGACGGCTCGCGCGATGCGGGCCGCGGGCTGTTCGCCGGCTTCGCGCTTCACGCGCGTCGCCAGCTCTTCCGCCTGCTGGTTGAAGAAGGCGCCGTTGAGCAGGCTCAGGGCCTGACCGGGCTGCGTGGTGTGGAAGCGGGCTTCGCAGGTCGTGTCGGTGTCGGGGAAGTCGAAGGTCGACAGCTCGGGGACGATCAGCGACCGCTTCACGTGGATGTAGACGCTCCGGCGGGCTTGCTCCTCGTAGGACGATTTGCCCCAGCCGCTGCCGGGCTGAGACTGACCCGCCAGGACTTCCTGAGAAATTTCCGGATAGATCCCTGGACCATACATCTTCGGGTTCAGCCGGCCGTTGACCGCCAGCACTGAGTCTCGCAGTTCTTCGGCGCTGAGACGTCGCAGGTTGTAGCGCCAGAACCAGTCGTTGCCGGGATCGCGGGCCAGGCCATCCTCCCGGCCGAGTGACGACTGCCGGTAGGTGTTCGACATCACCATCAGTTTGTGGAGCGGCTTGAGTTTCCAACCCTGGCGGACCAGTTCGGAAGCGAGCCAGTCGAGCAGCTCCGGATGGGTCGGGGGTTCGCCGAGCTGGCCGAAGTTGTTCGGCGAGCGGACGATGCCGCGGCCGAAGTGGTGCTGCCAGAGCCGGTTGACGATGACGCGGGTCGCCAGCGGATTGTCCGTCGATGCAATCCAGTTCGCCAGTTCCATTCGACGGCCCGTCGTTCGCGATCCTTCGGGACGCGATTCGACCTTCGCCGGGCCGCCTCCCAGAATCCCGAGAAAGGCGGGCTCGACCAGGTCGCCCTGCGCCTGGGGATTGCCCCGGCGGAGAATGAACGTCTCGGGGGCCGTCGGGCCGTGCTCGGTGACGCACAGGGCGTATTGATCCCACGGCTTCTCGCGTTTCGCGGCTTGGAGGGCCTCCCGGGCCTGTTCGAATTGCGCGAACCGCTCCGCCCCCAGGACTTGTTGTCCGCGGGTCTTCATCTGTTCGCCGATCGGGCTGCGGTTCCGCCCGTTGATGGCGCCGGGGGTCTGCTTCTGCAGGTCGGCGATGTCGGTGCCGTCTGCGGTCGTCGCCGAGAGGTATCGGTCGGCGAACTTGGATCCCGACCATTGCACCGACAGCCCCCTGCCTCCCTGTCCCTGGAAGTAATCCAGCCGCACGGGAACCCGGCCCTGCTTCAACGCGACCTTGACGACTTTGGGGCTTCCCACGCCATGAATGCCGTCGTATTTGAGGACTTCTTTCCCTTCGAGGACGAGCCGGACGCCATCGTCTGAGTCGACGGTAAACGTGTATTCGCCGTCCGCGGGGACCTTCAGGACGCCGGTGAAGACGAAGCCAAAGAAGTTTTCGCGGGTCGCCGGGCGGATGTCGAAGTAGGGGCGTTCGAGCCTGGCGACCGTTTCGGGTTTGAGCGCGTCGAAGTCGGGCAGTTTGTCGAATGTCTCGCGGTAGAAGCGATATTCCAGGTCGTCGAGGTCTTCCATCCCCGCTGGAGCGGCGGCGGCCTGGATCTTGCCGCGGAATTCGTTCTCGAACTCGCTGACCTGCGCCTGCAGACGATCCTGCTTTTCGCGCAGCAGTTTCACGGCGGTTTCGTACCGCTCGCGATCTCCCGGGTTCGGGAAGATCGGCTGGACGGTGTTCGGATTCTCGTAGCCGTTGGGCGTGAGATTGCGAATGAACGCTACGAAGCTGTAGTAGTCGGCCGCCGGTATGGGATCGATCTTGTGATCGTGACACCGTGCGCAATTGACCGTCATCGCCAGCAGGCCCTGGCCGATGGTGGTGACGATGTCGTCATAGCCGTCGTAGACGGCGAGCAACCGATCGGCGGGTTCGTCGTCCCAGACTCCCAGACGATAGAAGCCGGTGGCGATCAGCGAGTCGGCGGTGTCGTCGGGCAGCTCATCGCCGGCGAGCTGTTCCTTGAGAAAGCGGTCGTAGGGTTTGTCTTCGTTGAGCGAGCGGATTACGTAGTCGCGGTAACGCCAGGCGTACGGTTTCACGCCGTCGCGTTCGAAGCTGTTGGTCTCGGCGAAGCGGACGACATCGAGCCAGTGTCGCGCCCATTGTTCGCCGTAGCGTTCCGAGGCGAGCAGCCGATCGACGGCGGCCTCGTACGCGGCATCGGGATTCGCGGCGGACTCCGTTTCAAACGCCTGCATTTCGGCAAACGACGGGGGCAGGCCGGTCAGATCCACGGAGAGCCGGCGGAGCAGGGTTGCGGCTGACGCCTGCGGATTGGGAGGCAGGTTGTGCTGCTCCAGCTTTGCCAGCACGAACGCATCGATCGGATTGCGGACCCAGGCGGGATTCTGCACGGCGGGCGCTGGAGGGTCCTGCACGGGCTGAAAGGCCCAGTGCAACTGCCAGGTGGCTCCGCTGTCGATCCAGCGTTTGAGGAGATCGACCTCTTCCGGCGTCAGGGGCTTCCCCTCGGGAGGCATCCGGAGGTCGTGGTCAGTACTTGTTACTCGCTTGAGCAGTTCACTCTCGTCGGACTTGCCCGGGACGATGGCGTGCTCGCCGGATTCCAGCCGTTTGAAGGCGGCATCCCGTTCGTGCAGGTGGAGGCCCCCTTCGCCCTTGTCGGGGCCGTGGCAGGAGTAGCACTTTCGTGCGAGCAATGGGCGGATTTCCCGGCCGAAGTCGATGGCGGTGGATTGTGCGGCGACGGGAATCGTCGAGAGGTGCGCCAGAGTGAAGGCCAGGAATACCGGCGCTGAGCGAAAACACGACATTGGAAGAAGCTCGCAGTGGCGGGTCAGGCAGGCGGGAGACTGGACGGCGTGCTGCATTGTAGCAGTGTTGCGGTCCGGGGGGACCAGCTCAATGAGTTTTTCGGGCTGCCTCTTGAGACTGGTTGTCGAATCCTGAACGCTGTAACCTCGTACTGAGACATATCGCAAGGCTTTGTGAAACTGTGAAAACTAGAGTTCCACGGAACAGTCTGGCGTTCCAGACTGAGCGACCCTCGTTGAGACCTGTTACAGACCATGCCGCGCCGTCGTGTTCTGTTGATGATCGAAACTTCGCTGGTCTACGGCCGCGAGGCGCTCCGTGGCATTAATCGCTACGTCGTCGAACACGAGCCGTGGTCGGTGTATCTCGATCAGCGGGAACTGACGGCGGCTCCTCCCGAATGGTTTTCCCGCTGGGACGGCGACGGCGTGATCAGCCGGTGGACGAACACGGATCTCGCCCGGACGCTCGACCGGCGGCAGATTCCCGCGGTCGATCTGACCGACATCTACGGCGGCTTCGGTCTGCCGCACGTCTGGGCCAATCATGCGGCTGTGAGCGAGCTGGCGGCCCGGCATCTGATTGAGCGCGGGTTTCATCACTTCGCTTTCTGCGGTTTCGACCATCAGGACTGGTCCGAACGGCGGCAGGCGGGGTTCGTGGCCAGCCTGCCGATTCCCCGTGCGCAGGTCGCCATTTACAACTCGGACTGGGATTCCACCCGCGGGCCGACGTGGGACCAGCAGCAGGCGGCGCTCGGCGCGTGGCTGCAAGCTCTGCCGAAGCCGGTCGGCGTGATGGCTTGCAATGACATGCGCGGGCTGCAGGTGCTCGATGCCTGCCGCCGGTGCAATCTGGCGGTTCCCGAAGAGGTTGCCGTGATTGGCGTCGACAACGACGAACTGCTCTGCCAGCTCGCCGACCCGCCTCTGTCGAGCGTCGTACCGAATCCGCTACGGGTCGGTTACGAGGCTGCCGCTCTGCTCGACACGCTGATGCGCGGCGAGATCCCCGCCTCGACGGAGATCATTGTCGACCCGGTGGGCGTCGTGACTCGGCAGTCGACGGACGTGCTCGCGATTCCCGATCCCCAGGTTGCGGCGGCCGTCCGCTATATCCGCGAGCACGCCTGCGACGGAATTGCCGTCGCCGATGTGCTGCGGCACGTGAACGCCACCCGCAGCGTGCTCGAACGGAGCTTCCGCCGGTATCTCAACCGGTCGCCTCAGAACGAGATCCGCGGAGTGCAGCTCAAACGCGTGAAACAGCTTCTTGCGGAGACTGACCTCGCGCTGCCGCAGATCGCCGAACGGGCGGGTTTTGAGCATCCCGAGTACCTGAGCGTCGTCTTCAAGCGTGAAACGGGGCAGACGCCGGGGCAGTATCGTAAACAGACCTCGGCGTTTCCCGCGGAGAAGGGGAAAGGCCGGAGGACCGCCGGCCGCTGACCCGTCCGTTCGGCAACATCTGCCGGATAGCGCGCCAATCCGCCCGGAACAGGTCGCCGGGGACGTTCCGCAGCAGGTCCCTCGTCTTGTTGGGTCCGGCAGATTTGGCTAGTGTCCCGCTCTCCCATCGACTTTTTCAGTTTCCTTTTCCATCTCCTGCGGAATTCGCTGCAGATGAAGCAATCCTGGCTGCTCGCGTGCTGCACCGTCGCCCTGATCGGGGCCAGCGGGTGTGCATCCACCGGGAGCTCCGGCTTCTGGGCGAACCCTTTCTCCAGGCCGATCGCCAAGAACGAAAACTGCGCTCCCAAAGCGCCGGCCATCCCTCCGGGACCACCGCAGGTACCGCCAGTACCGCCGGACCAGATGGCGCAGGCCAAACCTGCGGAAGCGAAGACGGCCGGGGCCGACGAGAGCAATCCGTTTCGTAAGCCTGGCGAGATCACGCCTGCCGCCGCGACCGGGACGCCCGAGACACAGACCGTCGCGAAAATCGAGACGACGATTACACCAGCCGGCGGCAGCACGGCGGCGCTGTCGTTTCGCCCCGAAGTTCTCGCCCTGATCGACTCCGAGCTCCGCGACGCCAGCCCCGACGAAAAGGCATCCTGGTACGACCAGCTCAAGAAAGTCGACCCGGCCCTCGTTCCCGAACTTCTCCGGGTTCGCCGCCTGAGCATTCAGATTGCCGAACGCAATACGCAGGCGGAAGACACCGTCCGCTCGGCGACTGCTCAACGTCCTCAGGCGGCCGCGGACATTGTGGGCCAGGTCAATCCGTGGAGCCGGCCGGCCGGCGTGAGCCAGACTTCTCCGGCAACGTCCGGCCCCGCCGGGACCGGCATTCAACTCCTGCAGCACAACGATGCGACCGCCCCGAATCCTGTCGTCCATGCCGCCGGGGCATTTGACGATCCGCTGGCGGCGCGGCGGGTTCAGCCGGTGATGCATCAGGTCGACAACCCGGCTCTCAATGCCGCACTTCAGCCGCTGGGAGCCGCTCCGCAAGCGACCGCGACGCAGACGCCGTACGGCCTCTCTCAGCCGGCCGCCATCGGGTCAACCTCCCAGGCCAACTCTCCGGCGCGCGTCGGGCCATCCGGCGCAGCGGCCGGAACAGCGGCGACGCCGGTTGCTGCGACGAAGCCCGCCAGTCCCACCTGGAAGGCCGATCTGGATCGGATCATTTCGGTTGCCGAACAGGATGTCGCCACGGCTCAGCCCGGCGCGACCGCCGAGTCCCGCCACAGCTATCTGCGCAAGCATGTCTTCCTGCGCATGCTGTACCTGATGGCCGACCATCCGGAACGGGCGCTGACGGCGGTGCCGGAAGTGAATTCCGCCGACCAGGAATTCCTGCAGCAGCTCTTCTGGGCGGTTTCGAATTACCTCGACAGCGAACACATTCCGTCGGAACGGGACCGCGCTTCGCAGACGCTGGCCCAGCTCAACAACGCGGCTCAGCGGCTGCGCGAAAAGTCCGATCTGGAGATCCACAACCTCGCGTTCTGCGAACAGATTCAGTACTTCGGCAACTACCAGCGGTTCCCGCGCGACGAGTTCAATCCCGGCCAGGAGACTCTGCTGTATGCGGAGCTGCAGAACTTCAAGAGCGAACCGACGGGCGACGGCCAGCACCGCACCGTCCTGCGGTCATTGCTGGAGATTCTGGGCCCGTCGGGCGAAGTCCGCTGGCAGAAAGATTTTCCCGCCACCGAGGACCTCTGCCGGACGCCCCGGCGGGATTACTTCCACAATTATCAGTTCGCGATTCCGAACAACCTGCCCCTTGGCCCGCACACGCTCAAGCTGACGGTGTTCGACGAACTGAGCGGAAAAATGGCGAGCTATACGCTGAATTTTCTGGTGAGGTAGGGAGAGCGAGTAGCGAGCAGGGAATCGCGAGTCGCCAGAAACAAGAGGGCTTATCGCGAATCGCTGATCGCCGGCGTCTTCTCGCAATGCGAACTTTGTCCTCACTAGCCACCAACCACTAGCCACTATTCACTTCTTCTTCGATAGCGGCCCCAGACGCTCTGCAGAGCGCGGCCGCCGGCTTCGATCTGGCCGGCGGTCGATTCCTGCAGCCAGGTGAAGGAGACGACCACCAGCACTGCGGCGGTCAGCAGCAGCGTGTTCCGCAGGTCCCGGCTCGTGGCGACCAATTCGACGGCGGGCAAATACCAGGCGCGTGTTGCCGGGCGTTCCGCTTCGAATGTCGCTGCATGGCGGGCGTCCAGGGCCAGCTTACGATCGACGGAGATCACTTCTTCGCCGGGACGGAGGGCATCGAATTCCAGTCTCGCCATTTCAGCGGCGAATGCGGGGTCATGCTCCAGGGCTTCGACCACCCGCTCGAGCTGCCGGGCCTGTTTCTCCAGCGCCACCAACCGCATCTGATTGGCGTAGTGTTCGTCGCGCAGTTTCAGCAGCGTGGCCAGTCGCGGCGAGAGATTGACCGTGGCGAACAGCAGCGCCGCAACGACCAGTGCCATCCAGAACGCCAGCGAAATCGCCAGTCCGCCGGCCCGGCCGGCGGTGGAGTTCGGTGGAGTGTCGGAAGCGGGCATGGGAAGTGGCCGGCATGGGACGACAGGGGAACGTTCCTGCGCGCATCGACCGTCGGCCTCAACAAACTTGAGTCGACTTTCTGGCGACCCGGCCCCGTCGCGTACAAACACGGGCGCTTCGCCCGTCCCGGCAAAGCACGGACGACAAAATTGGATAAAAATATCCAGAGACTTGCCTCGGAACCCCGATCCCATCTATCCTGAGGATCAAGAATGTCCGATGGGTTTGCTGCGAAAGACCTGCCTGTCCCCCCCCGCCTGTTCCCCCCGCCCCGGCCGAGACTTCGGCCACAGTCCCCGGAGAGACGCCATGATTTCTCGACCTTGGACCCACCTGTGTATGGCCGCCGGCATTGTCGCGGTTTTCGGTGCAACCCTGGCTCTGCGGGCCGATCCACCGCAGGAGAAGCCGGCTGAAAAGGACGCGCGAGTTTCAGTTGCGGTCGCCCGCGACCGGGCGAAGTTGATGCACACAGTTTACTCTTCCACGTTGGAAGTGATGCACCATCGCTATTTCCACATCAACCGGTCCACCATACCGGCCCGCGCGATGGAGGATATTTTCGATGACATGTCCCGCCAGTCTCTTGGCAAGGCCCGCTGGATCTCCGGCAATACGAAGGCCATGAGTATCGATCACGAACCGGAGACCAGTTTCGAAAAGCAGGCGGTCCGGGAATTCACCATCGGCAAGGAAGAGCTCGAACGCGTTGAGGACGGGTACTACCGACGGGCGACCCCCATTCCGCTGTCGGGCGGTTGCGTCGGTTGCCACGCCGGACTTTCCGCAGACGCCGGCAAGACGCCCCGTTTCGCCGGTCTGGTGATCAGCATTCCGGTCAACGACGAGTGATCGGTGTCGAAGAAGCGGATTTGGGACGGCAGGTCCGGAGACTTTACGAGGGGAGTGTCGTCTCAAAGTACAGAGACCACGCCCTTCGAAGACTCCGGGCGTGCCACCCGAGTCTCCATATCTTTGAAGTCAATTACGAGGGACGCTTGGCCATGCACCGAACTCTCCTGACGCTGGTCATCGTAACCGGTCTGGCCGGCGCCATGATCGCCGCCCCGCCCAACACGAGCGAACCGGCGGCCGCGCTCCCGACCCCGGACGAAGCCCGCGGCCGGGCGGAGCTGCTGCACGACGCGCTCGGCGACCTGCTGCAGGTGGTCCATCACGAGTATTATCGTCTCGACGAAGGCCTCACGCTCCCCGCCGCGGCCTTCAGAACGGTCTTCGCCGAAGTTGCCCGCAAACGCAAAGTCGAGCTGCGCTGGCTGGCGGTCAATGCACCGCCGATGAACGTCGACCACAAGGCCGGCAGCGAGTTCGAACAGCAGGCCGTCAAAGCCCTGGCCTCCGGCGCCGAGCATTTCGAGCGGATCGAAGACGGCGTCTATCGCCGGGCGGCGCGGATCATGCTTGAATCGGAATGCCTGAAATGCCACGTTCCCAACCGCCGCAGCACTGAGGCGCGCATCGCCGCCCTCGTGATCAGCCTGCCGATTCGGGGGAACTGACCGGCGCGCCGCACGGACCTGACGGGTGTGGGTGGCCGGGGCAGGAGCGTTTTCGCGATGCGCCGGACAGGCCGAAGACCGGGGCTTCCCTTCGGTCCAGCCCCGGTCACCGTACTTGCTGGAAATCGCCTCGGCGTGCCGGAAACGCTCGCGGGGAATTCCGGACGAGCCGGGTATGATGTCAGAGGAGCCCGATCCCTGACGGACCTGAGGAGTCGCACCATGTCTTACCCTGCCAACCGTCGTCAGTTTCTGCAGACCGCCGCCCTCGGCAGCACCCTCGGCGCCGCCGCAGAGTTCGGCTTCCTGAGCGGACTGCCGCGGGTCTCCGCCCAGGAGGCGAAACTCGAAAAGGGTCTCGTTCCGTTGCGGGCCGAGATCGAGCCGTTCGTCCGGCTGATCGAAGAGACGCCCCGCAATCGCCTGCTCGAAGTGGTCGGCCAGCGGATTCACGCCGGCGCTTCATACCGTGAAGTTCTCGCGTCCCTGCTGCTCGCGGCCGTCCGCAATGTCCAGCCGCGGCCGGCTGTCGGCTTCAAGTTCCACAGCGTGCTCGTTGTGAATGCGTGCCACGTCGCCAGTCTGTCGGGCCCGGACGAAGACCGCTGGCTGCCCCTTTTCTGGGCGCTGGACTATTTCAAGTCCGCCCAGGCCGAGGAGTCTCAGAAATCCGGCTGGCACATGCAGGCCGTCGACGAGTCCAAAGTCCCCGCGGGTCCGCACGCGCGTCAGACGTTTATCGAGGCCATGGACCGCTGGGATGTGGCGCAGGCCGACGTCGCCACCGCGGGAATCGTGCGATCGCTGCCCGCCACGGAAGTCTTCGAACTGTTTGCCCGCTACGCCGCCCGCGACTTCCGCTCGATCGGTCACAAGGCGATCTTCCTGGCCAACGCCTGGCGGACGCTGCAGGTGATTGGCTGGGAATACGCCGAGCCTGTCTGCCGGTCGCTGGCGTTCGCGCTGCTGAATCACGAAGGCGAAGCCGACCCTGCAACGAGCGACCTCGCCCCCGACCGGCCCTGGCGCGAGAATTTGTCGCTCGTCGAACGGATTCCCGCCGGCTGGCTGCAGGGCAAGGTGACGGACGACGCCGCTCGTGACCAGATCACGCTGTACCGCACCGCCTCACCGGCGGAAGCGATGGCCGCAGCCGTGCGGCAGCTCGAACTTGGCGTCAGTGCTGCCAGTGTGTGGGACGGCAATTTCATCGCCTCGGGTGAACTGCTGATGCGTCAGCCCGGGATCGTCCCGCTCCACGGCCTGACCACCGCCAATGCGATGCACTTTCTGTGGCAGAACGTCGGCGACGACACACTCCGTCGGCGACTGTTGCTGCAGGCCTGCGCATTCACCAGCCTGTTCCGTGACGCGGCCGAGCGCCGGGGTAAGCTGCAGGCGCTGTCGATCGACGATGTGCTGCAGCCGAATGCTCAGCCCGGCACGGTGACGCAGGAGGCGATCTTCTCCGATGTCGGCCGGGATGGACTTTCAGCCGCTCGCAAGCTGCAGTCGTTCCTGTCGACGGGAGGCGATCCCTACGGCGTAATCGACACCGCCCGCCGGTACGTGTTCCTGAAGGGTCGGGACGCTCACGACTACAAGTTCAGCACCGCCGTGCTGGAGGACTACGGCCACGTGACACCGACGTGGCGTCCGTTATATCTGGCGTTGTCGGTGTTCAATCTGAAGGGGAGCGGGGACGGCGACAGCAATCTGGTGGCGCGGACGCGGGCGGCGCTGGGTGCGTGACGTGGAGTCAGCTCGAATGGCCGCAAAGCGTTCCGACAGCCCCTTTCCCTTTGGAGTCTGTCTGCTGTCGTTCATTCTGACGTGGACGTTCCTGGCGGCCGTTGCGAGGCCAATCTGCCATCTGGTCGGGGCCGACATCGAATCGACGCCGGGAGCATCGGATCGCCTCGGGATCGGTGTCATTCTGTGTGCGGCAGGCGTGGGTGTGCTGATCGCTCTGAGAGCTGCGCGTCGGCGCAACTGAGGAGACCGGACGACTCCGCGTTGATATGGGATTTTCTTGCGGTCCGTAATCCCGAACTGAAGCTCAGCCCTTCTTGCGCGACTTCTTCGCCGGTTCGATCAGGCCGAGCAATGTCCGCAAGTTGATGGCGTCGAAGTCTTCGCCGTCCCGCTCCCCCTTTTCGGTCTCCAGGTACATCGGGCGGTCGACGAAGCGGGGATCGTTGAGCAAGTGCCGGAAGGGTTCCAGCCCCAGGCAGCCTTCGCCGATGTGTTCATGCCGGTCGACCCGGCTTCCTTGCGGCTTCTTGCTGTCGTTGAGGTGAAATGCCCGCAGCCGGTCGACGCCGATGAGCCGGTCGAACTCGTCCATCGTCGCGGCGTACTCTGCGGGCGTCTGCAGTCCGTAGCCCGCGGCGAAGACGTGGCAGGTGTCGAAGCAGACGCCAAGCCTTTCGGGTTCGGCGACCTCGGCGAGGATCTGCGACAGTTCTTCAAATCGCCAGCCGAGGCAGCTTCCCTGCCCGGCGGTGGTTTCCAGCCAGAGATGAACTTTGACGCCGCGCGTGCGCTGGTGGGTTTCGTCGAGACCCGCGACAATTCGCTGGAGTCCTTCCTCGGCCGTTGACTTCACGCTGGCGCCGGGATGCATGACGACGCCGACGAGCCCAAGGGCCTCGGCCCGCTCGACCTCGACGACGAGGGCGTCGACCGATTTCTGCCAGAGAGCGTCATCGGGGCTGGCGATGTTGATCAGGTAGCTGTTGTGGGCGCAGGGCTGCTGGATGCCGGTTCGTGCGACAGCCTCCCGAAACAGGCGGATGTCGTCGTCCGACAGCGGCTTTCCGTTCCACTGATTGTTGTTCTTCGTGAAGATCTGGCACGTTCCCATGCCAAGGGCGGCGGCGGCATCGACAGCTTTGTAGTAGCCGCCGGCGATGGACAAATGGGAGCCGAGGAGGCGGTTGGATAAGAGTGGTTTCATGGCGGAAGAATACGGACAACCTCCCGAAGCTGCCAAGTCTGGGCAGTGGGGACGGCCAAACTGGTGGATTTCAACTAGCTTTTCCCGCACACCTCGCCAAATCCCGGATTGACCCTGAGGTTGCGTCGATTTACCTTGATGGGTTGCCTGCGGAGATTCTCCCGGGGAGGGGGAGCTTCTGAGGGGCCGGGAGTCGCTCCATGATTCACTCGATCCGTGATACCGTCCGCCTGTGGACCTGCTGTGCCGGGCTGGCGGTTGTCAGCCTGCCTCTCGCGGCCGGCGAAGTGCCGCTGCCGCAGGTCGCCCCGCTGACCTCCGCCCGGCTCGAAGAGCTGGTTCGGAAGGAGCTGGGGGACGTCGAGCTGGCGCCGCCCGTCACCGACGAGATTTTTCTCCGCCGGCTGACGCAGGATCTGGTCGGTCGGCAGCCGACGATGGACGAGCTGCAACAGTTTCTGGGCGACGCCTCCGCCGACAAACGCGATCAGGCGGTTGACCGGCTGCTGTCGAGTCCGGAGTTCGGCCGGAACTGGGCGGACTACTGGTCCGACGTGATCGCCTTCCGCACGCCTCCCCCCGAGCTGACGTTCCTCAATTACGACGCTTTCAAGGGCTGGCTGGCTCAGAAGCTCAACGACGATGCTCCGTGGGACGCCACCGTCCGCGAGATCCTGACCGCTTCGGGCAAGATCAAGGACAATCCCGCCGGGACGTTTGTCGGATTCCACCAGGGCGAAACGACGCGGCTGGCAGGCGAGACGGCCCGCGTGTTTCTGAGCCTGCAGATCGGCTGCGCGCAGTGCCACGATCATCCGTTCGACGACTGGAAGCGGGAGCAGTTCCACGAGCTGGCCGCCTATTACGCCCGCGTCTCAGTGAAGCTCCCCTGGAACGACAGCGGCGAGATCGAGATCAAGGACAAGGGGAAGGGCGAGTACGAGATGCCCAACGTCGCCGACCCGACCAAGAAGGGGGAGGTGATGACGCCGGTTTTTCTGACCGGATCGCGTTCCGACAAGGGGAAGTCCGACGCCGAGCGCCGCAAGGAGCTGGCCGAGGCGATCGCCCACCGGGACAACCCGTGGTTCGCCCGGGCCTATGTGAATCGCGTGTGGGCTCGACTGATGGGGCGCGGCTTCTACGAACCGGTTGACGACTTCGGCCCGGCTCAGACCGCCCGGCTGCAAGAGACGCACGACATTCTTGCCGCGGCTTTTCGCGACAGCGGCTTTTCCACGAAGGTTCTGTTCCGGCTGATTGTGCAGACGGAGATCTATCGCCGGGGAGCGCTGACGCAGACGGACGACGCCCCGGTCTATGCCGGTGCGCCGACGGGCAAGCTACGCGGCGACGAGGTCTTCCGCTCACTGGTGACCGCGGTTGGGCTGCCGAACGTGACGCCTGAGGCGATGAAGGCGACCAAGGACATCCGCTTTCCGCCGCCGCCGAAGAGCACGCGGGATATCGTCGCGGAGACCTTCGGCTACGATCCGTCACTGCGGCCGGAGGACATCTCCCGCACGATGTCGCAGGCGCTACTGCTCATGAATAACGATCAGATTCAGGCGCAGATCAACGCGCAGCCTGACAGCGGTACCGTCCTCAGCAAGCTGGTGGCGACGGAGGCCGACGACGCGAAGGCTGTGCAGCAGCTCTTCGTGATGAGCTTCGGCCGGCAGCCGACGGAGAAGGAACAGGGGCTGGCGCTGGGGCACGTGCGGACGGCGACGAACCGGGGCGAGGCGTATGAGGACCTGCTCTGGAGTCTGCTGAACTCGGCCGAGTTTGCTTCGCGTCGGTGAAAAGAGAAGATTTCTCGCAGAGTCGCGGAGAGAGCAGAGATCGCAGAGAAAGAAATGTCGAATGACGAAGGCGGAATGTCGAAAGGACAGATCGCGTTCTTCCTCTCGGGCTTTCCGCTTTAGGCTTTGAGCTTTCCGCTAACCACTCACTTCACAGGCAATCCATCCATGGCTCTTCCCATTCTTGACGTCGCCGTGAATCGCCAGGGGACGGTGGGTCGCCGGGGCTTTCTGCGGACGCTGGGAGTCGGGGCGGCCGGGGCGGGGCTGTTGTCCGTGGGCTGGCGCGATCTGCTGATGGCGCAGGCGGCCGAGCTGCGGAAGCAGGGGAAGTCGATGATCCTCCTCTGGATGGATGGCGGCCCCAGCCAGTTCGACACGTTCAATCCCAAGCCGGGCTCGCCCAACCAGGGGCCGGCCCAGCCGATTTCCACCAGCATTGCCGGCGTCCATTTCGCCGACTTCTGGCCGCAGACGGCGCAGATCGCCGACAAGCTGGCCGTGATCCGTTCCATGCGGACTCCGGAAGCGGAGCACGACCGGGCGATCATTCACGTCCGGACCGGCTTCCGGATCAATCCCGCCATCCGCTATCCCACGTTTGGATCGATCATCGCCCGCGAGCGCGAAGACATCGAATTCGATCTGCCGTCGTTTGTGCGTATCGGGAAGCCGCGGATCAAGACCCGTGACGTCGACGCGGGGATCATCGGCGTGCGGTACGCGTCGTTTAACGTCGACAAGGCGGGCGAGCTGCCTCCGAATACGCGGGCCACGGTGCCGGAAGCCGTCTTTCGCCGGCGTCTGGAATTGGCCGGCAAATTCGATGCGGAGTTCGCCGCCGCCGGCGGAGCGCGGGAAGTCTCCGACAAACGGGACATCTACGACCGGACGACGCGGTTCGTGCTCAGTCCCCGGCTCGACACATTTGATCTGGAGCGGGAGTCGCCGTCGCTCCGCGACGCCTACGGCCGGACGAACTTCGGCCAGGGCTGCCTGCTGGCCCGCCGGCTGGTGGAGCAAGGGGTGAGCTTTGTGGAAGTCATCAGCACCGGCGACCGGAACGACGCCGGGTGGGACACGCACAACAACGGTTTCCGCGACACGCCTTACCTGTGCGCCGAGGCCGATCCCGCGTTTGCGACGCTGGTGACCGATCTCGAGCAGCGGGGCAAGCTGGACGACACGCTGGTGGTCTGGATGGGCGAGTTCGGCCGGACCCCGAAGCTGAAGGCGGACGGCGGACGGGACCATTACTCGAAGGGCTGGGTGATGGCGATGGCGGGGGGCGGCGTCCGTCCGGGCCAGGTGATCGGCGCGACCGATCCCGACGGGATCGACGTCACCGAGCGCCCGATCGGCGTCCCGGACTTCTACATGAGCGTCTGCAAAGTCCTCGGCATCGACCCGCAAAAGGAATACCACACCAGCGACGGCCGCCCGATCAAGCTGGTCGACGAAGGCGGCGCGGTCATCGACGAACTCTTCGCCTGACGGCGGATCTTTCGCGTTCCATTCCTTTCAATTGGTTGATTTTGCACGACCTGCAGGAGTCCATGCATGTCCGCATGTGTGACTCTCGAAGATGGGCGCGTGTTCTGGCGATCGACATTATGGATGGCCAACGTTTACGATCAGATTGCGCAGTCGGTTTCAGACGAGTATCCTCAGTTCCGCCGCTGGCTGGATGACATGAGCACGCGACCGGCCCCGTTTATGGATTTCGACGTGCGCGGACTTCCAGACGAACTGCGCAAGGAGTTCCACCTCGCGGCACGTCGTTCCCGAGACCGTCGCATCAGCGAACTCGGAGAAGAGTGGACCAGCGACGGGATCACGTCCCTCCTTGATGAACTCGTCCGAATGAAAGTAAGCATCGATCGAGGAGAGCCGTCGCTGACACTTTCCCATGACACGAAGGTATATGATTACCGCGGGAACGCTGTAGACATCCATGAGATCTGGTCGGAGTGACAACAGGTCGTGCCTATGAAGAGTTTCCATGGTCGGCGATTTAACAGGAGCGCCAATTCGACATGGTCGCTATCCGCCGAAGACGGATCTATGAACGAATTCGTGCAGGTCTGCAAGAAGCGATCTCACATGCAAAGGGCGAGCAGAAACTGAAGACCACAGACTTTCCACCGACTCCGTCGAAGCCTGCCAACACTTCGGAGGCAACAAGCGAACTGGATTCCGAAGACGCATAACGTCAATGATCGGTCGTCTGAATTCATTCGCTAACAATCGTCCCCAGCCAGGAGAGTTATCTTGCTCCGGTCACTCCTGCTGACGACCTTCCTGCTCCTCATCTCCTCCGTCACACGTGCCGCCGAAACCCTCGACTGCGACCTTCTCATCGTCGGCGGCAATGAAGCAGGCGTCGCCGCGGCGGTGCAGGCGGCGCGGCTCGGCGTCCCGCGGATTGTTCTCGCCAATGACATCGAATGGCTTGGGGGGCAGTTCAGCGCTGAAGGGGTCGGCTGCATCGACGAGTGGACCGTCTATGGCGGGAAACGGGTCAACTTTCCTCGCTCGGGGATGTTCCTGGAAGTCATTCGACGGATTCGCGAACGGAACGCCGAGAAGTACGGTCTCACCAATCCCGGCAACGCCTGGTGCGGCACCGAAACGATCGAGCCTGCGGAGGCGGCCCGGATCTTCGAACTGCTCGTGGCTCCGTATCTCGACGATGACCGGCCGCCCGGCACGGGGCAGATCACTTACCTGCGGCCGTGGGAGCCGGTCCGCGTCGACGTTGAGGAGAAGACCGTTCGGGCCGTGGAGTTCGCCCGCCCCGACGATCCCCAAGTCCGCCTGACCGTCCGCGCCCGCCTGACGATCGACTGTTCCGACTGGGGCGATGTCTTCCGATTGTCGGGCGCCCGCTATGCGGCAGGTCCCGACGTGAAGTCGCGGTTCGGCGAACCCGGCGCACCGGAAGGACCGCTGGGCGAACATGAGAACGAGATGAACCCCCTGTCGTGGTGCGTCGTGCTCAAAGAGGCCGGTCGGGATGCCACGATCCCTCTCCCGCTGCATTACGATCCCCGCAGCTTCGCGGCTCTCGACAAGGTGCCGCCGTTCGTCGACACTGCAATGACTGAGGGGATTTATACGCCGGGGGGCTGGTGCGTCTACACGCATCGCCGGCTGGTCGACCGCTGGCACAACGGCCTGCCGGTCGGGACCGAGAAGACCTTTCTCAATTGGCCGACGCAGGACTACCCGCTCTACAACTTTCCGCAGCATGTCGTCGATGCGCTGGAAGCGATGGAAGCCGGAGCCTCGCGCAAGAACGTGGTCGACATGACTCCCGCCCAGCGGCGGGTCGTCTTTGACGACGCGAAGCGGCACGCGCTGGGAATGCTGCACTACCTGCAGACGAAAGTGCATGACCGCGTGGGCGACTACCCCCAGAGCTTTCGATACATGGAGCTGACCGACGAATTCGGTACGCCCGACCGGTTGCCTCCCAAGCCGTATGTGCGGGAGGGGCTCCGGCTTGAAGCCCTCTACATGCTCCGCGAACAGGATATCCGGGCCGCCGATCGGAATCCGCGCTGGGCGCGGGCCATGCCGCCCGATGCAATCTTCGGTTTTCAGTTCAACATCGACTTCCACCCCACCCGGCGGAAGTTCCTCGACGCCGGGCCGGGCGCCGCCCGCGGGCCGTGGCAGTTCGTCCATACGCCCCACCGCAACTGGCACACCGATACTGACCGGGCCATGCTGCCGCTGCGGTCGCTGATTCCCGTCGAGGTCGACGGGCTGCTGGGGAGTTCCAAGAACATCGGCGTGACGTCGCTGGTCAGCTCTGCGTTGCGGGTCCACGGCCAGATGATGCTCTGCGGGCAGGCGGCAGGTACGACTGCCTGGCTCTGCCTGCGAGACAAAATGTCGCCGCGAGAGCTGGCCCGCAACTGGCTGAAGATTCGCGAACTCCAGCAGCGACTGGTCCGCAGCCCGCAGGGTCAACCCGGCATTCTGCTCTGGCCGTATCACGATCTGTTGCCCGAAGATCTCTCGTTTGAAGCGGTCAACCTGCTGGCCGTCCGCGGGATCTGGCCCGGCGATTCCGCCAGTCTGGACTTTCAGGCGTATCGCCTGGTGAAACGGGTCGAACTGGCGGAGATCCTGAAACGGACCGCCCGGCACGTCGCGGTTCCGAATGCCGAGCCCGATCTCGCCCCCCTGACCGCCGATGGCGAACGCTCCGCCGACTGGCAGGGCCTGGCCGACGGACTGCAGGCTCTCGGAATCACCCCGAGTCCGTGTCTGACAAAGAGCGGCCCGGTCAATGAAACACGGGCGACGCTGCCGCGGTTCGAACTGGCCCGGTTCCTCTGGGCGCACGTCAAAGATCTGCCGGAGCGACTGCCGGCGACCGATCGCTATCTTCAGCCCGGCAGCGATGTCGACGGGGACGGAGTTTCCGATCTCGACGATCCGGAACCGTTCGCAAAGCAGGCCGATCGCTGAATCCCGCTCGCTGACGATTGTCGATATGATCCCGTGACGTGGATCACGTCCCAGCATCGTTCAGGAGCAGATTTCGTGCAGCCACTCAACTGGAACAGTCGGCAACTCACGCATGGGTGGCAGCGCGGCGTCACGGCCTTCTTTTACGGCCTGGGCATGTCCGAAGACGACTTCAACAAGCCCCAGGTCGGCATCGGCGTGCCGCTCCTCGAAGGCAATCTCTGTAACGTGCATGCTTACGGCCTCGCCCAGCAGGTCGCCGCGGGCTGCCGGGATGCGGGGCTGCTGGGCTTTCCCTTCGGCACGCCAGGCGTCAGCGACAACCTGACGCAGGGACTGGAAGGGGGGAGCGCCAGCCTGCCGTCGCGGAACCTGATTGCCAACTCCGCCGAGTGCGTCGTCACGGCCCACTGCTACGACGCGATGATCGGGCTGCATCACTGCGATAAGAACGGACCCGGTTTCGCCATGGCTCTGGCCCGGATGAACGTTCCCGGCCTGCTGCTCAGCGGCGGCAGCATTCACCCAGGCTGTTATCGCGGCAGGAACGTGACGATTCTTGACGTATACGACGCGCAAGCCGACGCCAGCGTCGGCGCGATCCCCCAGTCCGAAGCGGATGAGATCCGCCGGGTGGCCTGCCCGGGGCCGGGAGGCTGTGGCATCGCGGCCTCGTTCAACACGTGGGGCATTGCGATGGAAGCCATCGGGCTGATGCCGCCCCAGAGCAGTTCCATCCCCGCCATCGATCCCGGCAAGGCAGCCGATTGCCAGGCCGCCGGCGGACTGATCCGGACGCTGCTCGAACTGCAGCTCCGCCCGCGCGACATCCTGACGCGGCAGGCCTTCGAGAACGCCGCCGTCACCATCGCCGCCATCGGCGGCTCGACCAACGGCGTGATTCATCTACTCGCGCTGGCCCAGGAAGCGGGCGTGGCCTTCGATTTGCGAGACCTGCAGGCCATCTTGAAACGGACGCCGGTCCTCTGCAGCTTCGCGCCCCGCGGCACGAAGACGATGGTCGACCTGCACGAGCTCGGCGGGACGTCGGTCCTGCTGAAACACCTGTGGCGGGCCGGTCTGCTGCACGGCGACTGCCGGACCGTCACGGGGCGCACGCTGGCGGAGAACCTGGCCGATGTCGCCGATCCGCCGGCCAATCAGGAGCTGATGGCTCCGGCCGACGCCCCGTTCAAACCGTTCGCCGACATGCAGGTCTGCTTCGGCAATCTGGCGCCCGATGGCATCGTCTTCAAAGTGTCGAGCCTCAGCGAGCCGCGCTTCCGCGGTCCGGCGATCTGTTTCGACAGCGGCAAGGCGGTCGCCGACGCCGTCGAGCAGCGCCGCATCCGTCCGGGCGATGTCATCGTGCTGCGTCATCTCGGACCGGTCGCCGCGGGAATGCCGGAAGTCGTGCTCGCCGCCTCGGCGTTGTCCGTCCCGGAGCTCACCGGAAAGGTCGCGATGATTTCCGACACCCGCGTCTCCGGCATCTCGCACGGCGCGATCGGCGTGCATTGTGCCCCCGAAGCCGCGGTCGGCGGCCCGATCGCCTTCGTCCAGAACGGCGACGAAATCAGCTTCGACCTGGCGACGGGCGACATCACCTGGCACGTCAGCCACGAAGACGCGGCCGACCGACGCACCGGCTGGCAGCCGCAACCCCTCCGGCATCGCCGGGGTTTCCTGGCGGACTTCGCGGCGTCAGTGTCGCAGGCCAGCAGCGGCTGCGTCAGCCGGAATCTGCATCCCGAGTGCCGGTGACGGAGGTCATTGACTCGCCCCCGCTACGGGGCAGTTTCACTTCTTCCCTGGCAGACAATAGCACGATGACGTGAGCTGCACGTCCGCACGCTGCCATGCGGATTTGAACCGCAGCTCGACCGCATCCGCTTCGGCGGACTTGCCCTGCGCCCGCAGGCTCTCCGCCAGGCCAAACAGCGACCAGCCGTTCTCCGGGTGCTTCTTCAGGTCCGCGCGATAAACGGCTTCCGCCTCGACGAACTTTCGGGCGTCCATCAGCGTCGCCCCCAGGGCGTGCCGGACCGGTTGGATCCAGTCGGGGGGCTCGATGTACCGCAGCGCGTCCTCCCGCCGGACGGCCTCACGCAGAGCTGCCAGAGCTTCGTCGACCTTCCCTTCCCGATACAGGATCTCTCCTTCCAGCATCTGATCAGCGATCGCCAAAACGTCCGCCGCCGTATTCAGCACGAACATCGCTTCCGTCGGCAGAGCGTTCTTCGCAGTCCGAAACTTCACCTGCTCCGCCCGCGCTTCCGCCACCTGCTGCTTCGCGGCCAGCGCAACGCCACGGGCGTACAACCGGACGGCCCGGGCCACCGGGAAGTGCTCCGCCGGTTCGGGTTCCGCCAGCAGTTCGTCCCACTGGCCGAACCGCAGCGCCAGTTCGTAGGGCATGGCGTGCATGCCGTCGACGAACATGGCGTTCTGCTGCTTCCAGTCGGCGGGCATCTCCGCCAGCATGACTCGAATGGCGTGCGTCGAACGCTGGCGCTGCCCCTGCATCATCGCCGCGAAGGCCAGCATGTGATAGTTGTGGGCCATATAGTTGCGGTAGAAGTCCTGTTCCGGCTGCGCCTTCCGGTACTTTGCATCCGCGGCGATCGCCTTCTCGTTCGCCTCGATCGCCTGCTGCCACTTCCCCAACCGGACGTCGATGTGCGACGGCATATGGACCATGTGCCCCAGCCCCGGCTGCAGCTCGCGCAGCCGGTCGGCCGCTTCCACCGCCTTTTCCGGAGACGGCGAGGCCTCGACGGCATGAATGTAGAGGTGCAGCGCCAGGGGATGTTTCGGATTGAGGACCAGGACCCGGTCCAGCGTCATCAGCACTTCGTCGGTGCCGTCATTCGCAATTCCCTCCGGCGACCACTGGTTCCAGGGCTGCAGATCCATCAGAGCCTCGGCATACAGGGCTCCAATATCGGCATCGTCCGGATGCGCCTCCCAGACCTTACGCATCGCGTCGGCATAGGCCCCGTCCAGGGGCCGACGATCTTCCGGCTGCGGATTCGCGTAGCGTTTCGCCAGGGCCGCGATCAGCGCCCGCTCGACCGGCGTCGCCGCTGGACTCAACTTCTGCGCCTGCTGCAGGGCCTCCCAGGCCGCCTTGGCCTTGGGCTCGGGGACCAGCGGAAAGTTGATGTTCGGCCCGTTGGCAATTGCGATCCCCCAGTGAGGCATCGCAGCCCCGGGATCAATCGCCGCAGCCTGGCGGAATGACCGGATCGCTTCGTCATGATTGAAGGCATAAAGGAACGCCAGACCCCGGTTGAAGGACTCCTGCGCGTCCGGGGATGCCGTGGAAATTGCCCGGCCGTGCGTTCCCAGCCCGTCAAACCGCTTGACGCGCGCAGGCTCGGTCGCCGCTGCTGGGTCGGCCGCAGCCAACAGAAGCTCGACGACGGCCCATATCATGCAGCTCAGCAGATCGGACATCTCAACCTCCCGAAATCTGAAACTCATTGGCGATCAAAGCGGCCCGCGAATGTGCTGCCACTGAGTTTAACGACGGAAGTTCCGGGCAACACTCCGTTTCAGTGATAGTGAAACGCCTGCTCGGGCAGTAAGATCACGCGGAACCACCCGATTCTCAGAAAACTCCAGGAGCCGCGCATGTCGCCCCTGTCCCGTCGTACGCTCCTCGCCGCCGTCCCCGGGCTGTCCCTGCTCGCACCGGCCGCCGCACACGCCGCGCAGACACCCGCCCGCCGCCAGAGGTTCGCCGTCTCGACCTATTCCTTCTGGCAATTCCGCCATGCGGAAACTCGCGATATCGAGAAGTGCATCGACTTCGCTTCCGAAATGGGTTTCGACGGCGTCGAGATCCTGCATCGGCAGTTGGAAAGCGAGGAGCCGGGTTACCTGCAGCGGCTGAAACGGCGGGCGTTCGTCAATGGCCTGGATCTGTGCGGCTTCTCGACGCACCAGGGGTTTCTCAATCCCGACCCGGCTGTCCGGCAGAAGAACGCCGATCACACGCTGCACTGCATCGAGCTGGCCTATCAGCTCGGCATTCCGACGCTGAGAGTCAACACCGGCACCTGGGGGACGAGCAAAGACTTCGACGACCTGATGAAAAATCGCGGCATCGAGCCGCCGCGCGAAGGCTACACCGACGAAGACGGCTTCGGCTGGGTCGTCGACGGCCTCGGCAAATGTCTGGACGCGGCTGCAAAAGCCGGCGTCACGCTGGGACTCGAAAACCACTGGGGCCTCGGCCGGACGCCGGAGGGCGTGCTCCGCATCGTGAACGCACTCAACAGCCCCTGGCTGCAGGTCACGATGGATACGGGCAACTTTCTGGAAGACCCCTACGACCGGCTCGAACTGCTGGCCCCGAAAGCGGTCCTCGTGCAGACCAAGACTTACTACGGCGGAGGCCTGTGGTACACGCTCGAACTCGACTATCCACGGATCGCGAAGATGCTCAGGCAGCACAATTACCGGGGTTACGTGTCGCTGGAATTCGAGGGGAAGGCCCCGCCGCTGGAGGCGGTTCCGCAGTCGCTGGCGATGCTGCGCGCGGCGTTCGGGCAAGCGTAGGGTCCGCTGCGCGGACCGGTTATTGACAAGTCGCAGGCCGGAGCATCGGTCCGCACGGCGGACCCTACGAAAGGCACGCCATGCAGTCGTTCACGATCTTCGCGATGACCTTGATGGTCGCTGGAGGCAGTATGGTTGCGAAGGCTCAGCAGCCCGACTGGAACCCCCTGCAGGACCGGCTTTCAGCCGCAATCAAGGCCGAACTGGCGGCAAAAGAAATCCCGGCCCTGTCGATCGCCCTGGTGCAGGGACGGGACGTCGTCTGGCAGGCGGGTTTCGGTCTTGCGCGGGTGAAGGAGCAGATTCCGGCAGACGCGGGCACGATCTACCGCGTCGGCTCGGTGTCGAAGCTCTTCGCCGACATTGCCGCCATGCAGCTCGTCGAGCAGGGGAAGCTGGAGTTGGACGCGCCGATCACAAAGTGGCTGCCGGAATTCGCTCCCCGCGACCCGTTCGAAGTGCCGATCACGCTCCGGCAGCTCATGACGCATCGCTCGGGCCTCGTCCGCGAGCCCCCCGTCGGACACTACTTCGATCCTGTCGAACCCAGCCTCGCCGAGACCGTTCAGAGCCTCAATCGAACGGCCCTCGTCTATCAGCCCGAAACGCGGACGAAGTATTCGAACGCCGCGATTGCGGTGGTTGGCATGCTCGTCGAACGAGCATCGGGACTGAGCTTTGATGAGTATATCAATCGCCATGTTCTGCAATCGCTGGGCATGACCGGGACTTCGTTCGCCCTGACGCCTGCTGTTCGGGAGCGGCTCGCCGAAGCGATCATGTGGGGCGTCGACGGCCGGCAGTTTCCGGCTCCAATGTTTCAGCTCGGCACCAGCCCGGCGGGGAATCTGTACTCGTCGGTCGCGGATCAGTCGAAATTCCTGATCGCACTGCTCAACGGCGGCGCGGGAATGTCGGGCCGGCTCGTGAAGTCCGAGACCTTGGCCGCGATGTGGACGCCGCAGTTCCAGGCCGCAGATCAGCCCGGCTTCGGGCTGGGCTTTCACGTAACGAAGCTCGACGGCTCCCGGAAAGTCGGTCACGCCGGTGCAGTCTACGGCTTCGCAACGCAGCTTGCGGCCCTGCCCGACGAGAAGCTGGGCGTGATCGCTGCGGCCTCCAAAGACTGTGCCAACGGAACCGTGACGCGGCTGTCCGACTACGCCCTGCGACTGCTGCGGGCGCAGCAGCAGGGCGAGCCACTCCCGGACTATGTCCTCTCGTCCGCACTTCCCGCCGGGCTGGCCCGCGAAATGTCCGGCCGATTCGCGAACGGAGCTCGCAGTCTCGATTTCTACGACGTCAGCGAACGATTGTATGTGGTCCGGGGAGCCACGCGCCGGGAGGTCCGCGGTCTGGGCGACGGCTTCGTGTTCGACGACCCGTTCGCCTGGGGACCGGAGTTCCAGCGGACGAACGCCGATCAGCTCGTGATCGACGGCGAGACGTGGACGCGAGAAACAATCCCGCTTCCCGCCGAGCCGCCGGCGCACTGGCAGGGACTGATCGGCGAATACGGCTGGGACCACAATGAATTGTTCATCTTCGAAGATCGCGGTCGGCTGTATGCGCTGATCGAGTGGTTCTTCTTCTACCCGCTGACTGAGCTCGGTCCTTCGGAGTTCGCGTTCCCGGAGAACGCCGGGCTGTATCACGGCGAGAAACTGATCTTCAAACGGGATGCCCAGGGACGGGCGACGCACGTCGTGGCGGCCGAGGTGAAATTCGTCCGGCGGGATCTGGATCGGGAAGGCAAGACGTTTCGCATCGAACCGCAGAAGCCGATCGAAGAACTCCGGACAGCCGCCCTCGCCGCGCCGCCGCCGGTCCAGGCGCCGGACCTCAAGCAGCCGGACCTGGTCGAGCTGGCGCCGCTGGAGCCGTCGTTCAAGTTCGATATCCGCTACGCATCGGACAACAACTTCATGTCCGCGGTGTTCTACTCTGCGCCGCGGGCGTTCCTGCAGCGTCCGGCAGCGGAGGCGCTGCTGCGCGTGCACCGGCAACTGGAGCCGCACGGCTACGGCCTGCTGATCCACGACGCCTACCGGCCGTGGTACGTCACGAAGATGTTCTACGACGCGACTCCCGAGGCAATGCGGCACTTCGTGGCCGATCCGTCGAAGGGCTCCCGACACAACCGGGGCTGTGCGGTCGACCTGACTCTCTACGATCTGAAAACCGGCGCGCCGGTGCAGATGCCGTCGGGATATGACGAGTTCTCGGCCCGGGCCTATCCGGGCTACCCGGCGGGAACCAGCCGGTCCCGCTGGCTGCGGGAACTCCTCCGGCGAACGATGGAGGCGGAGGGCTTCCGCGTGTACGAGTTCGAATGGTGGCACTTCGACTTCGGCCCGTGGCGGGAGTACCCGGTGCTGAATCTGCGATTCGACGAACTGGCCGGGGAACGGTGATCTCCCGGCAGGAGAACGCACTTTGTCGCCGCGTCCAAGGCTTCAAAACCCGTCGTTCGCGGCAAAATCCGCTTTGCAATGCAAAGTGTGTGCGGTAGGATCTTCGGGATGGTGCAGTTCTTGACTGGGAGGGCGTGATGCGATTGGCGCTCATGGTGGTTCTGGCGGTTGTTCTTGGGCTGGGGGCAGGGCTCGTCTCGGGATTTCTGGCTGTGTTCGTCGGCCTCAGCCTTGCTTCGAGTCTATTCGGGGAATCCAGGCTTCTCCCTTCGCCACCCGTTGCAACGCCGGCCGCAATCGTTTGCACTGAGGTGTTGAACCCGGGATCTCCAGACGGAGTTTCCCCATCGCCGGCGTTTCAGCCACGCGAACTTGGTCGTGCAAAGTGTTTCTGTTGAATGGCGTGAGGAACGATCATGGCCCAGGCAATGACCGTGCGGCAGTCGCGCTGGGTGTGGCTGGCCTTTGGTTTCGCGTTCGCGACCGGCTTCCTGCTCGGGGCTGCATTGGCGGTCATTCTGATCGTGCAGGTTGCAATTTCTTACGCTCAGTAAACTCGCGGCGCACTGCCGTCCGTAGTCCCAGCGGCCAGCCGGGGGAGACTTGACCCGTCTAGGCGCGTTTCACACCCCCTGCTAAAACCCCGCCGCACCAGACTGCGCGGAGTTCGGCGGAATCTGCCGGTCACCCGGTCAGCTTCGTAGGGGGAGAACATTGCGGCAGATCATTCAGTCACTCAGAACTGGCGAAACTCAGCTTGTCGAAGTGCCGTGCCCGCAGGTCCGGACCGGCTGTCTGCTGATCCAGACGACGACCACGCTGATTTCCGCCGGTACCGAGCGGATGCTGCAGGAATTCGGCAAAGCGGGCTGGCTGGGCAAGGCCCGGCAGCAGCCGGAGAAGGTCCGTCAGGTGCTGGACAAGGTTCGCACGGACGGTCTTTTCACCACGTTCGAAGCCGTGACGGACAAGCTGGATCAGCCGATTCCACTCGGCTACTGCAACGTCGGACGCGTGCTGGAAGTCGGTTCGGGAGTGACGGAATTCGCCGTTGGCGACCGCGTGCTCTCGAACGGCGGCCATGCAGAAGTCGTTTCTGTTCCACGGAATCTGTGCGTCCGCATTCCCGACGCCGTGCCCGATGAAGACGCCGTTTTCGGCGTACTGGGGGCGATCGCCCTGCAGGGAATCCGGCTGCTGGAACCGACGCTCGGCGAATGCGTCGTGGTCTCCGGTCTGGGGCTGGTGGGGCTGCTGGCGGTCCAACTCCTGCAGGCGCATGGGGCCCGCGTGCTGGGAGCCGACTTCAATCCCGCTCGCCTGCAACTCGCGGCGGAGCTGGGGGCGGAAACCTGCCATCTCGGCGAGCAAGATCTGGCGGCGCGGGCCAATGTGTTTTCGCGCGGCCGGGGCGTCGACGCCGTGCTGATCGCCGCGGCGACATCGAGCGACGACCCGATCCGGCAGGCGACGGAGATCTGCCGCAAGCGAGGGCGGATTGTGCTGACGGGCGTGGCGGGGATGTCGCTGAGCCGGGATGAATTCTTCAAAAAAGAACTGTCGTTTCAGGTCTCCTGTTCTTACGGTCCGGGCCGGTATGACAGCGAATACGAAGAGGCCGGTCGCGACTATCCGGTGCCGTATGTCCGCTGGACGGAACAACGTAATTTCGAAGCCGTCCTCGACATGCTGGCGGCCGGCCGCATCACCGCCCGGCCGCTGGTTTCCCATCGGTACGCTCTGGGAGACGCCACGTCCGCCTATGCGTTGATCGGCAGTCGCGAGCCATCGCTGGGCGTGCTGCTGAACTACCCGGCCGCGGCTGAGGAGGATGTGCGTCAGACGACGATTCGCTTCGCGGCCAGCCACGCTTCGGTTGCAGACGCACGGCGAGCGCAAACGGCCCGGAGCCCGGTCATTGGATTCATCGGCGCGGGAGGCTTTGCCTCGCGGATGCTGCTCCCCGCGTTCAAGGCGGAAGGCGCCCGATTAAAGTGGGTCGGAACGCGGTCGGGGCTGAGCGGGGCGCAGGCGGCCCGCAAGTTCGGGATCGAACGGGCGACGACGGACATCGAGCAGATCCTGGCCGATCCGGAGACGGATGCGGTTGTGATCGCCACGCGCCACGATTCCCACGCTCCGCTGACCAGTCGCGCCCTGGCGGCCGGAAAGTCTGTGTTCGTTGAGAAACCGCTGGCGGTGAATGCGGATCAACTGGGCCAGGTAGAAGCGGCCGTTGCCGCGGCGAGTCGGGCTTCGCAGGTGCTCGTCGGATTCAATCGACGGTTCGCGCCGCAGATCGTCCGGATGGCGTCACTGCTGCGGACCGTCGACGAACCGAAGTCGTTCATTGCGACCGTCAATGCCGGAGCGATCCCCGCAGATCACTGGACTCAACATCCCGAGCAGGGGGGCGGGCGGCTGATCGGCGAAGGGTGCCACTTTCTCGATCTGCTGCGGCACCTTTGCGGTCATGCTATCACCGACGTCCATGCCGTCCAGCTTGGCGGGCGGCGCCCCGGACTGGTCTGCGACGACAAAGTCAGCATTTCGCTCACTTTCGCGGATGGCAGTTTTGGCGTGGTGCACTACCTGGCCAACGGTCATCGGGCCTATCCCAAGGAACGGATCGAAGTCTTCTGCGCGGAACGCGTGCTGCAGCTCGACAACTTCCGCCGGCTTTCCGGCTGGGGCTGGCGGGGCTTTTCCCGCATGAGCCTGTGGCGTCAGGACAAGGGGCATCGCGCGGAGGTGGCCGCGTTTCTGGCGGCCCTCCGGGCCGGCGGCCCGATGCCGATTCCGTTCCACGAACTTGTCGAAGTCACTCGGGCCAGCTTCGCGGCGGTGGAATCCGCCACGACTGGTCAGCCAGTCTTTTTCGTCCCAGCAGCGGCGGAGCCGCTGCGATACGCCGCGTAAATCGTTTCAAGGAACCGCGGGCCAATCTGCATTCGCATTAACTGACACACTGACCCGATCAAGGATGATCCGGCCATGCACCTGCTCCACGTCGTGGGCGCCCGCCCGAATTTCATGAAGGTTGCTCCCGTCCTGCGGGCATTGCAGCACCGACCCGGCGTACGCCAGACCCTGCTTCACACCGGGCAGCACTACGACGCCAACATGTCGGACATTTTCTTCCAGCAGCTCGGCATTCCCGCCCCGGATGTCTTTCTGGGCGTGGGTTCTGGTTCGCACGCCGTGCAGACGGCGAAGATCATGATGCAGTTCGAGGAAGCGATTCTCGACCGCCGGCCCGATTGGGTGCTGGTGTACGGCGATGTGAACTCGACGGTCGCGGCGACGCTGGTCTGCGCCAAGCTGCGGGTCCAGGTGGCCCATGTCGAGGCCGGTCTGCGTTCGTTCGACCGCGACATGCCCGAAGAACTGAACCGACTGGTGACCGATCAGCTCGCCGATCTGCTGCTGACTCCTTCGCACGACGGCGATCAGAATCTGCTGCGGGAAGGGATTCCGGCGTCGCGGATCCGCTGCGTCGGCAACGTGATGATCGACACGCTGGTCCGACTGCTGCCACAGGCCCGCCTCCCCGAAGCGCCGCTGCAGGATCGATTTGCTCTCGTGACGCTGCACCGGCCGTCCAACGTCGATGACCCTGAGATTCTTCGCGGCGTGCTGGAGACGCTCGTGGATCTCAGCGACGGCTGCCAAATGGTGTTCCCGGTGCACCCGCGGACGCGGAAAAAAATCGAAGAACTGGGCGTGCTGTTTCCGAACGAGGAGCGGTTCCTGATGCTGGAGCCGCTCGGCTATCTGGAGTGCCTGGCTCTGCAGAAACACGCCACGGCGGTCGTCACCGACTCGGGGGGCATTCAGGAAGAATCGACGTGGCTCGGCGTCCCCTGCCTGACGCTGCGGGAGAACACCGAACGCCCGGTGACGATTTCCGCCGGGACGAATCAGCTCATCGGGCGCGACATGGTCAAGCTGCGGTCGGCTCTCACTGAGATTCTCGCCGGACATGGCAAGACCGGTCGCAAGCCCCCGCTGTGGGACGGCAAGGCAGGCGAGAGGATTGCGGACATTCTGCTGGAACCGGCCCAGCCGATGCTTCGCCGGGCGGCCTGATTCCTGGAAGGAAATGACCTCGGGCCATGCACGTTCCAAACGTCTCTCGATTGCTGCGGACGATGCGGCACTTGCGATCTTCGCAGGTGTTGTGGCGGGCGCGGTACGCGCTCGAAAGACGGCTGCCGATCGCCTGGACGGCTCCGCCCGCCGATCGCGATCCGGAAGATGCGTTTGCTCAGAACAACATTCCGCGGCTGCGTCCTTCCTTTCCAGGCGTCCCGCTGTTCCATCGGGCGGGGCCCGTCGGAGCGAAGGCGGTGGAAGCGCTGACCCGGGGCGACTTCGAACATCTGCACCAGATAGTTCGACTGTCGCGACGCGATCCGGACTGGCGGAATGCGGGGGTCGAGGTCGGTCGGTTGTGGACCGTCACCCTGCACTATCACGGCTGGATCTACGATCTGGCCGAGGCCGCCGGGAACGGGCATTCCGAGGCGTGGCCGCTGCTCAAGGACTACTGGCGTCACTGGCTGTCCGAAGCGCCGTTGCGGAAGCTCGGGTCCGGACATCTGGCGTGGAACTCCTTCGCCATCGCCACGCGGATCGGCTGGTGGATTCGAGCCCTGCAGGTGCTGAAGGCGGAGCACTGGGCCGACGACCCCGATCTGCTCCGCAAGATCCTCCGCTCGCTCGTGCGTCAGGCCGATCACCTGGAGCATCACCTGGAGTGGGATCTGCGCGGGAATCATCTGCTGCGCGACGCGGTGGGGCTGGCCTGGGCGGGCCGGTTCTTCGGCGGACGGCAGGGAGATCGCTGGCTGGAAGCCGCGACAGAGCTGGCGGTCGAGCAGGCGCGCGAACAGGTTCTCGCCGACGGCGGGCACTTCGAACGCAGCCCGATGTATCACATTCATGTCATGGAAGACTTCGTCTCGCTGGCATGCCTGCTCGTCGACAGCGACGCGGTCCGTATGATTCATGACGCCTGCGGCAGCATGGCCGATTATCTACGCTGGGTGCTGGCGCCCGACGGTCAGTTTCCGCTGTTCAACGACGCCGCCTGGCATGCAGTCTGCGAACCCGAGGCGATGCTGGAAATCGTCCGCAGGATGGGCGAACCGTTTCCCGTGCTGCCGCCGCGCGGGCTGCGGCATCTGACCTCGACAGGCATTGTCGCCTGGCAGGGAAATCCGTGGACGGTCTGCTGGGATGTCGGTCCCGTCGGTCCGCAGTACCAGCCGGGCCATGCCCACGCCGACACGCTGACGCTCGACGCGTGGTGCGGCGGTCGTTCGCTGCTGGTCGATCCGGGAACGTTCTCGTACGACCGCGATGATCGCCGGCGGTACGACCGCGCCACCAGCTCGCACAACACGGTCTGCATCGACGACACCGATTCCAGCGAAGTCTGGGATATCTTCCGCGTAGGCCAGCGGGCGCAGCCGCGCAACGTGATGGCTCAGACAACTGACACGGGCTTCACCGGCTCGGCGGGGCACGACGGCTACGATTTGCTGCCGGGGCAGCCGCAGCATTCGCGGTCGGTGACCGTGGATGGTCGCGCGCTGCAGATTGTCGATACGGTGACCGGCAGGCAGCTCCATTCGCTCGCGGGAGGCTGGCTGCTGCATCCCGACTGGACGTGGGCGCCGACGGCCGACGGATGGCGGCTGGAAGCGGCGGGTTCCGCGGTCGAAGTAACAATCACGTCCGAGACCCCGCTCGACCTGCGCGTCGAACAGCGTCCGTGGCATCCGGAGTATGGCCTGGAAGTGAAGACGAACCGGCTGACGTGGCAGTGCCGGGCGGAGCTGCCCGTGCGGGTGATGACGCGGTTTGTGGTGGGGTGAAACGCAGGGACGGTATCCGAAACTCGAAACGCGAAATCCAAAAGAAGTCAAAGAAACGCAGCACTGACAGGAATGTCTTTGCCACCTGGAGTTGTCCTTTCTCCGTGTTCTCAGTGACCTCCGTGGTTCCATTCCGATTCGTGGCATTGGTGTCATTCGTGGTTCAAGCTTTGATGATTCCTAACGACTGAAGTTCGAGCGACTGGCGGCAGCCGCGACTCTGCCGCGGTCCGGGAAACGCGACCATGCACATTCTGTTTCTGACGCACTATTTCCCGCCGGAGGTCAACGCCCCGGCGTCGCGGACGTTCGAGCACTGCAGCCGCTGGGTGCAGGCCGGGCATCAGGTGACGGTCATCACCTGCGTGCCGAACTGTCCGACCGGCGTCGTCTTCGACGGCTACCGGAACGCCTGGCGGTCGGAAGAGACTGTGGCCGGCATCCGCGTGATCCGCGTTTGGTCGTGGCTCTCGGCGAACAAGGGATTTCTGGGACGAATTCTCAACTTCGTCTCGTACATGCTGACGGCCGTCTGGGCCGCGATCCGATTGCGGAAAGTCGACGTCGTGGTCGCCACGTCGCCGCAGTTCTTCTGCGGGTGGGCGGGCGTGCTGTGTCATTGGATCCGCCGCTGGCCATTCGTGCTGGAGATCCGCGACATCTGGCCCGAGTCGATCGTGACCGTCGGCGCAATGCGGCGATCCTGGACCATCCGTGTGCTCGAATGGCTGGAACTGCGGATGTACGCGGCGGCCCAGTTCATTGTGACGGTGGGTGATGGCTACCGGGATCAACTGCTGCTGCGAAAGGTTCCGCTGGCGAAGATGGCAGTGATTCCGAACGGCGTGGACCTGTGCCGGTTCCAGCCGCGCGAGCGCGACCCCGCGGTCCGACGCGAGTGGGGCGGGACCGGGAAATTCGTCTGCGCCTATGTCGGAACGATCGGCATGGCGCACGGCCTGGAAGTCGTGCTGGAGGCCGCGGACCAGTTGCGGAAGCAGGGGCGGGACGACGTCCATTTCTGGATCGTGGGCGACGGAGCAGAGCGCGCCTCGCTCGAACGCGAAGCGGCCGGGCGAGGATTGACGTCGATCCGCTTCACCGGCCTGGTGTCCAAGGACCGGGTCGAAGACGTGCTGGCCTCCTGCGATGCCTGTCTGGTCCATCTGCGGGGAACGGAGCTGTTCGGCACGGTGATCCCGTCGAAGGTTTTCGAGATCATGGCGATGAACGTGCCGATCATCATGGGCGTCCGCGGCCAGGCGCAGGAAATCGTGCTGCACGGCGCCGCCGGCATTCCGATGACGCCGGACGATCCGCAGTCGCTGATCGACTGCGTCCGCGAAATTCAGAAGCAGCGCTGCCGCTTCACGAACGGCCGGGAACACGTCGCCCAGCACTTCGACCGGGATCACCTGGCGGCCCGGATGCTGCATCTGCTGGAACGGCATGTGGGACCGGAGGTGGAGGCCGTGCCGCTGCCGGCCCTGCAGATTGCGGAGCGAGATTCGGGGCGGAAGGCGGCTTGAGGAGCTGGCGAGCAGGGAATGGGGAATCGCGACTCGCCGGAGATGCGACTTGCCGCCGGTCCCCTCGTACTCGCTGTTCGACATCGCTGTTTCGCTGGGTCGGAGTCGAGATAAAATACCCAGCGATGGAGCCGGAATGCCGAACCGACGAGGACCAGGAGAATGGTCGAAATCCCGCTGACGATTCGTCAACTGACGGCCGCCGATCTGCCGTCGGCCCTCCGGTTATCGGAGCAGGCCGGGTGGAATCAGCTTGAAGTCGACTGGCGGCGGATGCTGGAATTGGAGCCGGGCGGTTGCCTGGCCGCCGAGCGGGACGGACGTCTGGTCGGAACGACAGCCTGCTGCACGTTCGGTCCGGTCGCCTGGCTCGCGATGGTCCTGGTTGAAGAGTCGCTCCGCGGGCAGGGGATTGGTCGGCGACTGGTGGAGGCGGGGCTGGACTTCGCAGATCGGGCGGGGGCGAAGACCGTCCGGCTGGACGCGACGCTGCTCGGCCGACCGGTCTATGAACGGGCCGGGTTCGTGCCTCAGTTCGAGTTGACTCGCTGGAGCGGACGACCGGTGGCGGACGGGTTGCCCAAGCCGGGGGGGCTGTGGATCGCTCGATCGTCGTCGTCGGCGGTGCATGACGAGTTGCTGGCGCTGGATCGGCGATCGACTGGCACGGACCGGGCGAAGCTGTTGCGGCACCTGTTTGCCACGGCGCCGCCGTTGGTTGCGCGTTCTCCGGACGGTCGGATCGTCGGGTTTCTGGCAGAGCGGCCGGGACGTCTGGCGACGCAGCTCGGGCCGTGTTGCGGAACCGAGGACGCGGCGCTGGCGCTGCTGCTGGATGCCCTGCGAGAACTGGACGGAGAGTCAGTGATCGTTGATGTGCCGACCGACTCCGTAGACGTTCCTGCGTTGTTGCAACAGGCCGGGTTGTCCGTCCAGCGCCCGCTGCTGCGAATGTGCCGCGGAGAACCGGTCTGCGAGGACCGGGACTGGTTTCGGTGCAGCTACAGCCCGGAACTCGGGTGATGCCGGCGGGCGGTCGCTGGCGGGAATCCGCCTGTCGTTGGTCTCAGGCGAGCGGTAGCATGCGCTGAGCCGGGAACCGCATCTGCGCCTGCCGCATCGAAGTGAGTGTCGCTTCGCGAGACGGGCAGCGGAACGGGGATCGCTCCGGCCAGCGGGCGCGTTATGGAAGAATTCATCGGCTTTGTCCTCCTGATCTGCGTCGCTGCGGTCATCGGGGTGCCGCTGTTCGGCTTCATTCTGCTCGGACAGATCCGTCGAGATCAGACCGAGAACTTTGCCCGGCTGCAGCGGGAACTGGCGGCCCTGCGGCGCGAGCTGGTGGTCAGCCGGCTCGCCCCAGTAGAAGCGGCAGTCCCGAGAACGTCGGCCCCCCTCGCCCAACCCGCGGAGATTCTGCGCGAGACCGTCGCCGAAGGTCCGTCGCCGCTATCGCGGCTGGCGGAAGAACTTGCAAACGCACGGAAGCCACCGGTCCGGGGCGAGCCCGTCGAGCCGATCTTCGACGACGTTTCGGAAGCCGGGTCAGGCGGTCCGACGCGACCGTCCAGTCAAACGGAGGCTCTCTCGCGGCCCACACAGTCGACAGTTCCGCGAATGCCCGGACGCTTCGAGACCGCCGCCAAAGAAACGCTGCAGAAGATCTGGAGCTGGATCATTGTCGGGGAGGAATTTCTGCCGACGGGCGTGTCGATGGAGTACGCCATCGCCAGCCAGTGGCTGCTGCGGCTGGGGATTCTGATTCTCGTGGTCGGCGTCGGTTTCTTTCTGAAGTATTCCTTCGACCACAACCTGATTCATCCCGGCGCGCGTGTGGCGCTGGCGGCGATGGCCGGACTGGGGCTGCTGACCGCGGGAACCCGGCTGCTCGGGGATCGGTACCACGTCTTCGGACAGGGACTGATGGGGGGCGGGCTGGCCATGCTGTATTTCAGCGTGTTTGCGGCGGCGATCTTCTATCACCTCGTGGAACAGATGCCGGCGTTCGCGTTGATGGGGCTGATCACCGTCCTGGCGGGCGGCATCTCCGTGCGGTTCTCGTCGATGCTGATCGCCGTGCTCGGCATCCTGGGAGGATACGGCACGCCGATCATGCTCTCGACGGGCGTCGTCGATTTCGTCGGTCTGTACGGCTACATGCTGGTCCTCGGGGCTGGGGTGCTGGGGGTCTGTTACTGGAAGAACTGGCCGCTGGTCAATCTGCTGAGTTTCGTCTGCACGTATGCGCTGTATTTCGCGGCGATGCGGGATTACGAAGTCTCGCAGTTCTGGAACGTGCTGCCATTTCTGACGGCGTTTTTCGTGCTGTTTTCGACGATGACGTTTCTTTTCAAGCTGGTGAACGGCGCGCGGTCGAACCTGTTCGATCTGGCGGCCTTGCTGGTGAATGCCTTCGTCTATTTCGGCGAGAGTTACCGGCTGGTCTCGCACGCTTACAGCCGGGAATGGGCGGCGGCGGTGACGCTGGGGCTGGCGGCGTTCTACACGCTGCACGTGTATTACTTCCTGATGCGGAAGCTGGTCGATCGGGAGCTGCTGGTGAGCTTCCTGGGGCTGGCGTCGTTCTTCGTGATTGTCACGGTGCCGCTGGTGCTGTCGCGGCAGTGGATCACCGTGAGCTGGGCGCTGCAGGCGCTGGTGCTCTTGTGGATCGGCCGGCAGCTCGGTTCGCGGACGCTGCGGTATGTCAGCTTCGTGGTCTATGGCCTCGTGCTGTTCCGCTTCGCGCTGATCGATCTGCCGGGGCAGTTTGCCCAGCCGCTGGCGGCGGGGATGGCGTGGGCGGAGTACTGGCCGCACCTGATCGAGCGGCTGGTGATGTTCGGCGTGCCGGTGCTGTCGCTGGGCGGCGCCTACCGGTTGCTGCTGGGCTGGCAGGCGGATGAAGAGGCAACTGTTGGACCAGAGAACGATCTACCGGAGGTAATTCCCGCCGACTGGGCGCCGCGGGCAATCGTCGGTCTGGCGCTGGCGATGCTGTTTCTGTATCTGCACCTGGAACTGAACCGCACGGTGGGCTTCACGTATGCCCCGCTGAAACTGCCGCTGCTGACGGTGCTGTGGCTGGGATTGTGCGGTTTGCTGCTGTGGGAGGCGGTCGCGCGGAACAGCAGAGTCCTGACCGGCGCGGTTGCCGTGGGTCTGCTGGCGGTGCTGATCAAGCTGTGCCTCATCGACATCCCGGCCTGGTCGCTGGCGTCGCAATTCGTCTATGGCGGCGACTACTCGTTCCACGATGCGGCGCTGCGGCTGGTGGACTTCGGCTCGGTGATTGCGTTTTTCGGAATCGCCTGGGTCTGCGCCGGCGGCAAGCTGCGCAATGCGGAGGCGTCGACCGTGTTCGCGATCTGCGGGATGGGGACGCTGTTCGTCTTTCTGACGCTGGAGCTGAATACCTTCCTGCACGCGTTTCTCGACGGCATGCGGCCGGGAGGTGTTTCGATCCTCTGGTCGGTCTTCGCCTTCGGCTGGCTGCTGCGGGGGATCTGGCGGAACGAGCGACCGCTGCGGTATGCGGGGCTCGTGCTGTTTGCAATCGTGATCGGCAAGGTCTTCTTCCGGGACCTGGCGGAGCTGGATCAGTTCTACCGGATCATCGCCTTCATCGTGCTGGGCGTCGTAGTGCTGGCGGGCTCGTTCGTCTATCTGAAGTACCGCGAGACCTTTACCCTGCAGGCTGCGGAACCTGCCGAGGAGCCCCACTGATGCGCTGCGTCGCCGGATTCTTGCTGACGTTGCTGAGTCTGCTCCCCTGCGCCGCGGCTGATGCTCCCGGATTTCGCTGGCAGCGGGACGTCTCTCTCCCGGAAATCACCGAGACAACCGCGGTCGCTGTGCCGCTGGACGAGCCATTCTATGCGGCGACGCGCGACCGCTGGCCGGACGTCCGGCTGTACGACTCGAAGGGAAACATCGTTTCCTTCCTGATCCAGCCGGCAATGGGGACGAAAACGCGGACCGACCGGCATTCGTGGGCTGCCGAACAAACCGCGGCCCGTGTGGAGCCGGAAGGGGGCCTGGTGGTCGAACTGGCTCTCCGCGAGAAGGAGCCTCAACCGACCGGCCTTCGGATCGTCACGCCGCTGCGGGATTTCGAACACCAGGTGCGCGTCGAGTCCTCGGCCGATGGCACGACCTGGGTTTCCGCCGGTCCGCCGGGCGTGATCTTCGACTATTCGCGGTTCGTCGATGCTCGCAACGACACGGTGCCCTTCACGGCGGGCGACCATCGGCGGTTTCGCTTCTCCATCACGGATGTCACCGCCGAGCAGGAGTCGCAACTGCTGGAACTGCATCGACGGCTGCAGGGTGGCGCAGAGACGAATCGGACGGAGCGGACGACGATCGCCCGGCGGCCGTTCCGCGTGGATCGCGTGGAGTTCTATCGGGATGAAGTTCGCGCGCAGGCGACCGAGCCGCGATTGGACACGTATGAACCGGCCCGATTCACGCAGACGGAGGACGAGAAGGAGCATCGGACGCTGGTGGCGATTGAAGCGGGTCGGCAGCCGATCACCGCCCTTCGCGTCAAAACCGACGACAAGAACTTCAGCCGGAGCGTGAGGGTTGAAGCGGACGTTGATTCGGATGCCGTGCATCATGTTCAAATGACGGGAGCTTTGACATGCTTCGCGGTCGGAAGCCTCCAGAAGGAAGAGCTGACGTTGAAGCTGCCCGAAGGTCGGTGGAACCGGTACGAGGTCGCGATCGAGAACGGCGACAATCCGCCGCTGGCGATCCGTGGGGTCGAGCTCTCCGGACCGCGGTACGAGCTGATTTTTCTGGCCACCGACGGCGAGAAGTACCGGCTGGAGTATGGATCGCCGGACGCGGAGCCGGGGCGGTTTGATACGGCGGCGCTGTCGGCGGTGTTGCGTGAGGGGCCGCCGAAGGTCGCTGGGGCTTTGGCGGAGGCACGAGAGAATCTGTCGGCGCCGCTGGCGCGGTGGCGGCCCTGGAACGATCCGAACGTGCTGATCAGCGGGATCGTGCTGTTGACGCTGCTGCTGGGGTGGGGCTTGTGGCGGGCGGGTCGGCGGCTGGATGTGGCGGGGATGGAGCGAGGCGAAAAGGAGAAGTGAGCGTCTTTCGCCGTCATGGGCGAAGCAGCACGCGGCAGGAATGAAGAACCGGGAGCAGCGTGACGGCGAGAACCACGACGAAAACCAGGCAGCCGGCGAAGATGTCGATGGGGGATGGACCGAAGCGTCGCATGGCGTGGACTCCGTTGACCGGCTTGCCAATCGGTCATTCTGATCTGACGCCGGTTAGCTTGCCAGCGAAAAAAGATGTTGGCCCCGGCCTGGCCTGATGAAGACTTGATCAAGAATTCCGAACTGGTCTTGCCGGTCCGCCGGCCGCAGCGCATTAGTCTTTGTCAGCGGGGGGAATACGCCGGAGCCGGACAGGGAGGCGCTCATGGCTCGAATCTTCTACAGCATGGCGGGCGAGGGACGGGGTCACGCAGCGCGGGTCAAGACCCTCGTCGAGCAGCTTGTCCCCGAGCACGAATTCTGGCTCTTCGCGCCGGACGACGCGTACGAGTTTCTGGCTCCCGCCTGGGCGCACACCGATCTGCCGATCCACCTGATGCGAATTCCCGGCCTCCGATTCGTCTACCGCAATGGCAGGCTGGATCTCAATCGAACCATCGCCTGCGGGTTCAAGTATGCCGCGTGGGAGTTGCCGAAGGTCGCGCGCGCGATCCGGCGGCAGATCCAGGCGATTCGTCCCGACCTGGCCATCTCGGACTTCGATCCCGCGCTGCCGCGCGCTGCCCGCGTCGAAGGGGCGCCGTTGATTGCGTTCGACCACCAGCATGTGCTGGCGGCGTGCAATCTCTCCGCCTTGCCGGCCGATCTGCAGCGGCATGCCTGGTGGATGAACTGGGTCGTCCGGTGGTGCTATCCGGGGCCGCATGACGTGATCGCGTCGGCGTTCTATGCGCCGCCTCTCAAGGCCGGGTGGGAGCATGTCCGGCAGGTGGGGCCGATGATCCGTTCGGATGTCGCGACAGCCCGCACGCACGACGACGGCTATCTTGTCTCGTACCTGCGAAAATTCACGCCACGATCCGTCGTGGAAGCCCTTCTGTCCCTGGGACGCAATGTCCGTGTCTACGGACTGGGGGCAATGCCGACGATGGGCGGTCTCCGATTCTGCGAGATCGACGAGCACCGGTTTGTCGACGATCTGGCGGGCTGTACTGCCGTGATCTGTGCGGCGGGAAACCAGTTGCTCGGGGAGTCGGTTTATCTCGGCAAACCGGTCCTCGCGCTTCCGGAACCGCTGCATCACGAGCAGCTCATCAATTCGCACTACCTGCGGCAAATGGGGGTCGGGGATTTCGCGACACTGGATGCTGTGACACCCGAACTGTTGCGACGGTTTCTGGATTGCGTGCCGGCCTATCGCGCCGGGCTGGAGCATTACCGGGGCGTCTGGAACGGAACGCCGACGGCCGTGGCGGCGATTCGCGGGCGACTGGAGCAGATTTCCGCGGGAAAGTCGTCAGCCATGCCCGTTGTGGTTGAGGAAACGACGGATACCCGGCGGAACGCGGCGTAGTCGGACCACGTCGCAACACCAGCGGACCACGTCCATTCGGGGTGGCACGCCCTGAGTCTTCGAAGGGCGTGGACTTCGACGCGCAGACACGCCCATCGCAAACCCACTGGGCGTGTCACCCGGGCTGTCACGCGGCGCGGCGGATGTCTGCGTTCCCGGCGATCCGTTTGCGGAACTCGGCCGCGGTCGTCGGATCGTAGTTCGAATCTTCGAGCAGGATGTCGCCGATCTGGCGGCCAGTCCGGAGGGACTTTGCGAAGCCGTAGAGCGTATGAAGCGTCACGGCCGCGAAGGAGCCGTACTCGCCAATCTCGAGCAGGTCGCCGCGTGAGGCGACGGGCCACTCCGGGCGGATGAAACGGGCCAGTCGGGCGGGGAACTTCAACAGTGAAGCCCGGCCGGGAATCAGACCTTCCAACAGCCAGCCGATGTCGAGCAGCCGGGCGTGGGCGTGGACGCCGGGCTTCGCGGATTGTCGTTCCAGCGTGCCACCCGGGAGCTGGTTGAGGATGAGCTCAGACCAGTCGAGGCCGGAGAGGAAGCCGAGCTGAATCGCGGGGTTGGCCCGAGGATTGGCGTCGATGAGCCAGGGGGTGCCGTCGCTGCGGTCGACCAGAAAGTCGAGACCCAGAAATCCGGTCCACTCGGTGGCGCGAACCAGCTTGGCCGTGATCGCCGAAATCGCCGGATGCTCGATCGATTCGCGATGGGCGGCCGTGCCGCCGTCCTGGGGGAACGTCCGGCGGGTCCGGTAGACGACTTCCGCGTACTTGCGGCCCTTCTGGCAGTAGCAGAGAGTGAAGACCGGATCGCCGTCGATTTTCTTCTGAACGAAGGGGGGCTCGGCGCCGCGGGCGTGTTGAGATGCGGAGAGTTTGCCAAAGCTGTCGGCGAATTCGTCGGCGTTGTCGCAGTAGGTCCGGCCGACGGAGTTGTTGCTCATGGGCAGTTTGAGGACGACGGGGTAGCCCATGCGGCCGGCCGCAGTCTGCAGGCGTTCGAGATCGGGGGCGGCGACGGTCGGGGGCGAGGGGATGCCGATCTTGCCGCAGAGAGCGTCGAGGCTGGGCTTGTGGTGGAGCTGCTGCATCGTTTCGAAGGGGGGCAGAAACAGCCGCGTCCGCTGGCAGATTTCGTAGCGATTCTCGGCCAGCAGGAGCGATTCCTCGAACAGCGGTAAAAGCAGGTCGTACGGGCGGGCGTCGAGTTCCGCCAGGATGGCGTTGAGGTAGCCCTCCGGGTCCGTGCCGAGGACGGGGACGTCGACCTTGCGGGCGACCCCTTTGACGGCCTTGCCGGGTGACCAGCGGCGGCTGTCGGCGGTGGTGACTTCGCAGCCGCGGCGGACGAGATCGTGAATCAGCCGTGCGGCGAAGAACGTTCCCGAACCGGTCACAAGAATCCGCCTGGCCATCCCTGATCCCTGCTTCGATGGTGTCGTCGGCCCGCACCACGATCCTTCGTCGCGATCCGACAACACTGGATCGACTGGTTGGGAGGAAATCTGGAGTCGCGATGCTTGTAACGCGCGCAGACCGGCGGAATCTGCCGGTTGGAGGGAGATTTCACCGCTGAGACGCGGAGGACGCGGAGGACGCGGAGAAGAGAAAGAGGGGAGACAACCACGAATGGCACGAATGGACGCGAATGACGGAGCAGAGAGCGAAGCACGGAAAGCGCGGAGGAAGATACAGAAGAAGAATGAAATGGAAGGACGTGAAGCCCCTGCCGCTCCAGCGAACGAGCCGGCTTGGTGAAGGCTCGCACTGCACGCATGGCGATTGACGCATTTGCCGGTTTCTGCGATCAGTTCCCGCGGTTTGTACCCCCGTCACCTCTCACGGAAGGGATGATGATGCGCAGTCTCTTTGCTCTGTTGGTTGCGGGAGGATTTGCGTCCGGTCTGATGGCCGAGGACGCTCCGCCGACCGATCGCCTGAAACTTCTGCGGCAGGCCGTCGAACTATTGGAGGCCGCGGGGGAGAGTGAACTGGCAAAACCCGTTCGGCTGGCACTGCAGCGCGCTGAGAATGAGCAGGCATCCTCGGCCGGGCAGTTTCTGCTGCAGGTGACGGCCCTGGAGATCGATCGAGCGCGGCTTGCCGTCGACTATCCGGAGCTGGCTGCGGCGCTGTATCTCGACCCGAGTGTGATTCCTTCCGTGGGATCCGATCAGAAGTTGCTGCGGCAGCTCAAGCAACTGATTCGCGCCGATGGGCCGGTCAAGCTGGTGGCCGAGCCGTCGCTGGCGGCGACCGCTGGAAAACCTGCTACGTATCGGCAGGGGGGTGAGTTTGAGATTCCGATCCCCCCATCTCATCAGAGACCTGCGACGGCTGCCAAGAAATTCTACGGCGATCACGTCGAGGCCAAGTTGGAATGCCGTGGCAAGCAGCTCCAGGTCGAATTTTTGCTGCAGTCCAGCCGTCTCGATCAGGCCAGTGCGGTCAAGGTCAACGGCGAGCTGGTCCCGGGGCTCACGGCGATTTGTTTTCAGACTTCCGTCGAATGCCAACCGGGTGAGACACAACTCCTCACGCGGCGGCGGCCCGCCTTGCTGTATTCGCGGTCGGAAGGAAGGGGAGCAGAATCGCCTGTGATGTTGGCGGTGTTCCTGCAAATCGAAGTTGCCGCCGAGGAGACGGCACGACCCATGCCGGCGGATGCGCTGAACATTGAGAATCGACTGAGGGGCGGGCGATTGGCTGCGGCAGCATCGACGAAGACGAACGGTAATCTGGGAGAGAGTCGGCCGCGGGAGAAGGGGTATTACCTTCCCGATCACGTGCAGTACTTTCCGGCTGGCCCTGAGTCCAAGCTGACGAGCCAGATCCGCACGCTGGAACGTTACAAGGCGGAACAGCTTCAGGAGAACCAACGCAAATGAGCCGGACAGTTTGCTGCGGAGTATTGAAAGGCGATGCACCGCCTTCAGAACTCCGTCGCCGCCTCTTGATCGGCCGGATCACCGATTTGATGGCGAGCTCGAAACTCGCAGTCGAACTCATCGAGCGACTTCGTGCGACCGGATTCGACTTCCGCCAGCGCTTCGAGAAGATCCGCAACGGACCGTTCGCACCACCGCAGACCCGTGGTCGGTTGCGATGCATCGCCATGCCCCGTGGCATCAGAAGGCGTCGACATCGCCGGTTCCCGCAATGGAGATGAGAATTGGTCCCTTGGCGTGTATTATAATACCCCAACGTGTCTTGTTCAGCGACTCATCTCGACGCACAGCCATGTCTCTCGTCTACCAATTCGCGTTGGTCTCGTTGCTCGTCCTGTTTATCGGGATCTGGTAGCCGGCTGTCCGGATCTGCGGCGGCGCACGATTGGGCGAACTCGAATGGCTGCCGGTTGTGCTGGCGGTTTTTGCCGTGCCGATCATGATCGCCGATGTCTGCGCGATTCAGCCCTACCGGATCGTCGGTCACGCACTCATTGCCGGCTGGTTCGGAATCGCGGTCATCATCGACGCGGTCT